>DCVA01000036.1 GCA_002327925.1 Anaerolineales bacterium UBA2200
ATTATCATTTGATTTGACGCGGACCCTTGAGTGCCGCCGAAAAGCGTACCGCGCAAACACCGGCTATCTGGGCCACTGTGAGGGCCTTACCAGAGCGGCCGCCGGGCGCGTCTCTGAAGTCTGATCAGCGACACGAGTCCCGCCGCCCTGGGCAGCCAGAAAGCGTAGAGTCGGTATGAGAGGATGGCAGCGACTGCTACCGACGCCGGAACCCCCTGCTGCGCAAAGAGCGCCGATAGAGATCCCTCGGCCACAAGCAGCCCTCCGGGCGCTGAGGAAAGGTAACTCAGCACAGAGGACGCCCCGTAGTTGACCGTGCACAGCCTGAGTGCTACAGGATGGCCGAACGCCAGAAAGGTGCAAGCCAGAGACCCGATGTCCGCGGCAGTACGCACCAGATTGATGACCATGACGCGCCATAGCCGCGGCCCCCTGAGTTCCATCACGGCACATCTCACTCCGTCGATGCGCTCCCACAGATGAGATGTCTCCAACGGCCGGCGACCCGCCCTGATCAACAGCCTGTTCACGCCGTCGATCAGGGCGTGGCGCCAGTCCCCGCTTTGAGATTCAGAGAGCACCACAGAAAGCGCGGCGAGACCCGCTACCACGCTGACCGCCAGCAAAATCAGCACCCACAGAGGGGCGGTCTCACCGACAAGAGCAAACTCAACATAAGCCAGCGCAACCAGAACAACGATCGCCATGCCCTGCCCGGCGATCTCGACGATGTAGCTGAGTAGAGTTGCGTCGAGGCAGACCCCTTTGTCCGTCAGGTAGCGAGCGCGGGCAGCCAGTCCACTCAGACCGGCTGAAGGGATGAACATGCTGACAAAGTTGGATGCCAGCGTGACATCCAGCGCATAGACCAAGGAGACGCCGCGTCCGAATGGCAACAGCGCCTCATTGATGGCCAGGGCGATGGCGGCGGCTGCAACCGCCTGCAACACGATGGCGAACAGTATCCAGGTCGGATGTGCATGCCGCAGGGCGTCGATCGGCTCCGAAACACCAACCAGCCTCGGCAGCAGAAGGTAGGTGCCTACCACGAGGAGTACGATGAGGATGACGCGGCGCATCGTCTTGCTTCCAAGACCAGGGAAGGCCGCCGGTTCGTCCTGCTTTGGGTCGCTAGAAGGCATTATGGCAGGGCTCGATCCCAAGATCAAGGTCTCTGTAACCGGACTGACACGATGGCGGCCAGTCAGGCTCACTCTCACGCCCTGGGGCGCCAGTTCCCATTCTAGCCCAGCCAAATGCGCGTGTCAAGACTGGACATAGCCGCAAGTACTCTGCCTGCTTGGCCAGCGACGAACTACTGGATGGCGAAGACGCCCCCTTCGCTGCGTCCAAACACCTCGGGAAAGTACATCTCCGAGGCAGTGGCGGGCATGATCAGAAAACGACCGGCGAGGCTGGCGCGCATGACGTACGTGTACTCGTAGGTACCAGCTGGAAGGTATGCGGCAAAGAGCGCCACTTTCTCGTCGCGCAGCTCAGAGTGAGCAAAGTACCACCAGTAGGGCATCCCGCCGAGCTCCCGGTCCAGCTCAGCGGCCTGGTACTGGCCACTGGTAGTCTTCAGGCTCGTGTCCAGGGCCTCGCAGCCTGCCGGCAGGGGGTCTTCGACGACAACATAGTGCAGATTCGTGGGGGCAATGATGGTAAGCTTGACGCGAATCACATCGCCCACGGCAGCGGACGAGATCGGCGAATCCGGCCTGTCCACCAGATTGTACTGACGCTGGATGACGATGCCTCGGTCCAGCGCCTTAACCTGTTCTGCCGGCAGGAAGTAGCGCAGGGAAAGCGAGTAGTAGAGCTGTCCCTCGCCACTTCTGGACGATTGGGCAAGGGTCCGATCCAGCACCACGCGATTGGCCTGATCGCGGAGCAGGTCCGCCACGGCGATTGCCAGCCTGCGAGTAGTGCCGACATCCTGAGCCGTGACCACTCCCTCAAGCAACAGGTCAGTATTGAGTGCCACACGGTAGTCATAGTCGGCCTCGAGCTCTCGGGTGGCTACCATGAACTCGGTAAGAGCCATCACGGACCAGGCCGTCTCCTGGGTGCTCTCCCAGTGAGCTTGCCTCCGAGCTGTCATAAGCCATCGAACCACGTTGGGCAGGAGCGGGTTTGATGAGTCGGCCCTCACGAGCGCCGCGAGAACGATGGCGGTGGTGCGGGTATCCGTGTTCATGGTCCAGTAGTCCGTCTCCAGCTCCTCCCAGTGCGCCCCGGTCGCACTGAGGATGGCGTCACTGGTCAGTTCGCTCGCCAGGGTGTTGACGCGCGACATTTCGTCCGGCTGCAGCGCGCGAAGCGACATCAGCAGGAAAGCCTTGCCGTACACGCTCAAGGCATCGCGCTGTTCATACAGGGCAACGGTACGTCCGAGATCCCCCCCGCCTGTGTGCGCAAGGACGTAGAGGACGAAGGAGCGAGCGTTGGCAGAGTAACGAATGGTGAGTTCGTCCGAGTCCAACGCCCCCTTCAGGTAGCTACTAGCACGCGCAAGCACACCGGCATCGACGGCGAACCCGGCTGCCTTCGCTTCGTGCATGCCCAGGAGGGCGTAGGCACTCAGGAAGGGCTGAGACTCATCCGCCAGCCACCAGCCCCATCCGCCGTCATAGTGCTGAAGGGCGTAGAGGCGCTGGAGCCCGAGTGCAACATACTGAGGCAGTTTCGCCTCCAACTCGCTGTTCGTGATGTCAAGCTGTTTGAGCGCGCGGTACGTTTGCACGTTTGGCAGGAAACGGCTGATGGTCTGTTCAATGCAGTCGTATGGGTAAGTCTCCAGATATGTGAGGCCCTCGCGCATGCTCGCTGCCAGGGACGGATCGAGCTGCACCGTGAGTTCGCCCTGACTGCTGTCGAGCAGTGAGGGCAGCAGGACAGTTTCGATCCTTGCCTCACCGGACGGCACCTGGCCGGCCGTGGCGACGACTTCCGGAGCGCTGTAGTGATACACGGGAAGCGTCAACTCGAGCCCGTCGCTGAGCCCGGGCGAACTCGCCAGCCATGTGATAACGGCTCTGCCGGCGGCAATTACTCGGACCGGCCACATCACAGACGCAGATCCGTGCGCCGGGACCTGGACCTCCTGTTCCGCATGCTGTATCTCCAGAGCAGCACAGCCCAGAGACACACGCACACTGAGCGGTGACGGAGTGGAGTTGTGTATCACGGCGCCGAGCTGCGCCTGGTCTCCGAGAACGAAAAAGCGCGGCGCTACCGAGCGAACCATCAGGTCCTTGTTGGTCACGATGTCCGCGCTCGCCTCACCCACAAGGGTCAAGGCGGTCTCAGCCTTCGCTGTGACGCGCCATGTAGTGAGATTGTCAGGCAACTCGACTGTGACACGGGCCTGCCCCTGGCCGTCCGTTCGAACGTGGGCGTTCCAGTAGGCAGTGTCGAGCAAGTTCTTACGCACTACATCCTCACCAGTGCTTGTGCGCCCGCTGCCCCCCTTGCCTGTGGGTGGGCGAGTCTCCTCCAGTTGTCGGTCGACGGACGCGGACATGGACGACCCGGTGCGCACCCCCAGACTACGTGTCCGGTAGAAGCTGTCCAGAAGGCTACCCTGAGTACTGTCTGCGAGAGCCAGAACTGCCGCGTCCACGAGCTGCAATGACAACTCCGCCTCGACCGGCTTGCCTGCCCAGTCGGTCACCTGGACCAGGAAGGCTGCCGAGTCCCCCGGACGATAGGCGGTCGCCCTGTCGGGGGTAATGCGGATGCTGAGAACCTTCTCCTCGCTGGATACAGGGATGTTTGCGTAGCCGACGCGGTAGCTCGGGATTGGGTTGGTGCTGTCGCTGCCCTTCATCAGCACCACCGACACAAACACGTTGGGCGTGAACTCGGACAGGAGCGGCAGTTCGATTTGCTGGCTGTTGCTGGTCAGGGTTAGCAGGCGATGATCCATGATGTGCCCGCGCTCGATGGTCAGTAGAGCGGACACCACTCCCTGGAATGGCGAAGGAATCAGGAGCCTGGCTGTGTCTCCCGGGGAGTAGCTCTTCTTATCGAGGACGAGCTCGATGCGGTCGTTGTTCTCCTGGCGCCAGGGGACGTATTCGCGGCTGCTCACCCAGATGTAGGTCGAGGTGCGCACTTCGTTCTCACGAGAATCCCGGGCGTAAGCGCGCACACGATAGGAGCCACCCTTCTCGGGCGTGAGTAGGGCGAGAGACCTGCCGTCGTCCGCGGTAGTGACCGTGGTGGTCGCCACAGGCGTTTCCTGCAGCTGCCACTCCCAATAGAAGCCACCCTCTCTCGCCTCTACCTGCACATTGTACCAGTTCTGCGCCAGCAAAATCACGGTCACGGGGACGCCAGGCACGAGAGTGCCTTTGGCATCGACGGTGACTACGTGCAGCTTGGTCTGGCCGCCGGCAGTGCCGATGTACTCGTCCGGCCGCAACCCCACATAGAACAAGCCCTTATGGATGATGACGCTGGTACGAGAGCTGACCTCCTGATTGGTCGGATCGACGATTGTCGCTTCCAGCGTCCAGATCTGACTGTTCCTGAATGCGGCGATGTTGACCGGAACCTTCACGGCGAATCTTCCGCTGCTATCGGTCAGGCCCTGCCCGCTGGTCACCACAGAGCCGTAGATCGTTTCCTTGCCGCGCGATTGCCAGTCCATGTCCGCAAAGTCGTAATACTCGTCCCCCGACCAGATGAAGTAATAGTCCTGGCTCATCACGCGCCAGGTAACCGCCGCGTTGGCCACAGGGCCGCCAAAGTAGTAGCTGGCATCCACCGTGACGGTCGCGCTGTCGCCCTGTGTGTACTCCGGTTGGTCCGTGCTGACCGAAACAACGTACTCGGGCTTGCGGTATTCGGCCACCTGGAAACCGCTGCCGTATGCCCTGCCTGCCAGTTCGATTGTGAGCGAGTAGTCGCCCAGGCTGGCCTCTGCTCCGAGCTCTAGTTGGCCTGAAGCCGTGCCCATTTCGTTAAGCGGCAGAGCCGTTCGGTATAGCTCTCGGCCCTGGTTGTCGTTGACGATCACCTCAACGGAGCGCTGATCCGAGGGAAGGTTGTATCGCCCGTCGTCATCGGCGCGAACGACGACCTTGAAGTACACAACCTGCCCCGGCCGGTAGATGGCACGGTCCGTGTACACGTGGGTTCGGTAGGGCTCGATCCCCGAATCATAGGGCAGGCCGAACTGCCAGGGCCAGATGCCCTCTGCCAACTCCGTCGAGGCAAAAGCAGAAGCTTCCATCGTGCCCGCGAAGGCCATCACCTGCGACCACGGATTCATCTCGGCCGTGTTCTGCAGGGGCGAGAAGAAGACACCATCATTGTCTGCCTTCCCCAAAGCCAGAACCTGAGCCTGAGGACCGAAAAGCACGACATCGATACCCGGCAGGGGGCGCCCACTCTGGAGGTCGGTCACCCAGACAAGGGCCTCGGTGGTGGTGGTCTTGAGCGTCACGGCTGCGTGAGTCACCACGAGGAGGTGCCTCATCGCGTTCTTGACACTCGGGGCAGTCATCTCCAGGTAGTAGAAGCCGGGGCTCAGGGGGCTGGCGCCATCCTCCGCCAAGGGCAGGCGAGTGGTGGCCGTTTGGTTGAGCACATTCGGCAGCGACGCTACCCAGCTCCTCACCAGACCGCCAACTGCGGGCCTGCAGTCCTGCCAGCGTTCCCACCACTCCTCACCATTGAGCAATAGGAACTCGGCGCGTTGCAGGCGGTAGAGCCGCAGACTGAGCTCGGCCACGTTGACGTGCTGCACGGCCACTACGGTGCTCGTGTAGGCATTGTATGTGCCGACCCGGTCTAGCCTGGACCAGGCAGACGGGTCCAGGGCACGTGTGGTGAACGTCACTCGAGTGGCGCGCCCCAGGCGATGGCCGTAGCGGCCCGTGGCTGCTGCGCCAACCTCGAACGAGTAGGTGCTCGATGGCCTGGAGCCGAAACTGACCGTCAGCCGGGTGTCGGAATCCCACCAGTAGGTGTCTGTCTCGGCGGGACGGGGTTCAATCACCAGATTGCTGACTACCGATTCCCTGTTCATCGGGCTGCCAAAGTTGATCTCTATGGTGGTGTAGGGCTCTGCGGTCACTGAGCCATCGCCGGGGCTGGTCGAGACGACTCTCGGCAGATCCACAGTCCGGAATCTCCAGATGAAGGCGCTACTCGTCCCCAGACCACCTGCCGCTGCCCTGACGCCTTGACCCACCCGAACCACGTACTCGGTTCCGAGAAGCAAGGGAGTTGCCGGCTCGAGTACGACAGTGCGGCCGTCGACCCGGTACAGGCAGGGCACTGCACCTTCGCGGTCCGCGAGCTCAAGGGTTACGAGGCGCTTGAGTGAGGCCGAATCCATCACCATGTTGAAGGTGACGCTGATCGCAGGGGACGGGCCGATAGAGGCGTCCGGGTCGCTGGTCGTGACCCGCACTACCTGAGGAAGCTCGGTGGTAAAGCTCCACTCGTACGGTTCTGGCAGAATCACCTCACTCACAGCGGTGATCTGGTCAGGATCGACGGTGATGTTGTGGACTGTGCCAGGCAGGAGCGGCGACGATGGGCGAAAGACAAAGGTCGAAGTGTTGAGCCACGCTCCTGTGCCCTGTACCGGAGGGGAGAAACGCAGGGGCTGGCGCAGTGCCAGGCCCGTCTGGCCCTCGATATCCGTGAGCGGCACCACGGCACGATTGAACATAACGGTGATGAGGGCATCGATCGGCGCGTCGAGGGTGCCCGGGGCGGGCTGCACGCTGAGCACTTCCAGATAGCCCAGTGTCTTGAAATCGAACACATAGTTGTCCATCAGTGGAAGGCCAGACACGCTCTTGGCCTCCTGGCCTAGCGAGACCCGGTAGCGCGTGGCACGGGCAAAGCCATCTCCTGAGGGCGCAAAGGAGAGACGATTCCCCTCCCAGCTAAACGTCCCTTCAACGGGAGGCGATACAGCAAAGGCCGCTTCAACCGCATGCCGGTCCATCGGCTGGTCGAATGTGATCTGAACAGGGGAACGCACCCCCTGCTCCTGACCACGCTGTGGGGCACGTGTGACAACGACGGGCGGTTGTGCGGGCATCGGGGTAATAGTCGGTGCAGGTGTCAGCGCCGGCGTTGGCTGTGTGTTGCACGAGGTCGCAAGCAAGACGAACAGCAGGGCCAAGAGAGCCCTGGGGCTGACTCGACTGGTTGGCATGGTGACACCTCCCTCGCTGGGTACAATCGACGCTGGAGATTAGACGCCGCAGAACAGCAGGCAGTTCCCCCTAGACCGGATTGAGCTGGTGGATGATGCGCAGACCATCGAGAGTGAGCCACGGATCGAGGGCGTTGATCTCTGGAGTCAAGGGCGCCAGGACGCGGCTGTAGCCGCCCGTCGCGACGACATGTACTTCGCCTCCCAGCTCTGTCTTCATCCTGCGCAACAGGCCTTCAACCAGACCGATGTGACCCAGGATGAGACCGGATTGCATCGAGTGGATCGTGTTTGTGCCAATGGCCCGCGGTGGGGGAGTGAGTCCAACCCGCGGGAGTTGTGAGGTTGCGCTCGACAATGCCTCGGCGGCGACCCCCAGCCCGACCGCGATAGCAACCCCTCGAAAGTCGCCCCCTGCGCCGACAGCGCTGAAGGTGGTCGCCGTGCCAAAGTCGACCACGATGCAGGCTCCGCGACAACGGTGATAGGCGGCCACGGCGTCGGCCAGCAGGTCCGCTCCCAGCTCGTGGGGATTGTCAATCCTTATCTGCAAACCCGTGTGGACGTCGGGGCCCACCTGCAACAGATTGACGTCTACATAACTCTTAAAGACCTCGTTGAAGATGGTGGTCAGGGGAGGCACGACGCTGGCCAGCACGATGCGATCCACGGAGCCGAGCTCGAAGCCGCCATCACGCAGCAGAGACTTGAGCAGCACAGCGTACTCGTCAGGCATCTGGTTGCGGATGGTCCGCACGCGCCAGTGAGCTAGCCAATCTTGCCCGTCGGACAGGCCGAAGACGATGTTGCTGTTCCCCACGTTGACGCAGAGTAACATGATCCCTCCTGAACCAGGCTGCTGGATGACGTTTGCAGGGCAACGGGAGAGCAGGCAGCCAGGTGATTGTTGCCGCAAATGCTTGCCAAATCCCCGGAACTATGATAGCATAGCTTCGCTGAGGCAAGGCCCCGGACTGCGACTGACCACGAGATATTCTAGTTTCTTTTGGCCATGCCGTCAAGGATTCGCCGTGTGGTTGCTGGCCTCATCAGGAGAAACCATGGCGGACCCGATCATCCGAGTGCAGGGAGTCACCTTCGCTTATAGCCCCGAGTCCGTCGACGCCATTCTGGCACTGCAGGATATCAACCTGGACATCTACCCCGGCGACTATGTGGTGATCGTCGGTCACAACGGCTCAGGCAAATCCACTCTGGCCAAGCATCTGAATGCCCTGCTCCAGCCAACGACAGGCGATGTCTGGGTCGAGCAGAACAACACGCGTGACCCAGCTCAGACCCTGGCCATTCGCTCTACCGTTGGCATGGTCTTCCAGGTTCCGGACAATCAGATCGTGGCAACGGTGGTAGAGGAGGACGTCGCCTTCGGCCCTGAAAATCTAGGGTTTCCCCGCGAGGAAATCCGGGAGCGGGTTGACAGGGCACTGGAAGTGGTCGGTCTGACGGAAGAGCGTCTCAGGCCACCGCACCTGCTCTCAGCGGGACAGAAGCAGCGGGTGGCCATTGCAGGCGTGATTGCCATGCGGCCGAAGGTCCTGGTGTTAGACGAAGCGACTGCCTACCTGGACCCGCTAGGCCGCGAGCAGGTGCTGGGCGCCGTGCGCAGACTGAATCAGGACGGCATCACGGTTGTCTCGATCACGCACTTTATGCATGAAGCTGTGGCGGGAAACCGTGTGCTGGTGATGGAAAAGTCGCGCATTGTGATGGATGGCAGCCCGCGAAAGATCTTTGCCCAGGCGGAGCGATTGCGCGAGCTTCAGCTCGACGTGCCGCAACCCACGGATCTGGCGAACCGTCTGCACGGGCGACTTGAAGCTTTTCCGGGAGACCTGCTCAGCGTTGCTGAGGCTGTCGACACGATCACCGAATTCGCTCTGCGCGGGAACGCCCGAGAATGAGTGAGACAGACCTCTCGATCCAGGACCGTGTCTGCTCGAGCGCAGAAAGGGGTCCGTCGCCCCCCCCCCAGACGCTGATCAGGCTCACGAACCTGGAGCACACCTATCTCAAAGGGACTCCGCTGCAGGTCCCTGGCCTCCGCGGAGTCAGTCTCTCGGTGGATCGAGGTGAGGCCCTAGGCATCATCGGCCGCTCCGGTTCGGGCAAATCGACCACCGTGCAGCACTTTAACGGACTGCTGCGGCCGGAGAAGCCAGGCCAGGTCGAGATCCTGGGGCAGGATATGGCTGATCGCTCGGTCGACGTACGGCTGATCCGCCAGAAGGTGGGCCTGGTGTTCCAGTACCCTGAGGCTCAGCTGTTTGAACGCCTGGTGGGAGACGACGTCGCGTTTGGCCCCCTGAAGATGGGGCTGACGCTGGAAGAGGCGCGTGAACGTGTGAGATGGGCGATGGACTCTGTCGGCCTGCCCTTTAGCGAGTTCAAGGATCGATTCACGTTCTCCCTGAGCGGGGGAGAGATGCGCAAGGCAGCCATCGCAGGGGTGCTCGCGCTCAAGCCCGAAGTGCTGGTTCTGGACGAGTCAACTTCCGGGCTGGATCCACGCGGCCGCCGGGAGTTGCTGTCGCTGATCCGGCGATGGAAGGAAGACGATGGGCTGACCATCGTCTTTATCTCCTCGAACATGGAGGATCTCGCCGCTCTGGTCGACCGAGTCTGCGTGCTGGACGGGGGACGGAGCGTGATGGAGGGCACAGTGCGAGACGTATTCTCCCGTCCAGGAGAGCTTCAGGCATTCGGGTTGAATGTGCCGCAGATTACCGAAATACTGGTCGGCCTGAAGGACCGCGAGCTGGACGTGGACCCGCGGTGCACGGATGTCGCCGAGGCAGAGGAGCAGGTGTGGAGGATTTTGAGTACCTGAGGCACGTGACCATCGGCCAGTACTTGCCGGGAAGTTCGATGGTGCACAGGCTCGACCCGCGCACCAAGATGGTGGTGCTGGTTCTAATCGCTGCCGCCATCACTCTGAACATGTCCTATACCGCCAACATCATCCTGTTGGCGATCAGTGTGCTGTATGTCCAGCTGGCCAGAGTGCCCCTTGGCTACATCCTGGGCGGGGTAAAGCCCGTGTTGCCCTTCATCGCCTTCCTGGCAGCCATGCAGCTGCTGTTCTACGGCAACCAGTTCATCGGCCCGAACATGCCCAACATCGTGCTATGGCAGTGGGGCATCATCCACGTGACTACGGGTAGCGTTCAACTGGTGATCATATCGATCTTGCGCTTCCTTCAGCTCCTGCTCCTGGCCAGCCTCCTCACCAACACCACGACGACCACCGAACTCACCCACGGGATGGAGAGCCTGCTGAGGCCCCTCGGTCGCCTGGGAGTCCCGGCTCACGAGCTCTCCCTGGTGGGTACGATCGCGCTGCGCTTTGTGCCGATCCTTGCCGAGCAGCTCGAGATGATCGTCAAGGCGCAGGCATCGCGCGGGGCAGAGACCGTCTCGAAGGGGCCATTCCATTTCCTGCAGGCTGCCCGCCAGCTCGCTGTATTGGTGGTGCCGTTGTTCATGGATGCCTTCCGCCGGGCTGAGGATCTGATACTGGCGATGCAGGCACGGTGTTACGTCGGGGGCAAGAACCGCACGAATCTGATCGAGCTGCACCTGGGACGCGCAGACTATCGCGCTATCGGCATCAATCTGGTTCTGGTCGTTCTCCTGATCGCTGCACGCAATCGTTTCCTGTTCTAGCTGGGTCCTGGGGTGGTACGCTGAATTCAACTCGCAAAATGCCCCGCTGGGGCGACGAAAGGGGGATCTGGTGACTCATCGCACTTTTGGCGAACGCACGATCGTTGTGGCCGGGATCCTGGGAGCCATCGTTATCTTGCTTGGGGCAACCCGGCTCGGCTTCGTTGCCGTCCCGACGCCGCTGGGCGATGCCACAATCATGCATCTTCCGGTGATCATCGGTGGCATCCTCGAAGGACCTGTGGTTGGCGTCATCCTCGGTGCGCTGTTCGGCATCTTCAGCTTCCTTCAGGTGGGGTCGCCGATCTTCAAGGACCCACTTGTCTCCATCCTGCCGCGCCTCTTCATTGGGATCACTGCCTACCTGGCCTACGCGACCTTTCGGAGGGTGAGCGAATACGCTGCGCTGATCGTGGCCGCCGTGGTGGGTACACTCACGAACACGATCCTCGTCCTAGGCGTGGCCGTGCTGCGAGGATACCTGACGTCAGAGGCGGCGGTGGGCTATGGCATCGCCGCAGCTGTGCCCGAGGCGATTCTTGCCGTCATCGTCGTGGTGGCAGTGATCACGGCGTGGAAGCGAATCGAGACAGGTCGAGGGAAATCCAGGGTCTAGGCCAGGCACCGAGGCCTATTGAACGACCGAGATGCTTACCGACTGACTCGTATAGGCCTGGCCGGAGCGATCGAACATAACCGCCAGGAATGAATGGTGTCCCGCCTGAAGCTGCCACAGAGTCGAGTAAGGCGGCGCGGGAAGCTCAACCAGCAATGCGTCATCGACATAGAACCGCACCAGTGCCACGTCACCCGTCGCGGCGGCGAGGATTTCGATGCGCTGGGAGTCCAACGGGACAGTGTGGTTCAACCGGTACGTCGCTCCGGCATAGGGGCGGTTGATGGTGACCCCCGGGGCAGATACGGCTGAGCTGCCCCCCGTATGTTCCCGAGCGTCGATGAAGTACCTCGCGCCGACCTCGCGCAGCTGGTCGCTGGCCCAATCAGCGGCCTCCTCCGGCAGAAAGACCGCAACCTGCCAGCTCAAATGCTCCTCGGGCGTATCAGCCAGGGCGAGGTCGCCGGTGCGTCGGTCGACAGGAACCAGCCGATGCATCGTGCAGATGGCTTCTGGTCCCTGGCCAGAGATGAACCATTCCTGCCGTCTCGGGCACCACGTCCCGGGAAGCAGACCCGACACAGCGCAGACTTCCATCTTCGCCATGCCATGCGGGGCGACAAAGTCGGCCATGGGCTGCGATTTGAGTGCTTCCTCCATCATGTCATGCCAGATGGGCGCTGCCCCCGTGATCCCCGACACGTCAACCATGGGCGTGTTGTCGGCGTTGCCGGCCCATACTCCCACAACGAGCTGCGGTGTGTAGCCGACCGTCCAGTTGTCGCGCCAGTCTGTCGTGGTTCCGGTCTTGGCGGCGGCAGGGCGAGTCAGCGTCAGGATGCTCTCTTCGCCGAATGCCGGCAGACGTGCCGCGTTGTCGGAGAGGATATCCGTGATCCAAAATGCGATGCGCTCATCCAGCACTCGTTGAGGCGCCGGGGCGGCGTTCTCCCAGACCAGAGCTCCTGAAGCGTCCTCTATCCGCCGAATTGCGACGGGATCGACCCGCAGGCCCCCTGAGGCGAAGGCTGCGTAAGCCGCGGTCAACTCAAGGAGCCGAACTTCGCCTCCGCCCAGCGTCAGGGCCAGGCCGTAGCGTTGCGGATTCTCCAGCGAGTTGATGCCCATTTGACGTGCCTGAGTGACCAGCGCTGGCACCCCGATGTGATCGAGGACCTTGACCGCGACCATGTTGAGAGATTGGGCCAGTGCCTGACGCAGCAGCACGGGTCCACGATAGATGCGGTCATAGTTCACGGGAACGTAGGTCTCACCATCGCGCGTCGTAAAGGTGGTGAAGACGTCGAGCAGCATCGTTGCCGGCGTCCAATCAGGGTTAAGGGAGAAAGCCGCAGCGTAGGTCACTGGCTTGATGGCGGAGCCGGGCTGACGGGGCATCAGCGCGACGTTCACAGCCCCGTCGATGCGTGCATCGAAGTAGTCGGCGCTGCCAAGCATGGCCAGTATCTCGCCAGATCGTGGATCGATGGCCACTACGGCAGCATCGGACACGTTGTGGGCCGGTTCATCGATGGATGGCAAAGAGAGCTGCGTCAGGTGGTAGTCCACGATATCCTGCGCCCGATCCAGCAGGTCCACGTCGAGGGTAGTGTACACGCGAAGACCGCGCGTGTAGATCAGCTCTTCCCCGAATTGCTGCCGTATCTGCTCCCAGACGTACATGACAAAGTGGGGCGCCCGGATAGGGAAGGACAACGCCGCAAAGTGGAGTGGCTCATTCGCCGCTCGTTCGGCTTCAGCGTCACTCAGGAGGCCCTGGCGCACCATGAGCCCAAGAACTACCGACTGACGGGCTCGCGCAGCGTCCGGGTTGACAAGCGGATCGTATACAGCGGGAGCCTGTGGGAGTCCGGCCAAGAGCGCACATTCGGAGAGATCCAGGTCGACCACCGACTTGCCGAAATAGGACCGGGCCGCCGCCCCCACACCATAGGCCAGGTTTCCGTAGTAAGTTTGATTCAGGTACAGCTCCAGGATCTCGTCCTTGCTGAGCGTGCGAGCAAGCCTGTAAGCCAGGATCGCCTCGCGCAGTTTCCTCCGCAACGTGCGCGGGGCCCGCTCCGTGGGGGAGAGCAAGAGGTTGCGGGCAACCTGCTGGGTGATCGTGCTGCCACCCGAAAGAACCTCGCCACCCTGAAGGTTGATCCAGATCGCCCTCAGGATTGCCCGGAGGTCCACTCCAGGATTCGTGAAGAAGGTGGCATCTTCAGTGGATACGGTGGCCTGGCGCAGCCATAGAGGTATGGCGTCCAGTGCGACCGGCTGGTGCCGCCCCACGTTCGGGTCCAGAATTTCGTACAGCACGCGTCCCTGGCGGTCGTAGATGACCGTGCTTGGCGCGAGTCTGGCCGAAGCCACACCGCTCGGGCTGGGAAGACCACGTAACAGCCACAAATAGCCAGCCACCAAGGCGGTGGCGAGCAGAACCAACGCCATGACAAGTATCGGCTTCTGAGTTGAGAGACGCGGTGTGGACACTGGACCCCAGTGGTTAGACGCCGCCAGTCGAGGACTGGTTCCTGTCGCCCAATGGCGACGATCTGGTGAACAGACTAGGCCGCGCCGAGCTCGGCCACATAGAGCAGCAGGAACGAAATGCTGTTGATGAATGCGTGCACCCCCACCGCCGGCCATAAAGAGCCAGTTAGGTGGTAAAGACCGGCGAAGAGCACGCCGAGCAAGAAGATGGGCGGAAGGGAAGTTGGCAGGACGTGGATCGCAGCGAAGAACAGGCCACTGACCAGTAAGGCCCACTTCAGTCCATAGTGCTGGCGCAGCCCGGCGAAGAGATAGCCGCGAAAGAACACTTCTTCGGCAAAAGGCCCAACCAGCCCCCCTGCCACCAGGGCAGAGAGCAGGCCCCCGAGCCCGCCGCCAAACAGAGGGAGCATGTTCGGCTGGGTACGAAGACCGAAGAGACTAAGCAGCAAACTCCACATCACCGTGCCCGCCATGGCCACCGTCCAGGCGAAACACCCCAGGCTGACACCCCGCAGGACGTCAAAGGTCCGCAGGCCCACACTGCTCCAGCCAAGGCCGTGCCTGCGCAGGCCAAACCACCAGACAGGGAGCAGCAGGCCCAGCTCGCCCAGGATGGTGATAGCGCCGGTCAGTTGCCCGGGCAGGTCGCGGCCGATCCAGCTCTCCACCAGCCCCAACAGAAAGCCGATGGCAATCGAGAAACCCAGCAAGGAGAGAAGGCCGGTCACTGCCACCAGGAGCACCTCTCGGCGTGACCAGGGCATGACGGAGGATGATGCTGGCGGCACGGGCGGAGAGCTGGTCTCCGCGTCCACAGTCTGCGTAGTCTCTGTCTTCAGGTGTTCATCATCGATCAAAGGTGGTCCGTTCTCCCTGTACAAGCTCTGCGCCGCCCGCGCCACTCTCCGTGGGCTGAATCGCACATGGACAACATCTGGAGTAGAATGCACGCTTGATGGCATCCTCTCCCAGTATAGCCTGAGGGTAGTGCCAGGTCAAGGGGACTGAAAGCCAGGAGGCGAACGCAGCCGATGGTACCACGGCGAGTATTGGTGGTCAGGCCTGGAGCGCTGGGCGATGTGCTGCTGACGTTGCCAGCGCTGCAGGCGCTCATCAGCGCGTGTGGAGCGCAGGAGATTGAGCTGCTCGGGAATCTGGCGATGACCGAGTGGCTGGTCGGTCGTTCTGTCATCACGGGCGCCGAGTCATTCGACCGCAGGGATCTGGGAGCATTATTCTTGCGCGACTCGCCGCTGCCCGCCACTCTGACCGAGTATCTCTCACGCTTCGACCTCATTGTGAACTATGCATCGGGTCCAGGACAGGTTCTGGCCCTCAATCTGGCACGAGCCAGTCGGGGGCGGATTCTCGACCTCGATGCACGGCCCACGGACTGGCTGACGGAGCACATGAGCGATTACCTGCACACACCCTTGCTGCGTCTCGGAGTACCCACGACGCGACAGGCGCCAGAAATCAACCTCCTGGCGTGCGACAGAGAGGCAGCCGCCAGTTGGCTGAGCGCGCGAGCAGCAATGAGGCGAGAGATTATTGCGATTCACCCCGGGAGCGGTAGCACCGGCAAGAACTGGCCGGCCGAACGCTTTGCTCGCCTGGCAGACCACCTGCAGCGGAACAGGCGGGCGCAGGTGCTGCTAATCGGCGGTCCTGCAGACCACGAAGCAGTAGACGCTGTCATCAAGGGTATGCGAAGCGCTCCCGTGCTGCACATCAATGAGCCGGGGCTACCCTTGCTTGCCGCACTGATGGAGCGATGCCAGGCCTTTGTGGGCAACGACTCGGGGGTGTCGCATCTGGCGGCGGCTCTGCGAATGCCCAGCGTGGTCTTGTTCGGTCCCACGGATCCGGCAGTCTGGGCGCCACGAGGATCCGATGTGACCATCCTCAAGGCATCCCTCGAGTGCTCCCCCTGCACTGCGGGGCAGCGGCGATCCTGTGGAGCACGACGCTGCCTGACGGGTCTGTCGTTCGACGAAGTGCTGCGGGCCACGAGCACCGCCCTCCAGAGGGGCGGCACTCGCCAGGCCGGGCAGGCCGGGTGACCTGGCTGCTCCCGGCTCGTTTGCTCCTCCACCCGGTTGTTTGCGATTGCGGTCCTGACTCAGCTATGTTACAATAGTTCCGCCAGGCGCGCTGACGCGCTGTCGCAGGAGTGGAAATCGCGGTAATCACGAGGTGGCATCCATGACAGAGCTGACTGTGCCGTGTCCTCAATGCCAGAGCCCAATGATTTTCGAGAGCGCGCGCCGCTTTGTGAAATGCACGTCTTGCGGTGGTTGCTTTGCGGTGCGTGACGGACCGCCAGCGCAAGGTTCGCCGGTCGCGGCAGTGGCACTGACCAGACCCAACATCACCCAGACCGAGGCCCGTCAGAGACTGGATGACCTTTCCCTGGAGATTGCCGAGGCGGAGGAGGAAGCGCAACTGAAGCAGGCCGACGTGGATGCGACCACCACGGCTTACTGGCGAGGCAGGCTTGGCTTGCAGAAGGTCATCGCCCCTTCGCAGAATCGCACCTACCTGTCCGGGATACTTGCCGCTGGGGCTGCTTTCCTTTCCCTGTTCTTCCTTGACGGAGCGGAGCGCCTTTATGGCAGCGTCATTGCCATCATCGCAGTGATGATCACCGGGGGATTCCATCGTGAATGGCGCGGTGAGGAGACTCGTGGACAGTCCGACCTGTCAGGCTCGTTCCTCTCCATCGACGAAGCTCGCGTCGGCTTCGAGACTGCTGCCGACCGCCTCGCTGACCTGAACTGTGAACAGGCCCTCTATCTGGAGAGGATGCAGGGCCAGCCCCAGGATATTGCCCAGTGATCTTCCCGTTTGGCATCGAGATGGCGGGGGAGGGAGGTCAGGGCATCGTGCTGGCTGCTGTGATTCTGGCCGATGCCGCCGCGACTTACGATGGGAGGTATGTGGCTCAATCGACCTCACACGGCCCGGAAGCGCGCGGAGGCCTGACCCAGTCAGAGGTTCTGATCGGCGATCGAGAGTTGGACTATCCCAAGCTGATCCGCTCTGACCTTCTGCTGGCGATGAATCAAGGAGCATGTGACCGCTATGCGTCTCGACTCAAAGACGACGGACTCCTGGTGGTCGACTCGACCCACGTCCAGCACTTCCCACCGCGTACTCTGTCTGCTGTGGCAATCACGCGACTGTGCGAAGAGGTGACCGGACGCACTGTCAGCGCAAACATCGTTGCCCTTGGCGTCATCGTAGGCCTGACCGGGGTGGTATCTGAGATTGCACTCGAAAGCGCCCTCAGGGCTCGCGTTCCCGGAGGCAGCCTCGAGCCCAACCTCAAGGCATTCCAGGCTGGCCTGAAGGCTGCGAAGACCTTTCTGCCCTGACACGCGTCGGGCTGCGAGACGAAGAGCCGAGACCCGGTCTTTGCCCAGGACCGGGTTTCTGATTCGTGGAGGGAAAATGCGGGTCGAGGTCCTGTCGTCCAGTCGCGAGTATGACGGGTTCTTTCAGTTCGACCGCGCCGTGCTGCGGTTTGAACGCTTTGACGGTGAAATGACCCAACCTGTGGAGAGGCTGGTGTTCGAGCGCGGCGATTCGGTTGCCGTGCTCTTGCACGACCCACGATACGACACGGTGGTGCTCGTGGAGCAGTTCCGCTTTCCGGCGTTCCTTCGCGAGATGCCAGCCGGCAGGTTGCTCGAGGTAGTCGCAGGCACAGTGGATCTCTCTCGTAGCCCGGAGGAAGTGGCCCGCACCGAGCTGGTTGAGGAGGCAGGGTACGAGGTTGAGAAGCTCGAGCCGGTGGGCCTCTTCTACGTCAGCCCTGGCGCCTGCACCGAACGCATCCATTTGTACATCGGACGCATCGCCGCAGGTGATCGCGCCGGTTCAGGGGGAGGCGTCGACGAGGGCGAGGACATTCGCGTGCACCAGGTACCCTTCGAAACCGCCCTCAGATGGGCCCGCGACGGCACGATTCGCGATGCCAAGACCATCATCGCCCTGCAGCACCTGGCACTGCAGAGGAGAAGTGCGGATGGCTGAACTTGCCCTTGTCCAGGATGAAGAAATGCGGGCAGTGCTTGACCTTGTGCAGGCGGGGCCGATCCGGGCCTACATCGCAGGCGGTCACGTCAGAGACTGGCTGATGGGCAGACCGGGAAAAGACATCGACCTCTGCCTGGAGTGGCAGGCCATCTCGACGGCACGCAGGGTTGCCAATGCGACCGGGGGTGCGTTCTACGTACTCGACCAGGAGATGGACGCGGCGCGCATCCTGTATCCGCGCCGGGACATCGTGATTGACTTTGCGGGGCTACGGGGGCGAAACATAGTAGAGGACCTGCGCTCGCGCGACCTGACGGTCAATGCGATGGGTATCGCCCTCGAAGACATGCGCAATGAGAATCCTACGGTGCTTGACCCCTGCGCGGGCCGCCTGGACCTCGCGGCAGGGGTGCTGCGAGCCACATCGGAGCATGCGTTTCGGGACGACCCGGTTCGGCTGCTCCGCGCCGTTCGGCTCGAGTCCACACTTCCCATGCTCATCGAGCCGCAGACCGAAGCGTGGATGCGACGCGATGCGGCGCTTCTTGTGGAAACCTCAGCAGAGCGTATCCGCCAGGAGTTGTTGCTCATTCTGGGGACCGAGGGGGTTTCGCGGCACGTAATGCGTCTGCAGGATCTGGGCCTGTTGGGCGCGGTTCTGCCCGAGGTGAGCTCCCTCTGCGATATCCACGGAGACGGGGACAAGAGCTCAACCGATTGCCTGGATTTCACCCTGCAGTCGACCACACATGTCGAGAGGCTCACTAGAGGAGGTCTGCTGCAGCCCGAGGAACAAGCCTCCTTCGGCCCTTACGTCCAAGCCCTGGACTCCTACTTAGGTCAACTTGTCTGCGACCGCCGGACCAGGGGACTGATGCTCATTCTGGCTACGCTGCTGCACCATGTCGGTTACCCGGGACCTTGCTCCACCGCCGGGCAGCCAGTCCGCGGGGCGGGAGATGAGGCTGCGAACGTGCTGTTGAGACTCAGGTTCTCCTCCCGGGAGGTAGCGTTGGTCCGCTCGACTGTGGCCAACGCACCTTTGGTGCGGACGCTCGCCGAGAACAGTGCCTGGGACCGGCGCGAGCTCTACCGGTACTTCCGCAAGGCAAACGATGCTGTGCTCGAGCCAATCCTGCTGGCATGGGCGGATTACCTGGCGGAAAGAGAGACGAGGGCAAGCGCATTGCAGCGAGTGGTCCTCCCAGAGCTCATATCTGAGCTGCTGGGCCACTATTTCGACCATCCGGAGCAGCTCGTGCGGCCTCCGGCCCTGGCCACGGGCGGGGATGTAATGGATTGGCTCGGACTGGAGCCAGGGCCCATAGTAGGCAGCTTGCTGGAGCAGTTGAGGGAGGAACAGGCCACAGGGGCAATCCGCAACCACGAACAGGCCGAGGCTTACCTGCGCGCTGCGCGCGTATAGTCGGGCAACCGCTGACCTCAGGCCTGTCGCTGCGCACCTTCCCGCAATTGGCTGACCCACTCAGCGACCACGGCTGCCGGTCGGGAGTCGCCGTCGGGCAGATAGGGTTTCACATCGAGCAGCGGCGTTCCGTTGAGCGCATCGAGGCCGCGCACGGTCAGCACGTTGCCCTCACGTTTCACCAGCTCCGTGACCTGAAGTCCAATCGGGTTCGGCCGGCGCGGTGTGCGTGTGGCAAAGATGCCTACCTCCGGAAGCTCAAGATGATCCTCCGGATGGACCGAGCTCGCGATGGGCGGTCGGATGCGGTCCAGCCAGAACAGAACGATGAGGTGGGAGAACTGCTCGATGCCCTCCAGTGAAGGCACCCAGTCCGATGCGAATACAAGCCTGTGCAAGACCGCTTCCCAGCCGCGGGGAACGCTCTCGGTGAACTCATTCTCGATGACACCGATGGGATAGAGTCTGAATGACCTGGGCATTCTACGTCCGGGCGGTGCGCACTGGGCGCGACGAGGGCTTTCCCGCAGGAAGAACGTCGCGCGTCGAGACTACCGAGTTGGTTCCACCGTGGATATTGGGCGCATAGCCGTCCGCGTTCCAGTCGTTGTGCCACTCGTGTCCGTTGACCAGGTAGCGGAACTCGTAGCTCCGATTGGGATCAAGCTCCAGCACGATGGACCAGGTCGAGTCATCACGACCGCGCGTCATCGGATGAGATGTCTCGTTCCAGGCGTTGAAATCCCCAACGAGGAAGACAGAGTCAGCCCAGATCGCTGGCGGCAACTCGAATCGTACGGCGACCTTGGCCTCACTCGAGGACGGTTTCTTGTGAATCATTCATTGACTCCTGGCGGCCCGTCTCCCACGGACGGGCCTTGCTCTAGGGTATGATGGTCATCGGAACGGGAGCGAATAGCAACAAGAAGAGAACCAGCACGCCAACAGCCAGAACCTTCTCAGGTGCGCGCAGGGGCGTCACGTCGTCCAGCGGCTCTGCATAGCGCTGACCCAGTACGATGAGCAGCAAGGCGAACATCCACCAGCCGGACCAAACCACAGTCAGGAGCACAGCCGCAAACACCATCAGCCGGCTCAGCCAGCGCGACTGACGGCCCAGGAGCGCGTAGGCCACGTGGCCACCGTCGAGCTGGCCGGCCGGGGTCAGGTTCAGGCCAGTCACGAACAGCGCAGCCCAGGCGCCAAAAGCCACCGGATCCAGAAAGACATCGTAACCTCCGGAGGGCAGAAAGCGGCCAAAAACCAAGTACTTGAGGAAAGCATACAGGGCGAAATTGCCTTCCATCAGCACCCCCGACTCCTGCACGATGGGCAGGACCTCGGAACGCAGTAGACCCACTACCAGCAGAGGCACGGCCACCAGGAGACCCGACAGGGGCCCTGCCGCACCGATGGCGAGCAGCTGACTGCGACTGCGCATGGGTTCCCGAGTGCGAATGATGGCGCCCATCGTTCCGAACATGCTAAAGATCGGCATCGGAATGAAGTAAGGAGGCGAGGCGGCCACTCCGAGTCGGCGAGACATGAGGTAGTGTCCCAGTTCGTGAGCCACCAGCACGCCGAGAAGACCGACCGCAAATGGAACACCCGCCAGAGGGTGCCGGATCGGCCACAGCCAGTCGGATGCCTGCATCAGGCCTCCGGCATAGAGCACAGACAGAAGGGTCAGAACGAAGAGGGTCAGCGCACGCCAGTCATGCCCGGGCACCGCAGGGCGTACTGCTGGGATGCCGATCACCAGGACGCCGCTCGGTTGCCGACGCAAAACAGCCATGTAGCCAAAGGCGCCAAAGCGCTCAGACATGACCGCATAGGCGTGCTCAGAGTCGGTCAGCAGCCGGCCCTGAAGCTCGATCCGTGCGGCACTGGCAGTGCCGGTAGTCACCCTGTCGGTGGCAAACACCGGGCTGATCGACTGAGCGAGAAGCTGAGCCAGGTCGTACGCAGAGGATTGGGAAAAGCCGCCGCCGTACTCGCTCATCGATCACTTCCCCGGCCGCGATGTTGCATGTTGACCGTCACTCCTCCTCACCGCAGCCATGCGGGCTCGCCAGATACTCGCGCACATAGTCCCTGAGCTCAGTACCAAGGGTCTCATCGTTGAGTGCGAATTCGAGAAAGGCGCGAAAGTAGCCGCCAAAGTTCCCGATGTCGTGGTGGCGTTGAGCAGGAGCCAGGCGCACAGCCCGAACGCGCTCACCCTGGCGCAGCAGCATGCGCAGTGCGTCCACCAGCAGTAGCTCGCCACTGCGCGCGGGTCGCGTACCACGGATCGCCTCAAAGATGATCGGACTGAACACGTATCGCGCCGAGATGGCCCACTCGTGACCCGTCTCGCTGGTGCGCACCCTGTCAGTGATCTCCGCCACGTCAAACGACTCGGCGGCCACAACTGCGTCCGGAACAGGCACAACAAGGCTGGGGTGCCGACCCCTTTCTCGCTGAACGGGCTCGATGGCAATGGTTGCAGCAGCACCGCTTCTAGCGTGCTCGGTGATCATGGAACGCAGCAAGGTGCCCATCTCCGGCTCACAGATGATCGAGTCGCCCAGCGCAGTGACGAAAGCCCCATCGCCGACATAGTCCTCAGCCAGACTGAGGGCATCTGCCACACCCTGCGGGCCACTCTGCCTGATATAAGTCAGGTACAGTCCCGATTCCAGGTAGGCAAGCTCGGCTAACAGCCCGTCGCTGCGACGATCCTGCAGATAGCGCACCAACTCCGGGTCGTGGTCGAAATGCTCCTGGATCAGGGCCTTCTTGCGCCCGGTGACAAAGCAGATGTTCTCAAGACCGGCAGCACGCATCTCTTCGACCACGTACTGTATCATCGGACGTCTCCCCACGGGGAGCATCTCCTTGGGCAGAACCTTGGTCGCCGGCAAAAGTCTGGTGCCCAGCCCTCCGACCGGTATGATCGCCTTACGAACCTGTGCTACCTTCTGCATGCGGTCTTCCTTTCGTTATGCTGCTACACGTGCGAGCCTGACCTATTGTAACCCGCGTCGCATGAGGCGGCAAATGCTTCAGGGAGCTCTGGACCTGATGATCACGGGCAGCATCATCCTGGCCACAGGTGTGGCCGTGGGAGTGGGAATCGCTTCCAGGGCCAGAGCTACGTTGAGCTTGCCATAACCCCACCGCTCATTCGGCACGATGCCCGTCTGCACATCTGCACGCGCCGTTTCCCGCAGCCAGTCGCCCACGCCTGAGGGGTTGAGGTAGGGATGAGCCTGTCGCAACAGCGCCACTGCCCCGGCTGCGTGGGCGGCCGCCGCGCTGGTGCCGCCAAACCAGCGGTACTCACCCGGACCGGCCCCGTCAGCACTGCCCGACCCAGCACAGGCCACATCAGCATAGTGCCCTGGGGCAGCCACATCAACTGCGTCCTCACCGTCGAGACGCGGACCCACACCGCTGAACGCTGAGCGGACTCCGACCGGGTCGCCGCCCCGCCCGCGGCTGCTGTAGGAGGTGACCGAGATCGCACTGTCAGCAGTGGCCGGCGACGTCACGGTGTAGAAACCATCCACGCTGTCGAGGAAGATCACCCCGCCTTCCCAGTCACGGTCCTGGTCGGTCAGGTAGAGGTTGACGTTGAGCCCGTAGCTGAGGCGGTTGGTCAACCTGAGAGTCCAAACGCCCTCAGTCACCGTGGATCCATCGCCGAAGAGGCCAATATCGAAGCGCACCGTGTCGCGTTCGGAGCGGTCGCGCGAGCTGAGTACGATGTGCCCGTCAACCCGCGTCACAGTGTCATCTCCGGGAAGGGCAACAGCGGTCCCGGCAGGCGAAAGCAGCTCGACCGTCAGAGCAGCATCCCAACGATGCCACAGAATACTGATCCAGACCTCGTGCGTCTGCTGTCCGAAGGGTGCGACGAATCGCACCTGGTGCGCCCCCGCCGTGCCAAGCACGAGATGGGCGTGTTTAGCGCCGTCGGCCAGGTTTCCGGTCGGAGCGACCTGGACAATGCCCTTTGCCGACTCCGCGTCCAGCATCTTCTCCAGATTGGACGAGCCGTCAAGGAACTCCTGAACCCAGCTTCCGAACTCGTACAACATCACATTGGCGCCGTTTTGTTCTGCCCACGGAATATACGCGGATGGATCGTTGTCGTAGCAGTCAGCCAGCAGCAGATCCACCCCCGGCGCTACGCCCGTGTATCTGTGCACTCCAACCTGCCCCCCGGCCACTACACTCGCTGCCTGAGTCCCGTGCCCGGAGTCATCTGCGGGAGCATGGATCAGACTCGAGCCACGCCGGTACTCCGTTTCCCCCGGGCCCAGAACCGCCTTGATTTTGCTGCCACCGAGGGCCACGATTGTCTCGCTAATGCCGATAACCCCATCCAGGTCCGTGTCGCGCCCAAGGAAGAGCATCTCTCCAAGGGTCGCGTCGCTGTCCGTGAAGCCGGCCGCGAGACCGTAATCGCGCCGCCCGTTGCCGTTACGATCTCTGTAGAGCCAATCGACATCCGGCCTGAAGATGCCATCATTCGTGCCAGGGACCCCTTGACCCGGCGGCGAGGCACTGTCGAGGAGACGCAACAGCTCACCGGCATCGAACGCGCCGTCAGCATTCATGTCGACAGCATCAATTCCCGGATCGAGCGTCTGGTTGCCGTTGGCGTCCAGCCACGCGTATTCGCCTCCATCGTCACGCCAAAAATCGGGGTGAAAGACATCTATGCCCGTGTCGAAACTGGCGACCGTCACGCCTTCCCCGGTTATACCCCGACCGCCGGGATCGGGCTGGCTCCAGACCAGATCAGCCCCGATTTCGTGCACACTGACGTCCAGAGGACTGGCCCGCGCTGGTTTCCATAGCGAATCCACTCGTTCCACGTCCGGCCAGTCGGCCAGCCGGTCGAGCGACTGCCACGGTATTTCCACCGAAACAACCTCGCCCAAGACCACCGCTCCCTGATCGTCCGCTCGTAGCTGCGCTCCCAATTCCTCGATCCAACGGTTCTTTTCCGGGGCGAGCGCCAGCGCCGCATTCTGGAAACGAATCGTCACGGGCACAAGTGGGGGTTCCAGCACCGCCTGAAGGGTCTCGGGTACGACCCCTGAGCTGCGAAGGAGGTACAGCATGCGCAGGGTCGAGTCGACCCGGTCCGTTGGCTCCCTGTCCTGGGCGCGCAGCAGAGACCCGGCGCCAAGCAGAAGCACGCTCAACAGAAGCACTCGACAAACAAGCCGACGATTAGACAAGTCAGCCCTCCACATGAGAGTCAGCACGGCCGACCGACATCGGGCGGAGAAGGCCGCCGGGCATGATTGATTGTAGGTCCAAGCCGGGGTCGCGGCAAATCATGCGCCTTGCAGGCGCCGTCGGCGCTATGGTATACTGGTTGACATGGCTGAGCCAGGAAGCGGGACAACGACGAACGAGACCCTAAGTGCACGCGCTCTGAGGGCATTCGGCGAGCACTTTCCTGGACGCGAGGCGCGGCTGTTCCGAGCCCCGGGCCGGGTGAACCTGATCGGCGAGCACACAGATTACAACGACGGCTTTGTGCTGCCCGTAGCGATCGACAGGCAAGCCATGCTTGCCGCGCGAACGCGCCCTGATTCCATGGTGCATCTGTGGTCCGAGAGCTATGCACAGGGCAGCACCTTCGACCTGAATGACATAACATCGGATCAGGAGAGACCCTGGAGCAACTATGTACGGGGCGTGGCGTTGATGCTGCAGCAAGAAGGATTCACCCTGCGCGGCCTGGACTGCGTGCTGGTGGGAGACGTGCCTATCGGGGCCGGGCTGTCCTCCTCGGCAGCAGTAGAAGTGGTTGCCGCCTATGCCTGGCGCGCCCTGTGTGGACTCAAGCTTGATGACCCGCAACTGGCGCTGGTTTGCCAGCAGGCGGAGAGTCGTTTTGTCGGCGTCAAGTGCGGAATCATGGACCAATTCATCGCCGCGCTTGGCCGGGCCGGGCACGCCCTCCTGGTCGACTGCCGGACCCTCGACTACGGTCGAATACCAATCCCCGCCGGGATAGCCGTAATGGTGTGTGACACCAAGGTGCGGCGCGGGCTGGTCGAGTCGGAATACAATCGGCGCCGTCAGGAATGTGAGTCCGCGGTGCACATGCTCCGGCGACACCTGCCCGAAATCAAGGCCTTGCGGGACGTGACCTCCGGGCAATTGCAGCGCTACCGTGATGAGCTGCCCGACACGATATTGCGTCGCTGCCGGCACGTCGTCGGTGAAAACGAGCGAGTGCTCCGGGCCGTGACTTCGTTGCGCTCGGGAGATGTCGGTGTTCTGGGCGACCTGATGCGACAATCGCACGACAGCCTGCGAGACGACTACGAGGTGAGCTGCAGCGAGCTCAATGCGATGGTGGAGACCGCTGAGGCGACACCCGGGACAATCGGTGCGCGAATGACGGGGGCCGGCTTTGGTGGCTGTGCTGTGGGCCTCGTGGAGCAAGCAGTGGCAGCCGATTGGATGGAGGCCGTGCGCGTCGGCTACCGGACCCGAACAGGCCTGGAGCCGGACATTTATGCCTGTCGGCCTTCAGACGGGGCAGGGGAAGTGGAGAACTGCCAGCGGCCTCCAGCCTACTCGGGAGGTGACTCTTCTGGCCGCGGCGCAGCGACAGGAGCGATGTGCGCCTGAGTAACCTGGATGAGATCGCCCGGCCCGAGACACAGGTTGATGCCGCGGGCGCCAGCGCTCACGTAGACTCGCTTCAGAGCGGCCAGGCTCTCGTCGGCGTACACATCGAAACCTTTGTTCAGCAGAGCGATGGCCGAAATTCCTCCCACCTCCAGGCCGGTTAGCTCCTCCGCTTCCCTTCGCGCTGCCATGCGCAGCTTCTTTTCGCCGCTGGCCCGTGCCAGGAGCTTGAGGTCAAGCTCGCTGTCTCCCGGTACCATCACCAGGAGCGGCCGGCCGCGCTCTCGCAGAACCACCAGCGTCTTGAACACCTGGTGGATGGGTGCAGCCATGGCGCGAGCAGCCTCCTCGGCCGAGCGCACATCGGGCGAGAACTCAAACGCCTCATAGGCGATGGAACGCGACTCCAGCACACGCATCGAGTTGGTCTTGGCCCTCATCTCTATCCTACCCTTTGACCGTGCCCCGCAACGACCAGGGTCCTGCCCAGTTTATCTCCACGGATGCGAGCTCACCCATCCAGTCGGCGTCATGGTCGAAGAAAACGAGTTTGTTTGTGGCTGAGCGGCCGCGCCAGCGGCCGCGGTGCCGCCCCTCCACAAGAACCTCCACCGTACGGCCCATGTAGGTGGAGTTGATCTCCTGCGAGATTCGCGTTTGAAGCTCCTCCAGGATGCGGTGGCGGCGCTCCTTCTCATCCTGGGGCACATCGTCAGCAAGAAGAGCAGCCGGCGTGCCCGGACGGGGAGAGTACTTGGCGATGTGGACGCTGTCAAACCGCTCCGCGGTGACCAGGTCGGCGGTAGCTTCGAATTGCTCGCGTGTCTCTGTGGGAAAGCCGACAATGATATCCGTGGCGATGCTACAACCAGGCACACGCTGTCGAATCCGGCTCAGGAGCGAAGAGTACTGCTCTCGCGTATAGCCACGGCCCATGCGTCGCAGCACGACATCGTCACCGCACTGTACGGGAAGCTCCAGATGAGGGCAGACGCGGCTCAATCCCGCTACGGCGGAGATCAACTCCTCGGTCATCTCGCCCGGGTGGGAGGTCAGAAAGCGCAAACGCAGCAGGCCATCGGTGTCGTGCACCTGAGAGAGCAGGCCCGCGAGGTTCAGCCCCTGTGAGGGCAGATCATGGCCATAGGCGTCAACGTTTTGCCCCAAGAGGACGATTTCCCGGGCGCCACGCTGCACTGCCTCCCTCGTTTCACGGAGTATCTCGCCAGCCGGGCGGCTTTGTTGGCTCCCGCGTCGCAGACGGACGATGCAATAGGTGCAGTGGTGATCACAGCCCATCGAGATGGGAATTGACACAGATACGGGAGTCCGTTCTGCTGGCAGAGCGGGAGCTGTTTCGGGAGCGAACCGCTGTCGGACCAGGTCCACTAGCCCATCGACATCCGACGGCCTGAAGAAGCCATCGACCCATGGAAAGCGCTCGCGAAGCGTAGCTGGATCTGCTACCAGGCAACCCATGACGGCCACCATTGTGGAGGGGTGCCGGCGCTTGAGGCCCTTGAGCGACTCCAGGCGGCCGATGGTCTTGTCCTCTGCACTCTGGCGCACCACGCAGGTGATCAGCACGATCAGGTCGGCCTCTTCAGGCTCAGCTCTTCCGCAAAACCCCAACCCTGACAGTGCTGCACCAACACGCTGAGCGTCGGCGTCGTTCATCTGACAGCCAATTGTCCAAACGTAAAGGCGCTTCACAGGGGACGATTCTACATCATTGCGGCGTAAAAGGGCAACCCGGCCGGTGCAAGTTGGCGCTTGACCCGGTCGGTGGTAAAATTGAGGCTGAAGCTCGGGAACGGAGGGCACCGCCGATGATCCCATTACGCGATATCAACCCCAGGCATAGATTCCCCATCGTCACCGTTCTCCTGATTCTGGCGAACGTTATCGTCTTCGTGATCGAGCTACTCATGCCGAGCGAGGAAGCTCTCAACGCACTGATCCTCACCTGGGGGCTCACTCCGGCCCGCCTGGGTAGTTTTGACCCGATGGCCTGCATCACCATCGTCACGTCGATGTTCCTGCACAGCGGGTTCATGCACATCGGCGGCAACATGCTTTACCTTTGGATTTTCGGTGACAACATCGAGTCTGCTCTGGGCAGCGCACGGTTCTTGCTCTTTTACGCGCTATGCGGCATGGGCGCGGCTCTGGGTCAGTTTCTCGCTGATACGGGTTCGGAGATACCTATGATTGGTGCCAGTGGCGCGATTTCTGGCGTTCTGGGGGCGTATCTCGTCCTGTATCCGCGGGCGGAAGTGGAAGCCCTCGTGATACTCGGCATCTTTGCGCGACTCGTTCGCTTGCCGGCAGCCATCGTGCTCGGGATGTGGATCGTGCTGCAGCTTTTTAGCGGCCTGGCTTCACTGGGGGCCGAAGCTTCCGGGGGCGTTGCGTTCTTCGCCCACATTGGCGGTTTCGCAGCCGGGGTGTTGCTGGTGCTCATTTTGCGTAGAAGAAGGTGGTGGGAATAATGGCAAGCCTTGGCCAGAGACTCTACCGACTGCAGGTGCTGGATCAGGAGCTGCGGGAACAGCTCAGTCGACTAAGAGAGAAAGAGAGTCTGCTGGGCGAGACTCAGGAGCTGCGCGACGTCCGGTCTGCGCACGAAGAGGCCGAGAACAACCTTGGGACGCGCCGATCCACCGTGAAGGACCTGGAGTTTGAGCTGCAACAGACCGTCGACAAACTCAAAGCCGCCGAAGCCAGGCTGTACGGCGGGGAAGTCAGCAATCCCAAGGAGCTGCACGGTCTGCAGCAGGATCAGGAATACCTGCTTCGTTCCCGCTCACGCCTGGAGGATCAGCTACTGCAGGCGATGGCCGGAGCAGAAGCATCGGAGGCGGAACTGGCCGTCCGATCAGCTCTGTTGAGAGAGGTGCGTTCCCGCTGGGAGACAGCGCAGGCCGAGACGACGCAGCAGGTCGAGATGCTGCGTTCGAAGGTGGCAGAGCTCAAGTCGCAGCGATCACCGCTCATGTCTGGCCTGGACAGTGCCTCCAAGTCGCTCTATGAAGACCTCTGCCACAAGAAGGGCGGGCGGGCAGTAGTGCTGCTGGTGGGGCAGACTTGCCAGGGTTGCAGGGTTTCCTTGCCGACAGGCAAGGTGCAAGAGGTACGCCGTGCTCAAGCCGTGGCCACCTGCCCAAACTGCGGGCGAATTCTGATCGTGGAGTGACGGGGAACCCTGCGAAACAAGCTGACGTCCATATCGGGCTGGGCACAAAGATGAGCAGCGACACTTCGGCAGTGATCGACTACCAAAGGGGGTAGGATGGCGAGGATTCTCGTGCCCGTGGGCGATGATCTGCCACGACAGGCGGATCTGGTCATCATCGGCGGCGGCATTATCGGATGCGCGAGCGCGTTCTACGCCTCGAGGGCAGGAATGAGCGCGGTGGTTCTGGAGCGTCGAGATTCACTGGGTGCTCTTACGACCGCGGCATCGGAAGAGTGCTTCCGGGCTCAGTTCGATGAGCCAGAGAACGTGCGCATGATGCTGGACAGCATCGCTGTGTTCGAGGAATTCGCCGAGTTCGTCGGGCTGAAGGACTGGGATATCCACCTCCGTCAGCAGGGATATCTGTTCATGACAGCGGGTGACCCACAGGCCGTCAGGGCCCGCGTGGAGCGACAACGAGGCATCGGCCTCACGGATGTTGAGTATCTGGACGGCGACCAAGTCCGCTATCGTTTTCCGGTGATTGGCCCGGCCGTTACAGCCGCGAGCTGGCGGGCCAAGGACGGGTGGCTATCAGCACACGAACTGACTTACGGGTTTGCGAAGGGCAGCAGCTCGCTCTTTGCGCTGCGGACGGAGGCAACTGACATACGCACAGACGGGCACGGTGTGGCAGCCGTAGTTACGAGTCGCGGCCAAATTGCCACTCGTCGGATTATCATCGCAGCCGGACCTTATGCCGGCATCGTTGCTGGCTGGCTAGGCGTGAAACTACCCCTGGTCAACCTCAGACGCCAGAAGGCCGTGCTGGGCAGAGTTCCCCAGGTGCCCAGGGACGCCCCTATGACCATTGACAACGACACGGGAGCTTTCTGGCGACCGGAGGTGGAAGGCGCTGCACTGGGCTGGGCGCTGCCGGAGGAGCCAACGCCTCCGTCCGAGGCCGTGCCGACCGACTGGACTTTCCCTGCAACGGTGCTGGAGGGCATCACCCACCTGACGCCTTTCTGGAACGAGGTAGCCGAATCGCTGACTCGTGACAACGTATTCCTGAGCGCAGGCCAGTACACCTGCTCACCTGACAACAAACCGATCATCGGACCATTCGCAGGCATCCCGGGTGTGTTCTTCAACCTGGGCTATGCGGGGCATGGGATCATGGCCAGCCCGGGCGGGTCGCGATTGGCCATAGAACTGGTGCTCCACCCTGAGCAGAACCAGCAGAATCCTTTCCGCCTGGAACGATTTGAAACGGAGACGACGACAGTCTGCCGGGAGGGCATGGTAATCTAGCTTCCCGGGCCGGAGTGAGACCGGCGCGGACACTGAGAAGGATGCATGAGCGAAGGTCATGTGCACGTAACCGAGCGCCCTCTGGCTGAGGGCGACCTTTTTGTTGGGCGTTTCACTGAACTGCTGGAGGCTGCTCAACTTGTCAAGCGCGGCAGACCGCTCGTGCTGGTGTTCGGCACGCCTCGGGTTGGAGTCACCTCCTTTCTCAATCACCTGGAGACCGAATTGGCCTCCAACCTCGCCGTCCGCAGGTGTACCGCCAATGTTTGGACTGAGCCGCTCAGGGAGACTTTGGCAGCTCTGGCGGCGGTAGTTGCTGACCCTGCTGACCATGCTGCGCAAGCAGCCACGGTTGGGCCATCAGATACCCACGCCCTGAAGTCAGAGGCGGATTCTGGCGGAGAGTGCGTATTCCTTGAGAGAGTACCGGCGCGGTTGCTGCTCGGAGACCAGGGCCAGGTATGGGTTGCAGGTGTGCTCTCCTACCTGGAGTCGCATGCCGGTCTGCAGCTTGTTGTCGCTGTGCAGGGAGCTCGTCCGGTCAGTGGCAGCCTGCTCAGCCCGGTTCTGACCTCTCTCCCGGCAGTGGAGCTCAAGGGACTGAGTCTGGAGCAGACAGAGGAGCTGCTGGTCAAAGCGGCGAACAACCGCCTGCGGTATGAGTTCGATGCCATGCGCCGTGTTTGGCAACTGACCTCAGGCAATCCCTATTTCGTGCAGGTGTTCGGAGCGGCCTTGATCGAGGTGCACCGCATGGGAGGTCGAGTGACGGCCAATGCGGTGGAACGGTCTGTCCCGGTCGTACTGGAGCGGGGGGCGGCGGCACTGGAGTCCATCTGGTCAGACTGTTCGATCGCCGCTCAGGCCGTGCTGTCGGTGGTCAGTGAGTTGCCGGGCCGTCACGGCACCTTCACTCGTAACGACCTGGTTGGCGCATCTCAGCCGCAAGCTGCCAATCTGCGAGAGCAAGTTGCCGACTCGGCACTGGTCGAGCTCGAGGCCTCGGGGACTCTCGAGAAGATGGGGCGAGGGGGATATCGCCACACGCTGGAGATCTTCCGGCTATGGGTATCCAAATACCGCCCCCTGAAGCAGTTGCTCGGTCGGGGCAAGGTTTACAGGAAGGTGCTGGCAGCCCGCGGATCGGGAGCGCGCGCGACGACATGGCGGGGCGTGTTCGGATGGGCGGGTGTGGTGGCTGCCCTGGTATTTGTCCTCCTGCTCTGGAACTCCCGTGACGCGGGAAGGACCCTCGTAGTCGGTGCCCTGCCCACCGCCACTCAGCCTCAAGTAGCGACCAGACCACCGGTCATTCCCGGCACCGCTCCCGGCTGGATAGCGTACATGTCCAAGCCGAACCCAGATGCGGACTGGGACATTTGGCTGATGCGCGGTGACGGATCGGATCCGAAGCGGCTCACAGAGGACGTAGCCAATGATCAGACGCCATGCTGGTCTGCCGACGGACAGGCTATCGCATTTGTGTCAGACCGGGATGGCAACAAGGAGATCTACACGGTGAAGGTGGACGGCACACAGTCGCTCAACCTCACACACCACCCTGCGGAGGACTGGACCCCGGCCTGGTCGCCCGACGGCCGCTTCATCGCATTTTCGTCCTACCGGGATGGGAACTGGGAGCTCTACGTGATGGACGCCAATGGGGCCAATCCCCAGAGGCTGACCCGCAACAACGCGGCTGATTATGCGCCGTCCTGGTCCCCGGACGGCCAGCGTATTGCCTTCCAGTCGAACGGTGACGGTAACTGGGAGATCTATGTGATCGAACGCGACGGGACGGGATTGCAGCGCCTCACCGACGACGAAGCGACGGATTCAGCTCCGGCCTGGTCTCCAGATGGGCAGCTAATTGCCTTCGAAAGCTATCGTGACGGCAATATGGAGATCTACATTATGGCCACGGATGGCACAGGGGTGGGCAACCTGACTGAGGACGAATACTCCAATGAGCACGGGCCGGCCTGGGCCAGGGCGGGTAGCCGGCTTCTCTACTACACAAATCGTGACGGCGGGTGGGATATCTTCTCGATCAAAGTGGACGGAACAGAGAAGGACAATCTGACACTGAACCCGGCGCTTGAGCAGCGCCCCGTCTGGCACGAGTAGGCCACTAGTCGGCTTTCTCGGCCACCGGTTGGAGACGTGCGGAGGCCACCTGACGGGTGAGCCCGCGCACCAGAATCAGCTTACGCCTGCCGGACTGGCCCGCCATCACACTCAGCGTGCTCACTGGCAGCCCCAGCAAGCTGGCCAGCAATGACAGCAGTTCCTCATTCGCCGCGTCCTCGACCGGGGCTGCCCTCACTCGCACGCGGAGCGCGCCGCCGTGCATACCGGCCAGGCCCGTTCGCGACGAACGGGGCACGACGTACACCGCGAGCACCAACCCTGCTTTGTGCTCACGCAAAGCAGCTTCGAGCATGCCTATTCCTCATTCGCGACGGGCGCCGCCAGGGCGGCGTCAGAGCGGCGGCTAGAACAGCGCACGAATCACCAGTGAGTGCAGCAGCTCGAGGATCAGCAGGGCGACCATCGGGGAAAAGTCCAGGCCGCCAACGGTGGGAATCACGCGCCGCAGAGGAGCCAGAATCGGCTCGGTGATCTGGTAGATCCAGTAGGAGAACGAGTTTCCCCTGCCGAGGTTGATCCATGACAGAAGCACACGCAACAGCAGAACCAGGCTCAGCAGCCAGAAGACAAAGTCAACAAGACGGTACAGGGTAAGCATTACGTGGTTTCCTCTCCTCCAAGGATTTTGGTCTTTTGATAGGCCGCCCACACGGCGCGAGAGAGCACCGTGCGCACTCCACCCTTCTCCAGCTGGTAGAGGGCTTCGGCAGTCGTACCACCCGGTGAAGTGACCATGTTCCTCAGCTCGGCGGGATGCAGTTGTGATTGCTGCGCAAACAGAGCCGAACCTAGAATGGTCTGCTTGACAAGACGCTGAGCCACGCGGCGCGAAAAGCCCAGGTGAACGCCGGCGTCGACCAGGGCCTCCATGAACAGGAACACATAGGCGGGACCAGTTCCGCTGAGCGCGGTCGCCATGTCAAGATACGTCTCTTCCTCGACGAAGAGCTCATCACCAAGCGCAGCGAGGACTTGCTGGGCCTGCTCCCTCTGCTCTGTGTCCGTGGCCGATGACGTGGTCCATACGGTCATTGCCGCGCCCACCTGGGCAGGGGTGTTGGGCATGGCCCGCGCAATCGCAGTGTGCTCCAGCCCCGTGATCAGAGTCCGTAAACGCATACCTGCAACGATGGAAAGCACCATCGCGTCGGGTTGGATCTTGCCGCGCAGCTCTGGCAGGACTCGAGGAACCACTTGTGGTTTCACAGACAGCACCACGAACCGGGCAGCATTGACAGCAGACTCGTTCGACGTGGTCGAGCTCACACCATAGCGCTGCTGGAGGTCCAGCCCACGCTCGGGCCGAGGACCACTGGCAACCACGTCTGTGGCATTTACCAGACCTCGGCTGAGTATCCCCTTGATCATCGCCTCGGCCATCACGCCGCTGCCGACGAACGCCAGTTTCTGCCCTTTCAACATTGGGTACCTCCTCAGAATCTTGCCTGCCTGCCACGATTCGCCCCCTCACCGGAGGGTGGAGGGCTTGCAGACCGAACTGTACATAATGCCACTCTACTCAAGCGCAGGTTTTCGCGCTGACACGACATAAACATGCTAACACAGCATGGCCGTAACCGCGAAACGTCCGGTCCGCCCGCGCTCAGCGCGATGCGAAAAGAACTCGTGGCGGCTGCAGCTGGTGCAAATCCCGCTGAGCTCCACCCGGGCCACGCCGTGGCTTTCGAGATGGATCCGCACTGCCGCTGGAAGGTCCAAACGACTGCTGTCCGAGGTCACCGGCGTGAGCACCTCACTGGCGTTGCCCAGAACGCGCTTCACCTCTGCGATCACGTCCTGACCCACTGTGTAGCAGCAAGGTCCAATCGAGGGGCCAATGCCGGCGAGCACGTGCTCTGGTCGAGTTCCGAACTCGTCGTACATCAGTCGCAGGGCGTTCGCCACAACACCGGCAGCCCAGCCGCGCCAGCCGGCATGCAGCAATCCCACCGCTCCGTGGGTCGCATCGTAGAGCAGCACGGGCACACAGTCTGCGAATCGCAACATCAGAGCCACGTCCCGCTCATCGGTGACCAGGCCGTCCGTACCAGGTATTATGGAGCCGCACTGAGCGCGCCCGACGCGCCGCACCGCGCTGCCGTGCACCTGGTGCGGAGTCACAATCTGGTGTTCCTGTACTCCCAGCACGGAAAAGACGCGCCGCTCGTTGATCTGCACCGCCGCCGGGTCATCGCCGACAAAGTGACCGACATTGAGACTGGCGAAGGGTGCCAGGCTGACGCCACCCAGCCGAGTGAGCACAGTGCAGCGCAGCTTCGGAAGCGAGTGCATCGACTCGAACTCGTAATACACTACTTCGCCAGAGCGGGTTCGGATCACTCTGCCGGCCATCGTTCCAGAATGATGCGCCGCAGCTCCGCCCGTTCCTCCTCTGAGAGAAAGGCGCTGGAAGCCGCATCAAGCGTTGTTTGCTTCACCTGGTCCAGGCCCCAGCCGAATTGCTCTGACAGACGGGCGAACTCCCGAGTAAGCGTGGTGTTCGACGTGGTGCGTCCGTCGGTGTTGACCGTCACGGGCAGGCCATAGCGCATGTAACGGTCGATCGGATGAGCGGCCAGAGTCTTGACGGCACGCGTCTGAACGTTGCTGGTAGGACACATTTCGAGGGTGATGTGCCTGACGCGGACCGGAGCAAAGAGAGAGGGGTCCTGTTGTAGATTCACCCCGTGTCCGATGCGTTGAGCTTCGAGCAGCTCGATCGCCTCGCGAACACTCTCAGCCCCAGCTGCCTCACCGGCGTGGACGGTGCGGGGCATTCCCACGCCTCGGGCCAGGCGGAATGCCGTGCGATGGGGGGAGCCCCCATAGACCGCCTCGTCCGCAGCCAGGTCCAGTCCGACGACTTTGCCGGGTGCCCAGTTGGCGATTGCGTACTGAGCGACCTCGTGACTGAGATGCGATGGGTCGTGGCGCAGGCAGCAGATGATCTGTCCGGTCCGAACCCCGAAATCCTGTTGCGCGGCACGTAGCCCTGCATCCACGGCGTCGATTACCTGCTGCATATTCAGACTGCGACGTATGCAGAGTTGAGGTGCATAGCGAATCTCGGCATATACCATGCCCTCGGCAGCCATGTCCTCCGCAAGCTCGTAAGCCACACGCTCGAGCGCATCCTCTGTCTGCAGCACCTGCAAAGCCAGGTCGACACGGGTCAGGTAGTCTGCCAGATTATCGCACAGGGGCGGAGCGATCAGGGCCGGCTCCAGTTGCTCCGGCATCTGGATGCCCTGCCTGGCGCCCAGCTCTCCGACCGTGCACGGTCGCACCGAGGTGTCCAGGTGCACGTGAAGCTCAACCTTGGGCAGACGTCGAATGGCTTCTATCGGCATGGGTGGAGTGTGGATCCTACATCTCCTCTCCGGGAGAGGCCCCACCAGGCCCAAGGCGAATGTGCCCCCAGGGCAGGTTCTCCTCCGGCGCACGTAACCGGGTGAAATCAGCGTTCGAAAGTCCCTGCGCGGCCATAGAGACATTCCATTGCGCCAGCGAGTTCTCCGTCATTCCCGCGAGCACCAAGCCCAGGCGGCGGTCGCCCCTGGCAAGCACCGCCTGGATGGTCGACCAAGGGATGCCGTCCGCTGACAGACGCACCGACCTTGACTGCAGGGCTCGTTTGAGAATCCTGTAGCGGTTCTTCAGAACATCGTCATCGGTCATGGATGTGCGCTCGAAGGGCGTGTGCGCCTTTGGCACAAACGTAGCCACGCTGGCCGACAACTGCCCGTCAAACACACGTGCGATGGAATCGAAGACGAGGGGAATTGCATTCACGTCTTCCTCTTCCTCGGTCGGCAACCCCAGCATGAAATAAAGCTTGACCTCGGGGAACCGGAATCGCGCCGCCGCTTCCGCGGCGCGGCATATATCATCTTCATGCACGCCCTTGCGGATGTAGGTCCTGAGACGCTCGGAGCCCGCCTCGGGCGCCAGGGTGAGCGTCCTCGCGCCGCTGGCCGCCAGGGCCGCCAGCAGCTCCTCCGGGAGGGGATCCACACGCAGGGAAGAAACGGATACCAGCATCTGCAGTTCGGCCAGTCCTGCCAAAAGCTCGTCCAACCGTGAGTAGTCCGAAACAGCCGCGCTCACCAGGCCGACTTTGCGACGATACTGGCGGCCCTGGCGCGCCTGTTCCAGGAGCAACCGCGGGCTACGCTCGCGATGCGGGCGATACAGACAACCAGCCAGGCAGAATCGGCACCCGTGTGCGCAGCCGCGTGCAATCTCGAGCAGGTGCATGTCCCCGAACTCTGTATCCTTCGCATAGACAGCCGTCTGCGTTGGGTAGATATCCAGATCTCGCAGGCTCTGGCGCTCGATGACGCCCGGCCTGGTCGGGACATAGACTCCGGGAATCTCCTCCAGATTCTGAAGAAGTCGTTCGCGACCGGAGGCGTAACCGGCGCAAAGGGTATCAAGCAAGCGGGTCAGAATCGGCTCGACTTCGCCGATCACAAAGGCATCGCAGACCTCAGCCAGAGGCTCAGGGTTGGCCGAGACAGCCGGACCGCCGGCCAATAACAGAGGATACTCATCTCCGCGGTCGCGAGCCAGGACCGGGATTCCGGCAGCCTTCAGTAGCATCACATAGTTCAAGTAGTCCAGTTCGAAAGAAAAGCTGGACGCCAGCACCCCAAAGTCACCTAGCCGGTGCTGTCCCTCCAGAGATACCGGTTCTTCTCCCGGCACGATGGTGCGCAAGCCGCAAAACACCCTCTCGCAAACGATGTCCGGGCGCGCATTGAAGCTGCGGTATAGCGTCTGCAGAGCCAGACTGGACATGCCCACGCGATACGTGTTGGGAAAGATGAGGGCCAAGGGCAGCCTGCCACCCCAGTCCTTAGAGATGGCTCCCTGTTCGCGCTCTATGACTCGTTTGGCGGCGGCAATCACGGTCCACTTCATGGCACTAGTAGTCAAACAAGGGCTGCATCGACTCCCCTTCGTGAATCCGGCGCACAGCGTCTGCGAAGAGCGGCGCCACTGACAAGATGCGCATAGAAGGAATGTGGTTCTCTTGAGCAATCGGGACGGTGTTGGTCGTCACGATCGCCTTTACCTCGGGCAGCGATCCCAGGTTCTTGATGGCCGGACCGCAGAAGATGCCGTGCGTGCACACCAGGGTCACCTCGGACACGCCATGCTTTCGCAAGGTCTTGACGGCCTGCACCATGGACGTGCCGACTGCGATCTCATCGTCGATGAGGATTGCGCGGTGCCCCCTGATCTCCCCGATCACGCCGTCCACTACGACAGTAGTGTCGTCAATGCGCTTCTTAATGACCGCCGCAATCGGCAACTTTAACTGACGCGCGAGCTCGGCACCCCGCTTTGCATGGCCTATATCGGGCGTCAGCACCGTGGTATCGCTCAAATCCTGATCTCGCAAGTAGCTGACGAACACAGGCATCGAGCTAAGGTGGTCTGTGGGGACGCTGAAGAACCCGTGGACCTGTGGGGAGTGCAGGGTCATTGTGAGGACACGCTGAGCGCCGGCCGTGGCTAGAAGGTCCGCGATCAGCCGTCCGGCGATAGAGATACGCGGTTCGTCCTTCTTGTCGGAACGGCTGTACGAGTAGTAAGGAATGATGGCCGTCACTCGCTTGGCCGACGCCAGTCGAGCAGCGTCCAGCATCAGCAGTAGTTCCAGCACCCTGTCGCTGACAGGGGGTGGGTAGAACGGCTGCACAATGAATACGTCCTTCTCGCGCACCGTCTCTTGCAGCTGCACGTACAGGTTGTCATTGGTAAAGTGCTTTGTGATTGCCGGACTCAACCGTGCTCCGCGCAGAGCACAGATTTCCTGGGCCAGTTCGCGGTGAGCGCTGCCACTGAAGATACACAATTGATCCTTCATTCAACCTCCCGCCCGATGCGCCCGAATCGTCTGCGTGCGCTCACGGTAGCAGCATCGGTACGATGAACCCAAAAAGACAAACCCAGTCCAGGGCCAGAAAGGCGGTGTACAGGGCTACAGGCGGCGCCCAGCGCCAGGCGGTTGGAAGCCGGGAGTTGGCCACAACGAGCAATGCGCCCAGCAGCAGCGTAACGATGGTCCACTCCGCCACATCCGCCAGCAGGATGCCAGCCAGTCCGAGCGCCGACGCTGCAAGCAAGAGTCCCAGGGCAAGGCGTGTCGCGAGACGCCGCTGGCTCAACTCGACCAGACCCGCGGCAAGACACGCAGAAATCGCCCCCAGCGCGGGGAACAGATAGCGACCCTGATGCTGCACGAACTTGAGGTTGTATCCCACGTACGTTGCCAGCGAGGCCACTGCCAGCAGCAGCGAGAGCGAGAGCACCCCTTTCTGTGAAGCGGTGAGAGAGGGGCAACGACGCCACAGGCCGTGAGTGTACTGCAGTGCACCGATGCACACTATGACCGTGAACAATGCCAGGGCGCGATAGATTCTGGCGTCGAGCAGCACGCCCATCCAGCCAAACTGACCCCAGAAGGACCGGAAGGTGGTAACAACCCAGCGCTGGACGAGGCCGGGCAAACCCACCTCCGTCAGCAGGTCGATCGTGCGAAGCTGACCGGTGACGATGCTGTCGTGCCGAGCCCAGCCCAGAGGATCCATCCAGCCGTAGATGGAAGCACCGCGCAAGAAGAAAGGCAGGGCAACGACGAGAGCCAGCAGGATGGCCATGAGACCATAGCAGAGTCCGGTCTTGAATCGACTCCTCAGCGCGGTTGTGGAACCAAACGCCAGCGGAGCGATGAGCACCAGCAAGCCGGCCTGCAGATAGACCGTCGTCTTGGTCAGCAGTAGCAGACCGAGAAGCGCTCCGACCCGTGCCGCACGCGCCGTGCTTGGGCCCAGGCGAACGATGCGAAGGTTGTGCCCGAACAAGAGCAGCAGCAGGAGCTCTGCCAGCGTGTCGTTGTTGATCGCCGCTGTCATCGCTAGCCGCATCGGAAGCACCGCGACAAAGGCGCAGGCGATCACCTGGAGGCGTGGCGACCTCGGGAAGATCTGCCCCAGAGCTGAGTGGAGCGCCAGCAGGGAAAATGCTCCAAGGACCACGGAAAAGAGCCTGAGCAGGAGAAGGCGCATGTCGAAGGGTAGTGCTGCGGTCGTCCTGTAGAGCACCGCGGCCAGCAAATAGTAGAGCGGAGGCTGGTGCGATTCGTAGCGTAGCGGCTCGACCGAGAGCGAGGGCGGAAAATGCGCGGCCTTGAGCTGCTCGAGGTAATCATGCGGGTAGTCGCCGGCCTGCAGAACGGGCAGGCGGCGATTCTCGGCCACGTAGGAAACATAGTTGAAATGAGCCGGCTCGTCCGGCGCCTGCCATATGGGCGTCTCCCGGGCGTAGAGCCAGCCGAACAGCAGGTAGCAGGCGACGATCACCACAAGCGTCCATTGGTATCGCTTCCCGAGATCCGTCATAGCTGGCCCCGATCCGGTTGTCAACTGCGCCGATAGCGGCCCATCAAGTCATTCCAGCGCACCAGCAGCACGTCGCGCAGGTTGCGCCAGGAGTCTTTGATCGGGCTTACCTTGCTCTCGCTCCCATAGTACCAGGAGACTGGCACCTCGGCAATCCGGTAGCCCCATTTGCGAGCCAGGAAGAGGATCTCGACATCAAAACCCGTCAACAGAGCGCCGCGCACGGCACCGCCGCTGTCGCTGTAGAGACGCATACCACGGAAGAGATCCTGAGCCGCGTCGCGCCGGAAGCACTTGAAACCGCACTGGGTGTCATGTATCCCGGGCAAGGCAAAAAGGCGCACGATCATATTGAACACCCGTCCCATCAGATGGCGATGCCAGGGTTCACCGAAGCGTCGTGCACCCACGCCCTCCCGTGAGGCAATGGCCACGTCACAGCCAGCTTCCAGCGGGCGCAGGAGCTTGTCGACTTCCGAGATGGGGGTTGCACCGTCGGCATCGGTAAAGAGGATGTACTGCCCGGCCGCGTCCAGCATGCCCGTGCGCACGGTGAATGCCTTGCCACGATGCTCATTGCGGATAAGCCGGATAAATGGATTATTGGCCGCCAGCCGGGTAACGACATCAGCCGTACCGTCGGTACTGCCGTCGTCGACCACGATGATCTCCGAAGAGTAAGGTCGACCTTGCAGGAACTCGCCCACCGTGTGGAGCGTCTCCGGAAGCCTACGCTCCTCATTGTAGCAGGGCAAGACGACGCTCAAGTATGGTTGGTCGTGCGCGGTAGCGATATCGGGTTCTCCTGAGTGAGCTACGGGGCCTATTTGCCCGGGCTGTCCGCCAGGCCCCGGCGAGCAATAAAGCATATGATACTCGCGACTCGGCTGCTAGTCAACTGCTGACAGGAGATCCTCCAGATACGAGAGGTCCACCTGCCGCGCGCGTTGGATAGAACGGCGCTTTTCCAGCATGCGCACCGAGGTGAGGAGTCCAGCGAGCTGACCCTTGAGCCTCGCGCGCGCTGCTGCTCCGCGCCACGCACGAAGTGCCTGGCTGGAGATGCGCAACTGGGCGCGCAAAATGGAGTGCCCATGCTTTCGCCACAGGGGACCGGGAAGGTCCTTCACCAGCACGTACAGGGTGTTCCGCCCGGTAAAGTAGCTGGCGAGCACACCGCCCCCGCTTGCCCCGAGATGGTGATACGCCACGGCCCGGGGCGCATAGATGGTGGGCCAACCAGCCAACTGCTGACGCCAGGCGAGATCGACGTCCTCACAATACATAAAGAAACTCTCGTCAAGCAGGCCAACCTGATCCAGCATTTTCCGGCGATATACCGCCGCCCCTCCGCAGGCCCCAAAGACAGGAGCGGGCACGTCATACTGCCCAATGTCCTTCTCCCAGACACCCCGGTTCACAGGTATCCCATCCACGCGAAAGTCGTCGCCGGCTGAGTGGAAGTGGTCGCGCTCATCATAAAGCATGATCTTGGTGGCTATGGCACCGGCAAAGGGGTTGACCTGCGCTGCCCGGATGACCTCCTCAATCCACGACGGCTCCAATACGACATCCTGATTCACAATCGCGACGAGGGTTCCGGAGGAGTGAAGAATGCCTGCGTTCGCGGCGCCTGTGTATCCGCGGTTCGTGCCAAGTCGCAGCAGGTGCGACGCGGGATAATCTCGCTCGACCAGTTCGGCAGTGCCATCGCTCGAGGCTCCGTCTGCGACGACAATCTCGGCCGGAGGCACACTCTGGCGAAGCAGCGAATCCAGACACTCAGGAAGAAGTGAGGCTCCGTTCCAGGTTGGGATCACCACGGACACAGTCTCAGCGGCCACAGAAGTAATCCTCCAGGGCACTTTCCCAGGGGCGGAGCGTGATTCCGAGTTGTGTTGCCCCGCAAAAGTTGCGCAGTTCCGAGCGAGCCGGCACCTTCGCTGCCCGCACAAAGCCACTGGTGGGGGAGACGCGGCTCGGATCCAAACCAGCTAACCGGAGGATCGCCTGGGCCCACTCAAAGCGCGAGCACACGCCCTGGTTCGTAAAATGGTAGATGCCATACGCAGAGGATGGGAAAAGCTTGCAAATGGCTTCGGCAAGGTCCGGGGCATAAGTGGGCGATCCTACCTCATCTGTCACGAAATGCAGTGCGTCGCGCTGCGCGGCAAGCCTCAGCACTGTCTTGACAAAGTTCTTGCCCTCGCGACTGTACAGCCATGCAGTACGCACAATGTAGAAACGCCTCAGTAGCGATGCGGTCAGCTGCTCGCCGGCCAGTTTCGATCTGGCATACGTGCTTTGAGGGTTAGGGGCATCCCATTCCCAGTACGGTTCGGTCTTTTGCCCATCGAAGACATAGTCGGTGCTCACACACACCATCGCGGCGTCACAGTCCTGGCAGCCAAGCGCCACGTTCTGTGTGCCAAGGGCATTGACCCGGTAGGCCATCGCGGGGTCTGTCTCACAAGCGTCGACGTTGGTGAACGCGGCAGCATGAATGACAATCTCGGGATGAAAGGTGCGGATGACCTCGCGCGTCTGATGATAGTCGCCAATATCGTACTGGGGGAGGTCGATGAGCAGCAAGTCCTCTCCGGCGAGCCTCTTCTGCAGCGCCAGGCCGAGCTGTCCTGCGCTTCCCGTGATCGCGATTCTCATTTAGGCCTCCTGTTGCCGGGGCTTGTGCAGCCGATTCGTGCGTCGTTGGTGCCAATCGCCAAGTGCCAGCAAGGCAGGTTGCGCCAAGACAGCCGGGATGGGCAGCCCCAATCCCACCAGCGCAAACCACATGGCTTGTTCCAGCAGAAAGTACTGAACATAGGCCACGGTGAGGTTCGGGATATACCACCGGAAGGCAACACCGCTCCACGTTACACAGCAGGCCACTCCCTGGGCGATCAGAACGAGCGAAACCAGAGCTACTGAGTAGGTGGCCTTGGCGACTTCGTAGGCCGACCGCTCACGTTGACGCCATGAGCCCCACAGGACTATTACGGCGCCAACTGCCATGGCCAGAATGGCGTTGTGCAAGTTGCCCAGCAGATTGGATGCCAACGCCCCTGGCGGGATGGTGCTAAAGCTGTACAAGTTGCCCTGCCGCAGGTACAGCAGGTGATAGACCTCGAGACTCACACAGGAAGCCAATGCGATCCAAAGGGTGCGGCGTCCGCGCTTTAGCCAGAGGGCAAGAGGCGGGCTCAGCAAGGCTGCTGCAAAAGCAGGCAAACGCTGATTGCGCTCCGAGTACAGGCGGGCCAGTCGTCCGCGCACCATTTCGAGGTCGGTCTGCTTCACAGCGAGTTCTGCCAGCTCGGCGGCGCTGGTGACATTCCCTACCAGAAGTGAGCTCTGGGCTGTGAGTCTATCCCCCTCCGCCGTCTTGCTCACCGCCCCCCGACCGATGCTTGCAAGGTACATGTTGCCTATGCGGAGCCTCTGTGCCGCCAGGGCCAGCAGCTTGGTCGCGGCCTGCTCATCGCTCATCTTCAGCATCTTGGACGGGATGCTTCCCTGGGCATGAGCGGGAACGGGAGATCCGAGCAGGGCCGACACCAGAGTCGCAACGTCCATGGCGCTGATTGCGCGATAGGAACCCGGAGCGATGCCCTGTCCGACCATCACGAACGGGGTGAGCCTCGCGCTCACCTCCGCGCCCCCGTGCGTTCCATCGTCGAGCTGGCCATGGCTCGCCAGAATCATGAGGACGCTCCGCGACAGATCCATCGCACTGGCAACTCGCTGGATGTAAGCATCGCAGCGGAGCGCAGCCTCCTGATACGCGGAGCTCGTCGCCCCGTACACCCGGCCCGCCTCCTCAACCTGCCTGAGATGGATGAACAGCAGATTCGGCGCGAACTCGCGGACAAAACTGACCGCCTTCTCAACGACTTCGCTGTCTCCTTCATCTGACGAGGAGTCCACATAGGCATGCACATACAGGCCCTCCGGTGGCACGAGACGCTCCCACCACCGCAGTCCGGCAATACCCGCCGTCAGCCCAGCCCGACCAACAGAGCCAAACACCGTATCCAACCGGATCGGCTGAATGAGCTCCACAGCGCGGTCCACCAGTGGGGCATCGTTTGTCTCTGGACCCACGCCAGTCACAAGGGTCGTCAAGGCAGTCTGTGTGGATGAGGGCGGCGGGAATACCAGCAGCGCATCGGCTCCCACCGAGCGCAGTGCCTTGAGAGTGGGCATTTCCAGTGACGTGTCATGGCGAAGTCCATCGACGACAACTACCACCACTTGTTGCGTAATGGGGTCGGTGACATCATGCGTTAGTGGAGGGTAACCCTTCAGCGGCGTGCGGTACGCAAAGATGGAGAGCACCAGGGCGTCGGCCATGCGGTAGGCAAGCAGCCCGACCAGCAGCAGCGCCATGATCATCAAGATCAGCAGACCAGTCTTGCCCATGCTCAGTCTGGAACCGGCCAAACGCGCTACACCCTGAGGTTCAGTGCAGAGGAAAGGACACGGAACGTGGCAGGAGCCTCCCCGACCAGCTCACCCTCCGCCTGAATGAACATGCGCTGCCTGGCCTGAACGTGGATTTCTGTAGTACGGAAAGACTCAACCTTGGGATGAGTAAGGTGCGTGCCTTTGTAGACGCGCGGAACGTTGTAGAGGAATTCCAGTGTGTTGAGATCCTTCAGGAGCACAACGTCCAGGAGTCCGTCGTCCGCAGAGGCGCGCGGCCCGATCCACATACCCCCGCCGAAATACTGCCCGTTGCACACCACAACCGAATTGACCCTGCCGCTTATGCTGTGCCCATCGAACTCAAGCTCCACGTCCTTGTTGCGATAGCTGAACAAGGTAGCTACCAGGCTGGACAGGTACGGGATAGTGCCGGACAGTCGTTTGCTCATGCGATTGACTCTTGCGCACACCTCACTGTCGAAACCCAGACCGGCAACGTTGACAAAGTAGCGGGTGTGCGGCCGGCCATCCCTCTGGCATCGTATCTCCCCGATATCCACCCTGCGAACCGCGCTTGCCGCTACGGCCTGCGCTGCCTTCAGCGGGTCTCTCGACACGCCCAGAAAACGGACCAGGTCGGAACCCGTTCCTCCGGGGACTATGCTGAGAGACACGGCTGGGTCGATGGCTCCTTCAACCACCAGGCCATTGACAGCTTCGTGTACCGTGCCATCGCCACCGACAACGACAAATTCGCGGAACCCCTCGTCCAGCGCGCGGCGTGCGATCTCTGCTGCGTGCCAGGGTCGCTCGGTGAGCTCAGCGCAGAAGACGAGCCCGGACTGCCGCAGAATCGCCTCAAGCTCCGGCCAGAGTTTCCCCGACCGACCTCCCGAACTGACCGGGTTGATGATTACCTTCCACCCGCGTTCTGTCATTGTTGCCCTCCGACGCGTGCGTGTCTACCGGGAGCCAGTCACCACACCAGTTGAGTCCGAAGCATAGCCAAAGCAATGTACAGCGAAGCTGTACGTTCCCGCTGCTGGACCATCGACAGAGAGATAGTACGCACCCGGGCTCACATTGGCGAGACTGGTTGACAGTCCGCGTCTCGCCATCGCCAAGCAGTTGTCTGGATCGTTGCCCGAGAACATGAACAACCTCAAGTCGGCATCGGCTCCAAGGCTCAGCTCAAGAAAGCGCAACGGGCTGCTGATGGTGAGGCTGTAGAGTACTTCCGGTCCCGACATGCCGGTCGCGCAGATGCCGTAGCTGCTGATGTCGGAGGACTGGCCCACAGTCGTCCCGGCATAGATACCCTCGCAGACTGCCGGCGTGGCGCTCAGAGTAGGCAGAGCTGTGGGCGTTGGGGAAGGTACAGCCGTCTGTGTAGGCGTTGGGCCGCGGAATCCCCCCTGCACAAGTGGCAAGAGAACTCTCCCGTACATGGTGCCCGATGTAGCAGTAGCCGTTGGGGTCGCAGTCGGCGTTTCCTCAGGCAGTGTACCGGTGGCTGTGGGCGTGGGAGTGGACGTAGCAGTGGCGGTGCGTGTCGGCACGACGGTGTCGGTCGCCGTTGACGTGGCCGTGGCACTGGCTTGAGCGGTAGGACTCTCCGTGGCTGTGCTGCTGGGAGTGGCCGTTGGTGAAGCCGTAGAGGAGGCCGTTGGCGTGGCTGTTTCCGTGGGTGTCGGAGTGGCCGCGTCCGTGGCCGTTGCGGTGGGCGTGTGGGTTGGCGTGGGAGTCAGGGTGTCCGTTGGCCCTGGTATCTCGGTCAGGGTCGGTGCAGGCGTCGGAGTCTGCTGAATCTGGCAGTCTACCGACAGCTCGAACGTACCGCCATCAAGACCGTCGATGACCAGCAGGTATGTGCCCGAAGGCAATGTGCTGCTTATCCAGGCCCCCATGCTCAGGCAGTCCTGCTGGCCTGTCCCTGACAGCAGGAAGGCCGCCAGCTCGGCGGTAGTGCTGACGCTGATCGTGGCATCGACAGGGTCGATCACCTCAAGCTGGTACACAATCTCGGGTCCACTGAACCCCTCACCGCACACACCATAGTTCTCAACCTGATTGGCGTAAAGAGCCGTGTTGCCTGTAACCACCTGGCCGCAAGAAATCGGGAGGGGGTTGTCGAATCCTCCAGGCTGCGATTGGCCACTGATGGATACGCTTCCGTTCTGCACGCCACCGAGGACCGAGCTGCCACCGTAGGTAACCTCGGTCTTGTAGGGCAGTTGAATGCCAAAGCTGAGCGGCGAAGCCAAGCCGCCTGTGCCCCACAGGGCTTTGAAGCGGACGGTGGCCAGCGAGAACGTGCCGCTTGGTCGCGGCTCGTCGGGATCATAGATACCCGCGGCGAAGTGAATTCTGGCAGGCAGAGTGTCCGTGTACACGCGGTTGCGAAGCACCTGACTGAGCAGGCCGCTGGCCTGAATCCGTCCCGTTGGGATACCCGAGGCATCCACTACCTGCAGGTAGGTTGGGTCAAAGTAGATGTGCACCTCGGCACCGTCCACCAGCTGCTCGCCGGCAGCTATCTTGATGTCGACGGTAAAGATCTCGTCCTTCACGACAGACGAATCGAGCGGATCCAGGGTGACGTACACAGAGTTGACCACCTGATCAGATGTGCGCAGGCGGATTCCCAGGTCAGCGTTGGCCATTCCGGCATCTTCCCAGAGCGAGTCAGAGCCGGACGGGCTGATGAAGGTCCGCTCGACCTCCGACACGCCGCGGTTGTCGACTGCGATGGGATAGTTGTAGCTCTGGTTTGTCAGCTTGACCACTACAACTGCGTCGTTGCCTTCATCGAGGGCAACGGCGGGTTCGATGGCGACCGAGTGGTATCCCGCCTCGGTGAATGCCAGATTCTCTCGAGAATAGAGTAGGTTTCCTGGACCATTGCCATCAAAGCTATCATACAGATAGACATCTACATCCACAGTACTATCCGTGGTCCAGAATTCGATTCGGGTGGCCCAGGTTGCCGAGGGCGGCGTGAACCGGGCAAGGCCCCAGGCGGTTGCGCTGCCATAACCCCAGGACTCGTTCCAGCCCGCTTCGTCAAAGTACAGCAGGCCCCCAAGGTCGTCAAAGGTCTGCCAGCGATGAGCATAGGAGGAATACGTGCCAATGTTCGCCGAGCCGTAGGCAATAGTGAAGTAACCTCCCTCGCTGCCGTAGCCGCAGGGGCCGCCCCAGTAGCTGCCCCAGCTGTTCCTGACGATCCACGCACCCGTGCCGCCATCGTGAACAAGCGCGTCGTCCCAGCCAACGATGAGCACATTGTGGTTGGGTTCACCACCCTCCGGGTGGTAGAGGGTGTAGGAGCCGTCGTAGCTGGCGAACTCGGCGTCCCACTCGTCCCCGCTGCCCGTGTAGAGAGTCGTGGCAATCGGGCCGTAGCTCTGCACGTACAGCTTGAGCAGATTCGTGTCCGGGACCGAATCCCCGCTCAGGAGACGCCAGTCCAGCACGGTCGCGCGGTAAGGGCATGTACTGGTGCAGGAGTCGTCCATATCGGAGTAAGGATCGCACACCTCATCCACAGTGCCCTTTTGGCTGAACAAGTTCGCAACCATTATCGGGTTGCCCCCCAGGCAGCTCCCGGAGCTCAAGTAGTTGCCGTTGGCAGCTTCCCAGTTGCACTCTTTTGCGTTGTTCTCAGCCACGTCTGGCAGAGATGTTCCGTCAATGAGCAGACGGGATTCCAGATTGGCTACCGAGGCGAAGACGTAGGAGGCAGCGCACGCCTGTTGATCCCTGACAGGGGAGACCTTGCCGAGCTCGCGCCAGTCCCAGCGCGTGGAGAGCGTATGTGCCTGTCCGGCGAAAGCCAGGGCCGCCGTTTGAATGTGGCTCAGGTCGAGAGACGGAGGTCGAAACCCGGTCCGGGGCGCCAGGTCATCGGCCGACAATGCCCGGGTGGGCGCAACCTGGACGGCAGCGCGGAGCTCGCCTTCAGTACCCGCGCTTGCAGGCGAGCCGGGCGCTGTGCCGGCGGTCGCCGAATGGAATCCCAGGAACATCCCGATCACGACGAGTAGAACGATAAGCACGCCGATTCGTGTGTGGTGTGACAAGCGATATCCTTTCCGCAGGTCTGGACGCATGGGGCGCCTCGGGCTTCTGGAACGCTCCGGGGTTGCCAGGGCCTTTGACGTCGCCATGTTTGTCGATTGTATCCCCATCGGACGCGAGCGTCAAATCGAGTCGGTCAGAAACGCCCGCACCTATCTGACGCTCGCGACCCGCGGAGCATACGCCCAGTTGCCGGGCGGGGAGTCGAAACGGACTGGCGATGGGGGCAGCACCCGTGTTTTACACAACACAGGACGCCGCACGCCGAAGGCCGGGGCTTCCCCCGGCGCTGTGGCCTGTCTACTGCTCGGCGAGAGTCATCACCGTCAGGGCCACGATCCGACCTGTTGCCTGCAGCTTGGTCGGGTCAATTCGATCCGGGGTGTCGTCCGGGGTGTTCGTGTACTCGGCTCGTTCCCAGGTGGCGGTGATCGTTGGCACGCCCATAGCGTGGAACGTGGCGTCGTCTCCCAGTGGTTCGTACTTGAGGAAGTTGATTCGGCCCTCAAGCTGCCTGGCGGCGTTGTCGAGGAAAGCGAGGATCAAGGCGTCCTCCGGCTCGTTCCCGCCCACATCCAGGTAAAAGCCCCGCCCCTGACCCACCCGATCCAGCTCGATTAATGCAGTGATCTGTGCAAGTCCGAAGGGAGCGTTGCGGGCAAAGTACCTGGATCCGAGCCTTCCGGCTTCGGAGGCGTTCCAGGCCGCGAAAAGCACGCTGCGGCGAGGTTTGTATCCGGCCGCCTGCCAGGACCGTGCGATTTCCAGTATCACCGCGACGCCGCTTGCACCGTGGTTGGCGGCCGGGTAGAAGGGCCCCAGGACAGGAGAGCCGATACCGTCGAGCTGCGCCCCGATCACGATGAATTGGTCTGCGACCGCCGGGTCAGAGCCAGTGAGAACCCCGAGGACGTTGGCCACGGCGACATCGGGCGTCACGGAGAGCGGCACACTCAGCGTCACGGACAGGGGCAGAGCAACGGCGGCCGGCTGCCGGCCGGACGGCAGCGGCCAGTACTGTGCCGCCTTCAGCATGGCCTCGGCGGCCTCCCTGGTCAGCTCCAGCACGGGGATGGCCACATCCGCGGGCGGGGCCGCCGCCGCACTGCGAAGGGTCATCTGCGTTGTCATCGCCTCCGTCATCAGGAGCAGGGCTGAAGCACCGCTGGCCTGGGCCAGGCGTGCGTCCTCCCGGAGATCCCCGCCAGACACGGTCAGCAGGGCCCGGCCGTGCAGCGCCACCCCTTCGGGGATGGAGGGGGCATAGACAAGGTTGGCCCGGACCTGGCCCGCGCCCGCTGCCCCGCCGATCACCTCACGGAAATCGACCAGGTAGGCCAACGTGACTTGAAACGCCGCGGATGGCCCAGATCCCGCATAACTCAACTGCGGCGCGGCGCTCAGCCGGGTGGCGGTGGTCGAAAATGCCTGAAGATAGGTCCCATCGTCTCCCGCAGGCACCAGCCCATAGTTCGCCATCGCGGAGGCCACGTAATCGGCGGCAAGCGAATTACCGGCACTTCCGGACTCGCGGCCGTACCAGCCCGGCTCTGCCAGGCGGGCGACGTGATCCGATGCTGCGTCGCCATCGAAGGAAAGGGCTGCGGCGATGTGCTCCGGCGCGATGTGGCCGCGAAGGACCGACTCTCGCCAGTCTGCGTCGAATGATTCAAACGACAGCCCCGTCGCGCGCGCAAAGGCCTCAGACCAGTCCAGTCCGTTGCCCTGATTCTTCAGCCATTCGAGGAACGGCTCGCGTCCCAGCTTGCTCCGCAAGTAGTCGATGCAGTCCCAGCTCAGGTTGTACACCAGCGACGATTCGGTTTTCCAGTCCGCCCAGTCGGAGAGGCTCTGAAGCGACACGGGACGGCCGCTGCGGACCGTGTTGTAGACTTGCTGGCGCCACTTGCGAAGCTGTTCGTTCTTCCACGTTGGGCTGTGCAGAGCCGCTTCGAACTGCGCTGTCCCCTCATGAACGCCCGCGTGCTGGACTCCCAGTTGAAAAAGCAAAAGATGAGTCAGCTCGTGCGCCACGATCCTCGACGGCTCGACCGCACTGATGTTGGTGAGCTTGATCGACTCGCCCGGCTCATTCCAGCCGCGCGCTTCGCTCATGCTCAGGTAGATGCTGGAGCGAAACAACGCCGGATCGCTGTAGAGCTTGATCTCCACCGGTGTGGGGGGCTCGAATCCCAGGTCGGCCACCACCGACGAGTAGGCGCTCTCGGCCCCGGCCAGCAAGGCATCGGCCAAGTCAAACGACAGGTACGGGTCATGCTTGAGCACAAAGTGCTCGCTGGACACGGTGGACGACTCGAAATCCGCATACACCCAGCGGCCCTCTCGATGGACGAACCTGGCCTCCCAGGTGACGGTGGAGAGCTGGCTGCCCTCATCGGCCAGCCGAGAGCGCATCGTGAGCCGTACGCTGGCCTTCCCATCCTCGAGGGCGAGTAGCTGCCCCTGCAGGGCGAATTCGGCCACCGGGTGCCGCGCCAGGTCTGCGAACCAGTGGCGTTCCTCCTGCAAGAGCGCAGAGTCCGAGCCGTCGACGGTCGCAAGGAAGGCCTGCTCGTCAAGTGCCAGCACAGACGTGCTGCGCTGCGTGAGGGTAGCCGAAATGCCCCGCTGGGCATCGCGCCACGGTTGGAGCAGCGCACTCTCCCAGCCGGAAGGGTCCAGGTTCTCGCTGAAGCGAGGACCTCCATTGGCCGTCACGTACTGGGTCATCGCCCACGTCTGGGCGTCCCAGATTGCCCGCTGATCGGATGCCACCGCGGACGCCGCTGGCATCGCCGCGCTCGGCCACAGCTCCTTGTCCTGGTCAGCCTGCAGCAAAGTGGGAATGTAGACCCTGCCCGGCGCGCGCAACTGACCCGTGCCGCCGGACCACTGCTCGGTGAGTCCGGAGGACAGCCAGCTTGCCTGGCTGGCGCTCCATCCCGCGCCCTGCAAAGCCAGGCCGAGCAGAGTGCTGGTCAGAGACGATGTCCGCCCCAGTACGATCCGGTCGCCCTCGTACCAGGACGGCTCGCCGTTGGAACCGGGGGGAGGCTGCTCGAAGGCGCCCAGCAGGGCGCCGCTGCCGTAGGAGCGGATGAGCAGTGGATCGGGCAGCACGGCTCCCAGCTCAGCGTTGAGCCGGGCGTGCAGCGTGTCGGCCTGCCTGGCCAGTTCGTCTGCGTTGGCCGAGCGGGGAAGCTGCTGAAGGACCACATGCTCTCCCGCGAGATCCTGGACCGCCGGACCGGCAAAGGTCCACTCACCCGCGAGCTTGTGCCAGAGAGCCGGGAACTGAGCGGTGGACGACGAGTCTGCTGACTTCCAACGGTAGCTTATGGTCACGGTAGAGGTTGCCACGTCGCGAGCCACCAGAGGGGCATCCGAGGTCAAGCTCATGTTTGCGCCGTACCCAGCCCTGAGGCGGGCAAACCAGGTCGACGCAGCGGCCTGCGCCTGAGTCGCCGCCGGCGAGAGAAGGGCCAGAAACGCCGGCTCGTCTCGCTTTTCCAGCGCCGACTGCAGGTCGAGCTCCAGGCTTTCCAACTCCTCTGCGTCGGAGGCCAGGCTGGTCAGGACCAGCCCTGCCAGCCTGCCGGCATCGGACAATTGCACTCGGTTGATCAGGCCGATGTCGTCACCAGGGACATGGTAGGGGATAGCCGGAGCGCTCTGATAGTCCCAGATGAACAGGGTTGCCGGAACCTCTACCGAGGCAAAAGGAACATGATCGCTGCCACCGCCTGAAACCTCATGGGTCGGAATGCCAAGGAAGGCGGCGCTGGCAAAGGACTGGTCGGCCACCAGTCCGTGCGGCTCGATCAGCAACGTGTTCCGACCGGCGCCCACCATGTCGAGCTGCAGCATCCCCACCGTGGACGCCAGGGGCAGTCTCGGAAACGACACATAGTACCTGGAGCCGTTCAGTCCGATCTCTTCTGCATCCCAGGCGGCGAAGAGCACCGTCCTCCTCGGAATGTAGCCGTGCTCCCGCCACAGGCGGGCCAGCTCCAGCAGGGCCGCCACGCCTGAGGCATCGTCGTTGGCGCCTCCCCAGAGGGTGCCGTCCGGATCCACTCCCAGGTGGTCGTAATGAGCGCCGACGATCAGCGTCTGAGCTATGCCGTCCGGGGCCGAGCCAGGCAGCACGCCAAGCACGTTGCGCCCGACTGCGTCAGTCTGGTAGCTCAGGGGCACACTCAGCCGGACTCGCGAAAGCATCGGGCGAGGAGTGTGGTCCAGCGGTAGATCATCGATCGACAGACCACTGCCCTGCAAAAGGGCCTTGACGACCGCGTCTCCGACCACCAGAGTGGGGATGCCCCTTGGCAGGATGGCGTCCTCCCGCGCGGTGCGGCGCATCTGCATGTCATAGTCGGGGCGGTAGAGCAGAATCGCCACTGCGCCATGCTCCAGGGCCTGGCGCTGTACCTCGGACAGAGGGGCCTGCCAGCGACAGAGAACGATCGCGCCGACAGAGTCCACACGGCGGTAGTCCTCGCTATTCCCATCGCCCAGCCACAGAACCGGCCCCTCGGCCTCGCCCCCGTCTGCGTAGCCGCCCGGCCACAGCGTATAGTCCGCGCGCAGCTCGAACTCCTGAGCGGGACTACCGCCTGTGCCCAGCAGGGCGAACTCGGGCATGGCCGTCAGCTCGGCGTAGGGAACGGGAAACTCCTGGTAGTAGGTCCCGCCGTCGCCGGCAGGAAGCAGTCCGTACTCTGCGAAACGCTGGGCGATCCACTCCGCAGCCCGCTGTGCGCCGGCGGAACCCGTAGCCCGTCCGGCAAATCGAGGGCTCGCCAGCTCGCGGATGTCCTCCAGCGCGCGGTCCGCGTCGAACCGGTCGGCCAGGGCGACCCAGTCGGCCTGCTCGACCAGTGCCCCGGCGGTCCTCGTGATCGGGGCCAGGGCCAGAGTGCTCTGCGGAACCGGAGTGGCACCCGGTGCGGCGGTCGCCCGTTGCGCCACGGGCGTATGCAGCGTCGTACTCTGACCGGCCGGCTCTGCATCCGACGTGCGCAAATCCGACCACCAGAGCAGCAGCGCTGCGGCCCAGAGCACCAGTCCCAGACCGGCCAGAGCCAGCCAGCGGGGTTGCGGAAGGCGATTCCTTTTGCTTTGATTCTCGTTCTGCATTGTCACGCCCGAGACTTCAGGTTACTGTGCCAGCTCAACGAGGTGCCGCGTCCTGACGAGATGGCGCGGATTTGGGGCTCCAGCACGGAAGGATATCCAGGCCCCCGTCCGAAGTCACTCGCGTGGGCTTCCCGCCCGGGGCCAGCACCATCAGGTCGACTTCCCCCGTGCCATCCGGCCGGCTGTAGGCGATCCACTGGCCATCAGGCGAGACGGCCGGGTAGTACACCTCTGTCGATTCCGGATCGAGTAGCTGCCAGCTCGAAGCCGAGTCTTCCACTACCGAACGCATGAAGAGCCGGCCCTGCCATGTGGCCGGGTGCTCGCTGACCAGGGCGATGAGCTGCCCTTTATCCCCACCCGCCGATCTCCAATGCAGGTAGGAGACGTCGCCCGCGGGTGCACTGACGGAGTACTCCTCCGTACCATCGTCGACCAGCAGCACATGAATGCGATGGTCGGCCGTACTGTACGCCGCGATGCGCTGTCCGTCAGGCGACCAGCAGGCCACGGTCGTGTACGGATCGCGGCGGATGAGCCCGCCTCCGCCGCTGATGTCCAGGAGACGAGCCATCACCTCCTGCGGTCCAGGCAGTCTGATCTGCACCAGCAGCTGCTGACCCGCCGGCGACCACGACATGCGCGTGTCCTCCGTGTTCCCGGCGGCCACTCGAACCGGCTCCGTACCATCCAGAGCAGCCAGATAGATGCCTGCTTCGTCAGCAGTGAAGGCACCATCCGCGTTGGCGTCCTCCGCCGCCCCGAAGGCAATCCTGTCCCCCTGCGGGGACCAGACGGGCGCGACGGCGAGCACGCGGGTGATGTGGCCGCTCACCGTGACGGCCTCCCGTCGACCTCTCGACAGGACGGAAACGGATCCAGTCATTCCCACCTGTTCCGAATCATCGGATGCACCACCAAGACGCAGGAAGGCCACAGCCGGGCCTGTACTCCCCGTGACTGCGGAAGAGCACGCGGGAAGGATATCTCCAAAGGCCGACCCGGCCAGTGCGCGGTTCTCTTCGCCACTCGCGCCGCAGGTGTAGAGCTGAAAGTCACCGTCTCGGTTGGACACATAGACCAACTCGTAGGCCGAGGCGTCCCCGGCCGACAGCACGGACCGGCTGTAGCGATACATACCGACCGTGACGCCCGCCAATCCGACGGCCACGATCAGCACCAATCCCCAGAGAACACGCTGCGCTCGTTCAGTCACTTTCGGCCGTCTCCCTGCATGTCCCGGTAGGGCTAGTAGTCATATTCGCGACTCAACGTAATAAGGAGCAGGTTGATCGTCTGTCCTTCCTGGGCGATCAGAACCGGGTCCAGCTCGCCGACCACGTCGCTCGCCGATGGGAAACGGGCACCCTCCCATTCGATCTTGATCGCCGCCGACCCCAAAGCGCTCTCGTAGGGGTGCCACAAGAGCTCGCCATCGCGTGCGCTGACGCCGCTGGCCTCCGCACTACGGATCAGCAGATCGACCAGGTTGGCATCTCCGTCGGCCAACAGCTCTCCGCTGCCCCTCCCGAGGCCGCCCAGATTGACCACGGCGACGGTCTCCAGAGTGGAGTAGCGGGCATACTCATCGCGGTAGGCACTGGCTCCCGGGTACTGCCACTGCCCCCCGGCCCAGACAGCGAACATGATCGTGCGGCGCGGGTGGAAGCCGCTCGCTTTCCACAGTCTGAGCATCTCCAGCACGGTAGAGATGGGCGCGACTCCCTCGTTCGCGGCCTGCAGGACCCGGCCGTCCGCCAGGGCCCCGCCGCCGTCACAGTTCATCGACACGATCACCAGCTCTTTGTTCAACTGCGCGTCTGTCCCGCGGAGGACTCCCACCACCGAGGTCACCCGAGTCGGAGTCGGCTCGGAGAGTTGGACCGATATGCGAGCCAGGGTGCCCAGCTCCCGCGCCGCCCACTTTCGAGCGCCTTCGCAGGCAAGCACCGCCGGTGCGGAGAGCTGCTGGCTGCTGAGACCCAGAGAGTCGAGAAAATCATCGGCGGCGGACGTCCCAAGGCGGATGACGGGCAGAAGGGGACGAACCGAGTACTCTCCACCCGGTTCGGCGTACTGCAATCGTGAGGCGAAATCCCTGTCCACCACGATGACGGCCGCAGCGCCCCGCAGCATGGCCTCCACGACGAAATCGACGGGCGCGGTGGCGGCCTCGTAGATGGCGATCCGGCCGCTCAGGTCGAGTCCACGCAAGTCCGCTGCGCTGAGGGAGGGACTGCAGAACGAGAGCCAGACGAGCTCGCCTGTCGCGGTTCCCGCGCCGCCGTGGCCGCTGATGTCTACGCCAAAATCGTCGCGATAGGTGAACGTGCGCAAAAGGTCGCCATTCCTGTCAACTAACTCCAACCGAGGCTCCCCGAGCGGAGAGACCAGGGTTGTCGTCAAAGGCAGAGCGTACCCCGCGCTGGAGGCCAGCGGCTCCAGGCCGTACTCGGCAAAGCGGTCCGCGACATAGTCTGCCGCCAGCGAGGCTCCCGGCGATCCGGGCTCGCGGCCCCGCAAATCGGGCGAGCCAAGTACATCCGCGTGCGCCAGTGCGAGCGAGGAATCGAATCGCTGCGCCAGACTGGCGTAGGAGGGCGCCGGACCCACGTGAGTAATGATGTAGGCCGTGGCGGCCGCAACAAAAGCAATCACCAACACCATTCTCTTGCTGAGCAGGAAAGCTGTCCGGATGCCGCGCCGCTGGATCAGTCGCCGAAGCCCCTCACCCAGCAGGTTGAAACCGAGAACAGCGACAAAGAACGCTGCAGCAGGGTAGATGACCATCCAGGTCTTGCTGCGCGCGTACTGTCGCGCCCCTGCCATCATCGCCCCCCACTCCGGGATGTCCGGAATGTTGGCCACGGCCGTATCTCCCACCTGCACCCAGGTGCCGCCCCCGACATAGATCCCGATAAAGCCCAGCTCGCCGAGCATCATCAGCACGGCGCCCATCTCCAGCACGGCGATCACCACCAGAGAGGGCAGTACGTTGGGCAGTATGTGGCGCACCGCAATCTCGAGGCCGCTGAGGCCGATCACCCTGGCGCCCTCGATGAAAGGCTTGCGCCGGACGAGCATGAACTCACTGCGGATGTACTGGGCGATCTCGCCCCAGCCCACGAGGCAGAGGGCGACGATGAATACGGCGATGCCCCTCTCGATGCCCAGGGCCAGGATCAAGATCATCCCGGTGAGCAGGCCAGGCAGGGCAGTAGTCCACTCAATCGTGCTCATAATCAGGCGGTCGAGCGGACCGCCCTCGCTCCAGCCAGCCAGCATTCCCAGAGCCGCGCCCAGCAGAATACGGGCCATGGCGATGAACAGGCAGGCGACGAGCGTGTTCCTGGTGCCATAGAGGAGCATGCTCAGAATGTCGCGTCCCCATTCGTCGCTCCCCAGCGGCAGCCCGGGCATCGGTGGGAAGGGCGGCGTGGTGAACTGGCCATCGATGATCATCGAGTTGCGCTGTCCGGCCAGGTAGGGGTTTTCCGGAGCCATCACAGGACCGAAGAGAACGATGCTGAAGAGAACCAGAACGATCAAGCAGCCGGCAATCAGGGGCAGACTGGCCTCAACGCGCCATCTGCGCCCCGGCGGCCTGCTCTCCGCATGCTCGAAGGGCTCTGGCGCCTCGATCGACTCAGACTGCAGCCAGGTGAGGTCAGGCTCAGCGCGCAAGGCGCGCCGCAGGCGGCTCAGCATGGGCGTACCCTGGAATGGTCGGAATCCCGGGCTTGCCGGCCGTGACGCAGGAAGAGGTCTGCGGCATGCCCGGTCTGGGGAAGGCCCGAGAATGCAGGGAGGCGCTCAGTCATCGACGGCCATCCTGAGTCGGGGGTCCAGGGCACGCGTGGCCAATTCGAGGAGCAGGTTCACCAGCATAAAGGTCAATCCCAGCGCCAGAGCCAGGCTGATCACCAGATTCGTCTGTTGAGAGCGGATGGCGGTGAGCAGAGTGGACCCGAGTCCGGGCCAGCTGAAGAAGAGCTCGACGACGGGAAGGCTGGCCAGCGAGAAACGCAGGGATACCCCCAGGGAGGTCAGTATGGGCACAGCCGCATTGGGCATGATGTGCTCCGCCCACACCTGGCGACTGGGAAGCCCCTTGGCGTGCGCCGTACGCACATAGTCCTGGTCGGCCGCCTCGCTGAGCGAAAGGAAGGTGATGCGGGCCACCTGGGCAAGAGGGCGGGCCGCCAGCACCAGAGCGGGCAAAACCAGATGGGCATCCCAGCCAAAGCCGCCCACCGGCACCAGCCGCACGCCCGTACGTTGGTACCAGGTGATCTCGATCACTTGCAGCACGAGCGCGGTGAAGAACGTTGGCAGGGAAATGCCGAGCAACGTGCCGGACATGAGCACAAGCGAGATGGGAGAGCCCTCGAGGACTGCCCCCAGGGTACCCGTGCCCACCCCCAGGATGGACGCGATGATGAGGGACACCAGCAAGAGCCCCAGACTCTTGACGTAGGTGTCGGCAACGAGGGCCCGCACGGGAACGGCGATGCGCCGCCGGCCTACGGCCCGGTACACGGCGCCAAGATCCCCCCGCGCTAGCCGGGCCAGAAAGGAGGCGGAGTCCGACACAGAGTCGGCCACCAGGTCCAGGACGCTGCGATTGGGGGCATGGCGCATCAGACGCAGCCCCAGGGAGCAGAAGAGGATGATCGCCAGGCAGATGAGTACCGCGGATATGAGGCGGCGAAATAGGAGATGTGTCATCGACGGTCGGGTTCCCGGCTAAGCATTCATAGATTATACTCGAAACGGCGTGCTCGAGTTCAATCCCGGGGGACGACCTCCGTCGATCCGCAGGCAGCCGCCAGTCCGATGGCTCGTAAGGCGGCGCTCTACAACCCTTTGGTCGTGTCTCGCAGCAGGCTGGCCAGCGCCTTCACCAGGACTTGCACGTCAGCCGGCGAGTTATAGGCCTGGATGGATACTCGCACCAGCTGCCTGCCCTGCCACTCGACGACCGGCACTTCAACGCCATATTGACGGTACAGACCCTCCTGCAGCATGGTCGCATCGCAGGGCGGAAGGGGGAAAGACGCCATTTGTCCGTACCAGTCGCGCGAGTCCGGACACGGAGGGGTGAGACCGGTGAGATCCGACAGGCGCTGGCGGACATCTCGCAGCAAGGCGTGACAGCGGTCTCGTACGCGTGGCCAGTCGTGATCGGCCTGGAACTGGATTGCCGCAGGCACGGTCAGATATGCGGCAACATCGCGGGTTCCCTGCCACTCGTTCTCGTCAACGAATCGAGAGGGCCGCATGGTGTCCGCATCCCGATTCCAGCCCCAGCTCACCACCAGCGGATCGATCATGCCCTGAACATCGCGGCGCGCAAAGAGGAAAGCCGATCCCTTGGGTGCACAGAGCCATTTGTGGCAGTTGCCCGAGTAGAAATCGGCCCCCAGACTGGCTAGATCCAGCGGTATCTGGCCGGGTGCATGGGCCCCATCGATCACAGTGGTGATGCCCGCCTCTCGAGCCAGGCGCACCAGGCCGGCAACCGGCAGCACCAGCGCTGTCGGCGAGGTGATATGACTGAGGAACAGCACCCTGGTGCGGGGGGTCACGCCTGACCAGACCCACTCGACCACCTCATCTGCTGTGTGCACGGGCAGGGGAATGGTCCGTCTGACGTAGCTCGCTCCGCGGGCGCGACAGACCGACAACCAGGTGCGGTCGAGGGCACCGTACTCATGATCCGTGGTCAGCACCTCGTCGCCCGGCTGCAAGGTCAGCGAGCGCGCCACTGTGTTCAGGCCCGTGGTCGCGTTGGGCACGAAAACCAGCTCGTCCGGGGAGCACTTGACATAGTCCGCCAACGTGGTACGCGCTTCGAGCATCATGGGAGCGAAGCGGCGCCCGAGGAACTCCACGGGCTGTTCTTCCAGCTCGCGCTGCCACTTTTGATAGCGCTCAAACACAGGGCGCGGGCAGGCGCCGAAAGAGCCGTGGTTGAGAAAGGTGATATCCAGGCGCAACAGGAATTGCTGCCGTAGACTCGAGAACGACTCGGGTTGCGCCGACGCGGCGGGATGGCTGGCCATGGGTTTCGCTCCTCGTTCTGTGAAAACGAGTATAGGCGGGGCACCAGCCCCGGTCAACTGCGAAATGGGTCGGGCAAACAAGTGCTACGCGGACAGGGGATGCCTGTCCGCGTAACAGAGGTTGTTGCGGCCTCGGGAGAGCTACTTGCCGGCGGCGATTGCCGCCACGTCCGCCTCAACTGTGGTGGTGGGCTTGATGTCAAAGTTCTTGACCAGTACCTTGAGCACGTTGGGCGACACGAAAGCGGGCAGGGTCGGGCCCAGGCGAATGTTCTTCACGCCCAGGCTGAGCAAGGCGAGCAACACAATCACGGCCTTCTGCTCATACCAGCCGATGTCATAGGAGATCGGCAGCTCGTTGGGGTGACTCACGCCAAAGGCCTCGGCCAGCTTGAGGGCGACGACCACCAGCGAGTAAGAGTCGTTGCACTGCCCCGCATCAAGGACGCGCGGTATGCCGCCGATGTCGCCCAGATCCAACTTGTTGTAGCGGTACTTGGCACAACCAGCAGTCAGGATGATCGTGTCCTGCGGCAGACTCTTGGCCACGTCGGTGAAGTACTGGCGCTCCTTGTGCCGTCCATCGCAGCCGGCCATCACGACAAAGCGCTTGAGTGCCCCGCTCTTGACCGCCGCAATGACCTTGTCGGCCACGCTGAGCACCGTCGCATGGGCGAAGCCGATCGGAATCGTGCCCTTCTCGAGCTGCACAGGGCTTTCGGACTGCAGCGCCTTGGCGATGACCGGGCCGAAATCCTTCTTGCCGCCGGCTGGTCGATCCGCGATATGCGGGACACCCGGGTAGCCGGCAGGCCCCGTGGTGAACAGGCGGCCCAGGTACGAGTCACGCGGCTTGACAAGGCAGTTGGTGGTCAGGAGAATCGCTCCCCCGAACTTGTCGAATTCCTCCTGCTGATGCCACCAGGAGCCGCCGTAGTTGCCCACCAGGTGAGCGTACTTCTTGAAAGCCGGGTAGGCATTGGCCGGAAGCATCTCGCCGTGCGTGTAGACGTTGACTCCCTTGTCCTTGGTCTGCTCCAGAAGCTCCTTCAGGTCGTGCAGGTCGTGCCCGCTGATCAGGATGGCAGGTCCGGGATGCACGCCGATGTTGACCTGGGTGGGCTCCGGATTGCCGTAGGTCTGGGTGTTGGCCTTGTCCAGCAGGGCCATCCCCGTGACGCCCATCTTGCCTGCCTTGAGCACTAGGGCTGTCAACTCATCACCGGTTGCCTGGTCATTGGTCGTCTCCAGCAAGGCCTCTTGCAGGAAGAACAGCAGCGAGTCATCCCGATGATCGAGCATGTAGGCATGATGAGTATAGGCCGCCAGGCCCTTGAGACCATAGATCAACAGCTCGCGCAGGGAGCGCACGTCCTCATTCAGATTGGTGTCGGAGCGAACACCCACGGTTGCTCCTTTGGCCACGAGCTCATCGATGGTCCACGACCTGGGGGTCCAGGCCGCCATGTCAGGGGCGGCCTGGATCGAATCCTCCCCGGCCTGGGCCTTCAACCCGTCACGCAGGGTCACGGCGCGCTTGACCAGCTCGACGAAGCGCGCAGAGTCAAAGTTGGCGTTGGTGATCGTCGTGAACAGCCCCTCGGCAACGAAGAGGTCGGCCTCCGCTGTGGACGCACCCTTCTGGCGTGCCGCAATCGCGTAGTACGAGAGACCTTTGAGTGACCAGATCAGCAGGTCCTGCAGCGCTGCGACCTCTGGCTCTTTGCCACAGACCCCTCGAACCGTACAGCCCTGGTTCTTGGCCGTCTCCTGACACTGATAGCAGAACATCTCCATTCTTCAGACTCCTCTCATAATCTGGAATTTGCGAAAGCAGGCGGATCTCCCGCCGATTCACCGATGAAGGGCAGAGGTGACCATACCGCGTCTGGCGGTCAGAATCAGGTTTCCGCTGACGTCGACCTCGTAGGGCGAGCCGGTCATGTCTCCGAACACGCGCAGGTCATGGAACCCGGCCTGTGCGACTGCCGATTCGAGCTCGGCGCGTGGCTGAGGCCTCAACAAGGTGTGGCTCACGCGCTGGGTCCAGGCGTCGTCGCCCTGGCGCTGCAAAGTCAGTATGTTGAACCCGATCAGGCCATCCGATTGCCAGTCGTAGAAGCGCAGGAAAAGCCATTCCCTGTCGTCCTCGCGGTGGGATTGCGGCTCCATCCAGCGCTCTCGATGGGCCACGACCCGGTCGAAATTGCGATTCTGGATCAGCAGCAACCCCCCGGGCCGGAGACACTCAGCCATGTCGCCCAGCGCCGCGGCCAGCGAGGCAGGGTCGAGGAGGTGAGGCAGTGAATTGCCGAGGCAGATCAGGGCGTCGAAGCCCTCGCCCGTTCGTTCGCGCATCTCCCCAAAGCCGGCCACATGAAACGAGAGCGACAAATTCTCGTCGAGGGCGTTGCGCCTGGCCAGCTCGATCATGGCAACGCTGGCATCGGCGCCAGTCACATCAAAGCCACGTTTGGCAAGCGCGATGGCATGCTGACCGCTGCCACAGGCGGCGTCCAGGACTTTCCGCGCCCCCGCTGCGTTCAGCTCCCGCTCCAGGAACGGCATCTCGTACGCCAGACGCGAGGGCCAGTTGACAAAGCGGTCATAGTCGTCGCTCAGCTCGTCGTACACCTGTCACCTCCGGGGGACGGCGGATCCTCGGCCCAGACAATGGCATACTCACAGCGGATGGCGCCAGCGGGGCAAGTTGCTTCGCACTCTGCGCAGTAGGTGCAGTCCAGAGGCCGCGCGAAATGCGGACCCTCGTCGGCCATTTCGACCGCATGGCCGGGGCAGAGAGACACGCAGACGCCGCAGCGGGTACAGAGCACCAGGTCAATTCGGGGAAGTGCCAGAGCAGACCGCAACGACCTACCTCCAGTGAAAGGGAAACGTGCCTGACGGATCGTGCCCAGTGTAGCCGATTGGCGAGGAATGGGATACGACTTTCGTCGTACTGACTAGAGGTTGGATTCTGCGACGAGGCCTTCACGGTCCACAACGATGATGCGTTCGCGGTCCAGCTGGATGAGGCCGGCATCGACCAGGGCGCGCAGTCCGCGCCCGATTACGTCGCGGACTGTCCCTAGCCGGGCAGCGATTTCGTCCTGAGTCCACACACGGCGAGGCACCTGATCCTTTTCAGCGTTGTCCAGCAGAAAGCGGGCCAGCCGTCCGCGCACGCTGCGCAGCGAGATGGTCTCAACGAGGTCGGTCAGGTGATCCAGCTTCCCGGCCAGGTCGTCCAGCAGGGTCAGCCCGAGATCAGGATAGAGGCGGATGAGCCGGCGAAGGTCGTGACTGCTGATCTGCAACAGCCGACTCGCTACCACGGCTTCGGCGCTGGCGTGATTGGCGCCGCCCGTCCGCAGAGCGGGCACCAGGTTGAAAGGCGTGCCCCTCACGGCCGTGGTGAGCACCTGCTGGCGTCCCGACAGCGAGTCGCGGAAGATCCTCACGGCTCCTTCGATCACAAAGTAAGCCGCCTCGCACGGCTCGCCCCCAAGCAGAATCAGCTCACCGGCTCCAGAGACCCGCTCCGTGGCGACCTGGGCCAGCGCAGCGCGCACGGGTGCAGGCAGCCCGGCAAACAGGGGAACTCGGTCCAGCAAGCGCTCGTCACAGGACATGGTATGTTCATTCTATGCACGCACAGGGGCCTGTCAAGGCAGCGCACAGCCCGATGCTTTGACTATTCGACTGGCATGGCGTAAACTGAAGGGGATACTGGCCATAAGAGGTGCACTTGAAAGCCCGGACATCAATGACTCTGGCTCTGTTGTGGATAATGCTCGCTCTGACCGCCTGTGGTCAGAAGCCCCTGCTGCACTCGGTGAGCATTGTCCCGAACGTGATCTCACCCAACGCCGATGGCACGGAAGACGTGGCTCGCATCTCATACTCGGTGGCGCGTCCGGCGCGTCTATCGATCTATCTGGTTGACGCCGGCGGGCAGCGACACTCGGTCCGCACGGACCTCGACCGGCCGGCAGGGGACTACGAGACTCTCTTTAGCGGAGTGGTCAGCAACAGGCTTCTGGCGGACGGCACGTACACCTGCGTGCTGGAAGCGCGGACCGCTCACGGCGAGACGGAGCGCGTCGAGGCCTTTCTCACCCTTCAGGGCGGCGAACCCAACTTGATTCAGATCAAGAACCTGAACATTTACCCCACCACTTTCACACCCAATCGGGACGGCATCAACGACCGCGTCACGGTGGCCTACCACCTCACCAAAGAGGCGGTCAGTGTGCAGGTCTACCTTGTCGATGCGGCAGGCGGCAAGTACCCGCTGCCTGAGGACAAGATACGCCCGATGGGCGCTGCGGGAAATCACGAGCACGACTATGAGGGGGGAGTGGACCTCGGAGCCACGCCCCCGGCCGACGGCACCTATCGGGTGGTGGTCGAGGCGCAGGATGCGGTGGGCAATCTGGATACGGCCGAAGGTCAACTGACGATCAAGGACGGCGGCGTGCCGCGAATGGAAATCGTGAACCGGGCTGCTCAATGGTCTGCCAGTGTGCTTCCGCTGGGCGGCACGCTCACCTTTACCTGCACCCTGCGCAATATCGGGAATGTGGCCATTCGCACCAAAGGTCCGCCGCCAGGAACCCTCTATACGACGCAGGAGAACTTTAACAGCAAGGTTGCCTACGAGGAACCCGGTATCTTTCGACTGGGGATGGATTTCGAGGGCAACAGCTCCGGCCGCACCTATCCTTTCCGCTGGCAACTGGGCGCAGACGACGAGCTGACCACGGTGGACGGGCAGAAGTACCTTCTCCCGGGCCAGACCGTTGAGGTGGTGGGCCACCTGAAGATCATCGACAAGCCGGTAGTGGTCGCGCCCTACTACTGGCTGGGCCTCATCCACGAGCAGGTGTGGATCGTCGAAGACCGAGTCGAGCCCGTGCCGGTCACCATCGGGTTCTAAATGGACCTGTCCGTTGTCATTGTCAACTGGAACGTCCGAAGTCTGCTCCAGGTCTGTCTGCGTTCCGTCCGAGCTTCCCTTGTGTCGAGCCCTCTCTCCTGGGAACTGTGCGTGGTGGACAACGCCAGCGGCGACGGCAGTCCGGAGATGGTGCGAGAGAGCTTTTCCCGGGTCCGGTTGATTGCCAACGCGGAGAACCTCGGCTACGCCGGCGCCAGTAACCAGGGCCTGGAATCGTCGACCGGGCGCTACTGCCTGATCCTGAACCCGGACACTGAGGTCCACGGCGCTGCCCTGGAAACCATGGTGACCTTCCTGGAGGCGACTCCGCGGGCGGGCATGGTAGGCCCCAGGCTGATCTTTTCCGAAGGCGGTTTCCAGCATTCGGCGTTCGCATTCCCTGGCGTGTTGCAGGTTCTGTTCGACCTCTTCCCCGTGCCCGGACCGATCCTGGAGTCACGGCTCAACGGACGCTACCCTCGCTCCCGGTACGCTTCGGGTCGTCCTTTTCTCGTGGGGCACCCGCTGGGCGCCTGCATGATGGTGCGCCGGACTGCGCTCGACAGGGTGGGCGGCATGGACACGGGCTATTTCATGTACTGCGAGGAGCTCGACTGGGCAAAACGGTTCCATCGCGGCGGGTGGCAGGTCTACTGCGTCCCGTCGGCTGAGGTTGTGCATCATGCGGGCCAGAGCACGAAGCAGGTGCGTCCCGAGATGTACGTCCAGCTCTGGCGCAGCCGGCTGCGTTTCTACCGCAAGCACTACGGGGCTGCGCACAATGCCCTCATCCCTCTGCTCCTCAGAGCCGGGCTGCACTATCAGGAGGGCCAGGCACTGCAGGAGGCTCGATGTGGTCGGCTGTCCGCCGCGGAGCTGGCGGAACGGCAGCAGATGTACAGGGGAGTTCGGGAGCTCATTCGTCAGTCCTGATCGGAGGGTACGGTTGCTGGCAGCGGTGGTCCTTACTCGCAACGAAGCGCATAACATCGTCGAGTGCCTGCGCAGTCTGAAGTGGGCCGATCATCTGCTCGTGCTGGACTCGTTCAGCACAGACGGTACAGTGGACCTGGCCCGGTCTGTCGGCGCCTCGGTCCAGCAGAGGGCGTTTCAGAACTATGCAGACCAGCGAAACGCCGCCCTGGACTTTGTCGAAACCGAATGGGTGTTCTTCGTTGACGCGGACGAGAGGGCCACACAGGAGCTGGCCGCGGAAGTGAGACAGGCGATCTCCGGGTCGCATGCGGTGGGCTGGTGGGTGCCGCGACGCAACTATATCTGGGGGCGCTGGATCCAGCACGCCGGCTGGTACCCGGACTATCAGCTCCGCCTGCTGAAGCGCGGCTTCGCACGCTACGACCTGGCGCGCCCGGTTCATGAAGTGGTACAGCTCGACGGGCCGGAGGCCTGGCTGCAGAACGCCCTGATTCACAACAACTACCAGACCGTCGGACAGTTTCTGCGCAAGCAGGACGCCTACGCCACGTTTGAAGCAGGCATACTTCGAGAGAAGGGCGTACGGCCGAGACCCCACAGCCTGCTGCTGCAGCCGGTGCGGGAATTCTGGCGCCGCTACGTCAGCCTGTCTGGCTACAGGGATGGGGGACACGGTCTCCTGCTGAGTATCCTGATGGCCTACTACACTCACGTGGCCTATCGCCGCGCGAGAGCCTCGACCGATGCCTAAGCTGGAACTGACCCCTGCGCAGAAGAGCATCATTCTTGCCCCTGTCGGCAACCCGCGGGCTGTCTTCCTGCACGGACCGGCGGGCTGCGGAAAGACGACCGCCGCAGTTGAGCGCCTGCGTTACCTGCTGGATATCGGCGTGCGCGGCGACAGCCTTCTGGTGTGGGTACCTCAGCGCTCTCTGGGCAGGCCCTATTCAACAGCCCTGCGCGGACCCGACGTGCCGGCCGGTCCAACTGTGGATGTGGTCAGCCTGGACGGCCTCGCCCGTCGGACGCTGGAGCTTTTCTGGCCGCTGGTTGCCGCGGATGCCGGTTTCGACCCATTGCGTTCCCCCACGTTCCTCACGCTCGAGACGACCCAGTACTATCTGGATCAGGTAGTCGAGCCCCTCTACCAGGAGGGCGCCTTCGGAGACGTCACCCTTCCCCGCAACCGGCTGATGAGCCAGATCATTGACAACCTCAACAAGGCCGCCCTGGTGGGCTTCGCCCACACGGAGATCGCAAGCCGGCTGAGCTCTGCCTGGACAGGACCCAGCAGCCGGGAGCGAGTATACGAGGCGGTGCAGCGCGCCGCGACCGGTTTTCGGGACTACTGCCTGGCCCACAACCTGCTGGACTTTGCGCTCCAGGTGGAGACCTTCATGCGCTTTGTGTGGTCTCGACCAGAGTGCCAGGCGTTTCTCCTGCGCGGCTACCGGCATGTCATTGCTGACAATCTCGAGGAGGATATTCCCGTTGCCCACGACCTGCTGCGCGCCTGGGTCAAGCAGGCAGATAGTGCGTTGCTGGTGATGGACGAGGAGGCCGGCTTTCGCAGTTACCTCGGCGCGGATCCGCGAGGGGCCGCGGCGCTGCGTGACCTCTGCGACCGGGAGGTATTGCTGGACCTGCAGCAGGTCGCGTCTGCTCAGGTGATGGCCCTCGGCGCGGGGCTGGCGTACTCGTCGCGCTCTCCCCTCCGCCAGGGGCAGACAGCCGCGCCAGACATGGCAGATATGCGGTCAGCGCTTGCCGTCGACCAATGGCACTTTCACACGGACATGCTTGTTTTTGTGGCGGACGAGGTAGAGAAGCTGGTTCACTCGGCCGGGATTGCCCCCGGGGAGATCGCGATCGTCTCCCCGTTTGTCGACGATGCGCTCCGGTTCGCCCTGGTCACTGAGCTGCAGCGCCGGAAGGTGCCGGTCCGCACGCATCGTCCCTCACGCTCACTGCGAGAGGAACCGGCCGTGCTGTGTCTGCTGACCCTGGCGCAGCTTGCGCACCCGCACTGGGAGCAGCGTCCGCCTGCCAGCCAGGTCGCCCTCGCCCTGACGCGGGCGATAAACGACCTTGATCTATCTCGCGCCACGACCCTGGTTAGAATGTTGTACCGAAGCAAGGACAGCCAACCTCAGCTCCGTGAGTTCGGTATGATGCGCTCAGAAGCGCAGCAGCGCATCACCTACGTTCTGGGTGAGCGCTACACGGGCCTGCGCCAGCGGCTGATGGACTATCAGCAGGGACAGCCGCCCCCGTTGGACGTGTTCCTGTCGAGACTCTTCGACGAGCTGCTCTGCCGGCCTGGGTACGGTTTTCACAACGACCTCGACGCGGCGGCCGCGACCGCGAGCTTGATCGAATCCGTGCGCAAGTTCCGCTGGGCGGTAGAGACATCCGACAACGACGAGCTGGGAAAGCGCTACCTGGCCATGGTCGGGCGGGGCGTGCTCGCCGCTCAGTACTTGCGCTCCGGCGCCGACCCGGACGAGGCGGTCTTTGTCGGTCCGGCGCACACGTTCCTGACCGAGAACCGGCCTGTGAGCTACCAGTTCTGGCTCTTCGCCAACAGCCCCGCCTGGGGCAGGCGCCTGTACCAGCCCCTGACGCACCCATTCGTACTGACACGCCATTGGCCCCGGGGCACCCAGTGGACCGATGAAGACGAGTTTCAGACCGGCGAGGAAACTCTGTCAAGGCTGATCCTGGGCCTGACGCGTCGCTGCCGGGAGCAGGTGTACCTCACATTCTGCGACCTCAATCCTCGCGGACGCGAGGAGCGGGGCCCCCTGGCCGACCGGATGCAGAATCTCCTGCGCCAGGCAAGGCGACAGCCGGAGCGCAAGGGAGCTGATGGGTTCGGGACAGGCGACGCAGAACATGCCATTCCAGGGGATAGTCTTGTTTAGACCCCGCGAATCCCAGAAGCGCATCCTGTCCTATTCTGGTGGGTTGATGGGCGTTGCCGCCGTGCCCGGTAGCGGAAAAACGGCGGTCCTCTCGGCCCTGGCCGCGCGCCTCGTCGCCACCAGTCTGGACAGCGATCAGGAAGTGCTGATCGTTACGCTGGTCAATTCGGCGGTCGACAACTTTTCCTCACGCATCAGGCAGTGCCTCAAATCCGACTACGGGCTTCTCCCGGGCATGGGCTACCGCGTGCGAACCCTGCACAGCCTGTCGTTGGACGTCGTGCGAGAGCGCCCCGGTTTGGTGGGCCTGGCTGACGACTTTGCGGTGGCCGACGAGGCAGAATGCGACCGGCTGCTGAAGGAAGTCGTGCAGTCGGCCCTGCGCACCCGGCCTGAGCTGTTCTCCAACTATGCGCGCCCCGAGTGCGAAAGCCAGTCCTGGGCGCGTCAAAGCTGGCAGGATGACAAGGCACTGCAGGTGGCGCGTGCATTCATACGTCAGGCCAAAGACCGCCAGTCCACTCCCGAGCTGCTACAGAGCTGGCTGACCGCTCGCGGAGACCCCTGGCCCCTGGCCAGCTTCTGCGCTTCTGTCTTTGCCGACTATCAGCGAGGCCTGGCCTACCGCGGCAAAGTGGACTTTGACGACCTCGTGAGCCACGCCTACACAGCGCTGCGCCTCGACGAGGACTATCTACAACGATGCAGGCATCGCTGGCCGTTCGTGCTGGAGGATGAGGCGCAGGATTCCAGCCGCCTGCAGCAGGACTTGCTGGCCCTGCTGACTGGGTCCAACGGAAACTGGGTGCGCGTCGGCGACGCGAATCAGGCCGTCTACAACACCTTCACCACGGCTAACCCGCGGCTTCTGAACGAGTTTCTCCAGCGGCCGGACGTTCAGCCCATCGAGATGCAGGAATCGGGACGCTCTGCGAGGCCCATCCAGGAATTGGCCAACCACCTGGTGGACTGGGCCATGGAGGAAACGCACATTCCACACGCCGGAACCGCTTTTCGCGCCCAGCACCTTCGGGTGACGGAAGCCGACGACCCGCAGGCGAACCCCCCGGGGGGTGACTGCCGAGTAAGTTTCTTCGGTCCGGCGCAGTCTCCTGACAGGGAGCTTCAACGGGTGGTCCGGTCGCTCGTGAAATGGGTGCCCAAGAACCCTCAGCGGACTGTGGCGGTGCTGACTCCCGACAACGCGCGCGGCGCAGAATTCGTCAAGCTGCTTCAGAGCCACGGCCTGACGTGCGTCGAACTGCTCAACAAGAGCAGCCCCGCCCGCAGCACAGCGGAAACTCTGCAGGGGGTCCTGGGTTGTCTGGCCGATCCGGATAGCCCGGCGAAACTCAGCCAGGCTTTTTTGGCCTGGCAGTGGCGGCAGGTCAAGAGTCCAGAAACGAGGACTGCCGTCCAGGCCCTGGCCGCGAGCATCGCGGCATGTCCCAGGGTGGAGGAGTATCTATGGCCCCGCGCGGGTGTGACCTGGCCGAACGCGCACGAGTTCGCGGACGAAGCTACGCAGTTCCTGGCCGACTTTCGCGAGCGCGTGCAGCGCTGGCAGGCAGCCGCCGGCCTGCCCATTGACCAGTTGCTGCTCACCCTCATTCCCGACCTGTTCGACCAACCGGCTGACATCGTGCGTGCCTACCGCTTCGCAGTGGTGCTGCGCGACTACAGCGACACGAATCCGAACTGGACCCTGAGGCAGCTGGCAGCGGAGATCGACCGCATCGCCAGCAACGAACGGCACCTAGCAGGAGCTCTGGGTGAGGATGTCACGCTCGATCCGGAGAAGCACAGGGGCGAAGTGGTGGTGGCGACCATGCACAAAGCCAAGGGTTTGGAGTGGGACCGCGTCTATCTCACCGCTCTCAACAACTATGACTTTCCTTCTGGGGCAGAGCTGGACAGCTTCAAGAGCGAGTACTGGTTCGTCCGCGACGGACTGAACCTTCAGGCAGAGGCACTGGGACAGCTCGAGGCGCTGCGTCCGGAGGGAAGACCCTATGTGGAAGGAGAGCCATCGACCGAGGCGCGCTGGGACTATATCCAGGAGAGACTTCGCCTGCTCTACGTAGGCATTACACGGGCCAGGCGAGAGCTCATCGCCACCTGGAACACAGGAAAGAAGCGTACGCAGACTCCCGCCGTGGCCTTCACCGAGCTGCGAACCTTCTGGGAGCAGAGTCATCCCGGGGTGGAGGGCATCGGGGAGCCCTCAAGCCCTGTGGCCCCGCAGCTCAGTCCGGACCAGGAGGAGCGTGGTAATGTTGCCTGAGGGCTTTGTCTTCAGCCAGAGCAGCCTGCAGGACTATAGCGATTGTCCGCGCCGGTTCGAGCTGCGCTACCTTCGCCGCTGCCGGTGGCCGGCGCCGCACACGGCTGACGCACTCTTGTGGGAGCAGGTCACAGAGCGGGGGCACGCTTTCCACCGCCTGTTGCGACAACTGCACACGGGCATCCCGGAGGCCCGTCTGCACGATGTGGCCTCCAGAGATGCTGACCTCCTGCGTTGGTGGGAAACCTATCGAGAATGCCCGCCGAAAGACATGCCGGAGGAGGTGCGTGTGGCCGAGGCGACTCTCTCCACCACGCTGGCTGGTTTCCGACTGGAGGCGCGCTTCGACCTTCTGGCAGGTACACAGGGTGGACGCTGGCTGATCCTGGACTGGAAGACCAACGCGCGCCGTCCCGAGCGGCGCTGGCTGGAAGGGCGCCAGCAGTCTCACGTCTACCCATGGGTGCTCGTGACCGCCGGAGACGCCTTGAACGGCGGCGCCAGAATCGCCCCCGAGCAGGTGGAAATGTGCTACTGGTTCGCCGAGTTCGCGGCCCAGCCGGAACGGTTTCCCTACAGTTCCAGGGATGCCAGCTCTGATGAAGAGCACCTCAGCCGGCTGATCAGTGAGATTTCGACGCGAGCAGAGAATGGGCAGCCTGGGCGCGGCCAGGAGGACGCCTTCCCTCGAACGCTGAATCAGGCCCTGTGCCGCTTCTGCTGCTACCGCTCCCTGTGCTGGGAGACCGTTCAGGCGGGGTTGCTGGCGGAGGCGGAGGCGGAAGCCGCGGAAGGCGAGCTGATCGACCCGCCCGAAGTAGACCTGGAAAACCTCACCCCGATTCCGTACTAGCCGACGCCCGGCGGCGTCATCCCGGACTAAAGGGTTGTCATAATGCGCTGGATTGAGCCAGAACCTGTTCCCATACCGGAGGGACTCCTGGAGGCAGCCGGGGGGCGACCCCTCGTCGCCCGCGCACTGCTGAGCAGGGGAGTGGAGTCCGCCGAACAGGCAGCACGGTTCCTTGACTCTACTTTGTACCGGTTTGCCTCGCCGTTCGAGTTGCCCGATATGGACGCGGCCGTGACGCGCCTGCAGGCCGCCATTGCCGTCCGGCAGCCGATCCTGGTGTGGGGCGATTTCGACACGGACGGCATCACCGCCACAGCGCTGCTGGTGCTGGCATTGCGGGCCCAGGGAGCGCTGGTGGACTGGCACGTTCCTGACCGCGTCCGCGAATCGCACGGAGTTCACTGGCCGACGTTGCAGCCGTTTCTGGGCCAGGGAACGCGCCTTCTGATCACCTGCGACACAGGAGTGACAGCGCATGAGGCGCTGGCCCTGGCGCAGCACGCCGGTCTGGACGTGATTGTCACGGATCACCACGCACTGCCTGACGTCCTTCCGCCGGCTCTGGCAGTGGTGAATCCGGCCCGGCTCCCCGAGGGCCATCCGCTGCGTCACCTGTCCGGCGCCGGAGTGGCGCAGAAACTCGCGGAGGCTCTTGCGCCGGGCCAGGGAGGCCTTGATCTTGCCACACTGGGCATGATTGCTGACGTCACCCCTCAGCGCGGCGATGTCCGGGCCATGCTGCAGCAAGGGCTGGCTCTGCTGCGCAGGACGGAGCGCGCCGGAATTCGGGCCCTGCTGGAGGTCGCTGACGTTGAGGCAGGGTCCCTGGACGAGGAGGTCATCAGCTACCAGGTTGCACCTCGCCTCAATGCCATAGGCCGGCTGGCGAACGCTTCCGCGGGCGTCGAGTTGCTGTTGACTGACGACCTCACTCGAGCCCGGGTGATCGCTGCCGAGCTGGAGGCGCTGAACACGAGGCGCCAGTTGTTGAGCCGGCAGTTGATCACGGCGGCTCAGGACCAGCTTCAAAGACAGTCCCGCGGTACGCTGCCTTCGGTGCTCGTCCTTTCCCATCCCAAATGGCCGGAAGGCATCCTGGGCATCGCGGCGGGCCACCTGGCACAGCGCTACGCCCGGCCCGTGGTGCTCATCGCCACTCCCGAGGGGGAGCCTGCGCGGGGCTCAGCTCGCTCGGTGATGGGTGTCGACATCCACGCCGCCCTTTCACAGGTCAGCCCTCTGCTGACCGGTTTCGGCGGCCACCCCATGGCAGCAGGATTCTCGATGGCCGCAGACCGGGTCGCAGAGCTGCGGACGGGGCTGACCACTGCTGTGGAAGGTCAGATCGGGCGCGGCTTGCCCGAACCGCAGCTCGCGATTGACGGGTACCTGGCCCTCTCTGACCTCAACCTTGACATTCTGCGCGCCGTGCGCAGGCTGGCCCCTTTTGGGCCAGGCAATCCGCGCGTCACCCTGGCAACGCGGGACCTCAAGATTCTCGGCCAACGCACCCTGGGACGTACGGCGGAGCATCGCCTGCTTCGCGTGCAGGACGGAGCCGGGACCGTGCTGGAAACGGTCTGGTGGCAGAGCGCTGATCTGCCGGTTCCGGACGGCACCCTCGACCTGGCCTACGGGCTGAGGGAGCGCCCGGAGACCGAAGCCGGGCTGCAGCTCAACTGGATAGACGCGAGACTGCACGAGCCGGCCACCCTTGAACTGGCGTCCGAGGCGCCGACTCCACCCGTGGCCGATTACCGGATGGTGCCGGATCCCCTGATTACGCTCAGGGCTCTGTGGGTCGAAGGAGAGACGCAGCTCTGGGCGGAAGCGAGCTGCCTGACGGGTTTCGAACCGAGGGGCCGCCACAAACTGCTGCAGGGCGGTTCGCTCGTGGTGTGGACCGCTCCGCCCAGCCTCGCGGTCTGGCGCCAGGTCCTGGCAACTGCGCGTCCAGAACGGGTGCTTCTGATGGCGCTCGATCCCGGGCTGGATTCGTGGGAGCCCTTCACGAAGCGGCTTGCGGCTCTGGTCAAGTACGCGGTGGAGGTATACCAGGGCCGGTTGGAATGGCAGGCCGTGGCCTCAGCCATGGCGCACGATGTGCCAGCAGTGCGAGCGGGCCTCTTGTGGCTCCACGCCCGGGGAACGATTACCATCCTGACCGAGGACCGGGAGGCAGCCACGGTCCGCAGTGGAGGCCTCGCGGACAGAAGCTCAGAGGACTCCGCCAGGCGGCTTCTGTCCGAGGCCATGGACGAAGCGAGGGCATACCGCCGCCACTTTCGCCGTGCTGACGCCGCGTGGCTGGTTGCCGATGTGTAGCAACCCGCCGACAGGAGGCATCCGCGGCAGCCGTGGTATAATGAAGTCCCTACCAGCAAGTGGAGGTTAGCCTATGAATCTCGGCAATATCGTGAATGTGATCTGGGTGCTGCTGCTGCTTTCGGCCTTTTTGCCGGCCCTGAACCGACGGACGGTCGAGGCCCGCCGCAGGATGGTGGTCGACTCCCTGGAGCGCAAGCGCAACTCTCGACTGATTACCCTGATCCATCGCCAGGAGACGATGAGTCTCCTGGGCATACCCATCAGCCGCTTTATCGACATCGAAGACTCGGAGCAAGTGTTGCGGGCGATCCGGCTCACCGACGAGGACGTTCCCATCGACGTGGTGCTGCACACGCCAGGCGGATTGGTGCTTGCGGCCGAGCAGATTGCGTGCGCGCTGAGCCGCCACAAGGCCAAGGTGACCGTGTTCGTGCCCCACTACGCCATGTCGGGCGGGACGCTGGTAGCCATGGCCGCGGACGAGATCGTGATGGACCCCAACGGGGTGCTGGGCCCTGTGGATCCACAGCTCCAGCTCCCGAAGGGCGGCGGTTATGTCCCCGCCGTCTCGGTTCTTGCGGCCCTGGAGACGCAGAACGCCAACCGCGATGACCAGACGCTGATCATGGCCGACGTGGCACGAAAAGCCATCTCCCAGGTCAACAAGACGGTCTATTCTTTGCTGCGCGGCAATGACATGGAAGACACCAAAGCGCAGGAACTGGCCCGTCGATTGAGCGAAGGCTGCTGGACTCATGACTATCCGATCTCGGCGGATGAGGCACGCGAGATGGGATTGCCCGTTTCAGATGAGATGCCCAAGGAGATCTACGCCCTGATGGATCTCTACCCGCAATCGAGCCAGCGGCGACCGTCGGTCGAGTTCGTGCCAACGCCGTATCGGCCGACTCCAGGCCAGCCCGCAGGCGACGAGCCTCGGAGCTAGAATGCGACTCCTCATCATTACCCAGGGCGAGTACGGCAAGCGGATAGTGGACAACATCTGTGCCCATCGTCCCGACGGCTGGGCGGTCGAGGATTGGCGCGCACCAGCCAACCTTCCGCTGGTGATGGACTACTCGGAAGAGATGTTGCCGGAGACCCTGCCTCCCTCAGATCTCGTGCTATCGCTGGGCGAGAATCCGGGCGTCGCCGAACTGGTACCAGAAGTGGTCAAGCGCACAGGGGCCACGGCGGTTATCGCGCCGGTTGACCGAAGTGAGTGGTTGCCCAAGGGTCTGGCCCGGCAGCTGGAGGGTTGGCTGCAGCAGCTTCACGTTGCGGCTGTCTTTCCCAAACCGCTCTGCTCTCTAACGGAGACTCACTACAACGTCGGACGGCACCGCGTTGCCTACAGCGACCCGCTGATCAGCGAGTTCGCCCGGCACTTTGGCCGGCCACGCTTTGTCGTGTCCGTCGACACGGAAGGCAAGGCCATCTCGGGCGTCTGTGTGGAGCGAGACGCGACCTGCGGCTGCGCTCGCTACGTTGCCGGCGGCCTGGCGAGCGTGGCTGTGGACTCTGCCGAATTCGAGGCGGGGATGCTACACCACCACTACCCCTGCCTTGCATCGATGGGCATTGACGACGACTTTGCCGACACGCTGATGCACGTCTCGGGGCACATCATGCAGGAGGAGCTCCTGGAACAACTCAAGCCATACGTAACCGTGCAATACTATACACCCCACGGCAAGGTGGACGAGTAACCGGCACGCCGGCCGAATCAGTCTCCCCGCGACCCGGGCGGAAGTGACATCACGCGAACAAAGAAGGCGAGGGCTGAGACCAAGTCTCAGCCCTCGCTTCTGTTCTGGATTGGTCTACTCGAACGAGATCGACTGAGCCGTATCGGCGCTGACGAGCTGGCCTTCCTTCAGCAGCCCCGCCCTGGAAAGCATGTATGCCACGATGTCGTAGGAGCTCTTCTCTGGCACGCGATCGGGGTTGCCTGGCGGCATGCTGGTGCGCAGGTACTGGAACAGCCCCAGAGCAGTTCGATAGCGCTTAATCGCGCTCGCCTGAATGCCGGCCCTGTGGCAGCTGACGCAGTACGCGTCAAAGCTCTTCTGTCCCGAGACCACCTGGGACTCGCCGGCGGGCGCGGGCGGATCGCCAAAGGTGACGCTGGCCGCGTTGTCAGCGGAAATCGTCACGTCGTCCTTGATCAGGCCGGCTTTGGAAAGCAAATAGGCCGTCACTGCGTAGCGTCGGGCGTCGGAAATGACGCTCGGGTTTCCGGGCGGCATACGCGCACGGATGTAGTCATAGAGCTTTTCGGCGGTCCGGTAGCCCGTGAGAGCCAGGGGTGTGAAGCCGCCGCCGTGGCAGCTCGCGCAGTTCTGCGCGAACGTCTCATCCCCCAGCGCCAGCTGCTCCGGCTTGGGAACCGCGGTCGGAACGGGCGTGGCCAAAGGCACAGGCGTGGCGGTAGGGGGGACACTTGTCGGTGCCGATGTAGGAGTGGGGGCAGGTTGCCCGCAGGAGACGATCAGCACTGCAAGCACCAGGAGCGTAATCAGGTAGCGAGTCCCTTTGGTCATAGATACTCTCCTTGCCGTAGAAAAATGGTGCCGACGATGCCAGAGTTCAACGCACCCGAAAGGGCAGACCCCCTATTCGGTGCGCTGCTTGTATCGGTACACGATGCGGCCCTTGCCCAGATCGTACGGCGAGAGCTCCACCCTCACACGGTCGCCCAGGAGAACCTTGATATAATAGCGGCGCATCTTGCCTGATAAATAGGCCAGCACCCTCTGCCCCCCGTCCAGGTCCACACGGAACATGGCGTTGGGCAGGGCTTCGACTACACTGCCGGTCACTTCGAGTCTCTGTCTTTTGTCTTGGTCGGTCAAGCGCTCTTACCTTCCTTCTGGAGTTTTCTTACTCCCATTCGTGTGATTATAACCCCCATGGGTCTGTGTGTCAAGTCCAGAACGGACCGCCACGCGGGCCACGCGTCGCGACTTGACATTCCGGGAACGTTGTGTATCATTGTAACGAAAGCCAAACGAAAGCGTTGTGCTTTCGATTCTGGCGGGGGGGACGTGCCCGTGATAGAGCCTGGCGAAAGACGAAGGCTGTCGATACTCGAGGAGCTGGCCACTTCGCGCGCTGTGTCCGTCGCGGAATTGAGCCGCAGGTTCGGCGTTTCTGCCGTGTCGGTCCGCTGCGACCTGGAGTATCTGGAGACCCGCGGGCTGTTGCGGCGTATTCGCGGCGGAGCAGTGAGCGTGCCTCAGACCATCCTCGAGTGGTCCTTCACCGAAAAGATGGCCATGCACAGGGACGCGAAGGAGCGCATCGGCAGGGCGGCGGCTTCGCTGGTGCAGAATGGCGATGTGCTCATCATGGACTCTGGGACCACGGTCGTCCAGGTGGCCAGACACATCCCTCAAGCCATCCTCTCCTCGGGTCAACTCACCGTCATCACCAGCTCTCTGCCCATCGCGCGCGAGCTGGGGCCGTGGAAAGGCGTGAGCCTGATCTTGCTGGGTGGAGTGTACCTGCCGGAGCAGGAGGTTGTGGTCGGTCCCCAGGCCCTGGCCAGTCTGGCACAGCTTCACGCCGACAGGATGTTCCTCGGAGCGGGAGGCCTCAGCCTCGACAGTGGACCCACCACGGCCACGGTGCTGGATGCAGAGGTCGACCGGGCCAGCGTGCGGGCCTCGGACGAGGTCATCGCCGTGGTCGACTCGAGCAAGATCGGGCGGAAGGGACTGGCCAGCGTGGTGCCAATTACCGATGTGGATATCCTGATCACGGATGCACAGGCCCCCGCGGGCTTTGTCTCACGGGCCATGGAACTGGGACTCGACGTAAGATTGGTTTAGTCAAGAGAATCCGCTTGTTTGGAGCGCAGAGATGACGAAACGCAAAGCAACGAGCCTGACGGCTGAAATGCACGAACAGGGGCTGACCAAGACGGACCTGATCAACTACCTTCGCCAGATGCTGGAAATTCGATACTTTGAAGAGACTGTGTCGGATCTCCTGGGCAAGGATCTGATCAAGGGGGCATCTCATCTCTACGCCGGGGAGGAAGCGGTTGCCGTGGGTGCCGTCGCGACGCTGCGCGACGACGACCTCATCACGAGCACACACCGCGGCCACGGACACTGTCATGCTCGCGGCGACAGTCTGGCCAGCAAGCCGGACCAGAAGCAGGATCACCTGAACCGCATGATGGCCGAGTTGTGCGGGCGGGCTGCGGGCTACTGCAAGGGCCGTGGAGGGTCCATGCACATCGCCGACGTCGAGAGAGGCAATCTGGGCGCAACGGGAATCGTGGGCGGCAATATCCCCGTGGCAACGGGAGCCGCGCTGGCGGTCCAGCTTCAGAAACAGGATCGCGTGGTGCTGTGCTTCTTCGGCGATGGGGCATCGAACACAGGCAACTTTCACGAGGCACTGAACATGGCCTCGACCTGGTCTCTGCCCGTCGTGTACGTGGTCGAGAACAACCTGTACGGCATGTCCGTTCCATTCTCCAAAGCGTCCAGGCTGCCGGACGTCGCCGCGCGGGTCAGCGCCTACGGCATGCCCGGGGAGGTCGTGAACGGCATGGACGTGCTCGCCGTGCGCGAAGCGGTGGGCAGGGCCGTTCAGCGCGCCCGTGAGGGGGGCGGCCCCTCTCTCGTAGAGTGCAAGACCTACCGCTGGTTCGGCCACTCGCGTTCCGATCCCTGCGCATACCGGACGCGTCAGGAGGAGAAGGAGTGGAAATCACTCGACCCGATAGCCACCCTGGAGTCGCGATTGCAGAAGGATGGCATCGCCTCCGCGGAGGAGATCCACGAGGTCGAGCAAACTGCGGCAAGGGCGCTCAAGACGGCCACTGATTTCGCTCTGAGCTCTCCCTGGCCATCCCCTGACGAGCTGTACGACGATGTTTACGTAATAAACAAGCCCACCCCGAACGAAGTCGAGACAGAGCGGCAGCTTCGGCAGCGCGTCTACGGCGATCACAGCGTCAGACAGATACCCTACTGGCAGGCCATCAACGAGGCCCTGCGAGAGGAGATGGATCGCGATCCGGCCATCTTTGTGATGGGTGAAGACGTGGGATTGTACGGGGGCGCCTACGGAGTCACCCGCGGCCTGTTCGAACGCTACGGGGGCCAGCGCGTGCGAGACACGCCCATTTCAGAGGCGACCATCGGCGGAGCGGCAGTCGGCGCCGCAATGGCCGGCACCAGGCCCGTGGCCGAGATCATGTATGTGGACTTTACCCCCCTGGCGATGGACCAGATAGCCAACCAGGGCGCCAAGAATCGCTACATGTTCGGGGGCAAGACCACAGTGCCGATGGTCATTCGCACCGAAGGGGGAACGGGACGCTCCATTGCCGCCCATCATTCGCAGAGCCTGGAGGCGCTGTGGATGCATTTCCCGGGCATCTACGTGGTCATGCCGGCAACGCCGTACGATGCCAAGGGGCTGCTCAAGACGGCGATTCGCGACGACAACCCGATCATGTTCATCGAGCACAAGATGCTTTACAAGGAGAAGGGCCCGGTTCCGGAGGGCGATTATACGATTCCACTGGGCGTGGCCGACGTGGCCAGAATAGGCAAGCACGTCACCGTGGTGGCCTATTCGCGCATGCGCTATCGAGCGCTCGAGGCAGCGGAGGAGCTGTCCAGGGAAGGCATCGAGGTAGAGGTGATTGACCCCCGCACCCTCAAGCCGCTGGATCTGGAGACCATCGTGACGTCAGTGCGCAAGACCGGCAGACTGGTTGGCGTCACCGAGGCCTACAGGACGGGAAGCTTTATCAGTGAGCTGTTCACCCTGGTCAACGAGGCCGCCTTCGATTTCCTGGACGCGCCGATGGTACGCGTCGCCGGGGCCGACGTGCCGATACCCATGAGCGAACCCCTGGAGGCGGCAGCCATTCCCAGCACCGCCAGGATCGTGGCCGCTATCCGCAGCATTCTGTAGCAGCGAGGAGGGAGCTGATGCCAGTGAACGTCATCCTGCCCATGTTGGGCGAGACCATGGATGAGGCAACCATCGTCCAGTGGCTTGCCGAAATCGGCCAGCCGGTCAAGAAGGGCGAACCTCTGTTCCAGGTCGAGACGGATAAGGCCATTCTGGACGTCGACTCTCCCGCGGACGGCGTGCTCACCTCCATCGTGCAGGGTAAAGGGAGCAAGGTTGCCGTGCTGACTGTAGTGGGGACCATCGCTTCCCCGGCCGAGGATTTTGCCGAGCCGCCGGGCACGTCCCCGGCGCCTGCCAGCGCTGCGAACGCGGCGCCGGCCGTTCTGGAGGCTGCCGTCCCGAGAAGCGTCGCTTCGCCGCGCGCGCGCAAGCTGGCGCGCGACCAGGGTCTGGACCTTACGACGCTGCACGGCAGCGGGCCAGGAGGGCGCATCGTGGCGCAGGATGTCGAGGCGGCCCTTTCCTCGAGGGACGCTGCCAGGCCGCGTGTCTCCGTCACACCGCTGGCGCGCAAAGTGGCGGCGGAGGCAGGAGTGGAGCTGGGCGGGATCGCCGGCTCAGGAACAGGAGGGCGGATCGTTCGGGCCGACGTGCCCTCGGGCAGGCCGGTTCAGGATTCCGACCGCAAGGAGGCGACCCCCCCCGAGCCAGCGGAAACGGTGATACCCATGTCGGGTGTGCGGCGGATCATCGCCGAGCGGATGAGCGCGAGTTCCAACGCGACCGCGAGAGTAAGCCTCACCACAGAGGCCGATGCCACAGAGCTGGTGCGGCTTCGGACGCTGCTCAAGGACAGGCTCTCTGCCGGCCTCGGTTTGGACATCTCCTACACGGACATATTGGTGGCGGTCGTCGCCAGGGCTCTCCGCGACCACCCGTACATGAATGCCCGACTAGTGGGGGAGGAGATACGCTGGCTTAGCCAGGTGAACGTGGGAGTGGCGGTCGACACGGAGCGCGGCCTGCTGGTGCCGGTCATCCGAAACGCGGACGCCATGGGCATCACACGGGCAGCCCGGACCCTGCGAGAGCTGGTGGAGCGGGCGCGTGGCGGCAAGAGCACACCGGACGACCTGACGGGCGGGACATTCACCATCACCAACCTGGGTGTGTACGAGGTCGATGCCTTCACTCCGATCATCAATCTGCCCGAGTGTGCTATACTGGGTGTGGGGCGCCTGAAGGACAAGCCCGTGGTCCACCAGGGACAGATCTGCATCCGTACGATGATCGCCCTGAGCCTGACCTTTGACCACAGACTGGTGGATGGCGCACCGGCCGCTCGGTTCCTCCAGCGCATCAAGACGCTCCTAGAGGAGCCCCTCGTCCTGCTCACGTAGCGGGCACCAGATCCAATCGGAGGCCACAAATGACTGTCCAATGCGATATTGCGGTGATCGGCGCAGGCCCCGGAGGTTACGTTGCTGCTCTCCGGTCGGCCCAGCTTGGCGCCCGTACCGTGGTGGTGGAGAAGGATCGGATCGGCGGGGTGTGTCTGAACTGGGGGTGCATTCCCACCAAGACCCTGCTGCGTTCCGCCGAGGTGCTCCAGATGGCGCGCGATGCCAGGGTCTACGGAGTGCAGGTGGGTGAGGCCACGCTGGATTGGACCGCTGCCCAGAAGCGCAAGGACGGCGTGGTCCGTCGACTCACAGGCGGCGTGAAGGCACTGTTGCAGAAGGCCGGCGTGGCCGTCCTGGAGGGCACAGCCAGACTGGAGTCTCAGGGCCGACTTCAGGTCACTACGGCAGGCGGGATGGAGACGATTGAGGCAACCAACATCATCATCGCGACTGGCTCACGGCCGGCCGAGCTGCCCATTCCTGGTTTGGAGGGCCCGGGAGTGCTGACCAGCGACGGGGCACTGGGGCTGGAATCGCTGCCTGATAGCATCCTGATCATCGGGGCGGGTCCCATCGGCGTTGAATTCGCCACTCTCTTCAACGCCTGCGGTGTCAAGACCACTGTCGTTGAGGTGCTTCCGCGCGTTCTGCCCACGCTCGACGTTGACCTCGGGGCGGAGGTGGAGCGCAGTCTGAAAAGAGCCCGAGTCAAGGTGCTCACAGGGAGCAAGGTGACCCGGGTCGAACGGGCAGGCGATAGACTGGCTGTGCACATCTCAGGCCAGGCAACGGAGACGGTCGTCGAAGTAGACCGAGTCCTGGTCGCGGTAGGGCGCCGACCCAACGTGGAGGGCCTGGACCTGGAGGGCGCCGGCATCGACGTCACCAGGGCCGGTATCAAGGTGGATGTTGCGCAGCGCACGAGTCTGCCGCGCCTGTTTGCCGTCGGAGACGTCTGCGGCGGGATACAACTGGCCCATGTGGCGATGCATCAGGGCGTCGTGGCGGCGGAGAACGCCATGGGTATTTCGCGGTCCATGATGTACAATGCGGTACCGAGCTGCGTCTTCTGCTGGCCGGAGGTCGCCACAGTCGGGCTGAGCGAGGAGGCGGCCAGGGGTCAGGGCTACGATGTTCAGGTTGGCCGATTTCCCTTCCGCGCCAATGGCAAGGCACTGGCGCACGGCGAACACGACGGACTGGTCAAAGTGGTTGCAGAAGCCAGGTTCGGTCAGGTTCTGGGAGTGCACATCGTGGGTCCTCACGCCAGCGACCTGATCCAGGAGGGCACCCTGGCGCTGGGTCTGGAAGCGACGCTCGACGAGTTCGAGAGCACCATACACCCCCATCCCACGCTGAGCGAGGCCATTGCCGAGGCAGCACTGGACGCGAAAGGGCGGGCACTGCACATTTGATGTTAGACATAAACATAGTCGGCGCAGGGCTGGCTGGCAGCGAGGCTGCCTGGCAGGCGGCTGAGCGCGGCATACACGTCAACCTGTACGAGATGCGTCCCGGACTCATGACGCCGGCGCACCGCACGTCCAGCATGGCCGAGCTGGTCTGCAGCAACTCGCTGGGCTCGGACCTGGTTGACCGTGCCCCCGGGCTGCTCAAGGCCGAGCTGCGCATGCTGCGATCTCTGATCCTGTCGTGCGCCGATGAGACTTCCGTCCCCGCCGGCGGCGCCCTGGCTGTCGGGCGCGAGGCCTTCGCCGATGCGGTTACCCGACGGGTCGAGAACCATCCCCGCATCTCGGTACACAGGGAGCAGGTGACGCGCCTACCCGAGCAGACTGCGACCGTTATTGCCACAGGACCGCTGACGTCTGCGTCTCTGGCCGCCGAGCTCGCACTGCTGGCGGGCAAGGAGCACCTCTACTTCTACGACGCCATGGCTCCCATCGTCACCATGGACTCGGTGGACATGGCGCGGGCTTTTCGTGCCTCACGCTACGATAGGGGCGAGGGCGACTATATCAACTGCCCGATGGATCGGGATGAGTACGAATGCTTCGTGGATCAGCTCCTGGCCGCGGAGACCATCCCCCTGCACGATTTTGAGCGAGAGAACCGGCAGTTTTTCGAGGCCTGCCTGCCCGTGGAGGAACTGGCTCGCCGCGGCCGAGATGCCCTCGCTTTTGGCCCGCTCAAGCCCATGGGCCTGACGGACCCGCGCAGCGGCACGAGACCCCACGCGGTCGTGCAGTTGAGGCAGGACAATCTGGCCGGCACCCTGTACAACCTGGTGGGATTTCAGACCAACCTCAAGTGGTCGGAGCAGAAGCGCGTCTTTGCCCTGATCCCCGCTCTGGAGAACGCCGAATTCGTACGATTCGGCCAGATGCATCGCAATACCTTCCTCAACTCCCCATCGCTACTGGAGCCAACCATGCAGTGCCGCTCCCGCCCGAATCTGTTCTTCGGAGGCCAGATCACCGGCACGGAGGGCTACATCGGTTCGACCTGCAGTGGCTATATCGCGGGTCTGAACGCGGCGCGGCTGATGCTGGGCCAGCCTCTGCTGAGCCTGCCGGCTGTGACCATGATGGGCGCTCTCTGCCACTACGTAGCCCGGGCCGAGGCGGAGCATTTCCAGCCGATGAAACCCAACTTTGGCCTGATGCCCCCGCTGGACAACCCGCGCAAAAGAAAGCGCGAACGGCACCAATCCTTCAGCCAGCGTGCGCTGGAAACCATGCAGGAGTTCGTCGAATCCACATCGCTCCTCACCTTCGGGTGAGGGCCGCCAGGCACTCCCGGCGCTTTTGCGCTCGCCTGTCTTTGGGCTAGAATGAGCGCCAGGAAAGGCGCATGCTAGCACTCTCGACGGGATCGCTGCACAACTATGGACTCGACCGCGTTTTTGCGCTGGCGTGCCGCACTGGCTTCCAGGGTGTTGAAGTGATCGTGGATACTCGCTGGGACACGCGCCAGAGCAGCTATCTACGAGAGCTAGTTCAGCGCCACTCGATCCCCATTGTGTCCCTCCACGCTCCGTTCATTCACGGCATCCAGGGCTGGGACGGCGATGCACTGTCTGGCCTGCGACGGACCGTCCAGCTTGCATCGTCCATCGATGTCCCTGTTGTGATCTGCCATCTGCCCATGCGCTGGCACTGGATCAGCGTCGAGGGCAGCCCGCTCCGTCGCCGTCTTCGCACCCCTGTGCCCTGCCCGCGCTCCCAAAAGAGCCGGCTGGACCTGCTGCAAGGGGCGCGCGAGCTGGGCAACGACAAGGTCAAGATTCTGCTGGAGAACATGCCCGCCAACCGATGGATGGGAATCAGGTACGGCCTGTACGCTCCCAACGCCCCCGAGGAGCTCGCCCGGTTCCCCGACCTGGTCCTGGACACCACGCACGTCGGTACCTGGGGCTGGGACTTGATGGAGGTGTACGAGCGCCTGAAAGCCAGCATCCGCCACGTGCATCTCTCCGATTTCAACGGCAGAGAGCACATCCTACCGGGGAGAGGTAACCTGCCCCTTGCCGACCTGCTGAGACGAGTCGCCCGTGATGGCTTTGACGGAAGCATCGTGGTGGAGACAGGCCCGGAATACCTCGGCGCCCACGATGAGGAGCAGGTCGCCCTTGCGCTTCGCGGGTGTTCGTCCTTTTGTTTTCACAATCTGAACGAGGGAGTTGTCGTGTAGCAATGGAATCGACTTCACCCCTGTGCCGCCGACTTATGTTCAACTCCTGGTCAGCGATGGTTACACGAAGGCCTCTCCTGCGATTGGCTTTCACTCTCATTCTGGTGGCCCTCGCCGTGCCCGCGTGTTCGTCGCAGGGCGAGATATTCGATGGTAAACGCGCTTACGAGCACGTCGTGGCGCAGTGCGCCATCGGGCCCAGACCGGTCGGGTCCGCGGAGGGCAGAAAGACAGCCGAATACATCACCACGACCCTCGAGGACCTGGGCTGGACGGTCGAGCAGCAAGAGTTCCTCTACCGGGGCGTGGTGGGCCGAAACGTCATCGCCAGCCGCGGGAGCGGCGAGCTGTACCTGCTGGGCGCTCACTACGACACGCGCCCAATCGCGGACCGGGACCCGACGGACCCGACACAGCCGGTGCCGGGCGCCAACGACGGGGCGAGCGGCGTCGCCGTGCTCCTCGAGCTGGCACGGGCTTTGAACGTGGACAAAACGGGAGCGGAGGTCTGGCTGGCCTTCTTCGACGCAGAAGACTGCGGCAACATCAACGGCTGGCCCTTCTCGGTGGGGGCCGCCTATATGGCCGAGCACCTGTCTGTGGAGCCGGTAGCGACTGTGGTGGTGGACATGGTCGGTGACACAGATCAGAAGTTCACGTGGGAAAGCGGCTCAGACGAGACATTGAACCGCACTCTGTGGGCAATCGCCGCAGGCCTCGGTTATGAGCACGAGTTTCTGCCCAGGATCGGCTACGCCATTATCGACGACCATGTGCCCTTCCTGCAGAGGGGCTTCGTGGCGGTGGACGTGATCGACTTTGACTATCCCTACTGGCACACGACTCAGGACACGCCCGACAAGGTCGGTGCCGAGAGCCTGCAACGCATCGGACGCGTCCTGGAGAAGTGGCTGGAGGAAGAAATCCCTTCCTCGCACTAGGACGAGGGCAGGGAACAGGAGCATGCTACTTTGAAACTCGCCAAACGCATCCGTGATCTGCCACCCTATGTGTTCGCAGAAGCAGGGCGGAGACTCGACGAGCTGCGCGCCCGCGGTGTGGATGTGATCAATCTGGGCATAGGAAGTCCGGACCTGCCGCCACCGAGAGCCATTATCGACGCCCTCTACCAGTCCGCCCTGCGTCCGGACACGCACGGCTACGGCGGCTATTACGGTCTGCCCGCCCTTCGCCGCGCCATTGTGGACTACTATGGAAGGCGCTTCAGCGTGTCTCTGGATCCGGACAAGGAGGTAGCGGTTCTGATCGGCTCCAAGGAGGGGCTGTTCAATGCCGCGCTGGCTTTCCTAGATCCCGGAGACGTGGTGCTCATCCCCGATCCTGGATACCCGACCTACGGTCTCGGAGCGCACATGGTCGGTGGAATCAGCTATCCCCTCCCACTGCGCGAAGACCGTGGCTTTCTGCCCGACCTCGAGACGATTCCAGCCGACGTGGCCGACGCGGCGGGCATCCTCTGGCTCAACTACCCGAACAACCCGACCGGCGCTGTGGCTGACCTCGCCTTTCTGGAGCAGGCGGTGTCCTTTGCGCACCACCACGGTCTCTTGCTCTGCTACGACAACCCGTACTGCGACCTGACCTTCGACGGCTACATCGCTCCCAGCATCCTGCAGATTCCTGGCGCCAGGGATGTTGTCCTGGAGTTCAACTCCCTGTCCAAGACCTATAACATGGCCGGCTGGCGCGTTGGCATGGCCGTGGGCAGCCCCGAGGCGGTGAGTGCTCTGGCTCGAGTCAAGACCAATATTGACTCAGGGATTTTCCGGCCCATCCAGGAGGCCGCCATTGCCGCGCTCACCGGAGACCAGTCCTGGTTGAAGGAACGCAACGCCGTCTACCAGACGCGCCGGGACACAGTCATGGAGTGGCTGCCGGCCGCAGGACTCAGCGCACAGCTGCCGCGAGCGGCGATGTACGTCTGGGCGCGCGTTCCAGCCGGCGAGAGCTCCCAGGGCTACAGCCTGCGCGTCCTGGAACAAAGCGGCGTTTGGATCACCCCCGGCTCCGCCTTCGGCGAGGCCGGAGAAGGATACGTCCGTATAGCCCTGACCCTGCCGAATGAACGGTTGCGTGAGGCAGGCGACAGAATTCGCGCCGCTGGTGGCGCCGCGTAAGGCCCCACAGGAGGGACGAACCATTCCGAAAAACCTTCAGTCTACCGCGCCCGAGCCAGAGCGTTTCTACCTGGTGGGTGCCGAAGCCAAAGGGGAGAGGCGAGCCTGGGACCTGGAGGACTCCATGGCGGAGCTGGCCCAGCTCGCAGAGACCGCGGGAGCTGCCGTAATCGGACAGACCCGGCAGAGGATGGATGGGATCAATCCGGCCACCTACATCGGCAAGGGCAAGGTCGAGGAGCTCAAGCTGCTGGGAGTGGAGCTGGGCGCTGACGCCTTTGTGTTTGACGACGAGCTGTCGCCGGCCCAGCAGCGTAACCTCGAACGGGCACTGGAAGTGAAAGTGCTGGACCGCACCGCGTTGATCCTGGACATCTTCGCCAAGCACGCCCAGACTCGCGAGGGAGCTCTGCAGGTCGAACTGGCTCAGTACGAGTACCGCCTGCCCAGACTGACGAAAGCGTGGACCAACCTGGCTCAACAGACCGGGGGCGGCGCCGCAAGAGGCGGAGCGGCTGGCGTTGGCCTGCGCGGACCAGGCGAGACACAGCTCGAAACGGACCGACGGCTGGTGCGGCACCGCATCACGATGCTCAAGAAGGACCTCGAGCAAGTGCGCAGCCAGCGCGAGCAATACCGCAGCCACAGGCGTCAGCAGGGAGTGCCGGTCGTTTCGCTGGTCGGCTACACTAACGCCGGCAAGTCCACGTTGCTCAACGCGCTGACGGGGGCCGGGGTGCTGGCCACGGACAGGCTTTTTGCCACGCTTGACCCGGTGACCAGGCGCCTGAGCCTGCCCGGCGGCAAAGAGGTTCTGCTGACCGATACGGTCGGCTTCATCCAGAAGCTGCCGACCCAGCTCGTGGCAGCCTTCCGGGCCACGCTGGAGGAGATCACCCAGGCGGATCTGATCCTCCACGTGGTCGACATAACGCATCCGAATTCCGAGCAGCAGATTCAGACCGTGGAGCGGGTCCTGGCGGAGATCGGAGCCGGCGGCAAGCCCATGCTCGTGGCGCTGAACAAGGTCGACCTGATCAAGGACCCGCTGCAGACTCAGCGGCTGGTTGCCGACCACGCAGGCGCAGTGGCCATCTCAGCGCTGCGCTCACGGGGCACAGAGCAGCTACTCTTCCGCATCGAGTCCGCACTGGCGGAGCAGATGGTTCCCGTGCGTGCGCGCATTCCGTACGCGGCAAACGAGCTGATCGCCGCTTTTCACCGGCTCGGGGTGGTGATCACAGACCGGGCCGGCGCAAAGGGGGTCTTGCTCGACGGCAAGGTGCCGCCCGGGCTGCTCAGCCGCCTGGAGCCATATCTTGAGTGAGTTCGGCCAGGAAGAGGAGGTTGCCACGCCATGAGGGAATTCCGCGGAATCGCGGCATCAGACGGAATCGCGCTGGGTCCTGCCTTCGTGTATTCCTTCCAGGAGAAGCAACAGTACCGGCGCGTGTGCGCCGCTGAGGAAACCGCCAACGAGCTGGCTCGCATGGAGCGGGCCCTGTCCGTGGCCCACGAGCAGCTCCAGCGGATTTACGAGAAGGCCAGCGCTGAAGCAGGCGAAGGCACAGCCGCGATATTCCTGGCTCACCAGGAGTTCCTAGAAGACCCCTCCTTGCTTGAAGAGGCACAGAAACTGATCCGGGAGACCTGCGCGACGGCCGAGGCAGCCGTCACGGAAGGTTTCGAGTACTATGCCGGGCAGTTGGAGGCGATGGAGGACGACTATCTCCGCGAACGGGCCGGCGACCTGCGAGACGTCAGTCGCCGCGTGCTGCAAATTCTGACCGGCACCCAGGACGTGGACTCCCTGGCCAACCTGACCCAACCGGTGATCGTGGTGGCCCGCGACCTCACTCCATCCGACACGGCCCAGATGGACAAGAAGATGGTGCGGGGTTTCTGCACAGCGGCGGGAGGATTCACCTCGCACACGGCCATCATCGCGCGCATTCTCGGGATTCCGGCCGTCGTCGGTGCAGGGGAATCCCTGCTCGAGATCACCGCGGGAACACAGCTCATCGTCGACGGACGTGGCGGGCAGGTCATCGCCGCGCCGGATGAAACCACGGCTGAGAGGTTCGCCTCACTTCGCCGGTCGCATGACGAGGAGCAGAACCGGCTCAAGGCGCTGGCAACCAGGCCAGGGCAGACCAGGGATGGCCGCCGCGTACAGGTCGTGGCCAACATTGCCGACGCATCTTCGGCTGAGGCGGCTCTGGATTTGGGCGCGGAGGGAGTGGGACTGTATCGCACCGAGTACCTCTACCTCAACCGGCAGAGCGTCCCCACGGAAGCAGAGCAGTACCGCGACTATAACGCTGTTACGAACGTGCTTGGAGATCGGCCGCTGCTCATCCGCACTCTGGACATCGGTGGGGACAAACAGCTGCCGTACGTGGACTTTGGGCACGAGCTGAATCCCTTCCTGGGCTGGCGCGCCATTCGGCTCTGCCTGGACAGCCCGCAGCTCTTTGAGCCGCAGCTTCGCGCCATTCTGCGTGCCAGCGCGGAGAGGAACGTGCAGATCATGTTCCCCATGATCGCCACCCTGGCTGAGGTGAGACGGGCCAAAGAGGTCTTGAAAAAGGTACAGCGCCAGCTCGCCGACGAGCACGTCGCCTTTGATGCCGGCACCCCGATAGGAATCATGGTCGAGATCCCCTCGGCGGCGTTGGCCGCGGATCTCATCGCACCCGAAGTCGACTTCTTCAGCATCGGCACGAACGACCTGATCCAGTACACCTTGGCCTGCGACAGAGGCAACGAGAAGGTCGCCCATCTCTACGACCCGCTGCACCCGGCCATTCTCCGGCTGATCAAGGGGGTCATCGATGCCGCTCATCGCGCCGGCAAGTGGGTGGGCATGTGCGGAGAGATGGCAGGGGATCCAGAAGCGATCCCGCTGCTTTTGGGCCTGGGCCTCGACGAGTTCAGTATGAACGCACCGGCCATCCCGGCGGCCAAGGAACTCATCCGCTCGCTCACGTTCGAACAGGCACAACAGATCTCGATTGAGGCTCTTGCCAAGCCGAGCGCCGAAGAAATCCGGGGCTACCTGCGGAGTCTCGGCCTTGCCAACCAGCGCACCTAGGAATCCTCTTCCTGATGCCATAATACGGCCCGCTCGGGACATGCGTCGTGCGCTGCCATGACATAACCCGCAGGCGTGCCGTCGCATTCGCACAAGCGTCCTGACCCGTCCAACCTCCCCCCGCGCCGCAACCCAGACCATCTCACGGACCGCGACGGCACCACCGTTGCACATCCGGGTGCTGGACGTCCACCTCAGCGGTACACAGGGCCGCGCCATGCCAGCCGTGTCCAACGGAGCTTGACAAACGGCCTACGAACTTCGCACTATGCTCCTTATGTAGTATACACATGGCAGAAGCCCCTGGCACGCGGCCGCAGTAGCCCGACTTGAGCCTTCTCCGGACTGGCTCGGCATGCAATCCGAGGCGCACATCATCAAGTCCGCGAGTCGTCGTGCTGAATCGAGATCGAGTCCACCCGCGCTCGCAATGGCCTAACACGCCAGCCAGTCTCTCGCCGGCGCCCGGAAGGAGTTTGGCACACCCGGACCCGTGTGCTACAATGCGCCGGTGCGAAACCAGTGCATTGATCAGCTTATGTCAACACAGTCCTGTGCCTCCCTTCCACCGCGAGGTCGAGCAGGCCGCGCCGTGCTTTTGCTACTGATGAGCGCGCTGCTCGCCACGGCGTGCCTGGCTTCCGGTTTCACCGTGGGCGGCGGCAGGTGGACGCCGCACGGCGATGCCTTGGGGGGCACTCCGGCGGACCAGGCCAGCCGCTTTCGAGTGTTCTGGCAGGCGTGGCACGTGGTGGAAGGTCAGTTCTACGCGACGGATCCACTGGATCCCCAACAGATGACCTACGGTGCCATCGCTGGCTTACTGGCGGCGCTGGGGGATCCCTACGCCGGATTCTCGAACCCGCCCGCACACCGCCTGGAGAACGATTCCTTCAGCGGAGACTTCGGCGGGATAGGTGCATCGCTGGCCATCGACAACGGCATCGTCGCGCTGAGCACGGTGCATCCACTGTCCCCGGCCGAAGCGGCCGGCTTGCGGTCTGGGGACCGTCTGCTGGCCGTGGATGGAATCGCCCTCCAGACTACTTCCCTCGACGAGCTCGCTCTGGCCATCCGGGGCTCACCGGGATCGACGGTGCGGCTGGACGTTCAGCGCCAAGGACAACCGCTCACCTTCGGCGTGGTGCGAGCGACCGTCGAGCTCCCCAGTGTTTGGTGGCAAGCACTGGCGTCTGGCCTGGGCTACATACGAATCGAGCGCTTTAGCGGCCGCACCCCCGCGGAGGTAGGCCTGGCTCTGAACGAACTGCAGACAGCCGGGGCAAAGGCTCTGCTGCTGGATCTGAGAGACAACGCGGGCGGTCTGGCAGCTACTGCATCCGGCGTGCTGGCTCAGTTACTCGATGGCGGAATTGCCTACCGCGAGATGTCAAGGGACGGACAGGAACAGCGTATTGCCATCCCCTTCGGCGTGGTCCGTGCGTCGACTCTGCCTCTCGCCGTCCTGGTGAACCATGGCACGGCCAGCGCCGCAGAGATCGTGGCGGCGGCCGTCCAGGACCATGGCAGGGGCCCGCTCGTTGGAGAGCACACCTACGGCAAGGGCTCAGTACAGATCCTACACACCCTGAGCGATGGCTCCAGCATCCGCATCACCACGACGCGATGGCTGACCCCCTCCGGATCCCCGATCGAAGGAGTAGGATTACTGCCGGACATTGTAACCGCCCCCGATCAGGACGCGGTCGCGCAGGGTTGCCTGTACCTGGCTCAAAGCGCAGGGACGCGGCTGGACTGCACAGGGCAGTTGACGCCTAACGAAGAAACTGGAAAGGTGCTGGTGTAGTCATTTATGTCTAGCGTACAGAAGTGGGTGCTGATTCCCCTCCTCGTTCTCTTGATGTGCCTGGCCACTTTCGCAGCCGGCTTCGGTGTGGGCCATTACCTCCTGCCGTCCGGTCAGGTCGCGGCCGAACAGACGGCTGCGGAACATGAAGAGCAGTTCGCCGTCTTCTGGGAGGCCTGGCGCGTGGTCGAGGAAGAGTTCTATACGGACCAGCCCCTGGATTACCAGGCGCTCACCTACGGCGCCGCTCGCGGAATGGTGCAGTCGCTGGGCGATCCTCACACGACCTTCCTGACCCCCGATCAGGCCGACATGTTCTCTCAGGACCTTGAGGGATCGTTTGGCGGCGTCGGCGTGACCATCAGCCCAACGGACGATGGCTACGTGCAGGTCGTCAAACTGATCGCCGGAGGGCCAGCGGAGAAGACGATCCTCCAGCCAGGAGATGTGATCCTAGCAGTGAACGGGACATCGATCCACGGAATGGATCAGAACGAGGCCATCGCCTTGATTCGTGGCGAGATCGGCACGGAGGTCAAGCTGCTCGTGCGGCACAACGATGAGCAAGTAGAGCTGACCATCACTCGGGCGCAGATCACCATTCCAACCACCGAGCGAGACCTGCTGGACGGCAACATCGCCTACCTGAGCCTCGCCGAGTTCAATGCCAGAGCCACCGCTCTGGTACAGGCCGATCTCCAGGAGCTCCTCAAGAGCAAACCCATCGGCCTGATTCTGGACTTGAGGGGCAACCCCGGAGGCTATCTGCACATCGTGGAGCAGATCGGAGACGAGTTCTTGGGCGAAGGACCGTTTGTGATCGAGCGCAGTTCGACAGGCGACGAAAGCCGGCGCAGCACAACGTCCCGGGGATCCGCCGAGGAGATTTCCCTCGTCGTCCTGGTGGACGGCGGCAGTGCCAGCGCTTCCGAGATCCTCGCCGGTGCCGTGCAGGACCGCCGCCGGGGCGCGGTGATCGGAGAGCAAACCTACGGTAAGGGCTCTGTTCAGGTCACGGAAAGACTGAGCGATGGCTCCGCAGTGACCGTGACCATCCGCAAGTGGTTCACCCCTTCGGACCGCGCCATCGACGGCCAGGGCCTGACGCCCGACATCATCGTGGAGTTCAGCCAGGAAGATGTGCAGGCAGGGCGCGACCCTCAGCTGGAACGCGCTGTGTCGTACCTGCTGGAGACAAGAGACCAGTGAGCGAGAGCCGGTTGCTGGCATCGAACCGCAAAGCCTACCATGACTACTTCCTCGACGACCTGCAGGAAGCGGGCATCGTCCTCACCGGCACAGAAATCAAGTCGGTGCGCGAAGGGAGAATGAACCTTCGTGACAGCTATGTGCAAATCCGCGGCGGCCAGGCATGGCTGATGAACGTGCACATTTCGCCCTACTCGCAGGGGAATCGCGCCAACCCGGACCCGAGGCGAGACCGCAAGTTGTTGCTGCACAAACGAGAGATCCGGCGATTGCAGGCAGCAGTTCAAGAGAAGGGCCTGACCATCGTGCCTCTGCGCGTATACCTCAAGAACAACCGCGCCAAGGTGGAGATCGCTCTTGCTCGCGGCAAGAAACTTTATGACAAGCGAGAGGCCATGGCCAGGCGCGATTCGGAGCGTCAGGTCCAGGCCGTGCTGAAGGGCCAACGCAACGAGTGAGTGTGTTGGCATTCCTACGGGGATTGCCTGATTTGCCAAAAGTGCCCACAGACGCTACAATGTGCTCGCTGGGGATGACAGGTCTCGACGGGGAGGGCTGACTCCGGACTGCAAGCTGAGGTGCCTCCACCTCGTTAAACAGGGGCCAAGATCAAGTGCCAATACAGCACGAACACCGGCGTATGCTTACGCCATGGCCGCCTAACGCGACCATAGCCTAGCAAAAGCCCTGGTCGCTTAGAGCGGCCACGTCCACTCTGGACTCGCTTCGGTGGTTCAGAACTGGGCGTCATCATAGCCGAAGTGCGGCTGCCTCCACGCCGATAAAGGCAGCCAAAGCCCCCTCGAAAGAGGGGATCTGCTGGCTCCCTCCAACTCAGTCGGTTGAGGTGGAACGGAGTGAGATCAAATAGCCGACTATGCTTGTAGTACGTCTTGAGCCGAACTCTTCGGACGCGGGTTCGATTCCCGCCATCTCCACTCCGTTCGCAGAGAGCCGCGAGCCGCGCTCGTTGAAGCGCGCGTGTCGGGCTCTCTTTCGCTTGACGGGCCTGGAAGGGCCTCACTCAACTGTCTGGAGGCCTTACATTTCGCACGCGACTGGAGGGCGGAAAAATGGAACCAGTTCTTTTGGGCATCATCGGCGGAAGCGGCGTGTATGATATGGACGGGCTGACCGATGTGAGCGAAGAGCGGATCTCCACGCCATTTGGCGATCCCAGCGACGCGATCGTGGTCGGCTCTCTGTCCGGGGTGCGGGTTGCCTTCCTGCCCAGGCACGGCCGCGGCCACCGCATCACTCCGTCAGAGCTGAACTCGCGGGCCAACATCTTTGCACTCAAATCTCTCGGAGTGCAATTCATCGTTTCCATCAGTGCCTGCGGGAGCATGCGACAGGACTATGCCCCGCGACACATCGTCGTCCCGGACCAGATCTTTGACCGAACCAAGTCGAGGGCCAGCAGCTTCTTTGGCCAGGGACTGGTGGTACACATCAGCTTTGACGAACCCTACTGCCCCACCCTGAACCAGCTCGTCTTCGAGGCCGTCGCCAGGACCGGGGCTACGGTGCACAAGGGCGGAACGTTCCTGGTTATCGAGGGTCCGCAGTTTTCGACCAAGGCAGAATCGCGGATCTACCGCCAGTGGGGCGTGGACATCATCGGCATGACCGCTTTGCCGGAGGCCAAGCTGGCCCGGGAAGCGGAGATCTGCTACGCCGCCATGGCGCACGTCACGGACTATGACGTCTGGCACGAGACGGAAGACCCTGTTACTCTGGCGATGCTGATCGAAAACCTGACTGCCAACGCGGCCGTCACCAAGCAGGCCCTGCGCTACCTGGCGCCCATGGTCGCCCAACTATCGGAGCGCTCGTGCAAGTGCGCGACCGCCCTGTCAACGGCCATCATCACCCAGCGCGAGGCGATCCCGGCCCACACCAAGCGGGAACTCGCATTGCTGCTGCACAAGTACCTGTAGAGCCACGGACCAGCCAGGGGGAGCGGACAACCGCCGCTCCCCCTTTCGTTTTCTTGCGAACCTCCGGCACCAGCCAGCACTGCGTGGCCTTTTCGTATAGCAATGGCCATCTTAGAGCAAAGGCTGTCCTGCCGCTCCGCGCCCACATTTGTGGGACTACACGAAGGCCGTCACGCCAGCACCCTCTTCAGATACTGCCCCGTGTACGATCCGTCGACTTTCGCCACCTGCTCCGGCGTACCTTCCGCCATGAGCCTGCCCCCCGCCTCACCACCTTCGGGCCCCAGGTCCAGTATCCAGTCGGCCGTCTTGATCACATCCAGATTGTGCTCTATGATCAGCACCGTGTTGCCAGCATCCACCAGCCGATTCAGCACCTGCAGCAATCGGTCGATGTCCGCAAAGTGCAGCCCGGTCGTGGGCTCATCCAGGATGTACAGGGTGCGGCCCGTGGCCTTGCGTGACAGCTCCCGGGACAGCTTGATGCGCTGGGCCTCGCCGCCCGACAGGGTCGTCGCCGACTGCCCCAGGCGTATGTAGCCCAGGCCGACGTCGCACAGGGTCTGCAGCTTGCGCCGGATCTTGGGTATGTTCTCAAAGAACCTCAATCCTTCGTCCACCGTCATATCCAGCACATCGGCGATGCTGGCGCCTTTGAACTTGATCTCCAGAGCCTCCCGGTTGTAGCGACGCCCGTGGCACACCTCACACGGCACGTACACATCCGGCAGGAACTGCATCTCGATGCGGATAATCCCATCGCCCTGGCAGGCCTCACAGCGCCCGCCCTTTACATTGAAGGAGAACCGTCCTGGCTGATAGCCGCGCATCTTGGCTTCCGGAAGCGAAGCGAATAGCTCGCGGATGACCGTGAACATGTTGGTGTAGGTCGCGGGATTCGAGCGAGGAGTGCGGCCAATGGGAGACTGGTCAATATCGATGACCTTGTCGAGATAGTCGATGCCGCGAATCGCTTCGTGCACCCCCGGGCGGTCTTTGCTCCTGTAGATGTGCTGCGCCAGCGCTTTGTACAACACCTCGATGACGAGGCTGGACTTGCCGGAGCCAGAAACGCCCGTGACGCAGACGAACTTGCCCAGGGGGATCCGCGCTGTCACGTTCTTCAAGTTGTTCTCCGACGCGCTGATCACCTCCAGGTTGTGCCCGTTGCCATTTCGCCGCGTTTGGGGCACAGGCACCTTCCGCTCTCCCCTGAGGTACTGTCCTGTCAGCGAGTCAGGACAGGCAATGATGTCGGCAAGCGGGCCGGCTGCCACCACCCGACCGCCGTGCTCGCCGGCTCCTGGCCCGAGGTCAACGACGTAGTCAGCGGAGCGTATTGTCTCCTCATCATGCTCCACAACGATCAGCGTGTTGCCGAGATCCCTCATCCCCTGCAATGTGTCGATCAGCCGACGATTGTCCCGCTGATGCAAGCCCACGCTGGGCTCGTCGAGGATGTAGAGCACCCCCATCAGCTGCGAGCCGATCTGCGTTGCCAGTCGGATTCGCTGAGCCTCGCCTCCGGATAGACTGGCGGCCATGCGGTCGAGGGTCAGGTAGTCCAATCCCACATTGATCATGAAGCCGAGGCGGTCGTTGATCTCCTTCAGCACCTGGCGCGCAATAGTCGATTCCCGCTGCGAAAACACCGCAGGCAACTCGTCCACCCAGCGCCTGGCTTCAAGAATGGAAAGCGCAGTCACGTCAACGATGGATCGTCCCCGGACTGTCACGGCAAGACTCTCCGGTCTGAGCCGTCTGCCCTTGCAGGTTGGGCAGGGGCGAGTAGACATGAAGGACTCGATCTGAGCGCGGATGTAGTCGGAATTGCTCTCTTTGTAACGCCGCTGCAGATTCGGAATGATGCCCTCGAAGGTTGTCTCATAGTCGCGCGAATGTCCGAAGCGATTTCGGTAGCGCAGCCGTATAACCTCTCCTTCAGAGCCGTAGAGCAAGGCGCGGAGCTGCTTCGGCGTCAAGCCCTCGACGGGGGTATCCATTGAGAACCCGAAGTGGGCGGCCAATCCCTCGCACAACTGTCCGAAGTAGCTGTCATCTTCGGCGTTGCGCGCCAGGTTGAAGGGGCTGGGCTCAATAGCACCCTCCACAAGTGACAGGGACCTGTTGGGGATCACGAGGTCCGGATCGATCTCCAGGAGACTGCCAAGTCCAGTGCACGCCGGACAGGCGCCGTGCGGACTATTGAAGGAGAATGTTCGCGGCTCGAGCTCCGGCAGGCTGATTCCACAGTGGGCACAGGCGAGGTGCTCAGAGTACAGCAGCTCCTCCCCTGTCTCAGGCACGATCCTCACCAGACCGCCGCCGAGCTTCAGGGCCGTCTCAACCGAGTCCGCCAGGCGCAAGCGATCGGTTCCCGTCTCTGCCTCGCCCGTCTCCTGAACCACGAGCCGGTCCACAACGGCTTCGATGGTGTGCATCTTGTAGCGCTCGAGGGCGATTTCATCGCCGACCTCACGCACCTGACCATCCACCCGCGCGCGCACCAACCCGGCCTTGCGTATGTCCTCAAAGACCCGAGTGTGCTCTCCCTTGCGATCCTGAATGAGAGGGGCAAGGACCAGGATTCGGCTTCCTTCGGGCAACGACATGACGGCGTCCACGATCTGCTGCACAGTCTGCTTTGCCACAACTCGGCCGCACTGCGGGCAATGGGGTATGCCCACCCGGGAGAAGAGCAGCCGCAGGTAGTCGTAAACCTCGGTGATCGTTCCGACCGTGGAACGGGGATTGTGTCCCGCGCCACGTTGGTCGATGCTGATCGCCGGCGACAAGCCCTCAATTGAATCGACGTCGGGCTTCTCCATCTGCCCGAGAAACTGACGAGCGTACGCAGAAAGAGACTCCACGTAGCGTCTCTGCCCTTCTGCGTAGATCGTGTCGAAGGCCAGAGAAGACTTGCCGGAACCGGAGATCCCTGTGATCACCACCAGTCTGTCGCGTGGCAAGTCTATGTCTATGTTCTTGAGGTTGTGCTCACGAGCACCGCGGACCACAATCCTATCCTGAGGCATTCTTCGTCTCCCGTCAGCAGCATGCGAACTGATGTTCTAAGTGCATCATAGCACAAACGTGCTAATCCGTCAATGATACATCAGCAAGAGGTGATTATAGGTTCATTCATCACGGTAAGGCAACTCCACCCCAATGGAAGAGGGAGTTGGCCTGTCCCTCCAGTTGTGCTATACTCGCGGCACGAGCAGGAGGCAGACGATGCGAGACTATGCGATTGGCACTCTGTCGGTACACGCTGGCGAGGACTCGGGCCAGCCAGGGTGTCGACCGATCAGCGCTCCGATTCACCACGCAGTGACCTACCTCCACGACAGCCTCGAAGACCTCGACGCTGTGCTGGCTGGCTCGCGTCCGGGCTTTGTGTACGGGCGATACGCCAACCCAACTGTCGATTCTCTTGAGCGAGCCGTGTCCCGGCTCGAAGGCACAGAATCGGCACTTGCCTGCGCCTCGGGCATGGCTGCGCTTCACCTGGCCTTGCACTGTGCCGGAGCCAGGCGGGGCGCCACGATCCTTGCGGCCCGCGACCTTTACGGCGGGACGCGCGCACTGCTCTCGGAGGTATTCGTCCCGGCGGGCGTCACCGTCAAGTTCGCCGATATGACCGACATCGAGGCCGTACGCCAGTCCGTGCGGTCCGTACCAACCGCTGTTGTCCTGGCGGAGACGATTTCCAACCCGCTGCTGCGCGTGATCGATGTCCCGGCCGTCAGCACGATCTCCCACCAGGCCGGTGCGCAGTTCGTCCTCGACAACACTTTCGCCGTTCCCTGCCTGTACCCTCCCGCTGCTGACGGAGTCGACTGGGTTGTGTACAGCGCGACCAAGTACCACGGTGGTCACGGGGATGTCATGGGCGGACTCATTGCCAGTTCTTTCGATCGCTGCCGGGCAGCTCGAGAAGCCAACAAAGTGCTGGGCTCCATCCTCGGCCCCAGTGAGGCCTGGCTCGTGCTGCGCGGCATTAAGACGCTCGTGCTACGCTCGAGGCAGCAGTGCGCTAGCGCGCTGACGGTCGCACGGTTCCTGCAAACTCACCCGCGCATCGCCCGCGTGTTCTACCCGGGCCTGACGACCCATCCCCAATTTACGCTTGCACGGCGGCTCTTCGCCTCCAATCTCGCCGGAGCCATCGTCTCATTCGAGCTGAAGGGGGCAGGCAGAGACGAGGTCTTTCGCTTCATGGAGGGGCTGCGGCTGATCACATCGGCCACCAGCCTCGGAGACGTATATAGCCTCATCCTCTATCCGGCGCAGTCATCGCACCGTGGTCTTTCGTCCACGGAGCGAGCGGATCTGGGAATAGGCGAAGGCCTGGTTCGGCTCTCGGTGGGCATCGAGGAACCCGTCGACCTCGTGCAGGACCTTGCGCAGGCCCTTGGCAGTCTGGAGGAGCCGTGAGCACACAACCTCTGGTTTGGCTTCGGGGAGGTGGGGATCTCGGCACGGGCGTCGCGCATCGTCTGTTTCGCGCCGGCTTCCCGCTGGTGGTTACTGAAATCGCACAACCCATGGTGGTCAGGCGTGCGGTGGCCTTCGCCAGCGCCGTTTTCGAGGGACTTTGTGAGGTCGAGGGAGTCACGGCCGAGAGGGTGACGGACGAGCGGGCGGCCGCCGATCTGCTTCGCCTGGACCACGTGCCCGTGCTGGTCGATCCGGAAGGCACTCTGGTCCGGAGGATGGCACCCGGCATTCTGGTCGATGCTCGCATGCTCAAGCGGGCACCCGCAGCGCGCCTCACGGACGAGCTGATCGTGATCGGACTGGGGCCAGGGTTCACCGCAGGGCTGGATGCTGATGCGGTAATCGAGACTCAGCGCGGCCACGACCTCGGCCGGGTGATTCTGAACGGCGGGGCCGCGGCAGACACAGGCGTGCCTGGCGCCGTATCAGGGTACTCGCTGGAGCGGGTTCTCTTTGCGCCGTGCGACGGCGCGGTTCAAGGCGCCGCAGCAATTGGTGACGTGGTCCAGGCAGGCCAGGTAGTCGCCCTCGTGGCAGGCCAACCGGTCGTGGCCACTCTCTCGGGAGTGCTGCGGGGCCTGCTGCACGACGGCATCTCTGTCCAAAAGGGCCGCAAGCTCGGCGACATCGACCCCACGGGGGTGCGTGAGCATTGCTTCACCATCTCTGACAAGGCTCGAGCCATCGGGGGCGGAGTCCTTGAGGCAGCTTTTTACCTCTTACACAGGAACTGTGGCGAATGGGATGCAGCCATCGAACCAGAGCCACGAATTGGCTAGCCGGGAAGTGGTCTTGACAAAGAGCGCCGCCTCGGCTAATCTGTACCTCGAAAGGAGTCGTTGATGGCATACGACGATTACGTCACCCCCTCAAGCGTGGAAGAGGCGGTGGCGGCTCTGGCATCTCTGCGCGGTGCGGGCAGGATCATTTCGGGAGGCACGGACCTCATCCTTCAACTCCAGCACAGGGAGCGGGAGGCATCCTGTCTGATCGATGTGACCACCATTCGCGGCCTCAGCGAGATCAAGCGCGATGGCTCATTCGTCATCGTGGGGGCCGCCGCCACGTTCGCGCAACTGGAGCGTCATCCCATCATCCGGGGCCAGGCACCCGTGCTAGCCCAGGCTGCCTCCTGGGTCGGGTCGCCCCAGATTCGCAATGTGGGCACATTGGCCGGAAATGTGGTAAACGCGCAGCCGGCAGCCGACGGTTCCATTGCCCTTCTGGCCCTCGATGCCGAAGCAGAAATCGCCAACCTGACCGGACGCCAGTGGGTTCCCCTGTCGAGTTTGTTCGTCAGTCCAGGTGTTTCGCGAGTTGATGCCACAATGGAGATGATTACCGCCTTTCGTTTCCGACCACAGGCATCGCTGGAGGGCTCCGCGTTTGAGAGGTTTGCGCGCCGCAAGGCGCTCGCGCTGCCGCTCATCAACGTAGGTGTGCGCGTTCAGCTCGATGCAGACCGCAGCCGCGCCCGCGCAGTGCGCATTGCCATCGGCCCAGTGGCTCCAGTACCCTTCCGTGCCTGCGAAGCGGAGAAGGCCCTGCTGGACCGAGAGCTCGACGAGGCGGCCGTCCGCGAAGCTGCGGCCGCTGCGGCTCTGGAAAGCAAGCCGCGCTCTAGTCTGCTCCGTGCCGGCAAGGAGTACCGCGTAGAACTCGTGCGAGTACTGACACAAAGAGCCCTCTCAAGGGCCATCCAGTCAGCCAGAGGTTAGCACCGTGGCAAATACCCAGACCCTCAGAATGGTTGTCAACGGCGAGCAGGTTGAGCTCGAGATCACACCGTCGGATACGCTGGCGATGGTGCTGAGAGAAAGATTGGGATTGACAGGAACCAAAATCGGCTGTGAAGAGGGTGAGTGCGGAGCTTGCACTGTCCTCGTCGATGGGCTGCCGGTCAACTCCTGCCTGTACCCCGCCGTCAAGGCCCAGGACCGAAGCATACGGACTGTGGAGGGACTGAGCAAGAATGGCGAGCTGCACCCGCTGCAGCGCTCGTTCGTCGAACACGGCGCAGTGCAATGTGGCTACTGCACGCCAGGTATCCTCCTGAGCGCCGTGGCGCTGCTGGAGCAGAATCCTCATCCAACCGATGATGAGATCCGGCGCGCCCTGTCGGGCAACCTGTGCCGTTGCACCGGATATCTCAAGATCATCGAAGCCATCCAGGCAGTGGCCGCTTCGCAGTAATCGGAAGCCAGTAGCGTTTCCTCACCGAGCATGAGCCAGCCATCGCCCGGTCCCGGACGGGATTGCGTGCCTCTGCCTGTCCCTCTAGGGCTATACGTTCACATTCCATTCTGCGTTCGGAAATGTGCCTACTGCGACTTTAATTCCTACTCTGGGCTAGGCTACCTGCATGACTCTTACGTGGCGGCGTTATGTCACGAGATCGAACGATGCTCGACCCTGCCTGGCCGAGACCCGGTCGACACCATCTACTTTGGAGGCGGCACCCCCTCCCTGCTGCCACCGGAATCTGTTCTGGCGATCCTCAACGCATGTCGCGGGCGCTTCGAGCTTGTGCCTCAGGCGGAGGTCACTCTGGAGGCCAACCCCGGCACGGTCGAGGCGGAGAGCCTGGCGGCGCTGTTTCAGGCCGGAGTCAACCGGTTGAGTCTCGGGGCGCAGAGCATGAATGATCAGGAACTCGCGCGTCTCGGCCGGATTCACACGGCCGGCCAGGTCCGGGAGGCGATGCGCGATGCTCGCCAGGCAGGTTTCACCAACACTAACCTCGACCTCATCTACGGCCTGCCCGGGCAACGAGTGCCCGGCTGGCGGAGGACCCTGAAGGCAGCACTGGAGCTCGAACCGGACCATCTTTCCCTCTACTGTCTGACCCTCGAAGACCACACGCCTCTCGCGCGCCAGATCCTGCGAGGTGCGGTGCCCCAGCCGGAGCCGGACGTTGCTGCCGAGATGTATGAGCTGGCCAGGGAGCTACTCAGGGCCGAAGGGTTTGAGCACTATGAGCTGTCCAACTGGGCAAGACTGCCCGATACCAACGCCTGGGATGACCGCGCCTCTCAGGCACAGCGCCAGGGCTCGCGCTGCCGCCACAATCTAAAGTACTGGACAGGACAGCCGTACATCGGCTTCGGAGCCGGGGCGCACTCCTTCGTCTCGGGCGTCCGCACATACAATCTGTCCGACCCCCGACAGTACATAGCCGCCGTAGACGGCGGAACCACGGCCATGGAAGGCGCCGTTCCCATCGACTCGGTTGAAGCGCTTGCTGAAGCGATGATCCTGGGATTGCGGTTGGTGGAGGGACTGCGCTGGCAGGACATCCGCTCGCGCCTGGGGCGAGATCCGCGCGATAAGTACGCGCCGGAGCTCTCCGAGCTCCAGGCGCTGGGGCTTATCACCCTTGACGACACCTCTGTCCGGCTGACGGCGCGCGGTCAGCTGCTCGGGAACCAGGTCTTTGTCCGCTTCCTGCCAGACAGCGCGAGCCGCTCCCTGGCCTGACGAATCTGCTCCGTTACGGCCTCTGGAGCCGTGCCTCCCTCCACGTTACGGCGCTCTACCGAGCGTTGAAAGTCGAAGATCTCGTACACGTCTGGGCCAAACTGCGCGTCGATTGAACGGTATTCGTCGAGCTCGAGCTTGTCGAGCGGAACCTCGAGTTCTTCGGCACGACGGACCGCCAGTCCCGTCAGCCGATGAGCGTCTCGAAAGGATACGCCTTTCGCGACGAGGTAGTCGGCCAGGTCTGTTGCCAGAAGACCTTCGTCGAGGTCGGAGGTCATTCGCTCCCCATGAACAGTGAGCGTGGCGATGACGGCCGCGACGATGGGCAGCTCCACCAGGAGCGTGTCAAGGGTATCAAAGAGAGGCTCTTTGTCCTCCTGCAGATCCTTGTTGTATCCGGATGGCAGCCCCTTGACCATCATGAGTGCCGATACAAGATGGCCCGCCATGCGCCCGGACTTGCCGCGCACCAGCTCAAGTGAGTCGGGATTCTTCTTTTGCGGCATCAGGCTGGAACCGGTGCAGTAGGCGTCATCTAGCTGCACAAAGCCGAACTCCCTGGTGCTCCACAGGAGCAGGTCCTCCGCCATCCCGCTGAGGTGCACCTGAAGAAGCGACGCAAAGGACAGAAACTCGATCACATAGTCGCGGTCACTCACAGCGTCGATGCTGTTAGGGCTGACAGAGGAGAACCCCAGCTCGTTGGCCAGGGCCTGCCGGTCGATCCCGAATGGGTTGCCAGCCAGCGCTCCGGCGCCCAGCGGGAGCACGGCGACTCTGTCCTGTAGCCCCTTCAGGCGCTCGTCATCCCGTTCCAGCTTCCAGAAGTATGACATTAGCCAGTGGCTGAACAGGACCGGCTGGGCCTGCTGGAGGTGTGTGAATCCGGGCATGATCACATCCAGATGACCCTCTGCCTTGTCCACAATGGACCGCTGCACGCTGGCCAGCTCGTCGCCCAGCTCCTCCGATCTCTCCAGCAGGTACATTCGCAGGTCCGTGCTGACCTGATCGTTGCGCGACCGCCCCGTGTGCAGCCTGCCTGCCAGGGGTCCGATCAGCTCGCCGAGTCGCCGCTCGACGGCAGTGTGAATATCCTCGTCTCCTGGCTGGACGGAGAAGGCGGAGCTGTCGAACTCGGCGCGCACCCGCTGCAGCCCCGCGACCATGGACTCCCGCTCAGTTTCCGTGAGCAGGCCTGCCTTCCGCAGGATTCCCGCATAGGCAATGCTTCCCATAACGTCAACACGGTAAAGGCGGCGGTCGACCGGCAGAGAATCGCCGAATCTGCGCATGGCCTCGTCGGTGGCTCGCTCGAAGCGCCCTCCCCACATCGTCATCTGAAGACCTCCTCCCACCCTGCCTGACCGAGCGACTGGACCCGCACTACCTAGTCGCGCTGCACCAGCTCAAAGTCCTCCGCAATCCCCATGGTCCGATTGCGTCTGTCGACCAGAGCTTTCACCTTCAGCGGCAATCCAAACAGGTTGATGAAACCGGCGGCGTCACGTTGATCATATACCACATCCTGGCCGAAAGTGGCAAAGTCATCGCGGTAGAGGCTATAGGGGGACTTTCTTCCCACCACGGTGCAGCTGCCCTTGAACAGCTTGACCCGGACCGTGCCTGTGACGCGCCTTTGGGTCTTGGAAACAAAGGCGTCCAGCGCCTCGCGCAGAGGCGTGAACCACTGACCATAGTACACCAGCTCGGCGTAACGGAGAGCAAGCCCTTCCTTGCAGTGCAAGGTCTCCCTGTCCAGACAGATCTGCTCCATCCCCTGATGGGCAGCATACAGGATGGTGCCGCCCGGGGTCTCATACACGCCGCGTGACTTCATTCCTACCAGGCGGTTCTCCACCATGTCAACGCGGCCGATGCCGTGCTTTCCACCCAGCGCATTAAGCTGGCTCACGAGCTCTACCGGCCCGACCTTGGCGCCGTCGATCGCTACAGGGAACCCGCGCTCGAAATCGAGAGTGATGTACTGTGGCTCGTCCGGTGCCTTCTGCGGAGACACGGTGAGCAGAAACATCTCTTCGTCCGGTTCTATCCACGGATCCTCAAGCACTCCCCCCTCGTGGCTGAGATGCCACAGGTTGCGGTCACGACTGTAAATGGACTTTTCCGTGACCGCCACGGGGACATTGTGGGCATCGGCGTAGGCCAGCTCGTCCTCGCGCGAGCGCAGCTCCCACTCACGCCACGGAGCGATGGTCGCCAGGTAGGGATTTAGCGCCTTGACGGAGAGCTCGAACCTCACCTGATCGTTGCCCTTGCCCGTGCAGCCGTGGGCAACAGCATCGGCGTGCTCCTGCTCAGCGACCTTGACCATGTATTTGGCGATAACGGGCCGGGCAAACGACGTCCCGAGCAGATACAGGCGCTCGTATATGGCACCCGCCTGCATGGTCGGAAACGCGTATTCCTTCAGGAACTCCTCCCGCAGGTCCTGCACGTACGCCTTGCTGGCACCGCTGGCTTTGGACTTGGCCTCCAGCCCCACCAGCTCGTCGGGACCCTGCCCGACGTCGGCTGTGTATGTGATCACCTCGCAGCCATAGTTCTCCTTCAGCCAAGGAACGATCACCGACGTGTCCAGCCCGCCCGAGTATGCCAGCACCACCTTGTTGAACTTGCCTCTCATTGCCTCACCCTCCTGAAGAATAGTTGATATCCGTGGCCCGAAATCGACTCTGGCCTGTCCAGCGAAAAACGAAACGCGATGGTGAACAGGGACCATCGCGCAATAAAAAAGCCAGCTCCCCTCTGGGAGCTGGCTACTGTACTGAAACGAACGAAACCCGAAACAAGCTACCCAGGCGGTGAGTCTGGCTCAACTCGGGCGCGTCGGACGTCTTGTTTGTCTACCACACTGGCGGCTATCATCTGATCAAACCTCTTCGATGCCGGCAACTCTATCACAGGTACGCTCTTTTGTCAAAACGCCACCGCGACGACAGGTCCGAGCGGGGCAAGAACGGGCTCGCGTGTTTCACGGACCCGCCCCTAGTGGTGACAACCGGCGCAGGAGCTCGCCCCGCAGGAGGAGCACCCGCCTCCCCCGCTGCTGCTCGTCCCTCCATCGCTGCCCTTACTCCTCGATGCGCAGACCGACACCTGACGACGCGCTCCCGGGGTCTGACAGTGAGGACAGTCCACCGCTTCATCACACCGGCTCAGGCTCCGCAGCAGCTCAAATCTAGCGTGACATCGCTCACACACGTATTCGTACAAAGGCATTGCTGGCTCCCAAATGGTTCACTTGTGCACCGGCGCGAGTGACGGCCCGCAACAGCTTGTCTTCTCGCTCCGCCAATGTGTATAATCATACTCAGGACAGACGCGACAGGCAAGCCGCGTTGTCGTTCCATGTGCAGAACCAGCATCCATTGGCCAGGAGGTAACCTTGAGGGACATCACAATGCGGGCCCTCAACGCAGCCCAGCTGCGCGGCGCCAGTTACGCAGACGTTCGCCTGGTCCGCCAGGAGACCCAGTCCATCGTCGTGAAGAACGGTCACATCGAAGCTGTCTCTCAGAACGAGAGCGCCGGCCTGGGAGTTCGTGTTATCGTCGAAGGTGCCTGGGGATTTGCCAGCAGCTCCAAAGTGAGCGCGCCGGAAGCCGCCCGGTTGGCCGGCAAGGCCGTGGAAATTGCCCGCGCCAGCGGCCTGGTGCGCTCCAAGAAGGTGTCGCTGGGACCTGCTGTTGTGAACGTGGCCACATACCGCACCCCAATCGAGATCGATCCCTTCACCGTCCCCCTGGAAGCCAAAATCGCCCTGCTCCTTGCCGCGGATGAAGCGATGCGCCGGATAGCAGGCATTGCTGTCGCCGAGGGTTCGATGGAATTCGCGCGCGAGTCCAAGCTCTTTGCCTCCAGTGAAGGGAGCTACGTCGAGCAGGAGCTCGTGGAGAGCGGTGCCGGGATCGAGGTCACGGCCCTAGGTGACGGGGAGCTGCAGACTCGTTCCTATCCCAACAGCTTTGGCCGCCAGCAGGAGAAGGGCGGCTACGAATGTGTGCTGCGGCAGAACCTCACCGAGAACGGCGAACGCATCGCTCACGAAACACTCGCCCTGCTCGGAGCCCCGCAATGCCCGAGCGTCCGCACGACCCTGATTCTCGACTCGAGTCAGCTCGCCCTGCAGGTCCACGAATCCTGCGGCCATCCCGTCGAGCTGGATCGGGTCCTGGGCGATGAGGCCAGCTTTGCCGGCACCAGCTTTCTGACCCTCGACAAGCTCGGGAGCTACCGCTACGGTTCACCCCAGGTGACCATCGTCGCCGACGCCACGGTCCCGGGCGGTCTGGGCACATTCGGTTTTGACGACGAGGGCGTCATCGCTCAGCGCAGCACCATCATACAGAATGGCATCCTTAGCGGCTACCTGATGTCGCGGGAGACCGCCTCCCAGCTTGGGCTACCAAGCAACGGTGCCATGCGCGCCGATGGATGGAACCGCATCCCCATCATCCGGATGACGAACATCAACCTGTCGCCTGGCGAATGGCACTTCGACGACCTCATCTCGGACACGGACGACGGCATCTACATGGCAGTTAACAAGAGCTGGAGCATCGATGACAGGCGACTGAATTTCCAGTTCGGTACCCAACTGGCCTATGAGATCAAGAACGGAAAACTGGGGCGGCTGCTCAAGAACGCCAACTACAGCGGCATCACGCCCGAGTTCTGGGGTTCCTGCGATGCGGTGTGTGGGCCCGACGATTGGCGAATGTGGGGCCTGCCCAACTGCGGCAAGGGACAGCCAGGGCAGGTAGCGCACGTGGGCCACGGGGCGGCCCCCGCGCGATTCCGCAACGTGCAGGTGGGCATCCACTAGCTGACTGTGGCGTGATCTGGCGACTGGGCCGCCCGCCAAAGGAGAGATTGACATGCTGGGTCCAACGAGGATGGAACGGCTCGCCAGGAGGGTACTGGCTCTTTCTGGCGCAGAGCAGACCGAGGTCGTGCTGCTCGCACAGGACAGCGCATTGACTCGATTCGCCGGCTCGCGCATCCACCAGAATGTGGCCGAGTCCAATATAGAGGTGCGCGTCCGAGTCCTCGACGGCATGCGGGCGGGTGTCGCCTCGGTCAACGACCTCGCGGATGGTTCGCTACGGCAGGCCGCGAGGAACGCACTCTCCATGGCACGGCTGCAATCGAAGAACCCCGGGCTGGGGCCTCTGCCCGCACCGCGAACCATCCCCCACGTCAACTGCTTCGCCCGGGCGACCGCCGACTGCACACCTCACCAGCGCGCCGGCGCAGTCGCGACGATCTGCAAGCTGGCAAGTGACAGGGGGCTCATCGCATCGGGTGCCCTGTCCACGGCGACCGTCGAGCTGACGGTCGCCAACTCCTTCGGCGTGATAGCTTATTGCCCCAGCACAGTGGCCGAGCTGAGCACCGTGGTGATGTCCGACGACAGCTCCGGATTCGCTCTGGCCACGTCGATGGACTTTCGCGACATAGACGCAGAACAGGTCGGGTGTGAGGCCGTGGACAAGGCGCTGCGCAGCCGCAACCCACGCCCGCTCGCTCCGGGGCACTACACGGTGATCCTGGAGGAATATGCGGTGGCCGAGATGGTGTCCACGCTCTCCTATCTCGGGTTCAGCGCTCAGGGGGTGCAGGAGGGGCGGAGCTTTATGGCGGGCCGCCTCGGCCAGAGCGTGACGGGCGAAAGCATCTCCATCTGGGATGACGGCCTGGATGAGACTGGTCTGCCCTGCCCGTTCGACTTTGAGGGCACGCCCAAGACTCGCGTCGACCTGATCAAGGAGGGCATTGCCGTGGCGGCTGTTCACGACAGTCAAACGGCGCACAGGGATGGCACGATGTCCACAGGCCACGCCCTGCCTGCACCGAACAGCTACGGGCCTCTGCCGGCGAACCTGTTCATGGCGCCTGGCACGATGTCACGGCAACAGATGCTGTCGCGGGTGAACCGTGGCATCTGGGTTACGCGATTCCACTATGTCAACGCTGTGCACCCACTCAGGACCACGCTGACAGGGATGACACGGGATGGAACCTTCTGGATCGAGGGAGGAGAGCTCTGCTATGGGCTGAAGAACCTTCGCTTCACCCAGGGGGTGCTGGACGCCTTTGCCACCGTTCGCGCAGCCGGCAGCCATACTCGGCTGCTGCCCGGCATGCCGGGCAGCGTTCGCGTGCCGGCCCTGTGCATCGACGACTTTAGCTTCACCGGGGCCACCGAGTTCTAGCCGGCCGGGCTCACCTCATACGCCCGCTGGCCCTGCACGGATTCTCAAACGGAATGCCAGGCAGGTACGCCTGGCATTCCGTTGTGAGTCGGACGATCAGGGAGCTAGGGGCCGAACCTCCTCTGCAGCACGGGCAGGAAAATGAGACGAACCCTCGGCGTGGCTGTCGCCGTAGCGGTAGATGTCGGCGTGACGGTTGCCGTCTCTGTGGGCGAGGGCGTGAAGGTCGGCGACGCAGTGGCAGTGCGCGTCGGAGTCGGACTGGCCGTTGCCGTGTGAGTCGGAGTGGACGTTGCCGTGCGCGTAGGCGTTTGTGTGGGCGTGTTCGTGGCCGTTCGCGTGGGGGTCGGAGTGGGTGGTGTGATGGTCAACCGCACCACGTAAAGTCCGGCACGGCCCGCAGCAACGTAGAGGTAGTCCCCGGAGAACATCAGGTCCGTGGCGGCAAAGGGAAGTCCCAGGAAGCCCGCCTCATACAGGTAGGAGGTCCTGGCCACGCTCACGGCATGCACGCCCCCGGCCGCAGCCAGATAGGCATACCCGCCACGCAGCGCCACCTGACGAGTCGTTCCGACTCGCGAGTACTGGGCGACCTGATTCGGCGCAGCCGGGGTGCTCACATCCAAAATGCGCAGGCCAGCGGAGCCGTCGGCCAGGTAGGCCAAGGTGCCGGAGACTGCCACCTGGTAGGGGTAAAGAGGAGCCGAGGAACTGCCGACCTTCACCGGCTGCTTCGGGTTGGAGACCTGCACAACATGCAGCCCACCCGGCCAGCCGGTGGTCACGAAGGCATAGTCTCCCGCGATCGTCACTCCGAGCGCCTGCCCGCTCAAGCTTGTGACCGTAATGGCCTTTGCCGTGGGGGGCGTCTGGACGTCCACCAGAAAGAGCCCCTCCGTTCCAGAGGCGACGAGGGCAAGTCCCCCCCGCACATCGACCCCGTTCGCGAACCCCGGAGTGTCGACGGACCTAACGGATCTGGGTACGGCGGGGTTGCTAACGTCCACGATGCGCAGCGACCGCGTGATCTGATCTGTGGCATAAGCGTATGAGCCGCTGACGCGCACGTCTGTGATATCGTCCCATTCCGCTGGTTTCAGCGTAGCACGAATAGAGGGACTGGTAGGATTGGATATGTCAAGCACTCGCAGGCCGTTGCGCCTGTCCGCAATGTAGGCGTTGGACCCGGAGATATCCAGATTCTCAAAGAGGCTGGTCACAGAGTACATTCCCAGCGATACGGGGGCCTGGGGCTGACGCACATCGACGATGCGCAGGCCTCGATCCGCATCAACGAGGTACACGTAGGTCTCGAGCATCGCCAGGTCGGTGACGAACATAGAGTCGGTCCGAACCTGCTTGACTTTCACCGGTTCGGAGGCAGGGTCGACCCGGACGATCCACAGACCTCCTCCCTCCGCCGCCACGTAGGCGTACGATTCGCGGACAATCACCTGCCGCGCTATCTGGTAGACAGGAGAGCTCCCTTCATACACGTCAGCGATGGGGCAGAAGCCAACCTCCACCGGGTGTGCCCTGTCCGCGGCATCCACGATGCTCAGGCCGCCGCCTACATAGTCCCCGATGTCGGGGTTCCACTGCGATTCGGCAACGACATAGGCCAGGGACGCATTGGCGTCGATCCCGATCGCCCGCCCACGGGTCACAAACCGGCCGGCCAGGCTCGGACTCGACGGGTTGCCCACGTCCACAATGTGCAGCCCGGAACGGTCGGCGGCGATATAGGCAAACCCTCCCGCCACATCGACGTTCCACAACATCGTCGCTGGCGACGGCAGGTATCGCCCGAGCTCGACCGGATGGCGCGGGTCTGTGACATCGACCACGTGCAGGCGCCCCCCTTCTGTGCCTGAGCCACCCGCGTGCACGACCACGTAGGCAGTCGATCCGCTCACGCTCAGAGCAACGGCGCGTCCATCCATCTGCAGGCCGGCAACACTTTGGGGGGCCGCGGCGTTGCTGACATCGATCACATGGAAGCCGGCGTTGCCGACAGCGGCGAACACGTATGCGGAGGTAGGCGACACGGCCACGTCCTGCACTAGGTCACTGAACCACGCCGACTCCCCCCTGAATGTCGGGCTGCCGCGATTGAAGACGTCCAGCACTGCCAGGCGAGGGCCTATACCGGCATACGCAAAGGAGTCCTTGAGCGTCACTGAGGCCACGGCTCCTCCAAGCTGGCCAACGACCTGCATCTCCACCTCGGATGCCAGGGACATGCCGGCTGCCGTGTGGCTTGCCGGCTGCCATAGGCCAGCGACCAGCGCGACCATCAGGATTACCAGTGCCACTTGACCCAGGCGCTTGCCGGAGCGGTGCAACGGTGATGTCAATGTTCTTCTCCTCTGCCGTATTGGCTTGCTCATCCTATGACGTGCCAGCCGGCCCCACGCATACTATCGAGGGGAACTCGCTGATCCGCGGTCCATCAAGCCGCACAGTGCGCGGCAAGTATAACGGCGGGCAGGGGGCCTGTCAAAAGGGGGCGCAACCGAAAAGCAAGGGCCCGGGCGAGTGCAAACAGCGCACACAGTCCATGCAGTGGCTGTGGAAGCAGACCGTTTCCCGCCAAAACGGCCAGGACGATCCAACGAACAGTCCATCCGGACGGGGAGGTCCGTTCAGCGCGAGACAGTGACCGACAGCCGTCCTTCGGCTACTCCTGAGGCCGCTCCTGAAGCACCACCGGTAAAGTCAACTCCCCGCCGGCACGGACGACGGTCACCTGAACCGTGTCGCCCACCGATGCCTTCGTGTCGAGATACAAGGTCAGATCCTGACCGGAGGTCATCGGTACGCCATTGATGGCGGTAATGATGTCACCATAAAGTGGAACCTGAACTCGTCCAATCTGAACGAGCCGGCTTCCGCCGCGTATTCCACCCAGCTCCGCCGGTCCGCCTGTGACAACCTCCATCACCACGATCCCCTCATCGACAGGAATAGCCATGCCGGCCTGCTGGAGAACATCCTTGACGTCCGCGGTGATTGCCAGGATGTTGACTCCCAGATATGGGTGTGGGTACCGGCCCTGAGCAATCAATGCCGGTACCACGCGGCGTACGGTGTTGGCGGATATGGCGAACCCGATGCCGGCACTCGCGCCGCTCGGGCTGATGATCTGAGAATTGACCCCGATCACCTGGCCAAGAAGGTTGAGCATCGGCCCACCCGAGTTGCCCGGATTGATGGCCGCGTCAGTCTGAATGGCCTCGCCAATGAACCGGCCGTTGGGACTCTCGATGACACGGCCGAGGGCCGAGATAATGCCCAGGGTGAGTGTGCTTTCCAAGCCAAACGGGTTGCCGATCGCCACCACGAACTGGCCAACCCTGAGCAACTCGGAGTCAGCCACCGCCAGAGGAGGAGGAAGGTTGGCCGGGTCAATATGGAGCACCGCCAGATCCGTCGCAGGATCCTCACCGACGACCTCGGCAGGGTAGCTCGCTCCATCGGTAAAAGCAACGCTGACCTCGTCCGCATCGGCCACCACGTGGTAGTTGGTCACAATGTGACCCGCCGAGTCGTAGACAAACCCTGACCCACTGCCCTCCTGCGGGATGGGCTGCATGAAAAAGTCGTACTGAATCACGGTGCTGCTGATGAACACCACTGACTTCCCAGCCTGCCGGTAGACGCCCTCTATCTGCGCTTCAAGCTCGTTGGAGGAGGGCTGCCATAGCGAAGGAGTCGTGACACAGGCGACAGGGGCTGCTGTCGCCGTGGCCGCTGTCTTGGGAGACGCGGTGGGCTCCAGAGCCATCCTGGCCGAATCGCAGGCGGCCACGGACAAGGATATTGTGGCGAGCAGAACAGCGCAAACGAGACAACGCGCTTTCACTTGACACCTCCGGTGGAATGATCGATTTCCCTTGACGCCGGTTCGCGCACCTGCCCGCAGAGTGTAGTCCACTCGAACGCGCCTGTCAACCGCTCGCCTTCGGGCTTGAATGGTCGCCCTCGCGAGGAAGCATACCGGCAATCGTGCCCGCGATGTCGAACGCCGCCCGAGGTCTGCCAAGGCGCCGCGCGCTGGATGCAGCCTGGTCCATGGTCGCTCGCTGCGGGCCCAACCAGCCGGCCACGACAGTTGCGATCTGGACCGGATCCTCCACATACACCCCGCAGCCGTGCCGCAGAACGTAGGGCACGTTGCCAGCTTCCTGGCCCGGAATGTATCCGGTAAGGATCATGGGCAGTCCAAGGGCGCACGCCTCGGCAATCGTGCCTGGACCGGCCTTGGTCACGATGAGGTCGCTGGCAGCCATCCAATCCCAGATGTTGGACGCATAGCCCACGATGCACACAGGAATGGGCCAGGCGTACGACTTGAGGTCGTCCATCAGCTCCTGATTGCGACCGCATACCACAGCCAGTTGACCTACAGGCGGCTGACCACGTCGCGACACTCCACCCAATTGCGCCGCAATGGCTTTGGCTACTTCGGCCATTTGCCCCATCCCCTCGCCGCCGCCAACCATCAGTGCAGCTGGAAGGTCGGCATCGAAGCCTAGTTCTCGCCGAAGTTCCGCCTTGGGTCGCGGCGCTTTGCCAAAGCCCGAACGAATGGGCAGGCCACACAGCCGAAGCTGGCGAGCGTCCAGCCCTGCTCGCAGCCCCTGGTCGTAGGCTTCTTCGCTTGGCACAAAACAGAGGTCGACTTCCCTTGAGTACCACACAGGTGGAATGGTGACAAGGTCCGTGACTACGGTGACGAAGGGCATCTCCGCGCGCAACCTGCGGAGTACTCGGATCACGATTTGCTGAACCAGGGGATGCACGGATACGATCAGGCTGGGCTCGTAGCGACGGATGGCGCGGACGACCGGGATGCGCAGAACGCGGGCGGCGGCGGCCATCAGGGGTTCGGTCACCTCCTGACGCTCCCCCGCTTCATAGATCAGCCGGTAGAGCCAGGGGAGGTCATCAACGAGCATTCGGTAGCTCGCAGGTACCCTGCTGAGGGGAGGGGGTGCATAGTGGCTCCAGATGTCCAGCATCTCAACGCTGCATGCGTCCCTGCAGTGTTCCTGAAAGGCATCACGCAAGGCTTCGGCGCTGGCAAAATGCCCACCACCTCCGGCCTCCGTCATCAGTATCAAAATCCGCTCCATATGTCTCTCTCCAATCCCCAGAGTCGACATTCAGAAACCGGGAGGTCGCGCCGCCGTTTTTACTGCGAGCGGACGACCTCCTCACTCGGTGGCTGGGTCCGAAATCCAATTCTCGCACAGCCTCGCCTTCGTGTCAATTTCACGCTTGCGCGCCGGGCCGCTCAGTAGTAGAATGACAGTGATGAAGTCACCAATCCACCCGGCCTGTGATAGGCCCGCGTAGCCTGAGTCCCTGCCATGATGCAGGACTACTCGCTCTGTCTCGCCTGGAGCTGGGAGCATGACGCCGGCTTTGTCGAGTTGCTCCGGCTGGCCTGTGGTTCCAGGGGGGTGACGCTGCTCGAGGTGACACCGCAAACCCTGCCTGCTGTGGCTTTGGACCTCGAACATGGCAGGCTCGGCTTCATCGCTCTCCTGGACCGCGCCTCGGATGTCGACCAGGCCTTTCTCGTTCTCGCCAATTGGGCCCGCGATCGCAAGGCAGTGCACTTCAATGAGTGGGCAAAGGCCCGGCGGGCATGGAACAAGGCGGTTATGCACGCCGAATTCCTCGCGGCGTGCATTCCCGTTCCGCGGACCATCATCCTGCCATCGCTAGTTGAGCAACCCTGCGTGCCGCCTGAGGATCTTGCCGCGCTGGGTCCGACTTTCACCATCAAACCAGCGTGCCAGGGCGGCGGAGACGGTGTCGTTCTGATGGCAACCGCGTGGCACCAAGTGGTAACGGCGCGCTCCGAGTACCCCGACGATCCCTATCTCGTGCAGAGCAGCATCGCCCCCATCGAGCACGGGTCACGGCCCGCGTGGTTCCGAGTTCTTTACTGCTCCGGGTGCGTCTACCCTTGCTGGTGGGACCAGCGAACTCACGTCTACGCATCAGTCTCCAAAACGGAAGAATCGGATCTTGGCCTCACTGCCCTTCGCAACATCACTGCACGAATTGCTGCCGTCAGCGGCCTGGATCTGTTCTCGACGGAGATCGCGCAGACCGGAGCAGGCCAGTTTTTCGTCGTGGATTATGTCAATGATCCTGTCGACCTGCGCCTGCAGTCTGGCGCATCCGACGGTGTTCCGGATCTCATCGTGCAGGATATCGCGGCCAGGCTAGCCGCCCTTGCACTAGACTGCAGGAGGCCCGCCGCGCCGGCGCCGATGCTCTCTCCCGACCTGGGGGACCCGGATTGAGCGCATCTGGTTCACGCTGCTTATAGAACAGATCAGGCCGGGCAAATGCCCGGCCTGATCCTATACAGAAGACAACCTATCGTCCGAGGTAAGCGGTCTTTACCTGGGGCTTCTCCAGAAGCTCCGCAGCTGGTCCGTGCAGCGCTACCGTGCCGGTCTCCAGCACGTAGGCACGGTTGGCAATCGAGAGCGCCATGGCAGCATTCTGTTCAACCAGCAGAATGCTTGTGCCATGGGCGTTGATGTCCACGATGATGCGAAAGATTTCCTCCACCAGCAGGGGCGACAACCCCATGGACGGTTCATCGAGGAGCAGTAGCTGCGGCTTGGACATCAGACCGCGACCCATGGCCAACATCTGCTGCTCGCCTCCCGACAGAGTCCCTCCCGGCTGATTGATGCGCTCCTTGAGGCGCGGGAAGCTCGCAAACACCCGCTCCATCGATTCCTGTATCTCTCTGGCATCCTTTCGGGTGTAAGCACCCAGCTCCAGATTCTCACGCACGGTCAGCGGGGCAAAAATCTTGCGGCCCTCCGGCACTTGGGAAATGCCCAGCGAGACGATCCTGGTGGCCGACACGCGCGTCAGGTCGACGCCCCTGAACGCGATGGACCCCTGTCGGGGCCTCAGCAGACCCGATATGGTCTTGAGGGTCGTGCTCTTGCCGGCACCATTGGCTCCGATGAGTGTGACGATCTCGCCTTCATTCAACTCGAAATCGACACCCTGCAGGGCGTGAATGGCACCGTAGAACACATGAAGGTTTTTCACTTCCAGCATTGCCGTCATGTGTGGCTACTCCCTCCTGCCTGGTTTGCCGCCCTGTTTTCCCAGGTAGGCCTCAATCACCCTGGGGTCGTTCGACACGCGATCGGCGTTACCGCGGGCAATCACCTGGCCAAAGTCCATCACAGTAATCTGCTCGCAGATGCCCATGACCACCCGCATCTGGTGCTCGATGAGCAGAATGCTGAGCTTGAAACGATCGCGCACAAAATGGATGGATTCCATGAGGGTGCGCACCTCCGCCGGGTTCATACCGGCGGCAGGCTCATCGAGCAGCAACAGCTTGGGCCGAGCCGCCAGGGCGCGAGCCATCTCAACGCGGCGCTGCTCGCCGTAGGGCAGGTTGCTGGCGATCTCATCCTGTTTGTCCTCGAGCTTGAAGATGGAGAGCAGCTCCTGGGCCGTCTCGATGAGAGTGCTTTCCTTGGCCTCGAAATCCGCGCCCTGCCAGATAGCGCTGCCCAGTCCGTAACCCGCATGTGGATGCAGCGCGATACAGACGTTGTCCAGCACGGTCAAGCGAGGAAAGATGCGGATATTCTGAAAGGTACGTCCAATGCCGAGCTGAGTAATCGCATGAGGTGGCATTCCGACGAGATTCTTCCCGTTGAAGATGATCTCCCCCGACGTGACGCTGATCAGGGCGCTGATCATGTTGAAAGCTGTTGTCTTGCCAGCTCCGTTGGGGCCGATCAGTCCGGCCAGCTCACCCTCACGGACGGTGATGTCGAAATCCCTCACCGCCCAGAGACCCCCTTCGATGCCCTCTCCCGTGACACGGCCACCAAAGTTCTTGCAGAGCTTTTTGACCTCCAGCACGATTGGGCCGCTTGGAATGCACTCGCTCATGCTGCCGTCTCCGTCCCCACATCCGGAGCAGCAGGAACAGCGGTTCCTGCCCGGCGTGGCCACTTGGTTGCGCGCAAGAACCCGAGCTCCACTCGTCCCATGATCCCCTGTGGCCGGAAGAGCATCAGCAAGACCAGCGCGATCGGGTAGATCACGAAGCGATATGCCTCAAAGCCCATGGGCAGCCATATGCGCATGCCCTCCAGAGTGATGGCCCACACGAACGTGGCAATCACCGTACCGCTCATATTGCCCAATCCACCGAGCACGATGATGATCAAGGGATCAAACGACTTCTCGGACCCAAAGTACTGGGGCGACAGGAAAGCATAGAGGTGTGCGTAAAGAGCTCCCGCAATCCCGGCAAAGAAGCTGCCCAGTACAAACGAGAGCACTTTGTACTTGAGCACATCGATTCCCATGGCCTGAGCAGCGACCTCATCCTCGCGCACCGAGACGATCGCCCGGCCTGTGCTCGAGTGCAGCAGGTTGCGCAGCACCACAATGGCCAGGATCAAAAAGATGAACACCCAGAAGAACGAAGTCAGCGGCGGGATGCCGATCATGCCGCGGGCTCCCTTTGTCTCCGGGATGACCTTGTCCGAGTTGTTCAGCAGGTTCTGAACGATAATTGTGAAGCCAAGGGTGGCGATGCCGAAATAATCGGAACCGAGCCGCAAAAGAACGACATAGCCGAACCCGGCGCTGATCAGGGCCGCCAACAATCCGCCCGCCAGAGTCGCCAGGAGCAGCAACCCAGCTTTGCCAGCGTCAAAATGGAACAGCTCCATCTCGGCCACCGGGATGATCTTCTGGATGAGGTCCGGCAGTTGCAGAGTGATCCCTTCAACAGGAAGGCTGACCCTTGCCCCAAAGCGATATGTGATGATCGCCGAGGCATAGGCGCCAATGGCGTAAAAGCCCCACTGACCCAGGGAGAACTGGCCGTTGAAGCCAAAGATGAGGTTCAAACCGAGGCAGAGGATAGCCATGATACACGGGAACATGATCCAGGCCGTCTTGCGAAAGTCGGACATGCGCGGCATCACGATCCACTGAGCCACCAGGAACACCAGCAGCACCATGGCCCAGAAGCGCCAACTCTGCCCCAGAATACGGAAGCGAGGTTTCTGCATAGCTGCTCCCCTACGCCTTTTCCTTTGCTGCCTCTCCGAACAGCCCTGTGGGCCTTAGCAGCAGGACGATGATCAGAATGGAGAACACTATCGTGTCACGCAGTGTGGAGCTCAAGTAACCAGCGGCCAACGTCTCCACCATGCCGATAGTCAGTGCGCCAATGAAAGCGCCTGGAATGCTGCCGATGCCGCCAAAAACGGCGGCGATGAACGATTTCAGTCCGGGCATGACGCCCAGAAAAGTGCGTATCTGTGGGTACGCCACCACGTAAAGCATACCACCGACGCCAGCCAGAGCCGCCCCCAGCGCAAAAGTGAAGGTGATGACCAGGTCTACATCGATGCCCATCAGACGCGCCGTGGGCTTGTCCCAGGCCACGGCGCGCATGGCCTTGCCCAACTTGGTGCGATAAACCAGGTAGTAGAGGGCCACCAGACAGATAGTTCCTACGGCGATGATCACGAACATGATGTTCGAGACAGTGACTCCCAGCACATTCCAGCTCTTGAATTGGAGGGGCTGAGGAGCAAAGACGATAAAGTTCGGTGTAAAGACAAAGTTGAGAGCTGTGAAGTACTCCAGGAAGAAAGACATCCCAACAGCGGTGATGAGAGCCGAGATGCGAGGAGCATCGCGCAACGGCTTGTAGGCGATCCGCTCAATCACCACCGACAGGAAGGCGCAGACCACCATCGCCAGGACCATCGCCGGAACAAAGCTCCAGTGGTAGCGAGTGGTGGCAAAGAATGCCGCAAAGGCGCCAATCATAAAGACATCACCATGCGCAAAGTTGATCAGCCGCACGATGCCATAGACCATCGTGTAGCCAAGGGCAACCAGGGCATAGACAAAGCCCAGGCGGATGCCATCAACCAGGAACTGTGCAAACAGGACCGGATTCTGGCGCGCGCGACCGGCCAGCCAGGCCAGCAACAGCACTCCGATCGCCCAGATCACTGGACTCTTGCGCACCGAGACTGCGATGCGGTTCAGCAGCTTCTGCATAGTCGGATCACCTTCTCCTCCTGCGCCTTGAACAAAGGAGGGGATGACGCGAAGTCACCCCCTCCTCGCAGTCGTTCTACGGGTTGACCGTGGCCTCATAGAGGACTTGGCCGCCCTGCACCTTCAGAACCGCAGCGGCCTTGATCGGGTTGTGCTGCGCATCAAACGTGATCTTGCCAGATACTGCATCGTAGGAGATACCCTCAATCGCCGTGACTACCGCGTCCGGATCGATGGAGCCGGCCTTGTCGATTGCCGCCAGCACCAGGTTCGCAGCGTCATATCCACCGGTAGCCAGCGCGTCAGGCACCTTGTTGTACTTGGCCTGGTACTTTTTGATCCAGTCCACGACGATCGGGCGAGAGTCCCCCGGGTGATAGTGGTTACTGAAAAACCCGCCTTCAACGGCTGCAGTGTCCAGGTCAGCCGAGTCCCAGCCATCGCCCCCCAACAGGACCGAGGTGATGCCTTTCTGCTTGGCCTGTGCGCCGATCAGACTGACCTTGTCGTAATAGGTTGGGACAAAGAACACGTCCGGGTTGGCGTCCTTGACCTTGGCCAGGATCGCCGAAAAGTCAGTGTCCTCCTTGACGAAGGACTCGTAAACGACGACCTTGCCTCCCCCCGCCTCGAAGGCCTTCTTGAATTCCTCAGCCAGACCGATGATGTAGTCGTTGCCGACCTCGAGCACAACGGCAGCCGTCTTTGCCTTCAGGTTGTTCAGGGCGAAACCAGCCATCACCTTGCCCTGGAAGGGGTCGATGAAGCAAGCGCGGAAGGCGTACTTCTTGGTGTTGCCTGAATCGTCCACGGTGACCTTGGCGCTGGTGGACGTGCCGCTCATCAGTACGACCTTCTTGGTGGAGGCATAGTCGACGATCGGAATGGTCTCGCTCGAGCACACGGCTCCAATGATGAATTGGACCTTGTCCTCGTCGACCACTTTCTTGGCCACGTCAGCAGCAGCCTTGGGGTCGCACTGAGAATCGCCGAGCACGTACTCGATCTTGTAGCCAGCCGGTCCACCCTTGGCGTTCCACTCTTCGATGGCCAGCAGGGCGCCGTTCTTATTGCCTTCGCCAAACGTTGCCTGTGCTCCGGTGAGTGGCCCAACCACAGCGATCTTCACCGTTTTGGCCGTGGTGGTCGCGGTCTTGCATCCACTGAGCACGATTCCAAGCAAAAGCACAACAACGATCAATGACAGAAATCTGCGTTTCATTTCAAGATCCTCCTCATTGGGTCATTGTGGCCGCTTCGGAGCCGGGGTGGATGGCACCTCGTCCGAGTCAGGCCTGCGCCTCGACTGTGTCCGACGCCAGAGGGCAGCCACCCCTCCACGGGAACGCCAGAACACCAAAGGCAATTCAAGAACCGCTCCGAATCCGTCTGGCTCCTCCTACCTCCTCGTCATCTTCAGAGAGAAGAGCGGCCATGCTCTGCTGTGATCACAGCACCGTGAGACACAAAGTGCCGGCCGAGCCTTTGACGTAACGCCAGGCTGGTGTGCTCACCTTGGCGCCTGGTCCGTCTAGTGTGGAAGCTAGGATTCAAACAGCAGCTGCATCTCGGGCTGATCCACGTAGAAGAGGATCAGAGTGGACAAGATCACAGAAACGAGTGAGCTAATCAGGAGGGGCAGGTCTGCTGGCGTGCCCGGCGCCTTTGACGGAACCACTCTCGCCATGGTAATCAGCACGCGGACAATGATGTTGATGCCCTGCACAAAGATGGTCAGAGTTCGTCCAAGGGGGCGCAGTGTGAAGAGGGCCCAACCCATCAGCCCGAAGATCGGAAGCAGCACGACCGGCAACAACCAGCTACCCGACCCGAGAGTGTTGGGGGGTATGATCACTACGGCGATCATTTGCAGCAGAGCGATGATCGTGATGAGTACGGGCCGCGACTTCTTCACCTCGTTCCCTCCCAACCCAGGATAACCGGTACCCCAGTATTGCGCAGAGACACGCTTGGTCAGGCGGTACGGCACAGTACCTGCAACGATGCTGCGATGATCGTAAAGCTCATTGTAGCTAGTTTCGTGATATTGTCAAACCACGATCCGCTTCATAATAACTGTTACCGAATGGGATATAGTTGCCTCAAAACTGGTGTTACCAAGAGGAGAGGCACTGTGACCTCGGCAACCGTACACGAAGTGGCTGCGGCGATGCGTTGGCGGTATCTGCAGGCAAGCAAGAGTGAGAAGGGGCGTCTTCTGCATGAGTTTTGCCGACTGACTGGATATCACCGCAAGTCGGCGGTTCGTCTACTGGGCCACGCGCCGAAGGGCAAGGCCAAGCGCGGGGGTCGCCCCAAGAGATATGGCTCTGAATTGGCGGAGGTGCTGAGGGTAGCGTGGGAGTCGACTGATCGGGTATGCTCAAAGCGTCTGGCTCCATTCTTGGGGGAGCTAGTGCCGATTCTGGAGCGCTGCAAGGTGGTGAATCTGACGGCGGAGTTGCGCGGGCAACTGGTGAACCTTAGCGCATCGACGATTGACCGGTTGCTGGCGCCGTTTCGAGGGCGTGGTGGACGGCGACCGCTAACGACGACGCACTCTGTTTCTGCGCTGAAGAAGCGCATCCCGATTCGCACTTGTGCCGACCGCAAGGGCTCAGTGGTAGGCCATATGGAGGTGGATCTGGCGGCGCACTGTGGTACGAGCGGAGAAGGTTTCTTTCTGAACACTCTGGTAGCGGTGGATGTGGCTACGAGCTGGACCGAGTGCATACCAGTGTGGGGCAAGGGCCAGTCCCGTGTGGGTTCAGCGATCCACAGCATGCGTAGCCAGATACCCTTTCCCCTGCTCGGTTTGCACAGTGACAACGGCAGCGAGCTCATCAACCACCACCTGTGGAACTACTGTCGACAGCAAGGGATCGACTTTAGCCGCTCCAGATGCTACAAGAAGAATGACCAGGCCCATGTCGAACAGAAGAACTGGTCCACAGTGCGGCGCTTGGTCGGCTATGAGCGTTACTCCACCAAGGCGGCTTACCGTCAGCTGGAGTACCTCTACACCCTGGTCAGGCTGCACACCAACTTCTTTCAGCCCATTTGCCGCCTGGTTTCGCGAGAGCGGGAGGGGGCCCGAGTGCACAAACAGTATGACCGGGCACAGACGCCCTACCAGCGACTACTTGCCAGCAAGGCGCTAAGCCCATCCCAGGACAAGGAACTGGCGCTGCTCTACCAGGGCGTGAATCCAATTGAGCTGCGCAGCCAAATCGATGAGGCTCTGCGCAAACTGTGGCGCATGGCCGAGCCGGACCCCAGGACCAAGGCCGAGGCCGCCATCCTGGCACAACTCGACCTCAAGGCGTAGAGCATATGGTAACCCTTTCAATTGACGCAACGGCCCTTGTCGGTAACAGTCAGTTTTGACGCAATACGACCACAAACGCACCAGCCCTCACTCTGGTTCAACAGGTCTGAGCTGTCGCGTGAGCGGTGGAGCATGACCATGGATCATTATCCGGTAGTGGAGAAGAATGATCTTCTTGACATTTGCGGCCGTAAGCACTACACTATATTCATAATCGTGCATATAGGGGGAAGGATCGATGACGCGTGATCCCTACGCCGAAGAGGCTCAGTTCTTTGGGGCCCTGTCACACCCCACACGCCTCCAGATTCTGGCGCAGCTCGCGAACGGCGAGGCCTGTGTCTGCCATCTTGCGACGATGCTGCAGCTGAGGCAAGCCTATGTGTCGCAACAACTGGCCATCCTGCGTGAGGCGGACCTGATCAGCGACCGCAAAGAAGGCCTGTACGTCTATTACGGACTCAGGGACGAGGGCGTGGCGAGTGTCGTGCGAGAGGCGAGCAAGCTTCTGGAGGTTATCAGCGGGACGGTGCGCAGTCCGACGAAACACACCACTGCGCTTGAAGCGGAGTGTCCCTGCCCCCAGTGTCAGAGCAAGCGTAGCAGGGCAGCTGCAGTGGCAAATGAGCTCGGAACTGACTCAAGACAGGGGGGTGAACGCGAGCTTGGCGACCGCCCTTTACCCATTGTCGTGAAGAGCGACCGCTGAATACGGCACACCTGGCTGGAGGATCGCACGGTATGACCACTGAGAGCTGCCTTTCCGTCTGCATTACTTCCCAGTGGCTGCGGGAGTACGTCCTTGCTCACGGAGGCGTGCTGACCATTGCACACGGCACCACAATCGACTGATGAACCGTCTATGAGGGCCCATCCGGTCGGATGGGCGCGCCGGACAGGCCGCAGGATTTCTTCCGCGCGACCGACGAGAACCTCACCATCTACGTGGCTTGCGACATCCGGGCCGGTCTCGACCCGGGAAGGTCGAGACTGCTTTTCAGTGTTCCCGGCTACGGTCGATTCTGGCTGAGGTTATGCCGGTCCAGTTGACAACTGCAGCTATCGCTCAAGCTGCATGGAGGGTTTCCAGGATTGACACAAATACGAGGCTCTGAGAATACTGAGACAGGCGATGCTGCTCTGCTGCTACAGCTCCAGCATGGAAGACTCGGCAGGAGAGAGTTCCTGCGTTTGGCAGCCCTGCTGGGGCTGTCCGCGACAGCCGCCCAGGCACTGGCTGGCTGCTCGCCGCAGGCCACTCCCCCTGTCTCACTCATGTCGACACCCTCGTCTGTACCGGCGACGTCGACCACCGTTCCGACTCAGTCACCTGTCCCCAGTTCGACCTATCCGGTCGTATTGCATGAGGACTTTGACCGTGAGGGCATACTGCACTACGGCGATCCATCGGCGAAGACTCTGCCAACTTACGTCCCACCGCCGGCTCTGCGGGCCACACCTACGCCTACGCCCGTGATGTGGCAGGGCATGGTGTGGTCCTGCCCGGTGTGTCGCAACCGCTTTGCCTCGCAGGACGAACTGACCGGGCACGTACTTAGCAGACACGCGGTGAAGCTGCCTGTTGCCCGCGTTGTCGACAGGCCGACCTACGCCAGCTATCTCACTGATAGGGTGGCGCGGTTCGACCAGCGCAACCACGTCTTTTCTCGCACTACCTGGGATCGGGAGTACCAGGCCCAAATAGCCGGCGTGCAGCCGCGAATCTGGCGCATTTCTTCCGATGAAATGCTGGAGGGCAACGCGGGGGTCGCAGCCGGTATCTACACGGACCAGACCGCCGGAAACCTGGACCTGCCCTACAGGGGCTACTCAGGCCACCTTCAGGGCGCGGCAGGCCTCTATAGCTGGGACGACCCTGTTTCCTCAGAGAGATATCCGGTGACGGACCCTGCGGAAATGAGCCAGCGTGTGAAGGATATGGCCAGATTGTTCGGTGCGGACCTGGCGGGGATCACCAGAGTTAATCCGCTGTGGATCTATTCGCACTACTACGACCGAGAAACGATGGCCTACGGAAAACTCGAGCTGCCGCACAAGTACGCCATCGTGATGGCGCTCGAGATGGACGCCGAGGCCATTCACCAGTCACCGGGCCACGCAGCCAGCGCGGCAACGTCGACTGTCTATTCCAGGATGGCGGAGGTGACTTCGAAACTCGCCAAGTACATTCGCGGCTTGGGCTACGCAGCCGTGCCGTCAGGAAACGATACAGGCCAGAACATACCGCTGGCCATTGACGCGGGACTGGGGGAGATAGGACGACTCGGGCTACTCCTGACGCCCGAGTTCGGAGCTCGGCAGAGGCTGTGCAAGGTCTTTACGGACCTGCCTCTCAGCCCTGACAAACCCATTGATTTCGGAATGCAGCGCTTCTGCGAAACGTGCTTTCACTGTGCGCATGTCTGTCCGGCCCAGGCGATACCCAGGGGAGAACGAAGCCTGGAGCTCACGTCCATTTCCAACCGTCCGGGCATTTCTCGCTGGCACATCAATGTTGGCAAGTGCTTCCTCTTCTGGGTATCCAATCGGGGCGTGGACTGTTCCAACTGCATCGCCGCCTGTCCATGGTCTCAGCCGCATCGGCCGTGGCTGTAGAAAAGCGCCCGGTGGCAAAGCCAATGCCTCTTCAGCCTTCTAGCTATCGCCAGATCACCGTGGCCGGCTTCCCTGTCGGATTGACCGGCCTGGACGAGATCTTTCAGCTACTGCGGCAGGCCGGTCGAGCGCTGGAAGACTCGACTGGCGCGGAGTTGCTGCGTCTGGTGGGCGAACAGAACTACATCCCTCCCGCGGCCGAGGGCGATTATCGTGCTGCCATCCTGCAAGAGTACGAGACCTACTGCGAGTTGGAGTCGGCCGGAAAGCCGGCGAAGAAGCGCGAGTCCTGGCAGGGCTTCCCGCGCGAGCAAGTGCCCTGGTTTCCGACGGTCGACGAAACATCGTGCGACGGTTGCGACAAATGCCTCGAATTCTGCAGCCACGGCGTATTCGCGAAACGTGAGGATGGCACCGTATTCGTGGCGGGACCCTACGACTGCGTGGTCGGATGTGACGCTTGCGCGCGATTGTGCCGACATAAGGCGATCACTTTCCCACCCCGCATGACGCTGATGCTCATGGCGCACGGGAAGTAGGCGTCGATATCGAGCGGCAGGTTGGGTCCGCCACCGGCGCAAGAAACCACAGGGTGTGAGGAGATTCTATGGCACCTGGATGCAGTTGTCACTGTGGAGCAGAACGCGACTTTCAGCTCGAGAATGGACACGTCTTGCACGTGACAGGCGTGGACCGGGCGTTTCTGGAGTTTCAGGCACTGGGAATGCCCGCCAATGCCATGGTGGGGGATATGCTAATCTCACGCGTACGAGCCAACCCCGCCGCGGGGGCCGAGGACCTTTTTCTCCTGAAGACAGTGCTACTTAGCGAGTACGGCAAGTACTGCGCGGCTCGCCTGCCGGGTGTGTCCGTTTCCACGCAAGAATCAGTTGACTCCGATGCCGCCGTCGAGGTCTACAGCAAGCCCACATGCCCCTACACGCGCGCTCTGAGGCGAAAGCTGGAGCGCGACGGGGTGATCTACGTGGAGCACAACGTGGAGAGCAGCCCGGCGCTGCTGAAGCAAATGCTTGAGCTCAACGGGGGGAGGCGCAGCGTGCCCACGATGCGTTCAGGGGACGACATAGTCGTCGGATTTCACGGAACCTGAACTGTGTAAACCGCCGACGGTTGGCCGGCGTAGCTGACTGAGACAGACCAATGATCGATGCGCACCGCCAGTTACCCGTACGATGAACCCGATGCCCGGACCGCCCTTGCGGGCCTTCCAGCGGCGATCGTGAACTCAGTCCTCCCGTCTATGTCTTGCTGAGACTGGGGCGCATGCTGTTCGACTGGAAGGGAGTGCCCGTGTGATCCAGGGGAGGCGGTCCGGGCTGGACTGGCGAAATTCAGAAAGGGGCCGACCCGTGACGCGACAAGCTCTCGACGCGGTGCTTTCGGACATCACACCGGGACGCATCCGCGCTTTGGTGAAGGATGATCCTCTGGCCTTTCGTGTTCGTGGTCGTGTGTCTGTGCCGGTGTATTCCATCCTCAGGACTCTCCTCTCGCAGGTTCATTGCCCTGACGGCGAGGAATACCAGAGGGCTCTGGCGTGCACGAGGGAGGCAGTCGTGGCGGCCGTCCGTGGAATTGAGGGAGCGGTTCTTGTTCCCGGGACCTGATGATCGCCGGAACTGATCTCCCTGGAAGGGAGAAGAGGACGACACGGCAAGCCATAACCCTGTTTCTGGCCGCAACGCACTCCGTTCGGATCTTGTTCCTACCGCCGAGCGGCACTTGACCTATGAAGCATCCCCTGCTATCATCTCTACTTGGATCGGTAGGACAGCGCGGTGCGAAGGATCCTGACAGTGAAGTCGCCTCTCCTGACAAGGATGCGCTGCCCAGCACATAGGAAAGGAGCGGTTTCAACACCATGAGCATGGAAGACTTGATGAAGGCAATTCTGGGAGGGTCGGGCGTCGGTCCCTCCAAGTCGACGAAGAAGAGTTCTCAGGCGGATCCGATGACAGACATCATCGGCGCCATTCTTGGAGGGGCTCAGGGTCAGGCATCAGGGGCTGGCTCGCAGTCGGGCGGCGGTCTGGAAGACATCCTTGGAAGCATTCTTGGAGGCCAGACTCAGCAGTCGCCGACCGGGCAGCAACCAGCGGGTGGCCTGGAGGACATCCTCGGAAGCATTCTGGGCGGTCAGACTCAGCAATCGCAGACCAGGAATGCGCAGCCGACGGGCGGCCTGGCAGAAATTCTGGGCAGCATCCTTGGCGGCGGCAGAGTGCAGCAGACGCAGCAGCAGAGCGGTGGAAGTATCACCGATTTCCTGGGCGAGATCACGGGCCAAAGTCCGATGCAGAGCAACTCCTTCCTCGGCCCCATTGTGACCAAACTGGCAAAGCAGCTCGGCCTCCCCCCGGTCGTGGCGCAGATGATCGTCAGCTTTGCCATCAGCAAGCTGATGCCCTCCGCAGCGGCCGCCAGCGGCGCGATGGGCAGCACAGCCCGGCCAACTGGCCAGGCGCAACGCCCGGCTCAGCGAATTGCCCCGCAGGCCCAGGAAGGACTGAACCTGGATAGCCTGCTGGACACGATAGGTACCGGTGACTCAACGAGCGCCAGCTACATCACGCAATCCGGCATGAGCCGCGAGCTGGCCGAGCAGATGGGGATGGACGAGGGCATGGCCACCGACAGCTTGCAACAGGTCTACAAGATGCTGCAGGGTGCCCTCGGCTCCTCGCAACAGGGCCAGCAATCAGGCAGGCAGGCGTCAACAAGCCCAACTGCGAAGCGCACCAGCAAGAGAGTGAACAGGGGCACCTACTAGCGAGCATAGAACCCAGAAAGGAGCAGCTATGTGCGCCTCCACAGGTCGTGAGCAGCCAGGACGCGAGGTGATCAGCAGGGCCATGCACGGAGTGGTACAAATCGTGGCGCTCCGCCAGGGCTTTTTGGGGGGCATGTCACCGGCATGGACCGGCTCGGGTACAGTGATTCATCCCTCCGGCTACATCTTGACCAACTGCCACGTCGCCAACCCGCGTGCCATGGGTATGTCTGCGCCGCCTGCAGACCGCCTTGGCATCTCCATCACCGAGCGGTCCGATCAGCCGCCTGTTCTGAGCTACTTTGCCCAGGTTGTTGCCCAGTCGCCGGAGATGGACCTTGCCGTTCTGCGCATCGTTTCCGGAGTCGACGGCAAGCAGGTCTCGGATCTGAACCTAGCTTACGTTCCCATCGGCAACTCGGACGACCTGGAGCTGGGTGATGTTCTGGCTATCCTGGGCTATCCGGGCATCGGTGGAGATACGATCACCTTCACCAGTGGAAGCGTTTCCGGATTCTCGCATCAGAACGAGTTGAACGTGGCCAGGGCCTGGATCAAGACGGACGCAACGATTGCCGGGGGCAACAGCGGTGGCACGGCGGTCAACAGCGCAGGCCAGTTGGTTGGCGTACCGACCCAGGCGGCAGCCGGGTCGGGAATCCAGCCAGTGGACGCGCGTCCGGTGGTCGACACCAACCAGGACGGGCGCATCGATCAGCGAGACACTCCCATGGCCATCGGGGGGTTCATCAACGGTTTGCGACCCGTCAATATGGCCGCCCCGCTGCTCAATAAGGCCGGCATAAGCACGACGAGCTCAGGGACCAACAAGCCGGCGCCGTTGACGCCACCGCAGGCCAAGCCGAGCGGGAAAACAGCACCAGCCTCCGGGCCTGCCTTTCGCGCCCTTGTCTTCAGTCGTGATGTCACAGACGACGGGCGCCCCATCCAACCGGCGTCCCTTCTGCCAAGCGGGGGCACCCAGTTGTTTGCCAGCTTTGAGTTCTCCGGCATGAGCAACAAGCAGGTGTTTGGCGAGGTCTGGACATGGAATGGCAAGACTATCGCGCAGAAGCGCGGTCCGTGGGACTCTGGAGCGAGCGGCCGCAGAACCCTGTCGCTGATGAACCAGCGCGGTCTTCCTGACGGAGAGTACCACCTCATGCTCTCTCTGAACGATCAGGTCGTGGCCGAGGGTAAGGCCAGCATTGGCCGGCAAGTGGATGACACGGACACTCAGATCTCCGGACAGATCGTGGATGGTGCCACAGGGAAGGGAATCGCGAACGTGCTGGTCCTTGCCATCAAACCTGGCGTGCGCGTCCAGGACTTTGTCAAGAAGCAGGACCGTGCGTGGATCAATGCCTCGGCGAAAACCGACAGCCAAGGGACGTTCAGCTTCGACAGGCAGCTGCCCAAGGGCGAGGCATACGGCCTGCTGGTCATTGCGCGTGGTTATCGCGACCTGGCCATAGATAGTGCCCTTCGGGTGACCGCCAATGCGCCGGAACAGGCACAGCTCGGAGCCATCTCACTGCAGCACGAATAGAGACAGGATTCAGCTGCCGACGCGAGGAGTGCCGTACAGGTCGTACGGCACTCCTTGTGTTATTGTGGATCCAGCTCTTAGGAAGCGGTTCGGGCGTCAGGCTGTAGACGGGGCTGCACTGACTCCTGTACCCTGGGCAGAATGTGGCGCTCGACGTCCGAGTCGCACTGCGGAACCGGCACGTCTCGGAAATGGTGCCAGCGTTCGACGTGCTCCACTGCCTGACCGGGCGAAAGCCGAACGAGGGCGCCCAACGTCTCCATTTCCAGCATCGTTTCGTTGGCAAACACCTCGGCGTTGGCGCCCAGGTCGGGATAGACCTCGCCGGGGTTGTGGCCGAAGGTCTTGACGAACAGGTGCCCTCCGGGCATACGCGATCCAGCCGTCTGGGAGGGCTGCGCCTAGCTTCTGCGGACGTGTGGCCTGCGGGTCCTGACTTAGCATTACGAATTTCTGTCCCCATGTCCACCGCGAATCGGAGAGGTCGGTGTAGGGCCACAGGGTCAGTGAACTGGACGGCTGGAGCGCCTCCGGGTGCCGGCGACGCTCCGGCAGCGGCACGACCGCCCTGCCACCCGGTGCCATCACACTCAGCGCCCACGGTGCCAGCTCCACGACCGAGGTGGATCGATTGCGCAGGCGGTGCAGCACTCACACCTGGGCCAACGATCCAACCTCTATCTCGATTTCTTTCTCGATCCCTGTCGTTGACTCCACGGGTTGGGTGGCACGCAAAAGGCCGGCCTGCCACGTCACATGCACGGGACCGTTATCGGGTATGTAGGTGCGCTGCGCGTCCTCCGGCGCTCGCCAGAGACGGTGCCCACCGTAGACTCTCCATTCCTCGCCGCCAGTCTGACCCAGCATCTGATCGTACTCGCGGAACTCGTTTTCCAGAGTCGCGAAGCCAAAGCGTATGACTCGAGGGCCGACGTCACCCGTGACAACAAGATCGACCAGACCGTTGCTGAGCGAGTAGCAGTGCCGCCACCCACCATACGTGATCGCCTGCATCGAAACATGACTCAGTGGCACGCCATCACTCCGTCCGCCGGCGGAACCAGCACCTGCTGTCCTGTCAGGGTCAGCTCGCACTTCATTCCTCCTGCCGAGCAGGTCTGTGCGGGGGAAGGTCGACTTCAGCAATCAGCACTTCGAACGGCGCGATGCGCAGTTCATCCAGCCCTGCCCCGTGGCCTTGCTGGCGATGCGTCGAGAACAGAACCCGCGACGCCACAGCGGGCCGGTCAGCCGTCGCGTCAGAGGGCCGGGGCGGGGCGGTCAATCTTGCCCCCTCCAGGTTCAGATGCAGAAGTTGAGGGCGGTCGCTCCAGTTCAGCACGACCAGCAGGTCCTGATCATCCACCTTGCGCAGGAAGGCCAGACAATCCGCCTGATCAGCAGCGAGCACTTGCCACGATCCGGCCGTCAGGGCATAACTCGAGCGCCTCAGGCGAAGCAGGGCACGGTAGAACTCGAGCATGGACCCGGAAACGGCCAGTTGACCCTCCACATTCACTCCGTGCGCGAAATTCGGGTTCACCGGCAGCCACGTGCGCGCCCCAGAAGGGCTAAACCCCGCATTGGCCAGGGTCGACCACTGCATTGGCGTGCGGCACTTGTCGCGTCCCAGCATCGCCGCGTTCCTCAGCGCCTCTGCAGGCGAGGAGCCGAGGACCTCGATTTCCTGCTGGTACAACCACTTGCTCAGGTAGTCACGAAAGCCGCTCGCGTCCGTCAACAGGAGATCGGTCATGCCGATCTCTTCTCCGTAGTACAGAAACGGCGTGCCCCGCAGAGTCAGCATGAGCGCGAGTGATAGCCGGGCCAGCTCCGCATCGTGCCGGCCATCGGCAAAGTGGCTCCAGACCCGAGACGAGTCGTGATTGCCCAGTGTGTTGCACGGCCAGGCCCCGGGCGGCAAGCGGCTTAGCCGCTCGGATTGGTTGGCTCGAATCTGGGCTGGCCGCAGGGACTCGGCGCGCATCAGCGGGAAGTTGAAGACCAACTGCAGTTCGTCTGTCCCGTTTCCGTGATACGAGGGGTCATCGACCTCGCCGACCAGCACACCGTCACCGTAGGTATCAACGAGCGCGCGCAGGCCCTGCATCACCTCGTGCACTTCAGGTCGCTCCACCTGACGCTCGTAGAGGCTCTCCAGCGCTTCGGATGCCCTCAGCCGCTCCTCAGACGTACGCGCCTGATGAAGAGCAAGATAGAGCTCCGCCTGCGAGCGTGCCTGGGATGACTCGCGAAGGTCCGCGTCTTCAAAGAGCGTGCCGGGTGCATCGATCCGAAAGCCATCGACGCCAAGGTCAAGCCAGAAACGGACCACGTCGAACATGGCCCGCCGCACCTCAGGGTTGCGCCAGTTGAGGTCGGGCTGCTGCTTCAAGAAGTAGTGGTAGTAGTACTGCTGTGTCAGCCGGTCGAGTTCCCAGGCTGGCCCTCCGAAACAGGAGAACCACCCATTCGGTGGGGCGCCGCCTCGCCCGTCTTTCCAGATGTACCAGTCACGTTTGGGATTTCCACGACCTGAGCGTGACTCGGCGAACCAGGGGTGCTCGTGGGAGGTATGGTTGATCACAAAGTCGATGATGACGCGGATGTTTCTCTGATGGGCCTGGCTGACAAAGTCCCTAAAGTCGCTCAGCGTGCCATACTCCGGCGCCACGTCTGTGTAGTTGCTGACGTCATAGCCGCAATCACACTGCGGAGATGGGTAGAACGGGGACAGCCATATCGCGTCGATGCCCAGGTCCTGCAGGTAGTCCAGTCTCCGGGTCATCCCGGCAAAGTCACCGACTCCATCTCCGTTGCCATCGGCAAAGCTGCGCGGGTAGATCTGATAGAACACTGCCTTCTGCCACCATTCGAGGCGTCTCACCGGTCTCCATTCATACTGCTGCGTTGTATACTACCCTTCCACGAACCAGCGTGAGGTGAACGTTCATCAGTGAGTCAACGGCCGTGAGGTTCGCCTGCTTGCCGACAGCGATGCTGCCCAGCCTGCCCTCGCGGCCAATTGCCCTGGCCGGATTCAGGCCAGCCATCCGCACTGCGTCTCCCACGGATATCTCAGAGGCGTTCATCAGGTTGCGTACACAGGCATTCAAGGCGGCGGTACTTCCTGCCAGCGTGCCATCTCTGTGGCGCGCCTGCCCGCCGCGCACTGTGACGCGCTCTCCCAGCAGATCGTACTCCCCGTCGGGCATGCCGGCTCCCGCCATGCCATCCGTCACCAGCACGATCCTCTCCGGACCGAGGCAGCGCAACAGAACCCTCATCGCCCCCGGGTGAACATGCACTCCGTCGGCGATCAGTTCTGCTGTGATTCCGTCGGAGCCCAGCACGGCACCTACCACGCCTGGCTCGCGATGCGCAAAGCCGCCCTGGGCGTTGAATGTGTGGGTTACGTGGCTCCAGGATCCTCTCAAGGCGTCACGCGCCAGCTCGAAGCGCGCGACCGAGTGTCCCAGCGCGACCATAACGCCGGCCTTTTCGAATCGCAAGGCGGCATCCCCTGCGCCTTCGAGCTCGGGGGCAATGGTCACCTGGCGAACCCAGCCATGACCTGCAGCAAGGAGAGAGTCCACCTCGTTTGGAGTCAGGGACCGCAGCCATGAGTAGGAAAAGGCGCCACGCTTCTGGGGATTCAGCATGGGACCCTCCAGATGCACGCCCAGCCCCTCCGCCCCGGGCAATCCCCTGTCCAATGCTCCGGCACAGTCTCCCACCACGGTCCTGAGGGCGTCCGCATCCGGAGCGGCTACCGAGCAGAGGAATCCTGTGACGCCGGTCTGTGCCACCCACTCGGAGTAGGAGCGCAAATCGTCGCCGGTCTGCCCGGGCACTCCGAAAGTCACCCCATTCCCCCCATGGGTGTGTATGTCGATGAGCCCAGGAACCAGCAACCTTCCGAGAAGGTCAAGGCGCTCACCACTGGCTCGGGGGGCATCGAGCTGTGGGCCGGCATACGCTATGCTGCCACCCTCGTCAACGACTACCGCCCCACCCGGGATGACCTCGGTCGGAGTAACGACGGTTGCGTTATGTAGTGTTAGCATGGCCCCTCGCCGTTCCGCGACTGAGCGCTTGGGTTTCGCCGGGGCGGTGGGTGCGCGCCATCCATCAATAGCCTCCGGCGTTGGAATAATACGCGCTCGGCCACGTTCGGTCAATTGTCGGAGGACGCCACCATTTCGATGACATACAGCGGCCCCAAGACATGCTCATTCAGCGCTACCCTGCCGGCGACCGAGCAATCGGAACCCTGATGCCCAGGGCCTTTGCTCCTGCCCCAGGTTGGCATATAATGAAACAGACTGGATTGGGGCAAAGAAAGGAGAGTCAGATGCTGCAAGAGTTCAAAAAGTTCGTGCTGAGGGGCAATGTGCTGGACCTGGCGGTCGGCGTCATTGTGGGGGCGGCATTCGGCAAGATCGTGACCTCTCTGGTTAACGACGTCTTGATGCCGCCGATTGGCAGGCTGCTCGGGGGGCTGGATTTCAGCAACCTGTTCATCGACTTGTCTGGTCAATCCTACCCCAGTCTGGCGGCAGCCAAGGAAGCTGGAGCGGCCACGGTCAACTATGGACTATTCATCAACACGATACTAGAATTCCTTATCGTGGCTCTTGTCGTCTTTCTGATTGTGCGCTGGGTCAATCGCTTCCGGGCCGGCAAAGAGCAGGCTCCGGCAGAGCCCAGTACGAAGGAGTGCCCCTTCTGCGCAAGCGCCATTCCGATCAAGGCCAAGCGCTGCCCGAACTGCACCTCTCAACTTTAGCGGGCTCTCGCCGCCCGGCTCTGGCACAACAGTACGACAGCATGTACTGGGTCTCGAGCGCACGTCGGCAATAACCGACTATTACCGCGGCCCGACCTATGACAGGCGACTCGCCGGCAACTAGGCATCGAATTGTGGAGAGACGAGCCGGGTCACGACACCGGGGGTCAAGTCCGTGACCCGGCGTGGCATACTACTTGGCGACCCCCATTCGGCTGACCTTGCCCCCGCAGACTGAGCAGGTACCCTTGGTCGCCTTGCGACCATTCTTCAAGGTGACCACCTGCGGGTTCTTGACTTCCCGCTGCTGCTTGCACTTGAAACAATACGCCTTCATGGTTCACCTCCGCTCACGGGTAGGCACCGGACTTGACGTGCCTCCATGTCCATTCTAGCACAACCGTTGCACCAAAGGCAAAATGCGCAAATTGCGCGTATGGCTTTGTGAGTCGGCGTTCGTCCGCTCTATAATCGACCCATGACCGTCACAGATGCGCTCCAGGAGCTGCGGCTAAACCCCCGTTTCGCGGGGCACATCACGTCCTACCATCGCCTGCCGGCGCGCATCGGAAAACGCGTCCCGTTGCCGGCAGGGCTCGACCCGCGACTCGAGACAGCCCTCCGCCGGCGCGGTCTCGACGCCCTTTACGAGCACCAGTCCACCGCTATCGCCGCAGCGCTCAAGGGGGAGGATGTTGCGGTCGTGACCGGTCCCGCCTCCGGTAAGACTCTGTGCTACAACCTGCCTGTGCTGAATTCACTACTGCTCGACCCGCTGGCTCATGCCTTGTACCTCTTCCCCACCAAGGCCCTAGCTCAGGACCAGTTGGCCTCCTGGCAGGAGCTCAGCGCCGGGCTGCTCGCACCTGTCGAGGCTGCGACGTACGACGGCGACACACCGCCTGCTGCCCGGGCACGAGTCCGGCGAGAAGCCCGACTGCTCATAACCAATCCTGACATGCTGCATGTAGGTCTGCTGCCGCACCACACTCGCTGGCAGGCGCTCTTCGGCAACCTGAGGTACGTAGTCCTCGATGAAATGCACACATACAGGGGTTTGCTGGGAAGCCACGTTGCCAATGTGCTGCGCCGCCTCATACGTGTGTGCGAGTTATACGGCGCCAGACCGCAGTTCGTGTGCTGCTCGGCCACAATCGCGAATCCCTCGGGCCTGGCCTCACAATTGCTGGGCCGCCCGGTAACGGTCGTAGACAACGACACGGCTCCGCGTGGTGAGCGCCACTTTGTCTTCTACAACCCTCCCCTGGTAGATCTAGCTCGCGGACTGAGGCGCGGCTTGATCGTCGAATCAGCAGCTCTGGCAGATTTCTTCCTTCTGCGCAACCTCTCCACGATCGTCTTCTGCCCTGGCCGCCGAGGTACCGAGCTGCTGCTGACCTACCTGCGCGGCGCTCTGGGCCAAAAGGGGCGGTCGGCCTCCCAGGTACGAGGGTATCGCGGGGGCTACCTGCCCCGAGAGAGGCGAAGCATCGAAAGAGGTCTTCGCGATGGCAGCGTGCGCGGTGTGGTGAGCACCAACGCCCTGGAGCTCGGCGTCGACATCGGCGACCTGAGCGTGTGCATTCTGAGCGGCTACCCCGGGACGATTGCCAGCACATGGCAGCAGGCTGGCCGTGCCGGTCGCCGTCAAGACGCATCCGCCACAGTGCTCGTGGGCGGACCATCCCCGCTGGACCAGTATCTGCTCACGCATCCGCAATACCTGTTGGGACACACGCCGGAGGCCGCGCTCATCGCACCGGACAATCCCTTCGTGCTGCGCTCACACCTCGAGTGTGCCGCCTTCGAGTACCCCTTCAGGGAAGGAGAGGGCTTTTCTCCGGCCGTGGACACATCGGCTGCGCTCGCTGAGATTGGCGCCCAAGATGACGTCCTGCACAGGTCGGGCAAACGATGGTACTGGATGAGCAGTCGCTACCCGGCTCAGGACGTTTCCCTGCGTACGGCAGGAAACGAGCGCTTCTCTATCGTTAGCGCGGACAGCGGCGAGACAGTCGGCGAGGTGGATTCGTCCAGCGCTCCTCAGCTCGTTCACCCTGGCGCAGTCTACCTCCACGAGGGTGCCACCTATCTGGTGGAAGAACTTGACTGGCCCGCGCGGGTTGCGTCGGTACGCCATGTGGACGCGGACTATTTCACCCAGGCGTCTGTGTCGGCCAAGGTGCAGGTGCTCCAGGTACGGGATTCCCTCGCAGGGTTGCCCGCCTCTCGAGGATGGGGCGATGTGCAGGTGAATACGCGAGCGACCGGCTACAGTCGCCTCGCCTGGTTCTCTCACGAGAAGCTGGAAACGCTTCCACTCGACCTGCCTGAACTCGAGCTGATTACCACTGCCTACTGGCTGCACTTGGGAGCCGAGATCGTCACAGCATTGCAGGACCAGGGCGACTGGACCATCGCCGCGCTTCGCTCTTACGGCCCCAACTGGGCAGAGCAGAGGCGAAAGGCCCGCCAGCGCGACCGTTTCAGATGTCGCAACTGCGGTCGACCGGAGACTTCAGAGCGCCAGTTGGACGTGCACCATTTGTCCCCCTTTCGCACTTTCGACTACCGTCCCGGGCAGAACGACAACTACATCCAGGCCAACCATTTAGACAACCTCGTCTCCCTTTGCCACGACTGTCACAGGCGGCTCGAGACGGCGCGCGAGATGCTGGGCACACTGGAGGGCATGGCCAATCTGCTCAAGTCCATCGCGCCGCTATTCCTGATGTGCGATTCGCGTGACCTGGGTGTGGTGGCGGACCTCGACATGGGCTTCACTGGTGGTCCGACCGTCGTGCTGTACGATGCGGTGCCCGGGGGAGTGGGCTTCAGCGAGGCGCTGTTTGGACTCCACGACACGATCCTAGGGACCTGCCGTGACTGGGTCGACAAGTGCGCCTGCCAGGAGGGGTGCCCGGCCTGTGTGGGAGCTCCAGTCGAAACGGGACTGGGCGCCAAGAGGCGCGTCCGAACATTGCTCGACGCGCTGGTAGGATAGTCACCGGATACGGCACTGGTCTGGACGGCGAAGATGCACCCACCTCAGTGAATGAGGCGGGCCGAAAGGGGGCCCGCGCCCTATGGGGCGGGCTTGAGCAGGAGTCCGCCCTCGGATTGCTGCAGCAGATCCTCTCTCTCATAGAGCATCTCGTGCGGCTGCACCGCCAGCCATGAACTGATCATGTCGTCATAGTGGGGGTGTAGGGCCTGACCAGACTGTCCTGTCGTGATCTGGGAGAGCGAATTCTCCCAGTTGCCAACGTCGACCACCTGGCGGTACGAAGGCAAGGCGACCACCTCAAACGACTCAGGCTCATACGCCGTGGCATTGACAGTGCACCAGCTTCCCGGCACCGACAGAGGACCCCTGCTAAGCAGCAAATCCAGCGGCTTTACGGCTCCGAGGGGATGCGCGAAGGTGACCGTGTGCACCTTCCCCCAGGCCCACTGACTGTCAAGGTTACCGACCAGATCACCGTAGCGCCGATTCCAGAACTGCATCGCCTCCAGAACGCTCTTCCTCAGGATCGCGTCTCGATCCTCCACCACCAAGGTTCCCACGTCGTCGAACCAGCCGCTGGTCGGCTGGTCCAGAATGTTGAAGAGGCCCTGGAGCGCGTTCGCCCAGGTGCGCGAGGTGATCTCCACTGCCCCCACCTCATCAGCAAAGGTGTTCACCAGGATACGCCATGTCACGACCTCGGCTATGCCAGCGGCGCCGCTATCCTTCGTCAGACTGTTGTCCCATCCCTCGAAGAAGCGCAGCGCCCGCTCTTGTAGCCAACCCTCGGGCTGAAGTGCCAGTACGTAGGGCATCACGCGTGTGGCAGGAATCGAATATGTGTCTGCCTGGATCGCGAGCATGTCGTCGACTGTTAGATCCGTCCTCGCCTCGAGCAGCTCATTAATGCGGGTAGCCCTCGATGGCTCAGCCCAGTCCGCCGAGATGAAGTACGGATAAGCGTCGGAGACCACCTTGTTACTCGCCGTCACCAGGTAGTGTGTCGCCGGGTTGAAGGCGGTGGGCAGCTCATCATAGGGTATGTAACCGGTCCACTCATACTCGCCAGTCCAGCCTGGCACCGGTACCATACCGGCGCCCCGGGCGCGAACGGGGATCTGGCCCGGCAGTTGGTAACCGATATTCCCCTCCGCGTCGGCATAGACAAAGTTCTGCGACGGTGCATTCCAGGAGCGAAGCGCATCACGGAACTCCTCCCAGTTGCCTGCACGGTTCAGCAAGTACACACTACCGAATACTCCCCCGCCTTCGAGGGCGGTCCAACGCAGAGCGACGGGTTGCTGCGTGCGCGATGGAGCCGTGGTCAGCAGGGGACCGTGGCGCGTCAGCCGCACCGACAGCAGTTCTGGCTCAGGGCGGCCTTTGACCCAGATCGTCTCAGACACGACCGTCATGTCCTGCCACTCACCTTGGAACTGGTACTGGTCGGGATTGTCCGGATTGATCTTCTCCACGTAGAGATCCTGCACGTCCGCGCCGGAGTTGGTGACTCCCCAGGCTATGGAGCGATTATGCCCGATGATCACCCCGGGACATCCGGGAAAAGAGACCCCGGTTACGTCGAGGCTGCCTGTCGCGAGGTGGACTTCGTACCAGATGGAGGGCATCTGAACGCTGAGGTGTGGATCATTTGCCAGAATCGGCCTTCCGGAGGTCGTTTTCGTCCCGTCGACCACCCAGTTGTTGCTTCCCAGGAATTCGCCGCCGTAGCCTGTGAGCTCCTGAGCCTGCCGATAGCCAGTCAGCAGGGAGGTATCAAGGCTCCCGTAGTCGCCCAGCTCGACGGGCAGGATAGTGAGCGCATCGTGCGGATAGGCCGGCAGAAGTTGTAGCACCTTCTCTTCGCCGAGCGACGCGATTAGCTGGAGGCGCACTATCTCACTCTCCCAGTTGCCTCCGAGACTCAGTGCGATGACCTTACCCCACGCCAGCGTGTCTGTGGGAGTCCACGGTTCGGGGGCAAAGGCCAGAAGCTGGAACTCTATGGGAAGGTGGTTGCGATGCGTGGAAATGAACACATTGACGCCATCGGCATAAGACTGAAGGCAGGCGAGCACGTCATTCGGCAGATCCTGCAGCTCAGTCTGGGCCGCCCTGTACAAGCCGACCGTACGCAGCCATCGATCAGAATCGAGCGCAGGCTCCCCAAGGACTTCCGACAGCCGCCCCGCGGCGATACGGCGGCTGAACTCCATCTGCCAGAGGCGGTCCTGGGCATGGACGTAGCCCTGGGCCATGTACACGTCGTGGTCGCTGTGGGCGTAAATGTGCGGAACGCCCCACCTGTCGCGGATGACCTCAACTTCCTCCCTGAGGCCCGGGATTTCCAGCGTGCCACGAGAGCGAGGAAACGTAGCCCTGAACAGAACCTGGTACGAAGCGCCAGCGAAAAGCAGGCAGGAGATCAGCAGGGTCAAGGATAGCGCGCGCAGCGCTCTTCTGAGTCTTCTCATCCGGCTTTCCTCACTCGTCTGCCGCGGGTTCCGAACGCATGATCGACCCGAGAGGGTCGAGTTGGCCAACGCCTCCCGGCCCGAACCTGACCACCCTTAGTCCTTCGCGCAATCGCAGGCCACCGCCACCGCCTCGATCTCCACCCTCGCACCCAGAGGAAGGGCGCCCACCTGCATGGCCGAGCGAGCGGGTGCGTCCACCGAAAAGAACTCGCCATAGACCTGGTTCATGGCCGGCCAATCCCCAATGTCCTGCAGGAACACAGTCGTCTTTACTACGTGGTCGAGGCATGAACCGGCGGCCTCCACGATGGCCTGGATGTTGAGCAGCACTTGCCTGGTCTGGCTGGCTATATCGGGACCCGCGAACTCACGGGTCCCCGGCAGCAGGCCAATCTGCCCGGCGGTATAGATCGTATCGCCAGTTCGAACGGCTTGAGAGTAAGGGCCAACGGCAACAGGAGCCTGATCTGTAGAAACGGTCTGCTTGGGCATTAGCTTCCCCCTCGCATCTTGATGTCTCTAGATTGTAGTCAGAATCGCCGCCGGGGCAATTGTACCGTGATGGCGTGGCCGGCCCTTCGAGACCCACGTGTTTTTCTTGTTAGGCACAGTTGAAATCTGGA
>DCVA01000009.1 GCA_002327925.1 Anaerolineales bacterium UBA2200
TCCAGATTTCAACTGTGCCTAACATCATTTTCCTGCCCGGCCAATCTGACGCCTGTAAACCAGCCAGGACAATGCCCCCAGCAGAACACTCTCGCCCACCGCGAGCAAGGCGAGGGTCCATGTGGCATCCATCCAGAACTGCACAGGGAATAGCTGAATGAGCGTGTCCGTGTAGGCAAACAGCCAGGTATCACCAGAGAAGAAGACACGATGGAAGAAGACAAAAAACACGTCAAAGCTGAAGTAGGCCACAACACCCACAGTCAGGAGCGAAACGAACAGCAATAGGCACCCTCGATAGAACCACTGCCAGGCGCTGCTCCGCGTGTCTTTTCGACGCCACAACCATAGCAGCGCCGCCAGGCACAGAAGAACCGCCACTGCCTGCACGGCAAAGGCGGCATTCATGACCGCCTTCACATCGACAAGGTGCTGAATCTCTCGTTGGTTGTATACCTGCTGGCCCTGAGACCTCAGGTCACGTAGGTATTCGAGGTCTTCGCCAGAGCGCAGATAGTGTAGAGTCGCCTCGGCCAGCGATAGCCGCTCGTCGTCGTCGAACAGCTGCGCCCGGGGGAAGCTTGCCCTGGCGTACTCAGTACGAATGAACAGTGGCGTGGCCACCACATACAGATTGGCTAGCAGCAAGGCCAGTGGAAGGCACAGCAGCAACACCAGGCCGGCAACCCTGGCACCATTTGAGCGTTCAGTGGTCACGGGTTCACCTCGGGCACAGCAGGATCGAAAACATAGTGTGCAATCATTGCATGCACCATTCTCTCCACAGGAGCGTGATCATCAGTCAGCACTGACCCGGCCATGGGGATGAAGCGTCGGATGCGGCCCGCCGCTCGAGAGGCCACGTCGGAAATGACCGTATCGTCAGAATGGGCAAGCCGTGCTTCAATGGCAGTCCATTCACTCGGCTGGCACGATGCAATGACCACACTGTTCTGTCCCCCCTGAGTGGACACCACGTACACGCTGGGATAGACGGATGCCACCGTATTGGCCACCGCCGTTACCAAGGCCGTGTCTGACTGCAGGTGCGCCACATTGATACCAAGTACCCCATCACTTGTCTGATGGTCATGGACCAATCGGAAGAACTCAACAGTTGTCAGGTGGAACGGAATATATGGCGGGCTGTAGGCATCGACCAGCACAACATCGTATTGCTTCGTCGTGTGGGCAAGGTAGGCACGTCCATCCGCAGTAATGGCGTCCAGGTTGGGGAGATCCAGGCTCAAGAACCGCCGCCCGGCTTCCACCACCGCAGGATCGATCTCTACTCCATCAATTGGGATGGGTCCAAAGACCTGACTGAACTGCCGAGCGGAGGTGCCACCGGCCAGCCCAAGCAGGCACAGACTCGATAGCGGGGGGGCCCAGAGCTCAGAGCGGAAGAAGGGAACCAGCAAGAAGTAGTCGTAGACATAGCCAGTGATCACCCTGTCTGGTTCATAGACAGACTGGATGCCCTCACCCTCATTCAGCTTGAGCACGACCTGGTCTCCATCCTGAAGGACCTGAACGTAGTTATACGACGAATCCCTCTCATAGAGCAGTCCAGGAGATGACTTGATCGGCGGGGAGGGCAGAAGCATTCGCACCACCAGCACCAGGCACAGTCCAATAAACAGGGGGGCCCACCGTGAGCACGCTCTGCGCAACCCGGTTGCCGACACGATCACGATCACCAGAGCGAGGACTGCCATGCTCCGCCGCGTACCCAGCAAGGGAATCAGCGCAAACACAGTCCCAAACGTGCCCAGCAGGCTGCCAAGGGTCGACAGAGCAGAGAGCCGTCCCGCCACGTTTCCGCCCGTGTCGATCGCCTTCAGACTGAGACGCATGACGAATGGTGAGACACAACCCAGCAAGACCATTGGCAGTGAAAACAGCGCTAGGACACCCGCAAACGCTCCAACGAGGGGCTCTGTTGCGGTTGTTGCCAGCCCTCCGCTGGCCAGGCGCAGGATGGGGTGAGCAACGTATGGCACGCAGCCAATCCAGAAACCGGCCCAACCAGCGAGCTGGTAGACCAGCACCTGCTCGGGGCGGCGGTCGGCGATGCGCCCGCCTAACGCCGAGCCCACAGCCAGATAGGCCAGTAGCAGCCCGATCAGCAGCCCCCACACAGGCAGAGAGCTGCCAAAGTAAGGAGCCAGAAGCCGCGAAGCGCACATCTCTGCACCCATCGTCACCAGGCCGGCGACAAACACCAGCAGTTGCAGAATTCCGCTGTCCACAGGCCGCGCGGATGGCGCCAAGCCGGTCTGGTGATTCTCTGCTAACGCGCTCACTGGTAATACCTCTCGCCAAACGCTACACCCCCGCCAACTAGCCGGGAATAAGAGGTCACCCGCAAGGACACGAACTGCTCACCACCAAACAACACACTCACCTGTGAAGAGTAGAGCCGGATCGCCGAGACTTTGGCTTCGACGTCTTCCTGCGAGAGTGGCACGACGAAAGGTTTAAGTGAATCGGTCCACTGGTTCAGAGCCACTGTCAATTCACCCGGACTCTCTGAGTAGGGATAGTCCTCATAGCACGTGATAGAGTAGCCACTCTCCTGCAGTTGCTGGGCGGCCATCCGAACCAGCTGGTGATCTACATGGGCCCCCGCCGACAGGGGAGCATACACCAGCAATCCCGCCCTCTCGAAGCGCCGGCGCAGCCGCCTCGCCAGATCCTGAGCCAGAGCCGTCTCGCTGGGGTCTACCTCACCGAAGAGCGCTTCCTCGCTCGCGTAGAGGAATTCCTTGCTGCCTGACCGCAGGCGATAGATGCAATCCAGATAGGGCCAGTGCTCGTGCGCAACACCAAGACTGTCCAGGGCTGCCGCGTCCTCAGCTCTCCGGTCCCGCACTGGATCTTCCGGCTGTCCCCAGCGACGGTGCTGTCCTTCCGCAAACGAGGATAACATCCGGTAGTCGGGTACGCCTGCGAAGCAGGTCAGCACCAGGGGCGATAGACCCTGCCTAGCCTGTTGTTGAAGCAACCCCCCGCAAGAGAGGACAACGTCGTCCAGATGAGGCGAGAGGAAGAGCGTGCGGCTGCTGGGCCTGGACAAGAGAGACTCTCCTGACATCATGTGCCCGCGAGTATATCATCCTTCGCGTGAGGAACCAAAGGTATCCTGCGGACTCCAGGCGGTTTGCTGACCGACCCAGCGACGCTACACCATACCAGTCAAACCAGTGCCGCTCTTGTTGGCTCCCGACCCAGAGTGTATAATCGAGCCAACGCTAGGGAACCCTGGAGGAACAGCCCTTGTCTTTTCGACCCGTGTTGGACAACGTCAGCTACCTGCCCGGCGCCAGCAATGTTGGTCTAGTCAGAGGCACGGATGGGCGAGCGGTGTTGATCGACTCGGGTGTCGGACAGCGCTCCGGGCGGTTACTTCTGCAACTCCTGAAGGATGAGCACCTGCAGCTCACCGCGATCCTGAATACGCACAGCCATGGCGACCACGTTGGTGGAAACGCCTTTCTGGTGGAGCAAACCGGCGCCAGGGTCTATGCGCCAGTGCACGATGGCATCGTTTTGCAGTACCCTGCCTGGGGCACAATGTGCACGTTCGCCGGAGCTCAACCCATTCGAGAGCTATCCACTCCGCGCTTTGCCCCAGACCCTTGCCCTGTCGATGTCACTGTTACGCAGGGCGACCTACTGGTCGCCGGGCTCTGTGTTCGAGCCGTGCCGCTTGAGGGTCATACGGCCAGCCATACCGGGTACATCGTGGACGATGTGTTCTTCACGGGTGACGCTCTGGCAGGCGAGGCGGAACTCAACAATGCCCCGATATCCTACGCCTACAGCATCACGCAGCGCCTTGCCAGTCTGCACAGGCTGCGCCAGTTTCGATGCGCCCGCTATGTGCTGGGCCATGGCCCGGTGGAGCACGATATCACTGCATTGATAGCCCGAAACATCGCCGGCATTGAGCTAGTGCTCGAGCTTATCCAGACACTGTTATCGCATGAAGGCCTCGATGCCGATCGGCTACTCTACACAGTGTGCACCCATCTGGGCATCTGCATCCGTAACGTCCGCGAGTACTATACGCTGTATCCCACCCTGCATGCTTTCATAAGCCACCTGAACAACGAGGGAGCCATTGTGTCCTCTATTCAGGACAACCGGTTGCTATGGCGGGCAACGGAGGGGAGATAAGACATGCTTATCGTCAAGGCCGTCCTACTCACCTTTGGTGCTGAGCCACGGGTGATCTACGATGGCGCCCTGCGGATCCAGGGCTCACACATCACAGAGGTCTCCACCACCCAGGATTTGAAGATAAAGTACCCTGGTGAATCGGAGATAGACGCTGCGGGCCGTGTGGTCATGCCCGGCTTTATCTGTGCACACACCCACTACTATGGGCTCTTCTCGCGAGGCATGGCATTGGGGGGCGCTCCGCCGGAGGATTTTCCGCAGATCCTGGAACGCCTCTGGTGGCGCCTGGATAAGGCATTGCAGCCGCAAGATGTCAAGTACAGCGCCCTCTACTGCCTGGTAGATGCGATTCGTAACGGGACGACGACGCTGATCGACCACCATGCTTCGCCTTACGCTATCCCGGGGTCTCTCGATGTGATCGCTGAGGCTGTAGTGGAGGCAGGCGTCCGCTCCAGCCTATGCTACGAGGTCTCTGACCGAGATGGACCAGAGCGTATGAGACAGGGACTGGAGGAGAATGCGCGCTTTATCCGGCGCGCCAGGAACGAGAACGGGCTGCTGGCCGGCACATTCGGGCTTCATGCCTCGCTGACTCTGTCCGACGATACGCTGGCGCTGGCGGTAGAGATGGCGCGCCAGCTCGATGTGGGCTTTCACGTCCACGTAGCGGAGGCGGCTGTCGACGTTCGGGATTCGCTGGACAGGTACGGTGTGCGCGTCGTAGAACGGTTGGCCAGCCGGGCCATTCTTGGCCCCAGGACCATTGCCGCACATTGCGTACACACCAACGATCATGAGTGGGAGCTGCTTCGTGAGACGGGAACAAGGGTGATACACAATCCTCGCTCAAATATGAACAACGCGGTAGGAGCGGCGGACGTGCCAGCGATGTTAAGTACGGGCATTCAGGTAGGCCTGGGCAATGATGGGTTCTCCAACAACATGTTTAGCGAGATCAAGACTGCATATCTCCTGCACAAGCATGTCAAGGGTGACCCTCGCGTGCTCGGGGCGGATCAGGTGCTCGAAATGGCAGTCAGGAACAACGCCCGTACGGCGGCCCTGTTCTACAACGAGCCTCTCGCCGAGCTGTCGCCCGGTGCAAGCGCCGACATCATCATGCTGGATTACTACCCTCCGACCCCGCTAAGCATCGCCAACCTTCCCTGGCATCTCGTCTTCGGCATGGATGGATCGCAGGTAAGCACGACCATCGTCGCCGGCAGGGTGCTGATGCACGAGCGCGAACTCAAGACCCTGGATGAGCAGCAGATAGCGGCCAAAGCGCGAGAGGCCGCAGAGCACATGTGGGAGCGCATCTAGCATGTCCCCGGCACCGGATCCTTCCAGCGGCGCCCCTCGCCGGTCGCCCTCCGCGCCCCTGGCTGTCGGACTGACCGCTGCCGCAGTCGCTATCACCCTCACGCTAGCCGGGCTATGGCGTGGCGGTCTGCTTACCTGGCGCAACAGCCTGCTGGGCATCGCCCTGGGAGGTGGCACCTGGGGCATCATCGCCTGGGCCGTTGCATACACCGTGCGTCTGGTTGATGAGGATATGGAGTCAGGCGAGGACCGCTAGGAGGACGTATGTCCGATCGAATGCAGGGGCAATCATTCTCTGTACTGCTGCGCTGGATCCTACAGGAGCTCGAGCACAACCAGTCTGTTTTTGGAATACACAGATCCCAGTTCTTCGTGCCAAGGAGCAACCTGCCTTACTCGGTCCCCAGCCTGTTCGGCCAGTACCTGGCAACGCCGATTGGCCCGGCTGCTGGACCGCACACCCAGCTCGCTCAGAATATCGTTTGTGCCTGGCTCTGCGGCGGGCGGTTCATTGAACTCAAGACTGTGCAGATCATGGACGAGCTCGAGATTAGCCGCCCGTGCATCGACATGGAAGATGAGGGCTATAACGTCGAGTGGTCGCAAGAGCTCAAGCTCGACCAGTCTGTTGAGGAATACGCCAAGGCATGGGCTCTGGTGCACTTGCTGCCACGCATACTGGGATGGGACAGACACTTGCCGCTCGGGACCATCTTCAATATGAGCGTTGGCTACAACCTCGCCGGAATTCAGAGCCCTGCGATGACGCGCTTTATGGCCAGTCTGATCGACGCAGGCGAGCAAGTCGAAAAGATCCGGGCCATCTTGCATGCCGAGTTCCCTGCTTTTGAGGATGTGGAGATTCCATCCCTCCTCACCAATAATGTGACTCTGTCGACCATGCACGGTTGCCCGCCAGACGAGGTGGAGCGCATCGCTCGTTATCTGATGCAAGAGCGCCACCTGAACACTACGGTAAAACTGAACCCCACCCTGCTCGGCAGCAAAACGGTGCGGGACATTCTGCACGAGAACCTTGGATTCCGCGCGATAGACATACCCGACCCGGTGTTCGAGCACGACATGCAGTACAGCCGCGCCGTAGAACTCGTCCGAACGCTCAGGTCGGTAGCAACCGAGACGGGACTGCAATTCGGGGTCAAGCTCAGCAACACGCTCGCTACCGCCAACCACAAGGGGCAGTTGCCGGGCAATGAGATGTATATGTCCGGCCGCGCCCTCTACCCGGTCACCTTGAACCTTTTCCACAAGCTGTCGCAGGAGTTCCAGGGTGATCTCAACGTTTCCTTCTCGGCCGGGGCCGACGCTCTGAACATCGTCGAGATTCTGGCCGCCGGAGCGCGCCCCGTCACCGCGGCCACGGACCTGCTCAAACCGGGCGGTTATGCCAGACTCAGGCAGTGCCTCGAGACACTCGAGGCGACCATGCAAGAACGTGGAATAAGCAGTCTCGACGAACTAGCAAAGGACAGACTCGCCCACCTTGAGCGCGCAGCGGCGGAAGCCCTGCATCAGCCGCGCTACAAGAAGGCCTACCATCCTCATGGGCTGCCCAAGGTTCAATCTGCCCTGATGCCTTTCGATTGCATCACCGCACCTTGCAAGGAGGCCTGCCCTGTCTGCCAACATGTTCCCGAGTACGCGCATTGCATTGCCACAGGGGATTTCGACTGCGCCCTGTCCACCATCCTGGCTCGCAATCCGCTTCCCGGTGTCACAGGCTACATTTGCACGCATCTGTGCCAGAGTCGCTGTACGCGCAACAACTATGACGAACCAGTGGCCATCCGTGCACTGAAGCGTGTCGCCCATGACAGGGGGCAGTGCGGTCTGACCGCCCCGGTGCCATCCAGACACAGGGTAGCGGTTATCGGAGGGGGACCCTCCGGCCTGGCAGCGGCCTACTTTCTGGCCCTGAGCGGCATACGGACCACCATCTTCGAAGCAAGGGACCGGCTCGGAGGAATGGTTGCCCTCGCTCCCGCTTTTCGCCTCCCGGACAAAGTGCTACAGGAGGACATTGAGCGGATCCGCGCCCTGGGAGTAGAGGTAGAGCTCAATCACCGCATTACCTCCGCGCCCGAGACCCTCCTTGGAGAAGGGTTTGAAGCAGTCTATGTGGCCTGCGGCTTCCAGCGGGACGCGGAACTGGCATTACCCGGCGTCACGGCAACTGGCGTCATCCCTGCGCTACACCTGCTCGAGCAGGTTGCCCGTGGCGCCAGACCCTCGCTTGGTGCCCGCGTTCTTGTGGTAGGCGGAGGCAACACCGCGATGGACGCCGCCCGCACCGCCCATCGTCTGACGGGTCAACCCGTCACGGTGGTCTACCGTCGAACAAGCCAGGAAATGCCCTCAACCGATGAAGAAAAGGAGGAGTTGCTCGCCGAAGGGAACGCACTCATTGAGCTTGCCTCGCCTGCCCGGGTCATCGTGCAGGAGGGCCACGTGACGGGCCTCGAGTGTGTTCGCAACCAGCTGGGGGAGCCAGGGGCCGACGGCCGCAGAGAGCCAATTGCCGTTCCGGGCAGCGAGTTCATTCTCGCGGCTGACTCTATCATTGTGGCAATCGGCCAGCGGGCGGATGTTTCATTCTTGAAGCACAGTGCAGTGCTGACGCAGCAGAATAGGGGCATCATCGTTAATGAGCATACAGGGCAGACCAGCGTCCAGGCAGTGTATGCTGGAGGTGATGCGGCGAGGGGTCCCGCCACGGTCGTCTGGGCGTGCGCCGATGGCCGGCGTGCTGCAGAGGCCATCTGCACGCAACTTGGTCTCCCATTCGCCGCCACACTCCCCGCTCCCGCTCTTCCTGAGCCGGACCTGTCGCAACTCAAGCAGGAACGCGCACGGCAGACCCCGCAGAACAGACCCGACGTTCGTCCAGCGTCGTTCCGCGCGGATTTCAACCTCGCAGAGTCCGCTCTCAGCGAGGCTGCCGCCCGCCGAGAGGCAGAACGGTGTCTGCAATGCTCTATTCTTTGTGACAAGTGCGTCGAGGTGTGTCCAAACCGTGCCAACCTGGCCTACTCGATTGTCCCCTTCACGGCAACCGTTCCGCAGTGGACTTGCCAGGACGGGAAGCTCGTTCTCGCTGGCGAGCAAACAGTACGCATCGAGCAGGACCGGCAGATCATTCACCTGGTTGACCTGTGCAACGAGTGCGGAAACTGCGCCACGTTCTGCGTCCACAACGGCAAGCCATCCCAGGACAAACCGAGACTGTTCCTGACGGAGGCTGGCTTCCACGCTGCCGACGGTGACGCCTACCATATCCAATCGGGCCAGGGAGATTCGAGAATCACACGCCGCAGCGGTGGTCAGGAAGCCAGTCTCTCTCTGTCCAACGCGGGCCGACTGGTCTACGAGGATGATCACGTGCGAGTTGTGCTGGCCCGAGAGAGCCTCCGGGTCACAGCGCAGGAGCTCAAACAAAGCTTTCAGGGAACCTACTGTCTGGCCCCCGCGGTGGAGATGTTCACCATCCTGAACGGCGTGTTGACGACGCTGCCCTTCCTTCCACTCGACACACCGTGATGCAGCTGTGCCAGGCCCTGAACATCCATCGAGGCGACGTCGTCTCTTTTGTGGGCGGGGGTGGCAAGACCACCGCAATGTTCCGCCTGGCTCGCGAGCTCGTCGACCAGGGGTGGCGCGTCATTTGCACCACCACTACGCTGATCGCTCCTCCAGAACTAAGGCCCCGCGAGCAGCTCATCCTCGCAACACACGTCTCCCGGGCACTCCACCAGATTGAGCCGAGCTGGCTACACAGCGGACTTGTCACCCTGGCCGCTGAGCTCCTGCCCGATCAGAACAAGCTACGAGGTGTGCCTCCTGCCTGGATTCAGGCGCTGACCGGTATAGCTGATGCCGTGCTCGTCGAGGCGGATGGTGCCAAGATGAAGCCATTCAAGGCGCCGGCAGCCCATGAGCCAGTGGTGCCCGAGTGCACGTCGGCACTCGTCCCAGTCGTCGGTATCGACATCCTGGGGGGTTCGCTTAGCGCGGAGACAACCCACCGACCAGAGCGAGTATCGGCGCTGACCGGTCTACCCCTGGGGGCAACCATCACTCCCGATGTGGTAGCGCAGACTGTCTCCCATCCGCAGGGCGGTTTGAAGGGGCTGCCACCGGGCGCCCGGGTGATTCCTCTCATCAACAAGGTGGCAACACAGGCCGAGCTGCGGGCAGCCCGCGATATCGCGTCTATGCTGCTGCGGCAAGCCCCTGTCCAGCGCGTGCTGATCGGGTCGCTGGCAGGTCATGGCGTCGCCGAGTGCTGGCGGCACGTCTCGGCAATCGTTCTTGCGGCAGGGGGATCCAGACGCATGGGCACGGCAAAACAGCTTTTGCCCGTCGACGGTAAGCCGATGATCGAACGCGTGTTGCAGGCAACTGCTGGCCTCCCTATCCGCGAAGAGATCGTGGTGCTTGGTTCGGACGCGGCACAGATAGTCCATTGCATCCCCGCGCGATACCAGGTGGTTGTCAACACCAACTGGCACAGCGGCATCTCATCATCTCTGCAGGCCGGCCTGGCCAGAGTCAGCGCAGAGGCCGAGGCGGCGCTCTTTATACTGGCAGACCAGCCTCTGCTCACGTCCTCCACGCTGGAGACCATTCTGTACGCCTACTTTGGCACGCAGCTAGGGATTGTGGTCCCCCGTTTCCGGGGCCAGCGCGGCAACCCTGTGCTCTTCGACCGCAGATTCTTCCACCTGCTCGATTCCATGCGGGGTGATAGCGGTGGCCGCGAGCTGATCCAGAAAATGCGAGAGCAGGTACTGCCTGTGGAAGTAGCCTCGGCGGAGGCTTTGGTGGACATCGATACGGAAGATGACTACCGGCAACACATCGGCTCGTTTCCTGGCGATTAGCGAGCCCTTCAACCATTCACATCCCGAGGTGGAGCGTGTCGAACAATGTCACCAGCACTCCTTAGAAGCACCCGAACCCTCATCCTGGACATGGATGGAGTACTGTTCCGGCTCAATACGCCCATAGAGGGGGCAGTACAGTTCCTAACCCACCTGCAAGAGAGCGACTGTCGCTTTCTTCTGGTTACAAACAACTCTACTCTCACTCCGGCTCAGTACGTCGATAAGCTGAGCCAGATGGGGATCACCATTGACGGCGCTCGGATACTCACCTCCGGGGAAGCGACGGCTATGTATCTGGCCCGGTTAGCGCCGCCCGGCACCAGGGTCTTTGTCATCGGCGAGAATGGCATACGTGCGGCACTGGAGAAACGCGGCTTCATCCTTGCGGAGGACTCCAATGTATCGTACGTAGTCTGTGGTCTCGACCGCCAGGTTACCTATGACAGACTGACCACGGCGTGCCTGGCAATCCGAGCTGGAGCCAGATTCATCGCCACCAACCCGGACAAGACTCTGCCAACCGAACGTGGATTGATACCAGGGGCCAGGGCTATCTTCACGGCTATCCAGGTCGCTACAGATACGGTACCAGTGGTAGTCGGCAAGCCCGAGCCAGCTATGCTTGAGATGGCCCTTCAGACACTGGGAGTTGGCGCGGAGCACACAGCCATTGTTGGGGACAGCCTTGAAACAGACATAGTCGGTGGACGGCGTCTCGGGCTTGGAACGATCCTGGTGATGAGCGGAGTAACATCGGCAGAGCAACTGGAACGGTCCAGTATCCAGCCCGACCTGGTCTACAAGGACATCGCGTCGTTGCACGCGGACTGGGTCAAGGCAAAGCGTCCAGCAGCCCATCGGAAGGGAGCCTAACGTGGACGGTCGTCAGCTCATCACGGACCTTTCATTCGATGAACTGCAGACATGGCTGACCGAGCTCGGCGAGCCACCCTTCCGAGCCATGCAGATATTCTCCTGGGTCTATCACTCCATGATTTCTGACTGGCCCGAGATGACGAACCTGTCAGCCAACCTGCGACAGAGACTGTCGAGCCTGGCCGTCTTGAGTTCGCTTGGGCCCCTGGACCGGGTCACATCAGCCGACGGGCTTACAACCAAGGAGCTGCTCGAGCTGCGTGACGGCGAGACCCTGGAAAGCGTGCTCATGCGCTATGAAGGCCGGCAGACTACCTGCCTGTCCTCCCAGGTTGGCTGCGCACTGCGTTGCCCTTTCTGTGCCACAGGCCAGAGTGGCTTCAGACGAAACCTGACCTCTGGCGAGATCGTCGATCAGGTATTGCACTTTGCCAGGCAGCTACGGGGCGAGGGCCTGGGCGTCACGAACGTCGTGCTGATGGGCATGGGCGAGCCCCTGGCCAACTATGACGCCACATGGAAAGCCATCCGCACGTTGAACGATGCGCGCGGGTTCCGCCTTGGTGCACGTCGCTTCACCATCTCGACAGTGGGTATCGTTCCTGGCATCCGCAGGATGACCGGCGAAGGCCTGGAAGTCGGCCTCGCCGTTTCTCTCCATGCCCCCAACGACTCCCTGCGCGACCGCCTGGTTCCCGCCAACAAGAACTACCCCCTGACCGAGCTGATCCCGGCCTGTCGCGACTATGCAAATGCGACCCACCGTCGCCTGACCTTTGAGTACGCCCTGATCCAGGGTGTAAATGATGGCCCGCAGCAGGCCAGGGAATTGGGGAACCTGCTCCACGGCATGCTTTGCCACGTCAACCTGATCCCGGTGAACCCCACTGCTGGTTGCGATTACCGTCCGGCGAGCCGTGAGGCGGTTGCATCCTTCCGCGAGGAGCTGAATGGCCATGGCATTGCCAACACGATAAGGCTCGGCCGCGGGGTAGATATCCAGGCCGGGTGTGGCCAGCTGCGGTCGCGCCGGCAGCCTCCAGTCAGTTGAGTTATTGTCAAAAAGGTATTGCATTTTTCAACGAATGCAGTTATCATTGCCGCATGAAAACCAGCGCGCCGATCCAGATCGCTGCATCCATTCTCGCAGCGGACTTTGCCCGCCTTGGAGAACAGGCCACAGAGGCCGAAGCGGCCGGTGTTGATGCCCTCCACATCGATGTGATGGATGGCAGATTCGTTTCGAACATCACCGTTGGGCCGGCCGTAGTGGCCGCTCTGCGGCGAGTGACTGGACTGCCGCTGGTGACGCACCTCATGATTCTGGAGCCTGAGCGCTTTATTGCTCACTTTGCGTCTTCCGGCTCCAACTCGATTCTCGTGCACCAGGAAACCTGTCCCCACCTCCACAGAACCATCCAGCAGATCAAGAGTGCAGGAGCCAGGGCAGGCGTGGTCTTGAACCCGGCAACCCCGGCGGCCTGCCTTGAGGATATCCTCGACGACATTGATTCCGTGCTGGTCATGACCGTCGATCCTGGTTTTGGCGGTCAGGCATTCATTCCTGGTACGGTTCGTAAGATCGCCAGGATTCGCCAGATGCTCGACGAGCGTCGTTCATCGGCCACGTTACAGGTCGATGGCGGCATCAGCGCAGAGACCGCCCCTCTGGTAGTGGCGGCGGGTGCTTCAGTGCTCGTGGCAGGAAGCTCCATTTTTGGAGCAGGAACGAGAGTGGACCAAGCTCTGGCCAAATTACGAAAGAGCATCGAGGCCTGAGTATTGGTGTTAAACAAAGAGAAAGCCAGCGCCCCGACAAGAGCGCTGGCTTTCAAAGGTCAGTGGAAGGCTTTAGGCCTTGTGAAGGGTCCGCAGGCACCGACTGCAGACATGCAGCCTCGTGGTACTGTCGCCTTGGTTCACGGTGATCTTCTGGATATTCGGCAGCCAGCGCCGCTTGGTCGCTCGCTTGGAGTGGCTGATGTTGTTGCCAACCATTGGCCCTTTTCCGCACAGGTCGCATCGGATTGCCATCGAAGAGTACCTCTTTCTGACTTGTTAGAGCTGGAACAGCAAGCGAATATACCACAATCGTGGTTTTTCTGCAAGTTTGTTACTGAGCCCAAGGAGAATGTACATGGCTGAAGAAACGAAATTGGGCCGAGTGGAGGTTTCGCCCGGGGCCATCGCCGGCCTCGCAGGGACAGCGGTGCTCGAGTGCTACGGCGTCGTCGGCATGTCCCATCCCTCGCTTCGTAGCGGTCTGGCTGAGGTACTGCAACGGGACAGCATCCGGCGCGGTGTGCAGGTGCGTGTGGTCGAGGAGAGGATTGTCATAGACCTCTACGTTGTGCTCGAGTATGGAGTGCGCATCTCAGAAGTGGCGCACAACATAATGGAAAACGTCAAGTTCCGCGTCGAGAGGGCCCTCGGAGTGCCCATTCACGAGGTAAACGTGCACGTGCAAGGCCTGAGAGTTAGCGCCAGACAATAGTGCCAGCACGGTGATGAAGCCTGTCTTCGCCTGCGCGCTGCACCCGCCAGTCTCCCTGCATCGTGGAAATGGAGGATTTGTTTGATCCGAAAGAATGACCCATCCGGGGATAGCCGACTCGGCCCGTCAACCAGCGGCAATAGTGGACGAACCAGTTGTAGTGGAGAGGAACTTGGTCAGGCAGTCGAGTCCAGCACGACCTGGCTTGAATCCCATATAGAGTTCGTCAATTCGCTCAATGTCTATCCCGTTCCAGACGGAGACACTGGTACGAACATGTACCTCACGATGCAGGCTGCCCTGCGTGAGGTATCCACCGTAACCGACACCTCCGTCGGCGCCGTTGCCCACGCCATCGCCCACGGAGCGCTGATGGGCGCCCGCGGCAATTCGGGTGTCATCCTGTCTCAAATCTGGCGCGGGATTGCCAAACGCCTGGACTCCCGGTCACACCTTACCGCCAAGGACTGGGCTCAGGCTCTGCTGGACGGCGCAGCTACAGCCTACAAGGGAGTAATGCGACCAGTCGAAGGCACCATCTTGACCGTCGTGCGTGAAGCGGCGGACGCTGCTGCCCGGGCAGAAACCGAGAGTTCCGACCTTATCTACGTAACGGACTGTGCCCTGCAGCAGGCCTTGACGACCCTCCAGCGCACGCCAGATCTGCTGCCCGTGCTTAAGGAAGCCGGGGTCGTCGATGCGGGAGGACAGGGTCTGTGTTTCATTTTGGAGGGTTTCTTGCACTACTTTCGCGGCGAGCAGCCCGCTGTGGTCTCCAGTCGCCGAACAGCTTCCCGGGTTGTGCAAGAGAACGTTGCGGGAGGGCAATACGGGTATGATATACAGTTCCTGATCTCCGGTCAGGACTTGCCCATAGACGAGATCCGCAACACCATCATGTCTATGGGCGACAGCGTACTCGTCGTAGGCGATCCCTCGTTGATCAAGGTGCACGTGCATTCAGACAATCCCGGGCAGGTCATGACCTATGCTACAAGCCAGGGGACCCTGCGCGATATTGTGCTTGAGAACATGCAGGAGCAGTACCAGCAATTCATCACCAAGCAGGACCCAAAACCACCCCAGATTGCCCGCCCGCTTAGTGACATCTCCATTATCGCGGTGGTTAATGGCGATGGCCTGCGACGGGTCTTTGAGAGTCTGGGCGCTGGAGCCATAGTAGCAGGTGGCCAGACGATGAATCCCAGCACCAAGGAGCTGATCGAGGCTGTCTCGAGCCTTCCTACATCTCAGGCTATCATCTTGCCTAACAACCCCAACGTAATCCTTACCGCCCAGCAGGCCCAGCACGTGTCCACGAAGCATATCGCCGTTGTACCCACCAAGACTATCCCGCAAGGGATCAGCGCCTTGTTGGCATTCAACTATCAGGCCGACCTCAAGAGCAATGCCGACCTGATGGAGCGTGCCTGTGCCCAGATTCAGACTATCGAAGTAACCAGCGCTGTCCGCTCGGTCCAGATCAATGGCATGCAGATTCGTGAGGGACAATTCATCGGCCTGCTGAATGGTGACCTAGTGGAGGCCAGCAATGACATAGTGCAGGTCACCCAGGCCATGCTCCAGAGACTGGACATGAGCTGGTACGAGATCATTACCGTCTACTGGGGGGCCGACGTTGCCGAGCCGCAGGCCCAGGAGTTGGTGTCATGGATCAAGCGCCGCTACCCGGACAAGGAAGCAGAGCTGGTGGAGGGCAAGCAGCCATATTACCACTACATCATCTCCGTCGAATGACGGCCCATCAAGGAGACAATGCATGATCAAGATCGTGACGGATAGCTCTTCAGATATCTCGCCCAGCCTCTGCGCCGAGCTAGGCGTTAGCGTTGTTCCTGTCAGAATCACCTTCGGGGGTAAGACTTACTACGACGGCGTCGACATCGACCGAACCACGTTCTATCAGCACTTGGGCAAGAGCTCGGTACTTCCGACACTCGCGCCGCCATCGGTCGAGGAGTTGCAGGAGACCTACGGCCGATTGCTCAAGGTGACGGACCAGATCCTTTCAATACACAGCTCCTCCCGACTGAACAAGACGGCGCTGGTCGCGCAGCAGGCATCCAAGCTGTTCCTGGGACGCACCAAGATTACGGTCGTGGACTCCCGAATGATCTCCTGGGGCCTCGAGACAGTTGTGTCCGCAGCCGCGTCCGCTGCCAAGAAGGGAGCGTCCAGCGATGAGATCGTTCGCTTGCTGCGCGGCTTGATCCCGCACATTTACATGGTATTCTTCGCCGAAAATTCCGACTACCTCGAACGTCAGTCACACCCGGGTCGTGGGCGCATGTTCAGCGACAACCTTCCAGGCGCGCGTCCGTTGCTGATTGTGGAAGATGGTGAAATCGTATCCATGGAAAAGGTGCGTACGCGAGGCAAGTCGCTGGACCGGTTGTTCGAGTTCGTAGCGGAATTTGCGCATTTTGAGCAGGCCGCCATCCTCCAGGGCAGAGCATCGGAAGACACTCAGCTACTGTTCCAGCGTCTAACCGAAGCCTTTCCAAAAAGGAGGCTCGATGTTCGACCTTATGGCCCAGCGTTGGCCACGTACCTCGGGCCTGACGCCCTGGGCGTAGCTGTGTATGAGGGGATCTAGCTCGCCCTGGTTCGTGGCTGAGGCCGTCTATGAGCGTTGATGTCGACAGGCTGCTGGCAATCCTGACGGCCGAACGCCACGATGGCTGTCGTGACCGTATCGTCATCGGTGGTCTCGGCAAGCTGGCTGAGACCTGGCTGCGGCAGCAATCAGCGAATGCTGCACAGGATGCACACACACCTGAGGCGACGCGGGTTTTGCGGGGGCTGCTCCGCTACGCTGCCAAGTCACCCGCCGAACGATCACTCCTCCTGGACACAGCCACCAAGCGCCTGCAGTCCACGCCCACCAGAACACGAGCTCCCTCACCCAGGGTCAGGGCGGCTCGCACCCCCGCCGCTTCGGACTCGGTGTTGGAGCCGGATCTGTCTTCTCCCATTACGGCAATCCGAGGGATGAGGACCGCCAACGCACGCTGCCTCCGGCGTCGGGGTGTCAAAACCATTCGAGACCTCCTGTACTACTTTCCTCACCGCTACGATGACTACACTCACCTGAAAACCACCGCTGAATTGCAGTATGGCGAGGAGGTGACCCTCGTCGGCGTGGTTGAGGAAGCCCAGAACGTATCCACGCGCCGTGGTCACAGGCTGACCAAGGCAGTGCTCTCAGACAGCAGCGGTTTTGTCGAGGCCACGTGGTTCAACCAGCCGTACCTCCTTCGGCAGTTGACCCGTGGGCGCCGCATTGTGATCAGTGGACGTGTAGACCAGTACATGGGGCGTCTCAGCTTTCCGTCTCCCCAGTGGGAACCATGGCATGACGAGCTCGTGCATACAGGCCGGCTCGCGCCTGTATATCCTCTCACCGAGGGTCTGACCGCACGCGCCATGCGCAGCCTGATGAAGCCCTTTGTCAGTCAATGGGCCCCCGCTATCCCAGACTGCCTGCCGGCCGACGTGCGCCAGAGGCTTCAGCTAGTCGATGTTAGTGCAGCCGTGTCGCAAATGCATTTCCCGGCGGATGAAGAGAGTCTGAGCCGGGCGCGGCATCGCCTCTGCTTTGAGGAATTCCTGCTGATACAACTTGGCGTGATGCAACAGCGTCAGGAATGGCGCAAGCAGGCAGGCCGAGCTCTTCGTGCCGAACCGTCCGTAATACGAGCCTGGGGCTCCGCCCTTCCCTTTGTGTTGACCACTGCCCAGGAGCGCGTGCTGGGCGAAATCATTGACGACGTGCAGCAGCCCTATCCTATGAGCCGGCTACTGCAAGGCGATGTTGGCTCAGGCAAGACCGTCGTAGCTCTCCTTTCCATGCTGGTGGCCATTGCCAACGGCTTGCAGGCGGTGATCATGGCACCCACCGAAGTGCTCGCCGACCAACACCATAGAACCCTGACCACCATCCTGGATGGTATGCGAGCGAGAATGGCTGATTCTCCTGACGCAGCAGCAGAGTGCGTCAGCCGTGCGAGAGTGGGCCTGCTCCGTGGCAGCCAGACCACCTCAGAGAAAGAGCAAATCCGCGGCCAGATCGCGTCCGGTCAGCTCAACGTGATTGTCGGCACCCATGCCCTTCTCGAGGAAGGAGTCACCTTCCACGACCTGGGCCTGGCGGTGGTGGATGAGCAACACCGCTTTGGAGTCGCGCAGCGTGCCTCCCTGAGGCAGAAGGGCTACAACCCGCACATCCTGGTAATGAGCGCCACGCCCATTCCACGCACCCTGGCCCTTACCATATACGGCGACCTCGACCTATCGATCATCGATCAACTACCTCCGCATCGGCAGATCATCCTGACTCGCTGGCTGCAGCCATCGGAGCGTCAGTCCGCCTACGACTTTGTCCGCCAGGAGGTAGAGTGCGGACGGCAGGCGTTCATCATCTGTCCGCTAATCGAGGAATCCGACAAGATCGAGGCCAAGGCTGCAGTAAATGAATACCTGCGACTCCAGGAACAGGTGTTCCCTGATCTCAAGCTCGGGCTACTCCACGGGCGTATGAGTAGTGCGGACAAAGAGGACACCATGGCCCGTTTCCGGGGAGGCGAGTATCAGGTACTCGTGACGACACCTGTTGTTGAGGTCGGCATCGACGTCCCCAATGCCACCGTGATGCTGGTCGAGAGTGCTGACCATTTTGGCCTGGCGCAACTGCACCAGTTCCGTGGCCGAGTAGGTCGCGGCGAGCACCAGTCGCATTGTCTTCTACTGGCCGAGGAACCCACGGCAGTGGGCAAGCAGCGGCTCAAGATTATCGAGACCACAAACGACGGCTTTCTGCTGGCTGAAGAAGATCTCAGAATGAGAGGGCCGGGCGAATTCTTCGGCACCCGCCAGAGTGGCTTGCCTGACCTCAAGGTGGCACAAATCGGAGACGTTCGGTTCCTTGAGGAAGCGCGCAGCACCGCGCAGGATATCTTCCAGCGTGACCCCTCCCTGAGCCTGCCGGAACACGGCCTCCTGGCGATCAGGGTTCACGAATTCTGGGCGGCCTCAACGGACCTGAGCTAGAAAGAGGTGAGCAATGAACGCAGCAATCTATCCCGGCAGCTTTGATCCCATTACGAATGGCCACGTCGACATTGCGACGCGTGCTGCCGAATTGTTCGACCATGTTATCGTCGCGGTATACGATCGGCCGCTTAAGAACCTGCTCTTCTCGACCGATGAGCGCATGGCGATGGCCCGCGAGGCTCTCAGGGCGGTTCCCAATGTTACGGTGGAAAGCTATAATGGCCTTACCGCGAACTTTGCGCGAAGTGCGGGTGCGCGGGTGATTGTGCGCGGTCTCAGAGTCCTTTCCGACTTTGAGCTCGAGTTTCAGATGGCCCTTACGAACCGCAAGCTTGCGCCTGACATCGAGACAGTGTGTCTGATCACCAGGCAGGAGAACACTTTTCTTAGCTCCAGCGTTTGCAAGGAGATTGCCTTGGTGGGCGGTTGTGTCGCCCAGATGGTTCCACCCCACGTGGCCGCGGCACTCAGCGAAAAGTTCAGCCATCTTGGGGCAGATGGGGGCGGCAGAGTCCAGATCGTCTCCCTGAGGGAGTAGACAACGCAGGCCGACCGAAGGAACCCTCTCAGACAGGAAAGGTGGTGGGTTTGATGGAGATGTTGACTCTGGTAGACCGCCTCGAGGCCCTGGTGAATCAGGGGTGGCGACTGCCCTTCTCGGTCAAGACCGTGATCAATGAGAACCAGTTCTTTGAGATCATTGACCAGATGCGCGTCGCAATCCCTCAGGAGATCAAACAGGCCAACGAACTGATGGCCGAGAAGGAGCGGGTGCTCTCCTCCGCAGCGGACGAGGCGGAACGGACTATCGAGTTGGCTCGCGAGCACGCCGCGCACCTTGTGGATGATCACGACGTGATCTCGGCAGCCCAGGCAGAAGCCGAAGGAATAAAGGCCCAGGCTCGCCGTGAGGCTGCCGAGACGGTCCGCGGCGCGGACGAATATGCTCTCGGGGTGCTATCAGACCTGGAGTCAAATCTCGCAGCGCTCTTGCAGACGACCGCCAATGGCCTCGCCAAGCTAAAGAGAGTGCGAGCGCGACCCTCTCCCGAACGGCAAGAGTAGACAGCGCAGACTCGTCGGCCTTGTCGCGTCAAATCAAATGATAATGT
>DCVA01000003.1 GCA_002327925.1 Anaerolineales bacterium UBA2200
CCAGTTTTCAACTTTAGATGACAAATCCCCCGAAAGATTTGACAAAGCCCGGCATTGCGGCTATACTGGCTTATTGTTCGTGGCGCATTCGTCTAGCGGCCCAGGACACCTCCCTCTCAAGGAGGAGACCGGGGGTTCGAATCCCCCATGCGCTACCTGTTCGACCGTCGGTGCTCCGCCTCCTCAGGCGGGGTACGAAGGGGAGTAGCTCGACGGTGTGGCCGTCAACACGGCGTTTTTCGCCCGGCCCACACGGCGGATGGGCAGCGCGCTTCGGGCGCAGCCTCCGCTAGCCAGACCTTCGGTATTCGCGTCACTTGGGCGGATGGCCGGAGGTCTTTTTCTGTGCTCTGGATTCGTCGAGCTCGAAATCAGGAGGAAGAGGCAAATGACAGACGGGCAACAGGACAGGCCAGCGCCAGCGAATGGCGAAAAAGCCGTTTCCGACTCTACGCTGTACAGGGAGCCGCTGGACCGGCTGGTTAAGACTCTGCATACATCGCTCTCTCACGGGCTCACGGCCGAAGAGAGCAAACGCCGGCTGGAGCTCTATGGCCCCAACAAGCTGAGTGAGGCTGCCGGAACATCGTTCTGGCGGCTCTTGCTGGATCAGTTCAAGGGCTCTTTGGTATTGCTCTTGCTGGCCTCGGCAGCTATCTCGATTCTGGTCGGCGAGTGGGTAGACGCAGTGGCCATTCTGGCCATCGTTGCGGTCAATGCGGTGCTGGGCGTGGTGCAGGAGTGGCGCGCCGAGCAGTCGCTGCAAGCGCTCAAGCGCATGGCCGCGCCGAGTGCTACGGTCATACGCGACGGCCACCAGGAGGTGGTCACTGCACAGGAGCTGGTTCCGGGCGACCTGGTCGTGCTGGCCGCAGGGAACCACGTACCGGCGGACCTGCGCCTGACCGAAGGGGCGAACCTGCGGATCCAGGAAGCCTCCCTCACCGGAGAGTCTGTGCCGGTGGAGAAGAGCGCTTCCGCCTTGTTCGATGCGGACATGCCCATCGGCGACCGCAGCAACAGCGCCTTCATGGGAACGGTTGTAACGGCCGGTCGCGGCAAGGGCCTGGTCACATCGACGGGTATGCACACCCAGTTCGGTCTCATTGCCCAGATGCTCACTTCTGTGAGTTCCGAGGAGACACCTCTGCAGAGGCGTCTCGAGGAGCTGGGCCGCACCCTAGGCACGGCAGCCCTGGCGGTCTGCGGCCTGGTATTCGTCATTGGCATCCTTCGCGACACGGACCTCGGCCTGGCCTTTTCCGAGGGTCTAGCGTCGTACTTGGCGACGTACCAGAGTCACGTTCTGGAGCTGCTGATGACGGCGATCAGCCTGGCCATCGCGGCCGTTCCCGAGGGACTCCAGGCCGTCGTCACCATCTGTCTGGCCCTGGGTATGCAGCGTATGGTGAGACGCCATGCCCTGATGCGGCGCCTGCCGGCGGTGGAGACGCTGGGCACTGCCAGCTCCATCTGCTCCGACAAGACAGGTACTCTCACCAAGAACGAGATGACGGTCACCCGAGTGTGGGCGGACGACGCTCTGTACACGGTCAGCGGACGCGGCTATGATCCGGTGGGCGAGTTCGTCCTGAGCGACCAGGTGGTCCGGCCGCTCGATTCGCGGCCCCTGCGCACCCTCCTGGAAGGGGCGCTTCTATGCAACGACGCCTCGCTGGAGCGAGTCGAGTCCCAGAATGGGGAGAGCCACGTAACCTGGCGCATGGTGGGCGATCCAACCGAAGGCGCCCTGGTTGTTCTGGCCGGGAAAGCCGGACTCTGGCGGGACGAGGTGGAGAAGGAGCACCCGCGCGTGGCCGAGGTGCCTTTCGACTCGGAGCGCAAGCGAATGACCACCGTGCACAAGATGGCCGGCGAGGTTGCTCCATATCGCGCCTATGTCAAGGGAGCCCCCGACATCATGCTGGACCTGTGCACGCAGATCCAGACACAGCGCGGCGTCGAGCCGCTTTCTCCAGAAACAAGGGCAGCCATCACCAGAGCCAATGATGACATGGCCTCCAGCGCCCTGCGCGTGCTGGCTGTGGCCGGCCGCCCCCTGAGCGACAGCGATATTGGCACCATTGACTGGAGCGTGGAGAGAGATCTGATCTTTGTGGGATTGACCGGCATGATCGATCCACCCAGGCCAGAAGTGCGCAGGGCAGTGGACCTCTGCTACGAGGCCGGCATCAAGCCCGTGATGATCACAGGCGACCACAAGGACACAGCCGTGGCCATTGCCGAGGAGTTGAACTTTTTCTCCGGGACCAGGATCGCGATCACAGGCGCCGAGCTGGATCAGATGAGCGATGAGGAATTTGCCGGAATGGTCGGCGAGATCGACGTCTACGCCCGCGTCTCACCCGAGCACAAGGTGCGCATCATCGATGCCCTGCGCAACCAGGGACACGTGGTCGCCATGACCGGTGACGGAGTCAACGACGCGCCCGCGCTCAAGCGCGCCGACATCGGCGTGGCTATGGGCATTACGGGCACGGACGTGGCCAAAGAGACCGCCGACATGATCCTCACAGATGACAACTTTGCGTCCATCGTGGCCGCTGTCGAGGAAGGGCGAATCATCTACTCCAACATCCGCAAGTTCGTGTACTACCTGATCTCGTGCAACATCGGCGAGATCTTGATCATCTTCCTAGCCATGCTTGCCGGCCTACCCCTGCCCCTGCGCCCGATCCAGCTCCTGTGGCTGAACCTGGTGACCGACGGGCTTCCCGCTCTGGCCCTGGGGATGGAAAAGGGAGAACCGGATATCATGCAGCGCCCTCCGCGCCCGGCCCGGGAGCCCATTATCAACAGCGAGATGATCTGGAGTACCGCCGTGCAGGCAGTGGCCATGACCGCCACCACGCTGGGCGCGTTCCTCATCGGACTCAAGTTGTACCCTGACTCGTTAACGTCAGCGCAGACCATCGCTTTCTCCACCCTGGTGGTGTCAGAGCTGCTGCGTGCCTACACGTCCCGCTCCGAGCACTATCCCCTGCTGCGGTTGGGTGTCTTCACCAACAAGTACATGGTAGGGGCAACCATCACATCGTTGGTGCTGCTCCTGGCCGTAATCTATCTGCCGTTCTTCGAGCCCATCTTCTACACGCACAACCTGCCCCTGTCGGACTGGTACTACATCCTGCCGCTTACGCTCGTTCCTTCGATTGCGGCCGAGGTCGGCAAGTGGGTCGCCTCACGCCAGACTCCTCGTCCCCAGCGACGCTCTGTGGCCGCCTGATCGCCACCCAACGTCCGGGCTCGATGCCGACACTGCATCGAGCCCGGACGTTTTCTTTTGTCCCGGGCCGCACTGACCAGTTGACAGGCCGTGACTTTGGTGCTACAATTGTGTCGGACATTTGTGCATGGATCGATTCCGCCGCCTCAGTGAGGAGGGCGCGCATGAGAGCCGTGAAAGTTGGCACCCCGGGGCAGGCTGTCTGGGTGGACCAGGCAGCTCCAAGCCTGCAGCCAGGCGACCTGTTGCTGTCTCCGCTCGCCTGCGGCATCTGTAGCTCGGACATCAAGTCGGTTCGACGCGGACACCAAGGGCCCAATCCGTGGGCTCTCGGCCACGAGCTCGTGGCCCGTGTGGTTCAGAGTGATAACCCCGATCATCCGGCTGGCCAGCGTGTTGTTGTTGCTCCCTACCTGCCCTGCGGCGAGTGTCACTTCTGCCTGCGTGGACAACCGACCCTGTGTGAGCGCCTTTTCGACAATACCCCGGACCCGGGTGGGCTGGCGGAACTGGTCCGCGTGCCCGCAGCGCTGGCAAGGCGTGGGCTCCTCCCTGCGCCGGACAATCTCAGCTCGGACGTGGCGGCGCTTGCCGAGCCTCTGGCCTGCTGTGTGCACGCGGCAGAAGCGTGTGGCATTCAGGCCGGCGACACGGTGCTGGTGGTCGGAGATGGCCCGATGGGCCTCCTGAATGCCGCCGTGGCCCGCACCTGCGGGGCTGCACAGGTTATCGTATCGGGAATGACGCCCGCCCGCCTCACCCTGGCCAGCCAGACCTATGCGGACAGAGTCATCGACGTCCGACAGGAGAATCTGGCCCAGGAGGTCAAGGGGGTCACAGAGGGACGCGGGGCCGACGCAGTGATAGTGGCCGTTTCCAGCGCCAGTGCCGCTGAGAGCGGCCTCAGCGCTTTGCGCCGCGGGGGTGCCTTCAACATGTTCGCCGGTACTTCCGAAGGCACAGGCATGTCCCTCGATTTGAAAAAACTGCACTATGACGAGTGGCGCCTCACCGGCTCCTTCGGGGCGGCTCCCACACACCTTCAGAAAGCTATCGACCTTCTCAGCGCCGGTAGCGTCGATGTTGCCCCCCTCATCACCGGTCGCTTTCCCTTTGAGCGATCACTTGACGCGGTCGACCACATGATGGGCCTGATCGGTATGAAGGCCGTCGTGCTGTTTGAGTGAGTCATGCCAACACCTCTGGAGAAGGCCTATGGATGTCTCGCCGCACTTGCCCTGGGCGATGCCCTGGGCATGCCTACCGAGTTCCTGACTCCCGAGCGCATCGCAGCCGAGTACGGACCCTCCGTGGGCCTGTTGGCTCCGCTGTCGTGGCACCCTCACTTTTCACTACCAACGGGCAGCGTGACCGATGACACAGAGCAGGCCATGGCGCTGGCTGGCGTCTACCTGCGTCACGGTACGATGACAGCGGAGCGGGCAGCCGACGCCCTGCTGGCCTGGGCCGACAGTAAGGGGGACCTTATCGACCTCTACTCCGGCCCGGCAACTCGCCGTGCGCTGCAGGCGCTGCGTGGGGGTGCAGATCCGCGCGACAGCGGCAAGGCCGGAACTACCAACGGTGCTGCGATGCGCGTCGCCGCGATTGGCATTGTGCATGCCGGTGACGAGCAAGCGGCGCTGCACGATACGGTAGAAGCTTCGCTGCCCACCCACGGCACAACCCTGGCCATATCTGCCGCGGCGGCTGTCTCTTTTGCGGTGGCTGAGGCCATGACGAAAGGGGCGACGGTGGACTCAATCCTGCTGGCCGCACAAAGAGGGGCGGTGGAAGGGCGCGGCTTCGGCTCCTGGGTGTGGACGCCGCTCCTGGAGCACCGTGTCGCCCTGGCCGTACAGCTCGTGCGCGACGCGCCAGACGAAACATCGGCGCTGCAGGGCCTCTATCGCACGATAGGTGTCGATATGGCAGTCACAGAAAGCATCCCAACGGCATTCGCGCTGGTCGCCCTCTACGGCGGTCAGCCTATGCCCGCCGTTCTCTCCGCCTCGCGTCTGGGCGGGGACTGCGACACCATCGGCGCCATCGCCGGGGCAGTGTGCGGCGCCCTGACCGGTATTCAGGCCCTGGACCGGGAGTTGCTCGATAGGGTGACCCGCGTCAATGGACTGGATCTGGAGGACACAGCGCGAGGCCTGTTGGCCGCCTCGCGCGCGATGGAGCACAGGCAGTGACAGGCCCTCCCCTGCTCCTGCACCGAGCAGAAAACGGCGTGCTGAAACCGCGTGTGAGCTTTAGCATGCACCCGCGCTGGGCTCACGGCGATGGCTTGCGGCCGTTTCTGGATCCTTTGCACCAGGCCGGACTCAGGGCCCTCGAGTTCGAGCTGGACGCCAATGACGGCATGTGGCCTCTGTTCGAGCCTCTGCTGCAGGACAGCAAGAGTCTGGGCTACGAGCTGTGCTTTCACGCCCCTTACCGCCCTCCCCACAGCATTGCCGGCTTTTCCGGCCGGGCGCGGGGCAGAATACAGAGCGAGCAGTCGCCCATGTTCGAGCTGGCCGCCCGCTATGGGCCGGCCCACCTCGTGGTTCATGGTGCCAGGTCCGAGGCGGGTCCCAAGCGCCGATTGCTCGAGGACACGGTCAGCTTCCTGGAATGGGTGCTTTCCGCCTATCCCAACTTGAGCCTGGGCATCGAGAACTCGTGCCCTCAGGCCGGTGTGCACAAGATTGGAGAGGAGAACTCTGACCTGACGCGAGTGCTCGAACAGCTGGTGCATCCCAGACTGGGCATCTGCTGGGACATCGGGCACCAGGTCAAGGCAGGACGACTGGAGCTGCCACCCATGGGGTGGTTGGGTCAGGTCAGGCACGTTCACATCCACGACCTGGACACGACCGGCCAGGATCACGTGCCGTTTCTCTTTGGCCGCGTCGATCCAGAGTACTGGCTGCCGCCACTGGCGCGGGCACGGTTCGGCGGCATTGTCACGGTAGAGCTGAACGGCCAGCGCTGCTCGTTTCTCTGGCCGGACAGAATCGTTCCGGCCCTGATAGCCAGCGTCGAGCTGGTCGCACACGCGCTCAAGGGAGACGATCGGACGTAGCCCTGGAGTCGAGAGCGGAACGGGAGAGGCGTGATGACCAATGGCGTGATCGTGGAACAGAACCCGGGAGTTCACAGAAGCAGCTGGTGGCGCAGGTGGGGCGAGGAGACAGTCGTTGCTTACCTCTTCCTTGCCCCGAGCATGATCATCCTCCTGGCCTTTGCCTTCTTTCCAGTGGTCTTCTCCATCGCGGCCAGCTTCACGCGCTGGAATCTGCCTTACCGTCCTGTCTGGACCGGCCTGACCAACTACCTGTACCTGTTCACAAACGAGGTCGGATGGCCCGCATTTCGGCAGGCCATCACCAATACCGTCTATTTCACCCTCGGCTCCGTTCCTCTGAACATGGCCATTTCGCTTCTCCTAGCACTCCTGCTAAACCAGAAGCTGAAGGGCGTGGGGCTGTTCCGCACAGCCTATTTCCTGCCGACGATCACCTCCACGGTGGCCATGTCGGTGGTCTGGATGTGGCTCTACCATCCCTCAAACTATGGGCTGTTCAACTCCGTTCTGCTAAAGATAGGGCTGCCGACCGAGCGTTGGCTTCGCGACCCCCTGCTGGCCATGCCCTCGCTCATTCTGATGGGCATCTGGCACGGCATGGGCTACAACATCATCATCTTTCTGGCGGGCCTGCAGAACGTACCCGTTCAGCTCTATGAGGCGGCACGAATCGACGGCGCCGGCACATGGGCCCAGTTCCGCAAGATCACCTGGCCGCTGATCAGCCCCACAACCTTTTATGTTCTGGTCATCGGGGTGATCAACGCAATGCAGGCCTTTGCCCAGATGCACGTCATGACCCAGGGGGGACCGCTGGGCAGAACGACCACCATCGTGTACATGCTGTACCACGAGGCCTTTGAGAGCTTTGCCATGGGCCGGGCGTCGGCCCTGGCGTGTTTCCTCTTCGTGATCCTGCTGGTACTGACACTGATCCAGTTCCGCCTTGCCGGATCGCAGGTGCACTATGAATAATCACCCGCCCGGACGGACCCCCGCGGGGGAGGGCGATGCCAAAATGACCACGAAGCCGACCACCGGATCCGTGCCCTTGTGGCAGTCGCAGCGCGTACGCAAGGGCTTGGTCGCCGTGCTGTGGTACGCCTTGCTTTCTGTGACCGCCCTGGCAGTGATGCTGCCGTTCATCTGGATGATTTCCACTTCCCTGAAAGGTCCCAAGGAGGTCTTTACCTACCCGCCCAGCTGGATCCCAAGCGCATGGCGCTGGCAGAACTATATCGATGCCTGGGAGGGAGCGAAATTCGGACGCTACTTTCTAAACAGTGTCTTTGTGGCTCTGGCGGTAACACTGGGACAGGTAATCACCTGCTCGATGGCGGCCTATGCCTTTGCCCGCATGAACTTTAGGGGCAAGAACCTCGTATTTGCCCTCTACCTCAGCACGACCATGATTTCGACCCAGGTTACCCTGGTACCCTCCTATCTGGTGATGAAGTGGCTTGGATGGATGGACAGCTACAAGGCACTGATCGTGCCTTTCCTCACTAGCCCCTTCGCCATCTTTATGATGCGGCAGGCCTTTATGACCATGCCGCGAGAACTGGAGGAAGCGGCGCGGCTTGACGGGTGCGGGCGGGTCCGCTTTCTGGTCCAGATCCTGCTGCCGCTCAGCAAGCCGGTCATCGCCTCCCAGGCGCTATTCGCCTTCATGGGCAACTGGAACAGTTACCTGTGGCCCCTGATCATCACCACCAGGCAGGATCTGCGCACTTTGCAGATCGGGCTGCGCTATTTCGTCAGCCAGGAAGGAGGCACACAGTGGGGTCTCTTCATGGCGGCCGCTGTGCTCGTTTCGCTGCCGGTGATTGTTATCTACTTTGTGGTGCAAAAGTCATTCGTGGAAGGCATCGCCACAACCGGTCTCAAGGGAACCTAGTGAGCCGGCGCGGGGCATCCTGAGCCCCTGCCCCCAATACAACCTGCCAGAGGCTTGACCGCGTCGGAGACTGGCTGGTCATACTTCCAAAGAAGAAGGAGGACGAGATGCGAGTGAGTAGGACACACGGATTCCGCCAGACCTCTGGCGCGGTGATCGTGGTCTGGGTTGTCGTGGCACTGCTTGCGGCGGCCTGCGGCGGGCCGGCGGAGCCCACGCCAACCACCGCCCCACCTGCACAGGTCCAGCCAACCGTCGCAGCTTCCACCCAGGCCCAGCCCACGCAGGCGCCGACTGGGGTGCCTGCGGCGACCAGTGCTCCCGCCGTCAAGCCGGACCATGTAACGCTGGACTTCTGGTACTCGCTGGGCGGGAACAGCGGCCAGGTGGTGGAGGAGCTCGTCAAGCTGTTCAACGAGAGCCAATCCTACATCACCGTCGTGCCCACCTACCAGGGCGGTTATGCAGAGATCATGGCCAAGACCTGGAATGCCATCTTTGCCGAGCAAACGCTGCCACAGGTAGCACAGCTCGGAGGCGCCCCTCTGGTCGGCGCTACTGGAGCGTGCGTGCCCATCACCGACTTTACCGATGGGCCCAACGGTATCGACCGCAGCAAGATCTATGATGCCTTCTGGGACTATAACAAGGCGGAGGGAACCATCTGGTGCATGCCCTTCAACAACAGCATGCCCGTGTTGTATTACAACAAGGACCTCTTTGCCAAGGCGGGGCTGCCAACCGAGCAGGGGCCAGAGACCTGGGACGACGTCATCTCCTACGGCCAGGAATTGACCAGAGGCGACCAGTGGGGTTTCAACACGCACGACGACACGCACTGGTATCTGAGCACCATGATCCTGGAGAACGGGGGGCAGATCATCAACCAGGAGGAGACAGAGTGTCTGTACAACAGCCCCGAAGCCGTGGAGATGCTGCAGCTCTGGGGCGACATGGTGAACGACTACGAGATCATGCCTCCGGCGCAGCACAAGGAAGCGGGAACGGACTTTCTGGCGGGCGTTCTCGGCATGTTCTTCCGCTCCAGTTCCACTCTGCCCAGCCTGGTGCGTGACGCACCGTTTGAGCTGGGTGTGGGGATGGTACCCGCTGTAGAGGGCAAGGACCGCGTCGCCCCCATCGGCGGCGGAAGCCTGGTGATCTTTAAGAACAGCAACCCTTACATCCTGGAGGCAGCCTGGGAGTTCGTCAAATTCATGACCAGTGAGGCCAGCTCCCTCTACCTGTCAACGCACACGGGCTACCTGCCCCTCTACAAGAGTTCGTTGGAGTGGCCCGAAATGCAGGCCTACCTGGAGCAGAACCCCCTCGTCCGCGCACCTCTGGAGCAGCTCCAGTACGCTTACGCCATTCCGGTCTTTCCGTCGCTGGGAACAAGCGACAGCGCACTGCGTCAGGCGGTCGAGGCCGTGGAACTGGGCGCCAGCGATCCGCAGGCCGCCCTCGACCAGGCCAAGAAGATAGTGGACCAGGACCTGATTACTCAGGCCCAGAACAAGCAGTAGACCAATCCAATCGAAGGAGAAGGAAGAATGAAAGGGAGATTGCTCGTACTCTCGCTGGTTATCGTTCTATCGCTCATCGTGTCGTGTGCCCAACCCACGCCGACACCCACGCCGACGCCCGTGCCCACGGCGACGCCTCGGCCGACGAACACCCCCGTGCCGACTCCCACGCCGCTGCGCATCGAAAAGCCCACCGGCAACATCCTGTTCACCATTACCGGCGATATCACCCAGCCCAACGTGGACAATTCGGTGCAGGTCGACGAGGCCGGCCTCGCCCCTTACGTCAAGGAATACACGATCGACGACCCCTGGGCGGGAAAGGGCATGAAGTACAACGGCGTGCTGCTCTCGAAGCTCTGGGAGCTTGCCGGCGCCGGGACAACGGCCAACGGTGTGACCCTGACTGCAACCGACGGAATGCGCCTGCGCATACCCAAGGAAGACCTGATGCAGTGGCCGATCATTATTGTCACCCAGTTGGCCGGCAAGGCGCTGGTGGCGGAGCAGGGTGGCCCGGCGAAGCTGGCCTTCCCGGCGGAGGCGGCAGGAACCTATACCCAGGACGTCTGGATGTGGTATGTCAAGACAATCGAGATCGGAGTGCTTCCCACGGCCCTTGCCGCTCCAGTTGGGAATCCGCTGTTCACCGTGACCGGGACGCTTGACCTGCCCAATGTGGAAAAGACCTGCGTGATTGATAAGGCCAACATCGCCTCCTACATCAAGGAATACACCCTCGACGACCCGTGGGCAGGCAAGGGTATGAAGTACGGAGGCGTACTCCTTTCCGAGATCTGGAAGCTGTGCGGCGGCACGGAGCAGTCCACCGACGCGATCCTCACAGCCAAAGACGGCTTTACTGTGTACGTCGCCAAGGCGGATCTCGACAAGTGGCCCATTCTGGTTGCCCTGCAACTGGGAGGGCGGGACCTGGTAGACGAGCAGGGTGGCCCTGCCAAGCTGGCCTTCCCGGCAGAGGCAGGAGGAACGTACACAGACGCTCAGTGGATGTGGTACATCCAGACCATTCAGCTCGGCAAGCGCCCCAAGCCTTTGGCCGCTCCCAAGGGGGATGTTCTGCTAACGGTCAACGGAATGGTGGACCTGGCCAATGTGGACGGGACCTGCCAGCTAGACGCAGCCAACATCAAGAAGTACCTGAAGGAATTCACCCTGGATGACCCCTGGGCAGGCAAAGGCCAGCAGTACAGTGGCATCCTGCTCTCCGAAATCTGGAAGCGCTGCGGTGCCAACTATCAGGCCACGACCGCGATCCTTGTGGCAGAGGACGGGTACCAGGTCAACATCAGCAAGGACGACCTGCAGAAATGGCCGATCCTGATCGCCACACAACTGGCAGGCAAGGACCTGGTGAAAGAGCAGGGGGGGCCGGCCAAGCTGGTATTCCCTGCCGAGGCGGGCGAGAAGTATGACCAGGACCAGTGGATGTGGTACGTCAAGACGGTCACCTTCGCCAAGCCATCGAAGGCCCTGGCAGCTCCCACAGGCACGCCGCTGTTCACGGTCAAGGGCAAGGTAATGCAGCCCAATTCGGGGAAAGATTGCGTCGTGGATGCCGCAAACATCTCCAAGTACATCAAGGAGTACACCATCGACGACCCGTGGGCCGGCGACGGTCAGAAGTACAACGGAATCCTGCTCTCAGACCTGTGGAAGCGTTGTGGCGCGGCAGAGGCGGCCACAGCGGCCATTCTCACTGCCAGCGATGGCATGAAGGTCACCGTAGCCAAGGAAGACCTCCTCAAATGGCCGATCGTCATCGTGACACAGCTCGAGGGAAAGGATCTCTCAGACAAGCAGGGCGGCCCGGCCAAGCTGGCCTTCCCTGCCGAGGCGGCCGAGAAGTATCCCAAAGAAAACTGGATGTGGTACATCAAGACCATCCAGTTCGAGTAGGTTACGGGTTAGGCTGACCGTGCCGGGCCTGAATCTCTAGTCCGGAGAGTCCGGGGGCGATCGATCGCCCCCGGACTCTGTTCTTTCCCTCGCCACGACAGAGGCCGGCGACGGTTGACAAGCGATTCCGCAATGCTATAATTCGTCCCGTTCGGTCCCAGTAGTCACTTTCGCCACACCAGGAAAGAATGACCAAACGTCTCTACTACCAGGATTCTTACTGCCGCGAGTTCGATGCTTCCGTGGTCCGTTCGGTCGAGGGCAGCGCCGGAACCACAGGACTGATCCTCGATTGCACGAGCTTTTACCCAACCTCGGGCGGGCAGCCCCACGACCTCGGCACGCTGGGCGGCGCGGTGGTCCTCGATGTGACCGAGCACGATGGCGAGGTGGTCCACTGGGTGGCGCGAGCTCCCGCGGCCCAGGCCGTGCACGGACAGATCGACTGGCAGCGCCGCTTCGATTACATGCAGCAGCATACGGGCCAGCATATCCTCTCGCAGGCATTCCTCGAGCTGCTGAACGCCCGGACCGTCTCCTTTCACCTGGGCCAGGAGGCATGCACGATCGACCTCGACCGGGTGATCCTCGATCCGGCCGCCCTCGAGCGAGTGGAGGACCGGGCGAACCAGATCATCTTCGAGGATCGTGCCGTCACGGCAAGGATCGTGGATCCCGAGGATGTGCCTACATTGGGGCTACGAAAGGCGCCAACCGTCAGCAGCAACATCCGCATCATTGAGGTAGAGGGATTTGACCGCTCGCCCTGCGGCGGAACGCACTGCGCGCGGAGCGGCGAGGTGGGAACCATCGCCCTGCGCAAAGTGGAACGCCGCGGGGAGGAAACTCGCGTCGAATTCGTTTGCGGCTGGCGTGCCCTGCACGACCATCGCTGGAAGACCAGCACCATCAACGAGCTGGGGTTGGGCTTTAGTGTGAAGGACCGCGAAGTCGGCGCCGCGGTACAGCGCCTGATCACGGATGCGACGGAGAATCGTCGTGACCTGCAGCAACTTCGCTCTGAGATGCTGCCTGCCGAGGCGCAGCGGCTTCTGGCCTCAGCCAGACCCTGGCGCGAGATGAGAGTGGTCGTGCAGTCCTTCGCGGAGCGCGAGGTACAGGAGCTGCGAAGACTGGCCACCCTTCTTACATCGGCTTCCGGCGTCATTGCCCTCCTTGGCACGAACGGACAGCAGGGCAGGCTGGTGTTTGTTCGCAGCAGGGATGTCGCCGCGGATATGGCGGCCCTGCTGAGCAAAACGTGCCAGAGTCTGGGGGGCAAAGGGGGCGGCCAGTCCGATCAGGCTCAGGGCGGCGGCTTTCCGGGAGAGAGAGTGGCCGAAGCCCTGGAGCTGGCCTACCGCACTCTGACCGAGCAATGAGGGGGCAGTCAATGCGTGAGATCGCTGCGGGAGTCTACTGCGAGACCAGCTATTGTTCCGGAAACGTGGGGTACGCCGTTACCGAAGACGGTGCCGTACTGGTAGATTCCCCCATGATGCCGAAGGACGCCTGGGACTGGCTGCGCAAGATCACCTCTACCACCAAGAAGGGGATTGCCCTGCTGATCAACACCGACTACCAAGTCGAGCGCATCCTGGGCAACTGCTTCTTCCCGGCCTCGACCACCATCGGGCACCAGTTCACCTGGTCCGAGCTGCAACGCTACGATGAGGCGTACCTGCAGCGCCACATCAGCCACATGAGGGACTGCGACGCTCAGACTGCGGCCAACCTCAGCAAGACGCGCATTGTTCCGCCCGAGCTCACACTCACTTCCGACCTGACAGTGCACAAGGGCGGCCGCACCTTCCGGCTGATCTTTGCCGGAGGACACAGCCCGGCCAATATCATGGTCCACCTGCCGCATGAGCGAATCCTCTTCTCCGGCGATGTGGTTGTGAACGGTGAGCACCCCTGCCTGGCACAGGCCAACAGCATGCGTTGGCTGCACACGCTGGAGACCATTCGCAGGCTGAATGACCTGGATCTGGTGGTGCCAGGCAGAGGCGAACCCTGCAATCCGATGGCAACCGAGATGCTCTCGGACTATATCCAGAAGCTGCGCGAGCGCGTCCACGAGTGCTTCTCCGAGGGCTGCACGCGCCGCGAGTCGGTGGATCGGGTCCGAATGCTCGACTTCTACCCTGCACCGGCCAGCAGGCGTGAGGAGATCGAACGGCGGGTCCGTGCCAGCGTAGAGCGCGTATACGACGAGTTCAAGAAGGAAAACGAGAAGAAGCACCACCTGGACGGCTGATTCCGCGGTGTGCCGTCCAGAGGATTCCCGCGGCCGGGCGCACACAGGAGCTGTCCATGCCCTCCCAGGAGAACGCTTTTGCCCATGCCCTTCGGGGCATCCGCGCCATCGGAGTGCGAAACACGCTCCAGTCCGCCTTCTACCCGCTCAGACGCACCTTCCATCAGGGCAGTTTCTCAAAAGGTGGATCCTCGCCCTCGCTGCTGCAGGGTCTGGCGGCAGTGCTTCGCGGAGGGGCAGACCGGCCGCCGGCGCAGAGACCCAATCTCGCCGACTGCGACACTCCGGGGGACGTAGTCTCGGCTGAGCGAGACGGGCAGGTCGTTACTATCCGCTGTGAGCGCGCCTCGCTGCAGATCACCGTCCTGGCGGCCGACACCCTGCGGGTGCGTTACGGCGTCTCCGGCACCTTCGCGACGGGCCCCTCCTACTCTGTGTGCAAAACGGACGACCAATGGGTTCCGGTCCCCTACTCCGTTGACAATCTGGCGGAGGCTGTGGAGATACGTACGGACCTCCTGCTCTGTCGGGTGAGCCGTTCCCCGTGCCGCGTTTCGTTTCTGGATGATCGGGGAACCCCCGTTCATACTGACGCCCGGGGCATGGCCTGGTCTCGCGACCGGATAGCGCTCTCGACCGCCCTCGTGCCAGGGGCGCAGATCCTCGGGCTGGGAGAGAAGGCCTGCGGCCAGGACCGTCGCGGCCGGACGTTTACCCTGTGGAACACGGACCCTCAGAACTATCAACCTGGGGCGGATCCCCTCTATCTGAGCATCCCCATGTTCATCGCGCTTGTCGACGGCCGCGCCCACTCGGTGTTTTATGACAACTCCTACCGGGCCTCTCTCGACGTCGGGGCAACGCAGAACGACGAGTTGCTGTACGCGGCAGACGGCGGGGAACTGTGCTACTACTACTTCCACGGCCCTGCCCTGCCCCAGGTCCTGGAACGCTACACAGAGCTGACCGGCCGCCCTGCCCTGCCTCCTCTCTGGTCGCTGGGCTTCCAGCAGAGCCGCTGGAGCTACTTTCCCGCCGACCGGGTGCGTGAGGTGGCCCGGCTCCTGCGCGAGCACCGCATTCCGTGCGATGCGTTGTACCTGGACATCCACTACATGGACGGCTACCGGGTCTTCACCTGGGATCGGCATCGCTTCCCGGACCCGACCGGTCTGCTGGCGGATCTTCATCGGCAGGGCTTCCGGGTTGTGCTCGCGGTCGACCCTCATGTCAAGTCCGATCGCTCCTATCGCATCTGCGCCGATGGGCTGATGAAGCGAGTCTTCTGCACTTACCCGGATGGCAGGCCTGCAGGCGGGCCAGTTTGGCCAGGTGAGGCCTTCTTCCCCGACTTTACTGCTGAGCGGGTGCGCTGGTGGTGGGGCGACCTTTTCTCGGACCTGCTGGATGATGGCGTGGACGGTTTCTGGAACGACATGAACGAGCCAACGATCATCGGACCATCGGGCGATACCCTGGCCGACTGCGTTCGCCATGACTGGGAGGGTCAGGGCGCCGATCATCGACAGGCGCACAACGTCTACGGTCAGCTTACCGCCAGAGCGACGGCAGAAGGGCTGCGGCGCCTCAGGCCGAACTCGCGTACCTTCGTACTGACCCGGTCAGGATGGGCCGGAGTGCAGCGCGATGCCTTCTCCTGGACCGGCGACAACAAGAGTACCTGGGAGCATCTGCGCCTGAGCCTGCCCATGGTACTGGGCAAAGGGCTGTCAGGTCTGGCGTTCACGGGAGCCGACGTCGGCGGGTTCGACGGCGACGCTGAAGGGGAACTGCTGGTGCGCTGGACCCAGATGGGTGCCTTCCTGCCCCTATTCCGCAACCATGCTTCCATCTGGAGCCGCGATCAGGAGCCCTGGGCTTTTGGCGAGAGCTACCTCGGCCCCATACGCGATGCCATCGAGCTGCGCTACCGGCTTTTGCCTTATCTCTACACGGCCGCCTGGCAATGCTCGCAGACAGGCGCGCCTCCTGCCAGACCGCTGGCCTGGGCCTTCCCCTCCGATCCACACGCCTGTCAGTTGGATAGTCAATTCCTGTGCGGCGACTCTCTGCTGGTGGCTCCGGTGGTAGAGCGAGGAGCAACTTGCCGGCAGGTCTACCTGCCGCGCGAGACCTGGTTCGACTACTGGACCGGTCAGCGACATCCGGGGCCCATCACACTGCACGCCGAGTCGCCCCTGGAACGGATTCCCCTCTGGGTAAGGGGGGGTACCGTTTTGCCAACCTGGCCGCTCCTGCAGCACACAGGCGAGGCAGAGCCGGATCGCCTGTTCCTGGATGTGTATTCGGGCAACGGCAAGAGCGTCCTCTACGAAGATGACGGGCTGAGCCAGGCCTACACCAGGGGTGACCTGAGGGTGACCGAGTTCAGGCAGCGTCTGACCGACGCAGACCTCGAAATCACCGCCTCCCGCCACGGTGGGTACTGCCCTTCCTACGGCCTCTGCGAATGGCGCGTGTTCGGCCTGAGCCAGCCCTCGCAGGTCGAGGTAGACGAAAGGCCGCTCACGAATTGGCGATGGTTCCCCGATCAGCCGGGCGGCGTGCTGAGCTTTGAAACCGGGCCTCTGGTGCAGAGGGTGGTTATTCGCTTCGCGTCTGCGCCAGCAGCGCCATAGCCCGGTCAACAATGGCCTTGACGCTAAAGCCAAGCTGCTCATAGAGCACCTGCTGCGGTGCAGAGGCCCCAAAGCGTTCTAGACTGATCACGGCTCCGCTGCGGCCGACCCAGCGATGCCAGCCCAGACCCGCTCCCGCCTCAATGGCCAGGCGCACCGGGACTGAGGCCGGGAGTGTGGCCTCCTGGTATTCGGACGATTGGGCCGCGAACAGCTCCCAGCTGGGCATGCTGACCACCCGCGCCTGGACGCCGTTCTGCTTCAGCGCTTCCCGTGCCTGCAGGGCAAGGCTCACCTCTGAGCCGCTGGCCATCAGGACGATCGAGGAGCTACTCTCCCGGACTGCCGGCCCGCGGGAAGGGCTCCCATCCGCGAGCACGTACGCGCCCCGGACCACACCGCCGACCCCCGCAAGAAGCGTCCGATCCAGCACGGGCAGCTTCTGCCGGCTCAGCACGAGGGCCACGGGCCCCTCGCGGTGCCGCAGCGCCCAGCGCCAGGCCTCCACGGTTTCACCGGCATCCGCCGGGCGAATGACGGTGAGCTGCGGGATCGCGCGCAGCGCAGCCAGGTGCTCGACCGGCTGGTGGGTGGGGCCATCCTCACCCAGACCGATGCTGTCGTGCGTGAACACGTAGACCACGGGCAACTGCATCAGCGCGGCAAGGCGAATCGCCGGGCGCATATAGTCGGAGAACACCAGAAAGGTGCCGCCGTAGACCCTCAGCCCCCCATGCAGGGCCATACCATTCAGGATGGCGCCCATGGCGTGCTCACGCACGCCAAAGTGCAAATTGCGACCGCCCGGTGTCTCAGCGCCAAAAGCGGAATAGCCGCGCAGGTAGGTGTTGTTCGAAGGGGAGAGGTCGGCCGATCCTCCGACCAGCTCCGGCAGAAGGGGGGCAATGGCGTTCAGCACCTTGCCCGATGCCTCGCGGGTGGAGGCGGTGGCTGCCGGATCCGGAAACGTCGGCAGGCTGCTTTCCCAGCCATCCGGGAGCTGGCCGCTTTGGCAGCGATACCATTCCCTTCCCAGCTCGGGATAGGCCTCCCTGTATGCGTTCAGTGTGTCTATCCAGGCGGACTGGGCCCTCGCACCGGATTCCAGGGCCACTCGAAAGCGCTCCAGCACGGCAGGAGGGATGTGGAAGTGCTCCCCGGCAGTCCATCCCAGAGCCTCCTTGGTGCGCCGGACCTCCTCCGCGCCCAGAGGCGCACCGTGTGCCTCAGAACTATCCTGCTTGCCCGGGCTGCCGTAGGCGATGTGCGTTCGCGCGATAATGAGCGATGGGCGCTCTGTCTGAGAGGTGGCCATGTCGAGAGCCGCGGCCACCCCGGCGAGGTCGTTCCCCTCTACACGCTGGACGAGCCAGCCGTAAGCCTCAAAGCGAGCCCCAACGTCTTCCGAAAAGGCCAGGCTCGTCGGGCCTTCAATGGTGATGCGGTTGTCGTCGTACAGGTAGATCAGCTTGCCGAGTTTCATGTGCCCGGCCAGCGAGGCTGCCTCCGAGCTGACGCCTTCCATCAGGTCTCCGTCGCTCACCAGGCCAAAAGTGTGGTGATTCACCAGCTCCAGGCGGGGCCGGTTGAATCGTGCGGCCAGCATTCGCTCGGCAATGGCCATCCCCACACCCGAGGCAAAGCCCTGGCCCAGCGGACCAGTGGTCACCTCCACTCCCGGAACCAGTCCGTGCTCAGGGTGACCTGGCGTGCGGCTGTTCCACTGACGAAAGCGTTTCAGCTCTTCCAGGGGCAGGTCGTATCCGGTAAGGTGCAGCAGCGAGTAGAGCAACGCGCTGCCGTGCCCCGCTGAGAGCACGAAGCGGTCGCGGTCCGGCCACGATGGATCGGCAGGGTTATGCTTCAGGAAGCGGGTCCAGAGTACAAAGGCCATTGCCGCGGCACCCATGGGCATACCGGGGTGGCCCGACTGGGCCTGCTCGACCATATCCATGGCCAGCGTGCGGATTGTGTTGATGCACAGCTCGTCCGATGTGGCCTGTTTCAACATGAGCTTCCTCCAGATTCGTAATGCGCTGGCCTGTGCGGCTCGCCCGCCTCGGCATCATTATACCACCGGCCGTCGGGCAACCGGCCTGATCCAGGTGCCTCCGATTGCGCTTGTCACGGGACCCGCCATCGTTGTACAATCTGCCTATGGACACGCATGTGAGCCTCGGCCGGATTCGTCTGGCCCTGAAGAGACCTCTCCCCGGGCGCGCAGCGCAGGTGACCATGGCAACCAGACCGCGTCCCGGTGACACACAGGAAATCCCTGACCCATGCCCCCATGAGGGAGCTGTGCTGGTCCTGTTGTGCGAGAGGGATGGTGCACTGGAGTTCCCGCTCACGGTCCGCGCCACGACCGTCCAAACGCACAAGGGGCAGATCTCCCTCCCCGGCGGAGCGCGCGAGCCCGGCGACAGGAGCTTTGAGGAGACGGCCCTCAGGGAGACGTCAGAGGAGCTGGGAATCCAGACCAAAGGCGTAGAGATCCTTGGAGCGCTGAGCCGACTCTTCATACCGCACAGCGGCTTCTGCGTGCACCCCTTCGTCGGCTTCAGCAAGCGCCAGCTTCGATGGCGCCCGGATCCCGCCGAGGTGGCACAGGCTTTCGACGCTCCCCTGGACAGGCTACTGGACCCGGCGACGGTGCACGAAGAAGTTTATCTCTGGGATGGCCAGCGCTTTGCGGTGCCGGCGTACCATTTTGGCGAGCACAGGGTGTGGGGAGCCACGGCCATGATTCTGGCCGAGCTGGTTGCCATCCTTCGGGGCAGCACCACTCTGCCCGGTGAATCCGACCGGCAGGAAGGCGAGCCCTAGAGCACCCGCAGGTAGCGGCCGATTTCCCAGGAACTGACCTGGATACGGTACTCATCCCACTCCTGCCGTTTGGCCTCGAGATAACGTCTGAAGGTGTGCTCTCCAAACGCTGCGGCGATCACCTCGTCGCGCTCCAGCTCCTGCAGCGCTTCCTCCAGCGTGCCGGGGAGGGATACGATATCGCGTGAGCGCAGCATCAGCGAATCGAACTCGTAGACGTTCTCCTCAACCGGTGCCGGGGGCATCAGGTCGCGGCGAATGCCGTCCAACCCGGCCGCAAGCATGGCGGCGAAAGCCAAATACGGATTGGCGCTCGGATCCGGGCAGCGCAGCTCGCAGCGAGTCGAAGTCTCGCCATTCCCCGGGAGGCTCGCGGGGATGCGGATCAGGGCCGAGCGGTTGATCTGTCCCCAGCAGATGTACACAGGAGCCTCATAGCCAGGCACCAGTCTCTTGTACGAGTTGACCGTCGGAGCAACCACCGCCGCCAGCGCGCGAGCGTGCATCATCTGCCCGGCGATAAAGTTGTACGCCAGACGCGAGAGATGGTAGGGATCATTCCTGTCATCAAAGACATTATGACCGTCCTTCGCCGCCAGGCTCTGGTGAACATGCATGCCTGAGCCTGCGGCATGGAGCATGGGTTTGGGCATGAACGTGGCATAGAGTCCATCGTTCTGGGCCACCGCCTTGATGGTATATCGCAAGGTCACCACGGCATCGGCGCTGGTCAGAGCATCGGCATAGCGAAAGTCCACCTCCTGCTGACCCGGGCCGCACTCGTGATGAGCGGCCTCAACCGCGATGCCCATAGACTGGAGAGCCAGGGCGATTCGGTTGCGAACCTGGGAGGCCAGGTCGCGCGGCGAAAAGTCGAAATAGCCCGCATGATCCTGGGGCACGGGGGTGAGCTCGGCCTCTCCGTTGCCTTTGAACAGGTAAAACTCCACTTCGGGTCCCGTGTTGAAGCCAAACCCCATCGCGGCGGCGTCGGCCAGACTGTCCTTGAGGATACGCCGCGGGTCGCCCACAAAGGGCCGTCCCTGAGGGTCAAAGGCATCGCAGATCAGGCGAGCTGTGCGCTCCGGCGGCATCGTCCAGGGCAGAACCGCGTACGTGCCCGGATCCGGTCGAAGAACCATATCGCTTTCGGCGATTCGCGCAAACCCCTCGATCGAGGACCCGTCAAAGTTCATGCCATGTTCCAGAGCCGATGCCAGACCGGCCACTGGAATGGTAACATTCTTCACCGTGCCAAAGATGTCGGTGAACTGGAGGCTGATAAAGCTGACCCCGTCCTCACCGGCTCGAGCAAGAACTGCCTCTGCTTTCATGGTGCTTCCTCCATTCAGGCTTTGGAACACGCACACAAAGCGACGGCGACCTCTAGCGGAGATCGCCGTCGTTCTCCGAACTGATGGCGTGCCTGGCAGCCCCTCAGGGCTGGCCCGGACGCTTCCTCAGGGCAAACCAGCCGATCCAGCCCAGCAGGCCCGCGGCTACCAGCACCTGCCGCGCCGCCTGTAGCAGCGACCAGTAGGGAAACGATTCGTTGACCCTGGTCATCCTGATCTGGTACCAGGCACTCGGTTCTGTGAGCACTCGTGGCTGCTCCAGCACAGCAGGCGTCCAGTCAAAGGCCATGTCCAGAGAGACGGACTGCTCTCCCACAAAGCGCGGCTGAACAGTCCACGACCAGAGCAGCGACGCTTCCGGTCCGGTAAGTACCTGCTCAAGAGTCGACGCCGCCTCGACCTCGAAGGTCGCCGCGCTGAGCTGTGTCTTCACGCCGAGCACATAGACGTCAAACGAGCTGGCGTCTACAACCGTCGCCCGGGGACGGAAGACCAGCTTTACCGGATAGGTGTTACCCACTTCCATCTGGTTCCACCAGTGAACTTCGACCACCCGTGGCGAACCAGCCAGGATGACTGTCGGCGTGGCAAAAGGCGTGGAGGAGGGAGCGGCCTCGGTGGGCGACACAGTCTCAGGAGGCGGCGTGGGCAGCGCCGGCTCGTATCGAATGGTCAGTCTGGGCCTGCTCTCAGGGTCCCCGTTCTCGCTGGAGAAGAAGATGTGGTGAGACGGGACGGCAGATTCAAAGCTCTTGATCAGCATTCCGAAATTACCCTGCGGCTCGCGCAGCCAGTACTGCACCAGGGCTGTCACGTCGAACTCGATCCACTGGGGATCGGACTTGGTGCTCACATTCTGAAACGGGCCGGATTCTCGGTCCGAAAGCCCGTTGGCCCCCGCCTTTTCCCATGGCCTGCTCCAGCTCACCGTGCACGGATCCCAGAGGCCTCGTGGAAGGTACAGACCCAGCTCCACACCCTTGTTGCCCTGCACGGCGTAGAGCTCCAGTGTCGCCTGAACGACCACGGCACTGGAATCGAGGCCGGCAATGGGCCCCGGCAATCGAGTGAGGTCGAAGCGGATCAGGGTGGCGGCTTTGTCAGTGGTGACCACATAGAGCTCGCCCGAATCGCAGTAATTCTCGTCCGGGCGATAGAACTGGAGGTAGGTATCGCTGCATCCGGAGTATCCATCTCGGCCCTGCTGCAGGACGGTCGTCTTCTGCCTGTCGGTAGCAGGGGGACTCTGCGTGGGAGTGGCCGGCGGAGCGGAAGGAGACACGGTTGTCGGCCCGGGAGCGGGACCCCCCAGGGGTAGACCCGCCACGTCGTCGGGAAGAGCGAAGACCTCCACCAGCTCCCGCGGCATCCGGAGCTGGAGGGCTACCGTGAGGGCCATCGCCAGTGCCAGGGCCACCAGACTCAGACGTAAGAGCAAGCGTGCCATGAGGAACGCACTCCTGTCATTCGTTGCTTACCCGCCCAGTATAGGTCATCGCGCTCCAATTGGCAAAATGCAGTCATGGGGGTTGAGGTCATCAGCACTTGACAGACGGTCAGGGGGCCATCATAATGCTGCCATACTGCGGAACCATACCGTGCACCTCAAACTCAGTTCGGTCGTCCTGTTGTTCCTGCTGACGATGGCCAGCTCGGGCTGTCGGTCGCGATCCACCTCGTCGCTGGCCATAGAGGTCGGCCAGCCAGTTGAACTCGGGGCGTGGCGCCTGATCGTTCACAGCGTGACGACCCTGACCGCCGACCCCTGGCGCCAGCCGGAGCAAGGAATGCAGTTTCTGGCCATCGAGCTCACCGTGGAGAACACCAGCGCCAACATACGCTACATGATGCCCGAGAACCAGATGCTGCTTGTCGGTCCCAACGGTGACAGGGCACCTCTCGACGCTTCAGCCGGCGTGCTGGCGGCCAGGCAGAGCCAGTGGATGGTCGTGCAGGGGGAGATCGGACCTGGACGCCTGCTGCATGGCGGGGTTTCGTACGAGGTGCCCGCCGATCTCAGTGGCTGGCGCTGGGTCTTTCGCCCCGAACTGCTCCCCACCGGCCTGGAGGGAGTGCTGGACCTGAGGGAATTCAGCCCGCAGTAGCGAATCCTGGCTCGAGCCGGCAGCATGCAGAAGCACACACCCACAGTGGCCCAACAACTGCTGCAACTGCTCTTTCCGTCCCGCTGTGTCGCCTGTGGTCGCCATGGCGACTGGATCTGCCGCTCCTGCCTCAGCCAGGTCCTTTTCTACCACCCGCCCTGGCCGCTCCCGAGCCATAATCTCAGCCCGCTGCGCAGCGTTCACTGCGCGACCCGATTCGCCGGGCCCATGCGTACGGCAATCCACAGGTTCAAATACGGCGGACTGCGCGCCCTCGCGCCTCTGTTCGGCCAGATGCTGGCCGAATGCTGGTATCTGGACCCTTTCCCGGTGGACGTCATTGTGCCGGTCCCACTGCATGCGGCTCGACTGCGCCAACGCGGATACAATCAGTCGGCGCTGTTGGCGCGTGAGCTGGGCCGCCATGCGGGATTGACCCTGTCTGAAGACTCGCTGCTACGTTGTGTGGACACCCCTCAGCAGACTCACCTGAACTTGGAGCAACGGATGGAGAACGTGAGCGGAGCCTTCTCATATGAAGGGAACACCCTGAGCGGGCAGAGCGTGTTGCTGGTTGACGACGTCTTCACAACGGGAGCGACCCTGCGTGCCTGCGGAGCGGAGTTGTTGCGTGCCGGCATCAGGGAGGTCTATGGGATGACCCTGGCCCGAGACTAGTGGCCGTCTACGTGCCCCTGCGTCTGAAGACAGCCACTCGCAAGACGCCGGGACCCCGGCACACCGAAGGGCCGGCAGCCCGGGTCCTCAATTGGCTTTACGCTTTGTACTGTTTGTGATACAATTGCGCGTTTGACAAGTCCTTACAGGAGTAGAGATGATACCAAGCATGCCCATACAAATCGGTTGCCCGAGCTGTGGCAACAAGTACGCAGCCCAGGTGCAGAGCATCGTGGACGTTTCTCAGAACCCGGAGCTCAAGTCCGCTCTCCTGAGAGGGCAGTTGAACGTGGTCACCTGCCCCGCGTGCAAGACGCCAGCCATGGTCAGCGCCCCGCTGTTGTACCACGACCCAGACAAGTCGCTGCTGCTGCTGTTTGTGCCGCCGGAGCTGAATCTGCCTCTGACGGAGCGGGAGCGGCTCACCGGACAGCTTGTCAACGCACTCATGAGCGTGGTGCCCGCCGAGAAACGCAAGGGCTATTTCTTGAATCCTCGCCCTGCACTGACCATGCAGGGTTTGATCGATGAGGTCCTCAAGGCCGATGGCGTCACTCAGGAGATGCTCGAGAAACAACGTGCACGCTCCAGGCTGATTCAGGACCTTCTGGCCGTTCTGGACACGGAAGAGCAGCTCAACGCCCTCATCGAGCAGCACAGGGCGGAGATCGACTACCCGTTCCTGCTGACGCTCTCCGCCACACTGGAGGGCAGCGCAGTCTCGGGGCCGAAAATGCTGACGGAGCAGCTGCTCAAGCTGCGTGAGCTGTTGGTAGCCCGCACGGGCATAGCGCTCCCGGAACCGTTACCCCTGGACACCCCTGTCGCAGAGGTCCTGCAGCGCTCGCTGGCCTTCAAGGACAAGGATAGTCTGTGGGCCTTTGTTCTCTACAATCGGCCCCTGCTGGACTATGCCTTCTTCCAGGAACTCACGGCCTACATCGAGAAGGCCCCAAAGGAGCAGGCGGACGAGCTGGGCAAGCGTCGCAGCGACCTGTTGGAGATGACCGAGCGCCTGGACAAGGAAGCGCAGCAAGTCCAGCAGGCAAAGCTACAGGTCCTGCGGCAGACCCTTGCCAGTTCCGACCCGGCCAAGACCCTGCGAGAGAACAAGCAGGAGATCGACACTCTGTTTCTGGCCATGATCGGCGCTGCGCTACGCAGCGCAGAGAAGGAAGGCAAGACCGAGAACGTAGAGCGTCTGAAGATGGTCAACGAGGTGGCGCTGCAGGTGCTGCAGGACAGTCTCCCGCCGGAGCTGAGATTGGTCAACGACCTGCTCAGCGCCGAGTATCCCGAAGGCACGCGCCAGATCCTGGCCCAGCGCCGCAAAGAGTGGAACACCGATTTTCCCGAGATCCTGACCGCCCTGGCCGAAGACGTGGAGGCACAGGGGCGCCCTGAGGCAGCCCAGCGTCTGAAGGAGCTGCGCAGCCAGGCGGAAACCATCCTTCAGGTCGGCGGCGAGATTCTGACCGCGCACTCCTGAGACCTCCAGCAGGACTCGCGCCACACGCGGAATGTAAAGGCCCCGATTCTCCGTTGAGAATCGGGGCCTTTCTCTTGGCCTGTGGAACGCGCGCGGCGCCTCAAAGGGTCTGTGCTCAGGCCCCCCACACAATCAGGCGAGGCTCGAAGGGATTGGGTAGATCCTCGTTGCGGGGCAGGACCCTCAGCGTGTACCCCCGCACGCCGCTGTGCTGGTTGCGCGACTTGCCCTCAAAGAGGGACACGCCCCTTCTCTGACGGACAAAGACCATCTGGGTGGCCCGGCCTTCAGTAATCTCGTGATCCGAGTCCAGCACGCCCTCATAGAGCTCGACTGACACGTCGTCCGGCGTAAGCTGACCCAGCTCCACGCTGGCGCGTACCACCAGCTCTGAGCCAACCGGCAGTTCCACTCCTCCGTCGTCTCCCAACGGGGCTGCCCGGCTGTCCGACTCGACGCCGACAATCTTCACCCCGGACCAGTGCTGGTACAGACGGGCCTTCCATTCGGCGAGGGATCTCGCGCGGGCAAAGTTCTTGGCCGTGAGTCGGGAATGGCGCCACTCAGCCGGCTGATACAGACGCTCCGTATATTCGATCGCCATACGACCTGTGCTATAGGCTGGCACCAGGCATCGGATCGAGTCTTTCATCCGCTGAATCCAGCCGCGTGGCAGCTCATCAGGCCCGCGATTGTAGAAGAGGGGAACGACCTCCTTCTCCAGCAGGTCGTAGATCGCGTTGGATTCGACTTGATCCTGATAGTTCAGATCCTCATAGACCTCGCCGCGGCCGATGGCCCAGCCGAGCTCCGGCCTGTAAGCTTCCGCCCACCAGCCATCCAGCACGCTCATATTGAGCCCACCGTTGACAGCTGCTTTCATGCCGCTGGTGCCGCTGGCCTCCTGCAGCAATCGGGGAGTGTTGAGCCACAGGTCCACGCCCTGCAGGAGATATCTTGCCACGTTCACATCATAGTCCTCGATGAAGACGACGTTGCGCAAGCCCTTGTTGCGCAGCAGGTGAACCAGCTGTCGGATCAGTTCCTTGGCCGGGTTGTCCTGCGGGTGGGCCTTGCCGGCGAAGATAAGTTGCACCGGGCGCTCGACGTTGTTGAGGATGCCGGCCAGGCGCTCTGCGTCGCGCAAGAGCAGTGTGGCCCGCTTGTAGACGGCAAAGCGGCGCGCAAAGCCGATGGTCAAGGCCTGTGGGTCGAGGAGCTCGCCCGACCGCTCCACCTCGGCAGGCGGCGAGCCGCGCTGCTCCATCTGGTGGCGCAGCCTCCTGCGGGCAAAAGCCACCAGGCGCGTTCGTCGTCTCTCGTGAACACGCCACAACTCTTCATCGGGGATCTCGTCCACCGCTTCCCACGCGCTGCTGTCCGCCGGATTCTGACTCCAGCGCGGGCCCAGATAGCGGTCAAAGAGCGCGGCCATATCCTGCGAGATCCACGAGCGCGTGTGCACCCCATTGTTGATCGCTATGATCGGCACTTCCCAGGTCGGCACGTCCGGCCAGATGTTCTGCCACAGCTCCCGCGACACGTCGGCGTGGATCTGACTCACCGCATTGGTCTGAGCCAGGCGCAGCGCCAGCACCGCCATGTTCACCGGCTCATCGGGGTTGTAGCGATTCAGGCGACCCATGGCCAGGAAATCGTCCCTTGAGATATGCAGGAGATCGTAGTACTGCCCCAGGTAGCGGTCGATCAAGTAAGGGCCGAAAAGGTCGATGCCGGCGGGGACGGAAGTATGGGTGGTGAATATGGTGCTGGTGGCGACGACCTCGCGTGCCTCGGCCAGGCTCAGCCCCTTGGTTTGCACAAGCTGGCGGATTCGCTCGATCGCCAGAAACCCGGAGTGACCCTCGTTCATGTGACATACACTGGGTTCGATGCCCAGGGCCTGAAGGGCCTTCAGCCCGCCGATTCCCAGCAGAACCTCCTGCCGGATGCGCATCTCGGCGTCACCGCCGTAGAGCTGGTGGGTAATATGTCGATCCTCAGCCTGATTCTGGGCAATGTTCGTGTCCAGCAGGTAGAGCGGCACCCGGCCGACCTGCACGCGCCAGATCTGCGCAACAACGCGACGGCCTGGATAGTCGACCTCGATGGTGACCGGGACCCCATCGTGCCTCTCGAGGCGCACAGGCAAGGAGTGAAAATCGTTCTCGATGAACTGTTCGCCCTGCCAGCCATCGGCGTTGAGGTACTGCCGGAAGTATCCTTGCTGATACAGCAGTCCCACGGCTGCCAGCGGCAGTCCCAGGTCGCTGGCCGACTTGAGATAGTCGCCGGCGAGCAGGCCCATTCCACCCGAGTAGATGGGCAGGCACTCAGTCAGCCCGTACTCAAGGCAGAAATAGCCGATGATTTTCTGGGCCACGTCAGCATGATTCTTGTTATGCCAGGTCGTGGTGGAGGTCATGTAGCGTTGAAAGTCGGCGCTAACCCGTTCGAGCTGGGCCAGGAAACCATCCTCCCGCGCCGCGCTCTCCAGCCGGTCCTGCTCGATCAGCCCGAGCATCTGAACGGGATTGTGACCGGAGGCTTCCCAGGCATCCCGATCCAGCCGCCGAAAGAGCTCGATGGCCTCGGGATTCCAGGTCCACCAGAGGTTGTACGCCAGCTCCCTCAGCGCGCCGAGCGCCGGGGGCAGTGTGGGAGTGATATTGACAACGAACATCGGTCGCATAGGTGTTTCACCTCTCTAGAGTTGGGCGACACCGACGGCGCCAAGAGCGGTCAGGGTCGCTAGTCGTAGGCCTTCTGCCGCCACACAGTAAAGCCCTTCAAACTGGAGCCGCCTATGAACTCGCGCAGGATGGAGTTGGACGGCACCAGGCTTGCTTCCAGGGGCACGAACCACCTCAGCAGAGCCAGCAGACGACGGCACTCAACATACTCAAGCGAGCTGGGTTCTACCTGATAGAGCAGCGGCTCCGCATAGGGCTTGAGAGCAGACAGCTCATAGGCCAGGGCAGAGTTGAACATCACGTCTGCATGCTCCTGATGGGGAAAGATCCAGGTCTTTTCCCCGTCACGTACGCTCTCCCAGCGCCTCAGTGTGTCGATCGCCGAGTAGCCACGCTCACGCGCATCGCGAACGATGCGGCGGATCAGTCGGGTCTCGGTCGTGGGTACCCGATTGTAGTGATCCAGGTTGAGCTGAGTCAGAGCCGAGACGTAGATTCGATAGATCGATTCGGCCGGCACGGTCGGCACGAGCCTGGGATTGAGGCCATGGATGCCCTCGAGCAGGATGATGTGATCCGCGCTCAGCCTCAGCCACTCGCCCTGCTCCCTGCGACCGGTCTGGAAGCTGTACCTGGGTAGCCGCACCAGCCGGCCGGCCATCAACTCTGACAACTGCGTGTTGAGCAGGTCGCGGTCGATGGCGTCTAGGTGTTCAAAGTTGTACTCGCCGTTGTCGGTCTTGGGCGTTTGTTCACGGTCGACGAAGTAATTGTCCAGTTCGACTGTGACCGGGCGCAGGCCTGCCGCGAGAAGCTGAACAGCCAGCCTCTTGGAGAAGGTGGTCTTGCCCGACGAAGAGGGACCGGCGATCAGTACCAGTCTGAGCGTGTCACGGCGCCTGGCTATCTCTGTGGCCACCTGTGCGATGCGCTGCTCGTGCAAAGCCTCCGAGACCAGCGCAACCTCACCGCCGCGACCGGCTTCGATGGCTTCATTCAGCGCTCCGACGTCGCTAATGCCGAGCACTCGCAACCAGTTGCCGTACTCGCGGAATACCCCAACCAGCTTGGGGTACTCCACCACGGGCTGCAGGCCCTCAGGGGCCTCGTGCCGCGGATAGCGCAGAATGAATCCGGTAGAGTAGTGCTGCAGGGAAAAAGTGTGCAGGTAGCCCGTGGAGGGCACCGTGTAGCCATGGAAATAGTCTTCCACGCCACGCAGACGGTACAGCGTGACATAGTTGCGCTTTCGATAGCGCAGCAACCGCACTTTGTCCTGCTGCCCACGTCGGCCGAAGAGGTCGAATGCCTCCGCCACCGAGGCGCTGCGTTTCTCGATCGGCGCGTCTTCGGCGACAATCTCACGCATCCGTTGCTCGACGCGGGCCACTTCGCCCGGCTCGAGCGGCTCGCGCCCGTGCGCCTCGCAGAACAGCCCCCCAAAAGTGAGCGAGTGGTCCACATAGACCTGTACACCAGGGTAGAGCTCCTCCATGGCAACCACAAGCAAGAAGGCCAGGGAGCGGCGGTAGATCCTCATACCGTCGGCCTGGCCGATGTGAACCGGGGTGACCTCCACGTCATGCGTGATGGGGTGGGTCAGCTCGTATAGCTTAAAGTCGATGAGGCCAGCGACGATGGTGACGGGCCCACTATCATAAGCCGCCTCAACAAAAGCCTCGAGCTGGGTGCCAATGGGTGCCTCAAAGATGCGGCCGTCAGGGAACTTGACCAACGCCGTTGATCGCCCTGTCGATTCCCGGGGAGTGGCTTCTCCGCCACGATCGGTTAACCTGGGCTTGGCCAGGCTCTCTCGATGGACTGCTGAATTCATAGACGCGATTTGCCAGTATAGCACAACTCCACCAGCCAGCAAAGCAGAGTCGCCAACGCCTGTCAGCGAGCCGACAGAATGCTGTCAGGCACGTGGCAGCGAGATATGGTAGAATGGAGCCGTAGCATGCAAGCGCAAGCAGAGCAAGGAGGAAAGAGATGGGAATCTTGAATCGGATCAGCACCATACTCAAGGCCAATCTGAACGACGTGCTGGACAGAGCAGAGAATCCAGAGGTGATGCTGGATCAGTACATTCGCGACCTGGAGAACGCGGTCAGCGAGGCGCGAGAAGAGCTCATCAACTCGATGGCCGACGAGAAGCGGCTGGCCGCCAAGCTGGAAGAACGGAACCGTCAGGTCCGGATGTGGCAGGCCAATGCCGAGCAGGCCGTTCAGCTTGGCAAGGATGAAGCCGCCAAGTCCGCACTCCGCGCGGTGCGAGCCTATCAGGAGGAGGCACAGGCAGTCTCTGCCACCTGGCAGGAGCAGAAGGACAAGGTCGCCGAGCTGCAGGGGCAGTACGAGCTCGTTGAGAAGAAGCTGGCCTCCGTCAACAGCGAGAGGGACAGCTTGCTGGCGCGCTACACGACCACCCGCGTGAAGGAGAAGGTAACCACGGCCAAGGTCAAGGTCGATAAGGCCAAGGTTGCCATCAAGGGCGTGGAGCGCATGAAGGAGCGTATGGAGACCGAAGCCGCCAGGGCCGAGGCGCGCGAAGAGATGGCCTCCATGAGCTCAGCCGTTCAGGACGCCGAAAAGCTCCAGGCCGAGCTCGACATAGAGGCCAGGCTGGCCGAACTCAAGGCCAAGCTGGCTGCCAAGTAGTCACCTTTGCGATCAGGAGACCGGGCCCAACTCCATTGCCCGGTCTCCTCTTTGCTGAACCCGGATGAAACGCTATAATGCGCCCGTGCGCCAAGCCCGGCCAGGACGGGGCCGGCCTCATTCCCGATCAGAGGAGATGGGTTCATGCGTTTTCCCCGGTCCAGCGGTATTCTCCTTCACCCCACGTCGCTACCCGGCCGTTGGGGCATTGGCGACCTCGGTCCCGAGGCCTTTCGGTTCGTTGACTTTCTGGAGCAGACAGGTCAGGGCATCTGGCAGGTGCTGCCCCTGGGCCCCACCGGCTACGGCGATTCGCCATACCAGTGCTTCTCCGCGTTCGCCGGCAACCCCCTGCTCATCAGCCCCGATCTCCTGCTGGAGCATGGGCACCTGCAACCCTCGGACATCGAGGACGCTCCCTTATTCCCCGCTGCGGTTGTCGATTATGGCCCTGTAATCCAGTTCAAATCGGCACTGCTGGCCAGGTCATTCTCGAACTGGACGAACCGCCCTCCGGACCAGGAGGAGCAGGCCAGATTTGCGGCTTTCTGCGCCAGGCACAGCGCCTGGCTGGACGACTACGCCCTGTTCATGGCCCTCAAGGACGCACACGGCGGCGCCGTCTGGACGACCTGGGAGGGAGATATCTCCGCGCGGACGCCCTCTGCGCTGACGCTCTGGAGCGAGCTCCTGTCGGCGGAGGTCCGCAAGCACAAGTACCTGCAATACGTGTTCTTTGAGCAGTGGGGGGCACTACGCCGCTATGCGGCTCAGCACGGCGTGCGTATGGTAGGGGACATCCCCATCTTTGTGGCACACGATAGTGCCGACGTATGGGCCCATCCCGAGCTGTTCTCGCTGGATGAGGCGGGCAATCCCACAGTCGTGGCGGGTGTGCCGCCTGACTACTTCAGCGCCACCGGACAGCTCTGGGGCAACCCCCACTACCGCTGGGAGCGTATGGCAGAATCCGGATACGCCTGGTGGATCGACCGATTTCGTGCCACTCTGGAGATGGTGGACATAGTACGGCTGGATCACTTCCGCGGATTTGAAGCGTACTGGGAGGTTCCTGCCAGCGAAAAGACCGCAGTGCTCGGCAGGTGGGTCAAAGGACCTGGCGCCGATCTCTTCCATGCCGTGGAGACGGTTCTGGGAAAGCTGCCCATCATCGCCGAGGATCTGGGACTGATCACACCGCCTGTGGCTGCACTGCGCGAACAGTTCGAGCTGCCCGGCATGCGCATCTTCCAGTTCGGTTTCGCCAGCGACGGCAAGGATCCCTTCCTGCCTCATAACTACATTCGCAACTGCGTGGTCTATACGGGAACGCACGACAATGACACGGTGCTCGGCTGGTTCAACTCGGCACCCGCAAAGGAGCGCGAGGCAGCCCTGGCCTACTGCGGAACGGATGGCACTCACATTTCGTGGGATCTGGCACGCTGGCTGCTTGCTTCCGTGGCAGACACAGCCATCGTGCCACTGCAGGATCTACTGGGTCTGGGCCCAGAAGCGCGCATGAACTATCCCAGCCGTCTGGGAGGCAACTGGAGCTGGCGATTCGAAGCCAGCGCACTGACGACCGAGCTGCGAACAGACCTGCGAAGGCTCACCGAGATTTACGGGCGCGTCAATCCTGTTTCGCAGTCCGGCTCACAGCCGTCCAGCTAGCACGGTATTCCGCTCCCTCGCCGCCAGCAGGGATCGCGGCAGGCGAGACGTCCCATCTGCCTCTGTAACCAAGCTGCAGCGCCGTGAGCTCAAAGTGACACATTGCGATGCCCATATCGACCCGCTGCAGGTCGGGCAGCTCCGCCATGGAGGTACCCCGCCTGTACCCAGGCGTTCGCTGCAGGATAAAGTGCCACGCATCGCCCGACCTCACAACACGCCAGGGTTGTTTGTTGGACGCAGATGGAGCGCGGCGTACCATGTCCAGGACCGCCGCGAACTCCCCCGCTGACTCCCGGCTCAGTGGCACACCCGGGCGTCCCTCGAAGAACAACTCTTCCCAGGGCCGCCTGCTGACCGAGCCGGCTCCCGCTCGGAAGATCCGATCCACGACCCTCACCCGGTCCGCGATGAGGCCCAGCGCCACAACCGCGGGCATGGTCTCGCCATCGCGCAACTCAGCCCGGGCGGCAAAGTTGCTGCGGCGATAGGTGCCTCCCAGCCAGCAACTGCCCAGATCCAGATCTGTGGCCAGCAGGACGCTTTGCTCCAGCGCGTATCCCACATCCTCCATATCCATCTCACCCTTACTCACCACACCGACCAGGAAGCCAGCCGGGTTACGGATCACGCCGTACGTACCCAGACCCCGCAGATTCTCTCCCTCAGAGTCGGAGGAGGCGAGCAGGAGCAGCCGAAGTGGCGTCCCGAACGGCCCGGCCGTAAGGGAAGAGAACAAGCCCTGCAGCTTGCCCCGTGCCTCTTCGGGAAGAGGCGCTGACCGGTAGGAACGGCACGAGTAGCGAGCTTGAACAAGTTCGGACACAGGTCGACTGTAGATCACCAGTCCCTCCGGAAGAGGAATAGATACGCCTCAAGCGTCGGTCTGCTGCGGGCGTTCGCAGCCGGACCGCCGGCCGGAACGACCCAGGTAGGGCGACCGGCTCAGCAGCCAGGCATGCACTGCAGGCCGGCAGGCCCGGATCATCGGACGCCCCAACCCGACCAGAGACCGGATGGCGGCGGCATGGTCCTCCACAGTGTGACGCTGATAGTGCAGCAGTCTGCTGCTGAGGCTTGTGTCCAGCCAGTCGGTGGGGTAGGGAGCAGTGGAAAAGGCCGCCGCAGGCAGCATCCCCACTCCGGTTGCCTCCAATACCTGGCGCACCATATCGCGGTAGTATAGCTGGCAACGCTCACCACCGCCAATCAGCAGCGTTTGACCCCAGACCTGATCGGTGCGGAGGGCGTTGGCAAAGGCGAGGGCCGCATCGCGATGGTGCACGAACTCGATACGATTGTCCAGTGGGACATCGAACATCCCGGACGAGAACAGTAATCGCCTGGGAAGGGCCGCAGCCAGCCGCAGAATCGACCACTCGAGCCGCGATGAACGGATCATCTCCTCGCAGGCCACTTTGTGTGATGAGTACGGGTCCACAGGTCCGACCGGATCTGCCACAACCCGCGGCGGTGGCCGGTCCTGCGTCAGCCCAAACACGGCCATCGAAGAGGCAAACAACAGCCGAGCGGGATTGGAACTGGCTTCCATGGCGCGGATGAGATTGGCCGTGCCGCCGACGTTCACATCCCTTGCCAGGTCCGGGCATTTGTCCATGTCGAGACCCGTAGACGACAATTCGGGGATCAGAAACGCCAGGTGCAGAACGATATCCTGGCCTTGCACGGCCGCCAGGGCGTCCTCCGGCCGGCGCAGGTCGCCCCACGTGACCTCCACGCCGTGGGGAAGGTCACGCGCGAGCCTGTCGTTGGCGCGGCTGTGCAGGTCAAAGCACCGCACCCGGTGCCCCTGCATCACCAGCTCGTCCAACGTAACCTGACCCAGGTTGCCAAAGGCACCCGTGAGCAGCACCCTCATCCTAGCTCCTCCTGCGCAAGCCATCGAGGATCAGCGCCACACCATTCTCCGCCGCCCTCCCCCAGTCAGCTCCGTCCGGATCGAGCAGCCCCTGCAGCATCATCCCAACAGCCAGTGCAAGGATCGTCTGAGCGGCCGCCTCAGAATCCACCCGACGGAGTGAGCCTTCATCGATTCCGTTCTCAACCATCCCGGCAAAGAGGTCCCGGTACTGGCGGTAGGGCTCGATAATCGTCTTCCAGGCAACTGGATCGCGTGCCGCCTGGGCCCAGAACGCCAGGAACATGGGCAGCTGCCCGTGGGCGTCGCGCAGAACCTGCCTGGCCATATGGGCCATTCCCAGGAGCCGTGTCGGAGCCAACTCCTCGGTCACCATGGTCTGCCTGACCCTGCCTTCGATCTGCCGCAGCCAGGAGTCGAGTAGCTCCAGGAACACGGCTTGCTTCGTCGCAAAGTGGTAGTAGAAGGCGCCCTTGGTGACACCCGCTGCGCTGCAGATGTCCGCCACGCCCGTGGCGTCATAACCCTGTCGGGAGAACTCAGCCAGAGCCGCAGACAATATGCGGACACGGGTCTGCTGCCCTCGTGCTTGCGCTGCCATACTCCTCCGATCATACCGACTGGTCGGTATGATTATCCCATCCCACTCGTCCTTTGTCAAGTCCCCGACAACGGGCTTCAGTGCGAGGCGGAGGCCGGTTTGACAGCCGGCTTGAGTTGTGGTAGACTTGCAGGTCGCACGCGAGTCGCGGGCGATTACGCGGGACCCTGTAACGAGGCAGTCGCAGTGGTAAAGCGCCCTGGCTGCCTCGTTTGATTTGGCCAGGTGCCAGTAGAGAAGCAAGGCGCGCCAGTGCGGCGCCAAAACAAAAGGATTGGTAGGGACTTATGACTAGCGAGAACAATCAGCCGAGATCTGAGCTAACTCTCATCCGAAACATCGGCATTATTGCCCATATCGATGCTGGCAAGACCACTACGACCGAGCGGATTCTGTACCATACTGGACAGACTCGCCGTATGGGCAATGTGGACGAGGGAAGCACCGTTACCGACTTTATGGACCAGGAACGCGAACGGGGCATCACCATTCAGTCCGCCGCCGTCACGTGCCAGTGGAAGGATCACACGATCAACATCATCGACACTCCCGGGCACATCGACTTTACCGCCGAGGTCCAGCGCTCCCTGCGCGTTCTGGACGGAGGGGTGGTGGTCTTTGACGGAGTTGCCGGAGTCGAGCCCCAGTCGGAGACTGTCTGGCGCCAGGCCGACCGCTTTGGCGTACCCAGAATCGGTTTTGTGAACAAGCTGGATCGCCCAGGGGCCAATTTCCACCGTACTCTGGATATGGTGCGCGAGCGTCTGGGCTCAAATCCGGCAGCCATACAGCTGCCCATTGGCATCGAGGCCGACCTGGCTGGAGTGATCGACCTGGTTGAGATGGTCGCCCTCTGGTTCGACGCAGACGACGAGATTCGCGTGACGGAAATCCCGCCTGAGCGGGAGACGGAGGCCCGGACCTGGCACCAGCGGCTGCTCGAGCAGCTGGCTGACCTTGACGATGACATCGCAGTGCTCTATCTCGAAGGCAAGCCTGTGCCAGCCGATCAGATCCGTCAGGTGCTGCGCCGGGAGACAGTAGCCGGGCGCATCGTGCCTTTCCTCTGCGGTTCGTCTCTGCGCAACAAAGGCGTGCAGTCGTTGCTGGATGCCATCGTCGCCTATCTGCCCGCTCCGAGCGACATCGCCGCGATCCACGGTATTGTGCCCGGATCCGACGAGGATGTCGCATGTCACGCCGATCCCACAGAACCTGCAGCAGCGCTGGTGTTCAAGATCGTCACCGACCCCTACATGGGACGTCTGGTCTATTTCCGGGTCTACTCAGGCACTGTGCGGCATGGCCATGCCTTAATCAACGTGAATCGCAACGAGACGGAGCGAACGGGACGTATCGTGCGCATGCACGCCGACCGACGAGAAGAAGTCGAGGAATTGCGCGCCGGCGATATCGGCGCAGTACTCGGTTTCAAGGCCGCAGGAACCGGCGAGACGTTGTGCGACCCTCAGAGACCGGTTCTGCTGGAGAAGATCCAGTTCCCGGTGCCGGTCGTCCATCTGGCCATCGAACCTCAGAGCAAGGCAGACAGCGCCAAACTCGGGCTATGCCTGCAGCGACTCTCCGATGAGGACCCGACCATTCAGGTTCGCCAGGACGATAGGACAGGGCAGACGATCATCGCCGGAATGGGCGAGCTGCACCTGGAGGTTTTCGTCGAGCGAATGAAGCGCGAGTTCAATGTACATGCGCGTGTGGGTCAGCCTCAGGTCGCCTACTGCGAGACCATCACGCGACCTGCTCGGGGTGAACATCGCCTGGTTCGCCAGACAGGCGGGCACGGCCAGTATGCGCACGTGGTCCTTACCATGGAGCCCCTGACCCCGGGGAGCGGGTTTGTGTTTGAGGACCTCCTGCACGGCTCGGCTGTCCCGCGCAAGTTCGTGCCTGCCATCGAATCCGGCATCCGCGATGCTCTGCAGCGTGGCATTCTGGCGGAGAATCCGGTAATCGACCTGAAAGTATCCGTGATTGACGGCAGCTTCCACGAGGTGGACTCGTCCGAAATGGCCTTCCGTGTTGCTGCTTCGATGGCCTTTCAGGATGGGGCAACCCGAGCGGCTCCGGTGATCCTGGAACCGATGATGCGCCTGGAGGCGATCGCTCCAGAGGAATACACGGGTGAGGTGATGGCCGACCTCAAGATACGTCGGGCGAACATCACGGGGATGGAGCGCCGGCACGAGACTCAGTCGGTCACCGCGGACGTGCCCCTGGCTACCATGTTCGGCTACGCCAGCGGCCTGCGCTCACGCACGCAGGGACGAGGTACGTTCACCATGGAGTTCGACCACTATGCCGCTGTGTCTGAGGCGATCCAGCGCATGCTGAGCCTCCAGAAAGCGGCCTGAGCGAGGAGGTCCTGTGACCAACGCTACCCTGACGGCACTGGAGAACAAACCCAGGCCCTACGTGATGGCCCATCGCGGCAATCGGGTGGCCTGCCCGGAGAACACGCTGGCCGCTTTTCGCCGGGCGCTGGCCGACGGGGCGGACCTGCTGGAGACTGACCTGCACCTGAGCTCGGACAACCACTTTGTATGCATCCATGACGGCACGCTGGACCGCACAACAAACGGCACGGGCGAAGTCGCCGCCAAGGAGCTGGCGGAGCTCAAGTCCCTCAGTGCATCGTACGGTCGTGCCGAGTTCATCGAGGAGCGTATTCCGACTCTGTCCGAGGTAGCAGCACTGCTGCCTCCCGATGTTGCGCTGGCGCTAGAGCTCAAGACCGACCGCTTCCTGGAGACGGAGGTTTGCCATGCGCTGGCCAGAGAGCTCGAGCAGAGCGGCGTTCGAAACCGGACCCTCGTGATTTCCTTCTCTCTACCAAGGGTGCTGGCTGTGCAGGCAGCGGCTCCGGACCTTGCGGCCGGCTGGATCACCCTGGGACGACTGCGGCCGATCCGACAGGTGCGCTTGCTGGGACCCTTCTGGCCCATCCTGTTCTTCAACCCAGTCTACGTCTGGGCAGCTCATCGTCGGGGTCAGGTGGTGTGCCCGCTCGATCCGACCCCGGACCGCCGCCTCTGGTGGTACCGCGCTTTGCGCTGCGATGCTGTCCTGACCGATAATCCTGAAGCTACGTGCCGCGCCCTGGGCCGCCCGGCTCATGGCGCAGCGGAGAATCCATCACCTCAGGCATAGCAGCCCATCCACGGCGGGCTAACGCAGAGGGTGGTACAGGGGGTCGCGCAGGTCGATGCCAGCACTGAGCAGGGACGGCAGCGAGGCCACGTTCGGAATGCGGCAGCCCGGGCAGTCGGCGTAGAGGCCATAGGGATCCAGATGCACGGCGGCAATGCCGGCCTGGTTGGCTCCGAGTACGTCGATGCGGTAAAAGTCACCCACATAGAGACAGGCCTCTGGCTCCAGGCCCAGCTCTTGCAGAGCGTGCTGGAACAGACGAACGTCCGGCTTGGTGAAGCCCACCACATGCGAGTCGTACACCTTCTCGAAGAAGGATCGCAGACCTGCCTTTGTGAGCTCCTGCTCCACGCGGCCGTCCGCATTGGAGATCACGGACATCGAATACCCGGCCTTCTGAAGATCCTCAAGAGCCTGATGCACCCAGGGATACGTGACGTTCCACAGACTGCTCTCAAGGTCCTTGTCTCTCAGACGGCTGGCCGCCTCCGGGATACGTTGCACCCCAACTCCTGCCCGTTCCAGAACCCATTCGAAGAAGCGGAAGGTGCCCGGCGCGCCGCTCATCAACTGCTCATCCAGTTGGCGCACATAGCGCGCCATCAGCAGGTCCAGGTACTCAGCCGGAACATCCGCCCCAAAGTCCAAGATCACCTCACGCATGACATTCGGGTTGGGGAACATCATCGTGCCCCCCACATCGAGCAGCAGATACGGTGTCAACTCAGAAGCCTCCTGTCCAGCCATAACAAAGCCCGGCCTCCAGCGCAGCGGATTTTGCGGCACTGGCCATGCCGGGCCATCGCGACCAGCGGCAGCTAACTCTGCGCTTCCCCAACCTGCGATTTCAGCCAGGACTGCATGAACGAGTCCAGGTCGCCATCAAGCACAGCGTCGGTATTCCCCACTTCGTAGCCGGTGCGCAGGTCCTTGACCATGTGATAGGGGTGAAGCACATACGAGCGGATCTGGTTCCCCCACCCGGCAGATACATGTTTGCCTTTCAGCCTGGCCCGCGACTCGTCACGCTTGCTCTCCTCCAGGTCGTAGAGCCGCCCTCGGAGCACCTTCATGGCCATCGCTCGATTCTGTGCCAGCGAGCGCTCGTTCTGACAACTGGCGATGATGCCGGTGGGCATGTGCGTGATCCGGATTGCGGTGGCGTTCTTCTGCACATTCTGACCGCCGTGACCGCCGGCATGGAAGGTATCGATACGCAGGTCGTCCGGGTTGATCTGCACGTCGATGTCGTCCTCGAGGTCCGGTACGACTTCGATCAGCACGAACGAGGTATGCCTGCGGTGCGCCGCGTCGTACGGCGAGAGTCGAACCAGGCGATGAACGCCCCGCTCGCTTTTCAGATAGCCGTACGCATACTCGCCCATCACGGAGACCGTGGCGCTCTTAATCCCTGCCTCTTCGCCCGGCATTGTGTCCAGCATCTCCGTCTCGTATCCGCGGGCTTCGGCCCAGCGCAGGTACATGCGCAGCAGCATCGCGGCCCAGTCCTGCGACTCCGTCCCTCCAGCGCCGGCGTGAAGGGAGAGAATGGCATTGCCTGTGTCGTGCTTGCCGCTGAAGGCCAGCCGGAACTCCAAGTTCTCCAGCTCGCCTTCGACCTCCTCGACATCGCGCGCCAGCTCCTCTGCCATTGTGGAATCGTGCTCTGCCTCGGCCAGTTCGATCAGCTCCAGCATCTCCCGGATTCGACCGGACAGCCCGCGCCAGAGGCTGACCGTTTCCTTGTAGCGGGTCATCTGCTGCATGGTCTTCTGGGCCCCATCCACATCCTCCCAGAAGCCGGGCTGCGTAGAGAGACCTTCCAGGCGCAGGATTTCCTTTTCGGCGCTGGCAACGTCAAAGACGCTCCAGAAGCTGGTTTACCCGTTCGTCCAGTACATTCAGCCTTGCTCTCAGTTCTTCCATACCTCTCCCGTTTCCACCAGCCCTGATGGAGACCCATCTGAGCCCAGATTCATGGACCGGCGGCTACAGGCCGCCTTGATCGAACAGGCCCTCCACGAACTCGCTGGCACGGAATTCGGCTACATCCTCGGCCTGCTCACCCGTTCCCACGAAGAAGATGGGCAATTTGAGCTCACGGACGACCGAGAAAACAATGCCGCCCTTGGCAGTGCCGTCCAGTTTGGCCAGGAAGAGCCCGGTCACGTCTACCGCCTCGCCGAAGGTACGGGCCTGTGCCAACCCATTCTGCCCGGTTGTGGCGTCCAGCACCAGAAGGGTCTCATGCGGCGCTCCCGGCAGCTGCCGCGATGCCACTGAGTGGATCTTGCGCAGCTCCTGCATCAGGTTGTGTTTGGTGTGCAGTCGCCCTGCGGTATCCACTATGAGCACGTCCACCCGTCGAGATAGAGCAGCTCCCACAGCATCAAAAACCACCGCGCCAGGGTCGCCCCCGGCCTGATGCGCGATCAATTCGATACCCAGGCGATCCGCCCAGACCTTGAGCTGATCAATGGCAGCCGCCCGAAACGTGTCGCCCGCCGCCAGAAGAACCCGCTCTCCGCGCAACTGGTGATAGCGTGCCAGTTTGGCGATGCCGGTGGTTTTGCCCGAACCGTTGACTCCCACCACCAGCACAACCGAAAGGGGTCGCTTTTCCCCAGGCAGGTAGGACCGCCCGGGCACATTCAGCAGGGCCGTCATCTCCTCCTGGAGCAGCGCCTGAACCCTGTCTGCCTGGCGGATGTGCTCGCGGGCGGCCCGCTCGCGCAACGAGCTTACCAGCGCGACCGTCGTTTCCACGCCGACGTCGGCCTGAATGAGCAGCGCTTCAAGCTCTTCCCAGGTCTCTTCCGTCAACTCTGTCTGCGTGAGCAAACCGGCCAGCCGCCCGAATACGGACTGACGCGTGCGGGTGAGGCTGTTGCGCAGCTTGTCGGGTCTCTTAAAGATCATATCCTCATTATAGCCAATGCCGGAGGTCCGACAAGCCCCCGGAACGAAAGAGCGACCAGAACCTGCGTGGTCCTAGTCGCTGCACGACGCGATTGGAGTGTCAGACTGCGCTTTGCTTTCGCCGCAACCACAGGCTCAGTAGCAGCAGGATCAACACCAGACCGCCCAGTGTAAGCTCCAGCCGCAGCAGCAAGTTGCGCACAGTAGCCAGACGGTCTCCTGAGTCGGAGGCAGGCGCGGCGGAGGCATCCCGCTCTACAGGCGACCTCGACTCGCCAGGTCCGTGTTCAACCGGGCCTGCATCGGGAGGTGACTCGACGATCTCGGGCATCGGTGTCGGCAGCGACATCGCAGTGGGGGCAGGGGCCGCTGTTGGCGCAACGGTTGCTCCATAGGTAGGCAGGGCTGTTTCTTCCTCAGTCGCAACAGGCGACGCTACTGCTCCGTCCGGCGTTGGGCTTGGAGCGTCAGGCGGCCCCGCCGGGCGACTGAAAGTCTCGGTCGGCATCGACTGCACCATCAGCACCTGACTGTCTGAGCTCGCCTCCAAAGGCTCGGTCGGTGAACCTGCTCCTGCTGTCGCGATGACCTGATTATCGCTCGGCCCGGGCGCCGCCGGCAACGGCGCTGGCGCCATCAAAGCGACCGTGCCAGCTTCATCTGTCGGTGCAAGGCCATCTTCAACGGATTTGGCCATCAGCGGCTCTTCCACCCCGCGCTGGGTCGCCTCGGGGACGGGAGCCGTTGACTGAAGCGTGGCCCCCCAGCCAGAGCGCAGCAGCAGGTCGCCAGAGACCACCAGAACCAGCAAGGCAGTAGCCACTGAGGTCGCCAGCTGCAGGTAGCCGAAGGTAAACCGGCTGCGCTGCGTCAGCGGCGGACGATTGCGCTCGACCCGCTCCCCTTCGCTGCGGGGACGGCTGCGCACGCCCTCACTGAGGGGGATGGCGAAGGAGCGCGGCACCTGCAGCATCGGAGCCCGGCGCAGCAAAGCCACGGTAGCCCTGAGCTCCGCAAGCGTGGCGCGGCACTCGGCGCACTCGGCCAGGTGCCGGTCGATACGAGCCCGCTCACGCGGGTTGACTTGCTCATCGATATAAGCGCTGAGGTTCTCCAGGCAAAAGCCGTGCTCAACCTGCCGCGGTTTCTTGATCCAGCCCCACATCATCCGATGCCTCTTTGTATCACAGTGTCCCGTCGGAGCGGGACCTGGTTGTAAGACGACCGCCACGGGTCGAAAGTTCCTCGTGGCTCTGTATGTACTCTCGCATGCGCGCTCTACCGCGACTCAATCGTGACTTGACCGTTCCCAGCTCCACGCCAGTCGACTGAGCGATCTCCTCGTACCCAAGCCCCTGGATATCGGACAGGACCAGAGTAACCCGCTGGTCGGGAGGCAGCTCGTCCAACCCGGCCTGGATAACTCGCCCCAGATCCTGGCGCAGCGCGTACTCTTCGGGAGATTCGGCCTTGTCCATCAGCCAGGTACTGTGGTCCGGATCCACCTCGAGGTCATCCAGTGAAGTGGTCGGACGGCGCCGCGCAACCCGCAACTGATCATAGCAGGCATTGGTTACGATGCGCAGCAGCCAGGCCCGGAAATTGCCGCCGCGGAACCCGGAGAGGGCATGAAACGCCGACAGAAACGCCTCTTGAGAGGCATCTGCAGCGGCGTCCTGATCGTGCAGCACACGATAGGCCACGTTGTAGACGACGGCCTGGTGCATCAGCACAAGTTCATTGAAAGCTGATACGTCGCCCTGTCGAGCTGCGGCGATCAAGCTCTGCTCATCCCTGACCGTTCTGACTTCTCCCCATCGCAGACTGAGAGCCGATTATACAATTCGACCCGGGACAGGTCAACTGCTCTTACGTCAACGGAAAGCGCAGATCCATTTGACTAAACAAGTCGACTACTCTATACTTCACTTCAGGCCGAAGTGGCGGAACGGTATACGCGGCGGTCTCAAAAACCGCTGGGGGTAGCCCTGTGTGGGTTCGAATCCCACCTTCGGCATAGGATGTTTTGTACCGGTACTGCCGTCGGGGCCCTGTGGAGCCCCGCATTTTGTGTCAAAGGGAGATGAGTCATGCCTCTTGTAACCAGTAAAGAGATCCTCCAGACCGCTCTGGCCAACCACTTTGCCATCGGCGCCTTCAATGCCAACAATATGGAGCAGATCCAGGGCATCATCGAGGCCGCGCAAGAGGAGCGTTCCCCGGTTATCCTGCAGGTCAGTCAGGGGGCCATCCGCTATGCCGGGCTCGAGTTCGCTGCCGCGATGGTACGTACTGCGGCCAGCCTGGTGGACGTTCCGGTGGTCCTGCATTTGGACCACGGCTATGATTTTGAGCAGAATGTGCAGTGTCTGCGTGCAGGGTTCACGTCCTTGATGTACGACGGGTCCAAGAAGTCATTCGACGACAACGTGGCCATGACCCGCAAGATCGTTGAGATTGCCCACATCGCCGGCATCCCGGTCGAGTCCGAGTTGGGACGGGTGGCCCAGTCAACGGACAAGCTCACGCACGAGCAGGTATGCGCATTGATGACTGACCCGCAGGAGGCCAAACGATTTGTTGAGCTGACCGGGGCCGACTCGCTGGCCGTGGCCTGTGGTTCGGTGCACGCGATGCAGGCCCAGGCGGCCGAACTGGATATCGCCCGGATCAAGGCCATTCACGAGCAGATACCGGGGACCCCGCTCGTGCTGCACGGTTCGTCCGGGGTCAAGACGGATAGCTTTATGGCCGCCATTGATTTCGGCATCAGCAAGATCAATGTTGCCACCTACCTCAACCAGGCATTCACGCGAGGTATGCGCGAGGCACTGGCCAAGTACCCGGACGAAGTGGATCCGCGCAAGTTCCTTACTCAGAGCCGCGAGTACGTGAAAGAGGCGGTCCGCGAAAAGATCCGCCTGTTCCGCAGCGCGAACACCATCGACGCCAGCGGCGGCTTCCGCAGCCCCTCAAAGCAATACCGCAGCGCCGACATTGGCGCTGCCGAGTAGCGCCGCGGCGCCACTTGCGTCCTGACTCACACACAGAGGAGGATCTATGCGCATTGGAGTGCTAACCGGGGGCGGTGATGTACCCGGCCTGAATCCGGCGATTCGTGCCGTAGCGCGCCGGGCATTTGACGAAGGTTGGGAAGTCTATGGCATCATGGAGGGCTGGAGGGGCCTGCGCGACGGGCTGATCCGCCCGCTGAGTCGTGAGGATGTCTCGGGAATCCTGCACGTCGGGGGGACGATGCTTGGCTCCTCGCGCACCAACCTGGCGAAAAAGCCGGGCGACGTCGAGAAAGCCATGGCGAACGCCGGCAAGTTCGGGCTCGACGCGATTGTGGCCATCGGCGGCGACGACACGCTGGGCGTCTGCGCCCACATGAGCCGTCACGGCATGCCAGCGATCGGAATCCCGAAGACGATGGACAACGATATTCCGGGCACCGACTATTGCATCGGCTTCAATACCGCCGTCACGACGGTGGCCGACGCCATCGACAAGCTGCACAGCACTGCCGAATCGCACCACCGGGTCATCGTCGTTGAAGTGATGGGCCGCTATACAGGCTGGGTTGCCGTGATGGGAGGCATAGCCGGCGGCGCCGACTACATCTTGATCCCCGAAGTTCCAACCTCCATTCCCGAGGTCTGTGAGCACGTCAGGCAGCGCTGGGCCTCGGGGAAAAGGTTCAGCATCATCGCTGTGGCTGAGGCGGCCTGCATCAAAGAGGTGGTGTCAGCCGAGGCCGGATGTGGGCCGCAGACCGATGATTTTGGTCATGTGCGGCTGGACACGCGCGGTCTGGGATCAACGCTGGCCACCGCCATTGAGGATCGGCTCAAGGATGAGCTGCACCTGGAAGCACGCTTTGTCGTGCTGGGACATCTGCAGCGCGGAGGCTCGCCATCGGTCTTTGACCGGGTTCTGGGGACTCGCCTCGGCGTCCATGCGGTCGAACTGATCAAGGAAGGCAAATTCGGCAGGATGGTCGCACTGCAGGGAGACAGCATCACAGACATTCCGCTGGAAGAGGTAGCCGGCAAGCAGCGCAAGGTCGACGCGGACCTCTGTGCCCTGACCAGAATGTTCTACTAGAACGAAAAAGCGGGGTCTGGACGTGCCAATCCAGACCCCGGTTGCATTTCCGTGCAGCGAAGCAAGATGCGCTTCCTGGTCTGCCCTCCCTGGCGTGAGTCTCGCCGGGTCAGGGAGTCACTGGCTCCAGCCACTCACCCGCGACCCACCCGACCTGTCCATCCGGCACCTGAACCTTCCACCAGATGTAGCCATCGCCGCTCTCCGGCCCCTCCAGTACCTGCAGCAACGTCCCATCCTCTACGAAGAGCAGCGTCTCCTGGTTGAGCCCAGGTCCTGCGCGCAACTTGAGCTTGGCGTCCTCAGTGCCAGTCACCACAACCTGCCCTCCGACAGCAACTACAGGCACGGGTGTCTCGGTCGGTTCAGGGACAACCGTGGCGGTGGGTACGGCGGTCGGGAGCGGGGTCGCGGTGGGGACTGGCGTCTGGGTAGGTAAAGGAAGAGGACTTAGTCTGGCGTCCAGACCGGATAGCTTGCAGAGGCCGATTGCCGCAATCAGCACCAGGACCGCAGCGCCTGCGGTCAGATAGTAACGAGGCAATTCCGTTCGCGGCCTCCGGCGAGGCCTTGGTGTTGGTTCCGGTTCCTGCTCCGCCTTGACAGCATCTGGCAACATGACGAGTACCCTCCCATGGGGAATAGCCGGGCCCTTATGGGCCCCGTTCTACGACCAACGACGTCAGTGCTCTACCCTGCGTTCCCTGCTGGCCAGCCTGGCGACCAGGTCATTCAGCTGTAGCGCGTTGACCACATCTCCGGCTTCTGCCCACCCGCGACGGGCTGTGGCCACGCCATAATCCATCGTATCCAGCCCGTCTGTACTGTGCGCGTCACTGTTGATGGCCAGGCTTACGCCTTTTTCCACGGCCCGACGGATGTGCACATCATCCAGGTCCAACCGGTTCGGCGTTGAATTCACCTCGAGGATGACTCCCGTCCGGGCTGCCACCTCGATCACACGATCCAAATCCAGATTGGTGGCCTCCCTCTGTCCCAGCAGGCGTCCTGATGGATGGCCGAGCACATCCACGTGTGGATTGCGCATCGCGCGGACCACCCGCTCAGTGATGGTGTCGCGATCCTGCCTCAGGCCGGAGTGTACGGAGGCGATCACCACATCCAGCTCCCGCAATACATCATCCGGGTGATCCAGACTGCCATCGGCACGAATCTCGACCTCAGCACCCTGAAGCAGCCGGAAGCCTGGATACCGGCTATTCAGCGCTTCCAGCTCCTGCCGCTGCTCCCGGAGGCGCTGTGCATCGAGTCCATTGGCTACCCCCAGACCATGCGTGTGATCGGAGATCACCAGGTATTCGTAGCCGCGGGAGAGAGCCGCCTGTGCCATCTCCTCCACCGTGGCTGCCGCATCGCTCCAGTTCGTGTGGGCGTGCAGGTCGCCGCGGATGTCGGAGCGCTGCACCAGCTTCGGCAGTCGATTCTCCAGCGCCGCCTTCAGCTCGCCCCGGTCCTCACGCAGCTCGGGAGGAATCCAGGGTAGGCCCAGCGCCGCGTACACTTCCTCTTCGGTGCGGCAGAGCAGCTCCTCATCACCGCGCTTGAACCCGTATTCACTCAGGCTGAGGCCTTGCCTCTGAGCCAGAGCACGCAGGGCAACGTTGTGATCCTTGCTCCCGGTGAAATACTGCAGCAGGGAGCCATAGTGCTGCGGCTCCAGCGCGCGCAGATCCACCTGCAGTCCGTTATGGAGGATCACGGAGGCGCGAGTTGGACCATGGGAGAGCACCTCGGCCACCCCATCGAGCTTTACGAAGGCCCCTGTTGCCTGCTCCGGGCGGGCACAGGCCGCCAGAAGGTCGATGTCGCCAATGGTGTCCTTCATCCGGCGCAGGCTGCCCACCGGCTCGACCGTTTCCACCCTGAGAGCCTGGCGCAGAGCCGCAGCCAGACCATTGGCCACAGGCCAGGCCACGCCGAGCTCGATACGTTTGCTGCGCCGATAGAGGGTCTGGATGCCCTCCAGGATGCGTTGCTCAGAGCGGGCTCCCATGCCGGGCAGGCTTTGCACCCTGCCCTCCCGGGCTGCCCGTTCGACATCCGCCACACTCACGGCGCCGAGCTCACGCCAGAGCAGTTTGGCCGTGCGAGGACCAACCTCCGGAATTCCCAGCAGGCTCACGACACCGACCGGAACCTCTTCCTGCAATTGCTCCAGGTAGCCGAGCCGACCTGTGCGAAGCAGCTCATCCAGCTTCTTGGCCAGGGCCTCACCCACACCGGGGATCTCTTTGAGCCTGCCCTCGCGCCACACCTGAGCGATGTCGCGTCCCAGGTTTTCGATACTGTCGGCAGCCTTGCGATAGGCGAGCGACTTGTAGACTACCTCGCCCTTGATCTCGAGCATATCGGCGATCAAACGCAGCAGCTCAGCGATATCGCGGTTGGTCAAGCCCGGCCTCCAGCACCATTATATTGCCCCGGGGCAGCGGTTGACAAACCCCTCCTCCTCCGCTAGAATCGCCTCTGTTGTCTGATCTCCCGGCATTGAGGAGTCTCATGAAGCTGTCTGTGCTGATACCCGTATTCAACGAAGAGGCAACGGTCAGGGACATACTTGATCGCGTGCTGGCTGTGCCGGTAGACATGGAGGTTGCAGTCGTCGACGACTGCTCAACCGATGGCACCTGGCAGGTCTTGCAGTCGATCCAGGAACCTCGAATTCGCGTCTTCCGCCACGAGGCAAACCAGGGCAAAGGTACGGGAATCGTCACAGCACTGAGTCACGCCACAGGCGACCTGGTGATCATACAGGACGCCGACCTCGAGTACGAGCCCAACGACTACCTCAAGTTGATGGAGCCGATCGTTGCTGGCAGGGCACGGGTGGTGTACGGGGTACGCTCTCTGACCGGCCAGAAGACCTTCGTTCGCCTGGGCAACCAGTTCCTGACACTGGCGACGAACCTGCTCTACGGGTCGCACGTCTCGGACATGGAGACCTGTTACAAGATGCTGCCCAGAGAGGTTATGTTGAGTCTTGCCTTGCAGCCCAGCCGCTTCCAGATCGAGCCAGAGATCACAGCCAAGCTGCTGCGTAAAGGATACCACATCCACGAAGTACCGATCTCCTATCAACCACGCGCGGCCAAGAAGCTCAACCCTTGGAAGGATGGCCTGCCCGCCCTCTGGACGCTGATCAAGTACCGTCTTGTGCGCGTGTAGCCGTCCCGCCGGTGATGGGCTCTGTTGACGGTCGGCCAATCACCTGCTCCCGGCAGACCCGCACACAGATGCCGCAGACCTCGGCCTGCAGCCCCAGCGCCGTGATGCGGCGGCGGCACATCTCCCGGTAGTCATGGCGGCCCGGGCCGGTCGTATCCGCACCATGACTGGCCAGAATCGGGCAGGCATCCAGGCAGGCGCGACACTCTCCGCATCCGGCCAGCTTGCGGCTGTGGGGCGCCACCTTCCCGGGCAGAAAGAGGGTAGCGAGGCGCAGCGCCGGACCTGCCTCGGGAGTCACAATCAGCCCGTGTAGTCCACGCCAGCCCAGCCCGGCCGCCTCGGCAAAGGCCCTGTGGGAAACGCAGTGCGCAAAGTACTGGTCCACGTGTGACACGGTCCCCGCCCAGCCTTCGACCGTAGCCTTCTCGGCCACTCCGCCGAACTCGCGTGCCAGCCGGTCGCAGATGTGGTTCAGTGCACGGTTAGTCTCTGTGTATGCCCCGGCGTAGGCGTTCCACGCATCGTCCGCGCCGGCTACCGACTGCCAGACGGGGGGAACCGCCAAAATCTCGGCCGGGTGGTAGAGCAGGCCCAGCGACACTGCGCAGACTTCTCTCTGGATTCGCGCAGAATCCAGAAGCATCTGGAGTCTTCGGCCCTGCTCGGGAAGCAGCCGCACGCCCTCCACGGGGGTGGCGGCGATCAGGCCCTTGCGACCAGCCCGCGCGCACAGGCGTAGGAATGACTCGCGGACAGAACCGAGCGGGCATAGATCCGAGCCGAACCGTCCCTCGAGTGCTGCCACCCTACACGACCCCTTCGCTTCTTAGCCGCTCGACGTCCTCCGGTGAGTACCCCAGCTCCGCCAGCACCTGTGCCGTGTACTCTCCCAACTTGGGCGCGGCCGCAGACGGCTCGTCGCGCGCATTGACAGGAGTGAGCAGGAGCTCTTGCTGCCAGAGACCGCGCGTCTGCATCTGGGGATGAGACATGGCCTCGGCCAGCGAAAGGATTGGCTCGCAGCAGCAATCTCTGGTTGAGAAGAGCTCCACCCAGTAGTGCTGCGGCTGAGTGCGGAACAGCGCGGCCAGGTCGGCAATCAGCGCCCTCTGATTGGATTCGTACTGTCGCGGCCACCACTCTTCGCGTCCCACCGCGACACAAAAAGCCTGCCAGAAGTGCGGCTCGAGCGCAGCCACGGACATATAGCGGCCATCCTCGGTCCGATAGCGGTTGTAGCAGGCCAGTCTTCCACTGAGCCAGCTGCTGCCCCGCTGCGGCGAGTTGCCGCTGGAGATCATCTCCGCAAGAGGCAGGGCCATCAGCGATGTTACGCTGTCGAGCATCGACATATCCAGGTAGCATCCCTGGCCCGTGCGTTCCCGCGCGAGCAAGACCGAGGTTATGGCCAGCGCTGTCCACAGGCCAGCCACCATGTCCACCAGAGGAACTGCCGAGAGAGCGGGCGCCTCGTCCTCAGCCCCGTTGAGATCCAACCAGCCGGACAGAGCCAGACAGCTCAGGTCGTGACACGCCCTGTCGCGATAGGGGCCTTCCTGCCCGTAGCCGCTCAGTGAGGCATAGACAAGGCGCGGATTGTTCTCCTGCAGCGCTGCGTAGTGCAACCCAAGCCGCTCCATCACCCCGGGCCGAAAGCCCTCCAGCAGAACATCAGCGCCGCTGACGAGCTGCATCAGAATCACACGGCCCTGAATGGACTTGAGGTTGCAGGTGATACTCTTCTTGTCGCGGTTCAGCAGCCGGAACAGCGCCGGCTGATTGTCCGCTTCGGTCGAGTCTCTTCCGCCCGGGATGAGGGACAGCGGATAACGCGTTGGGTCGCCAAAGTTGCGCTCTTCAACCTTGATGACCTCGGCCCCCAGGTCGGCCAGTACCAGAGATGCGAACGGCCCGGGCGCCAGCCGGGTGAGGTCCAGAATGCGCGTTCCGAGCAGGGGTCTGGATACCATCATGAGCCAAAACCTCCATTAGCCAGGTCGACCCATTATAGCCGCACGCCGACTCGCCAGCAAGGCGGAGGCACTTGACATTGAGTAGGTGCCGCCATAGAATGGAACGGAGCGTGGCAGACGGGAATGACCCGACAGGGCGGGTGCGGTCGTCGAAAGGAGAACAGCCATGACTGAAGAACAACGCCAGAACGATAGCGCAGGAATGCCCCCGGAAACGGGCGGCAAAAAGTACGATGAGAAGGATGAGAAGGAGCGACGCGAGGACCAGGAGAAGCACAACGAGAAGGAAGAGAAGGAAACGACCCAGCAGGACCCGCTCAGTCGCATCATGTGGGCTATCTTCCTCATTGCCGCCGGCCTGATTCTCCTTGCCCAGACCCAGGGGTACATCACCTGGGATCAGTTCGGTGGATTCTGGAGCTTGCTGTTTCTCACGATCGGCGTTTTCACACTGGCAGAGGTTCTTCTCCGCCTGTTGCTGCCGGCCTACCGCAGACCGGTGGCGGGCCAACTGGTGACAGGCATCGTCTTCCTAATCCTCGGCCTGGGCGGGATCATAGGTCTCGAATTCAGCGGAGCCATCATCCTCATAGCCCTCGGATTGGCGATTCTGGTGGGCGGGCTGACACGCGGTCGTTTCTGATCAGGGCACTCCGAAATCGAGGCGGCTGATCTGGTCCCAGTAATACGCCAGCCTGGTCCAGCGACCCTCGCGGCCGATGCAGCGAAAGTACGGAGGGTCGAAGGCCAGGATCAAATCGCCAATACGATAGCGCGGCAGAATGGGTGTTGACACTACCAGGCTGCCCGTCTCTCCGGGCGACATCTCGTGCAGTTGAATGACGCCACGCTTCGTTGCCACTTCAAAGAAGAAGAGATCATAGTTCGGAACCCACGCCCGGCGACTATCGCGCTGCTGTCCGAACATGCCCTCGGTCGCCCCGTAGATCTCCATGATGGTAACCGGCCCGTACATCGCGCGCAGCGCAGGAACATAGCGCGTGTTGATGCCCGGTACGCTGCCCAGGGTCATCACGCGCGCCTTCCACAGGTCCCTGGGATAGACACCATGGGCACGCTTCAGATAGCGGCCAAAGGCAACCGCCGTAGGCGCCACGCCTCCCACCACGGAGACATTCTGGTCCCTGCAGCGTTCATAGGCGAGCTCGAAACGGCGCTCCCAGTCGGCTCTGGTCTTGCCCCCGGCCAGCGCGTCGATGTCTTCCTGTGCGGGCAGAGAACGTAAGGGAGTCCACTGGGACACGTACTTGACGTAGATTCCCGAGCTGTACCCATACTCCACATCGCGCTGCCCCATCCGCACTGAGCCCACCACGGACGGAAAGTTGAGGTTCAGATTGAAATGCCGGAAGACCTCGTACTCGCCAGAGCGGAGCGTGTACTGCATCACGGCGCGTCCTGCGGCCACTCGCTTCATGATGTCGGTGGGTGTCATGGGGATGAACTTGGACTCACCGCGCGTTGTTCCGCGGGTGATCGCCCATCCCGCAGGCTCCTCGTAGAGGAGGAGATCCGTCTCACCTGCCATCGTGCGCTTGATGAGCGGCTTCAGGCTCTCGTAGGTAACGATGGGGAAGTTGCTGCGATACCTCTCGACCGTGGTGACCCCGGCAGCGTTGTGTTCCTGCCCGTAGCGCGTTCGAGCATAGCCATCCACTAGGTCCTTCAGTACCTGCCCTTGTGCAGCAGCCGGGTCGTTCACCGCCTCATGCCACGGCTGCACGAATGCCGACAGCATGTCACGGGTCTGCTGGTCCTCCGTCGTCGTTTCCCCAGCCATGCCGTACCTCCTGACCCTCGGAACAGGTTAGGCCGACCACGAGCAGCGCCGGTCAGCGCGTGATCAGAAACGCCAGCTCGCCCGGGAACTCGAAACGCTCGATGCGCCCGGGCTGTCCAGAGACCAGTGCGCGAAAATGCTCCTCATAGTTGCGCGGCATCCCCCTGTCACGTCCCCCGAGAGAACGCATTGGGAAGGATACCAGCACGCGTTTGGCCGGGACGGTTTCCAGCAGTCGCCTTCCTGACGTGTTGTCCAACTGCTCCAGGCAGGGGAGACTTTTGAGCATCAGCGCCAGGTCGGCCTCTCCCGTAAGCTGTCCCGCTGAGAGGGCCAATGGCAGGTTGGCGGCCGCATCGCATGCTTCGGCCAAACCGGATACCCCCAGGAGGGGCAGTGCCTGTCGCAGGAAGGCGGCGAGGTCGTCATACATATCGCAGGCCAGATAGAGCGCTCCCGGAGCCAGGGGCATCCAGGGTATGCTCAGCGGAGCCAGGCCGCAGGCAATGTCCAGAACCGTCTTCGGGGGCTCGAGGCCGGCCAGTGATTCGGTGAAGAACCGCTCGAGAATCGGCAGCCGCTCTCTGGTCGACGACTGGTGCTGCATGATGCTACGACAGGCAGCGCGAAGCTCGTCCGGACGGCCACCCTGAGCCGCCCGTCGCATGACTTCCAGCCAGAAGGGATAATCCGCTTCCTCATCGAGGAATGCGCCACCCACCCGGTGCAGCCGGCTCTTGGTAGCCTTGAGCGCCGCCTTCCACGACCGCCTGGCAGACAACTCACGAGCGCCAACGCGTCGTACCAGATCAGGGCACACGGAAGCGTACTTCTTGCTTTCAGCGACAGCCCGGACGAGACGCTCCAGGTCATCCATTCTGGCCCTGGCGCAGCACACGCAGCCGGGAGATGAGCTGCATCATGAAGCGGAGGTTGTGCAGCGTTGCCAGTCGGTAGAAGAGGCTGTCGCCCACACGGAACAGGTGATGCAGGAGGGCCAGAGAGTAGTCCGTGCAGCACAGGCAGTCGCAGTGCAGCGAAACGGGTTGACGAGACCGCATGTGCTTCTCGTCCTGCACATACACGTAAGAGTACCAGTTGTCCGTGAGCGAGCTGGCTGCAGGATCCTCATCGAAGCGGAAGAGGCGGCCATGACGGGCATCGCGAGTGGGCATTGTGCTGTCAAACAGGCTGTACCCCATACGAGCGCAGGTGACCAGATTTCCCGGCTGGCCCACCCCCAGAGCATGCAGAGGGAATTGAGTCGGGATCAGCTCGCGCGTCCAGGCGATGACATCATGCAGCAGCTGGCCCCTGCTGTCGAGAGGCCAGCCTCCCAGACCATAGCCGTCGAAACCGATTTCCAGCAACTGCTCCGCGCAGCGCTTGCGCAGATCGAAATCACCCCCGCCTTGAACCACGGCAAAAAGCAGCGGGCTATCTTTGCCGCGATCAGCCACCCTGCGGTCGAACTCTTCGCGGCAGCGCCGCGCCCACTTCACGGTTCGCTGAACAGACTGGACCTGGTCTTCAGCTGGCTGGTCGACATCGGTGCAGTCATCGAGGCAGACGACGATGTCGGCCCCATATTCGAGCTGCAGTTGAACGCTCTTTTCGGGGGTGAGCTGGAAACGCCTCTCCGAGCCTTCAGGGCGGAACAACATTCCGCGTTCGGTGAGACTGCCGTAGCTGGGATTCTGGTGAATGAGCGAATAAATCTGGAATCCGCCCGAATCCGTGACGATGGGCCCGTTCCAGCCAAAGAGGCCATGCAGTCCGCCAAGCGCCTTGATGGTGGAGGAACCCGGCTTCTGCATCAGGTGGAACACGTTCATCTGCAGCGCTTCCACCCCACAACCCAGGAGATCTCTGGCCTCGAGCCCTCTCACGACTCCCTGAGTAGCATCGGGAAGGAAGAGTGGCAACCCTACCTCGCCATGGGGCAGAGCCAGCGACCGGCGCAACTGCCCTGACCGATTAGGCTCCCGCACATTGTCTGGCACAATCCCCTCGCTCATAGACCCTCATAGTGCACTGAAATGGCCAATTCTGCAAAAGGCCGCTTGCCTGCTGAAGCAGACGTGAGTAAACTGCGACCATTCTGCCAGCATGAGGATTCATGGGTTCTGACCCCTGTACAACGTCCGTCGGCGCCGTTGCCGAGAGAGAAGCCTACGAGACCCAGATCCAGCGGGACCTGCGTTGGAATTTCGCCGTCAATGTGGCCGATGGGGCCTTCTTCTGGCTCGCACTGAGCTTTGCCGCACCCAGCACGATCATGCCCCTGTACGTCAGCCATCTGACAGACAATGCCCTCCTGATCGGCCTTGTCACAGCCATCAACGGGGCCGGCTGGTATCTGCCCCAATTGCTCACGGCGAATTATGTCGAGCGTATGCCTGTCAAGAAGAAGCTGGTTATCAACCTCGGCCTGTTCACTGAGCGGCTGCCCTTTGTGGTGATGGCCGCCTCGGTCTTTGCCTTCGCCGGCTCGCGCCCTGATCTGGCTCTGGTCTTCTTCTTCCTGACCTTTACCTGGCACACCCTGGGCGCGGGCATCATTGCCGTGGCATGGCAGGATATGGTGGCCAAGGTCATCCCCTCGCGCTACCGGGGCAGACTGCTGGGATTGGCCAATGCTATGGGCACAACGACCGGAATGCTGGGATCCGCGGTGGGCGCCTGGATCCTGGCACGCTACCCATTCCCCACCAACTATGGGATCTGCGTGTCCCTGCTGGCGCTGTTCATCCTCGCCTCGTGGGGCAGCCTGGCCCTGACCCGCGAGCCGCCTCTGCACTCCTCCAAACCCGTCATCTCCCTCAGGCAGTACGCTCAGCGCCTGCCCGAGATTCTACGCCGCGACCGCAACTTTGCCGCCTATCTGGCCACCCGGGTGATGACGGCTTTCGCCAAAATGGGAATAGGGTTTGTCGCCGTATACGCAGTCCAGCGCTGGAAGATGAGCGACAGCCAGGCCGGCCTCTACACCACGGTGCTTCTGGCGGGAGAGACGGCAGCCTACCTGGGCGCCGGAGCACTTGGAGACAAACGAGGGCACAAGCTGGTGCTGGAGCTCAGCCTGATCCTGCTGGCCCTGGCCATGCTGGTCTCCTTCCTGGCACCCTCCCCCGTATGGATGTACGTGGGCTTCGCCGCAATGGGCACACTGATCGCGGCAGACATCCTCTCGGGGATCGCCATTACCATGGAGTTCAGCAATCCGGAAGACCGGCCCACCTACATCGGCCTGGCCAATACCGTACCTGGACTCTTCTCTGCGGTGGCCCCGCTTCTGGGCGGGTTGATCGCACTGCGGGCCAGCTACACGGCTCTGTTTCTCACTGCCGCGTTACTGTCACTGGCAACCTGGGGTGTGCTTCACTGGCTGGTTCGCGAACCGAGGCATGCCCCAAGGGCCGGGTGAACGCTCCACTGACTACGGCGCTCGCCTAGCCGCGTAGAGCCCATAGCCGATGAGCGGCAGGAATCGCCTCCATGCTCCCAGCATAGTACGGCTGAGGAAGACTCTGCTCAGGCGCAGGTTCGCCAGGCCTTTCGTCATTGCCTGAACGTATCCCCCCAGGCCATCGACCTGACGGTGGCTCCTGGCCTGTTCACGCAGGCTGAAGCGACGTACATCATCCCGCAGCTGGTCGAAGCCGGCTTCTGCGAGGAGGCGGCGCCACCCATTCGCTTCCTGAGCATGGATGCCGAAAGTAATCTGTAGAATCTCCTCAAGCTCGCGCGGAGGCGATTGCAGGAGAGTCATCTCGTTCAGCCCAACGACGCCGCCCGGCCGCAGAATGCGGCGAAACTCCGCCAGCACGTCTGCCGCCCGGCAGAAGGCCAGAACCGATTCGGCGATTACGAGGTCGAACTCACCATCAGCGAACGGCATGTTGTGCCCGTCGGCTCTAGTGACACGCGGGTCCCGCAGCAAACACTGCTTGTCCACCCGTCTACGGGTAGCGGCAGTGTTCACAGCGAGGCAATCCAGGGCAACGAGGCGAACCCCGTAGTCACGCACCAGCATCACAGCCGTGTGACCTGTGCCACAGCCCACGTCCAGCACCCTCTCTCCGGGGTGCATTCCACACAGCGCGAGCAGGCGACGGGTCCCCTCCGGACCTCCGAGATGCTCTGTGATCCCGGCCATCTCCCAGATGCTCCGCGGAACAGCCGCAAGGGTACTCATTCTAGCCTCACTTCGCAGACCAGTTCTCCACCGCGCTAGCAGCCGGCGAATGGCCCTGCCTCGTGACCGGGGCCTGTGCGGTTATCGAACTTCCGGTGCCGCGTCGCTCGACGACAGCAGATCCATGTAGGCGCCCTGCACCAGGTCCTCCTGGCGAACACCCAGGGCCTCCATCAGTCTGACCGCCACCTGGCGTCCGGACTCCTCGGGTTCTTCAGGCGCCAACATCACCTCCAGCTCCAGAAAGCTCCCCAGCCCCTCCACGAGGTCGAGATGGATGCGCGTGCGCCCGACCATGTAAAGCCAGCGCTGCTTGCGCACGACCCCACGCACGCCGAGACCCGCCGAGAGCACCGCCAGCAGTGATGAGGGATCGGCAACAGGCGTTACGAAGTAGTTGGACGTCTTGGGACCAGCCCGGTCGGCGCGCTCGTAGTAGATGAGCTGTGCCTCACTCGGCGACAGCACCCGCAGTTTCAGCCGCCCCTTCGGCACCTGGAAGAAGGTGTCCTCCTGTGTCAGCAGAGTACAGGGTTCACCGCTCAGTCTGGCTGCGTTATGCCTCGCCGCCTCCAGGTCTGCAACTCTGGCCTTGATCTCTACGTTTCTAGGCATCTTCCTCTCCCGATTCGAGCCGGACATCGACGATGCCGTGTTCCAGCGCGTACTGTCGTGCCTCGTCCTCGTCCACGAAGGAGCGCACGATCTCGTACTCACGCCACATTCTCTGCCCGTTGCTCTCCACCTCGATCACTGGCCTCTGCACCTCGCCCGGGCGAGGGGGAGCAATGTCGAGCAGGCAGATCCTGCGTGTCGTCAGCTCCGCGCAGATCTTGCAGCGTTGGGGTCCCCTCGAGCAGTGGGCCAGGCGCAGCCGCCTGATGATGAATCGGGGGTGATCCGCCAGGATCTCAGCCATTGGTGCCTCCTACGTCGTGCGTTGATGCTGCACCTTCGATCCAGCCTTCGGCCAGGAGCTGCTGATAGGAGCACTCGACAGAAGCGCGCAGCTCCGGCTCGACCCCAAAGTGCTGCGCCACCCGCAGCGCGTTCAGAAGTACGTGTTTGATCTCCAGAGCCAGGTGGGTCGGGCTGGGCTCGCCCATCTTCTCGGCCTTTATGCCCGCGCCCATAAAGTGGTTGACCTGCTGCGCCAGCTCACCGCACTCCTCTAGCAGACACGTCATGATCTGGAAGGCATCGTTCCCAGCGGGAAAACGCCGACTCAGCCCCGTGGCAACCGCCCGCAGCTTGTAGAGCTGATCCTGGTCCGCCGGGTAGTTGCCGGCGCTCCCTGAGAGGCCGGAGGCCAGAGCCGTGGCCGAAGCGGCGTCGAGAGGGCACAGCCCGACACTGCCTACGGTCTCATTATCCGCGAGGAACTCAATGTGCCCGTGCAGACGCTTGCCGGCCAGAGCAAGGGGCAACCAGTAGAGGCTGTCGCCCCACATCCGAGCGTACGGGATCTCCTGGTACTCGAACCACTGCGGCACCATCTCGTCACTCTCGGTCGGAGTGCCCGCCCAACCGTGAGCCACGAAGGCGTGGACGATCTGACTCCATTCGGGGCGATGGGGAAACAGGAAGTCGAGATGCGCCACATATTCCAGCTCGCCGGGCGAGACAACGAGGCCCGACTCCTCCATCAGCTCACGTGCGGCGGCCACGGAGGTGGTCTCGCCTGGCTCCACCTTGCCGCCAAAACCGTCGAACTTGCCCTCGCCGAAGCCGCCTTTCTTGTATCCAAGCAGCACTCGCTGTGGCGAGCCGGCATCGAGGACAAAGCACAAAGTGGCGTCTTTCATCTTCTCTCCTGCTCGCACCCGAGTTGACCAGACCGATGGGTCCGCCGGCCGACAGAATCGTGCCCGGCTACTACCATTCTATCGCCGGGTGAGCCGCGCGCCAAGTGCAAGGCAGCACCCGTATCGTCATGGCAGGTCTCTCGTCTTCAAGATTGGAGCCTTGTAGCGAGATGGTCTCTGGAAGCGCCCCAAGGCACAAGAGGAGGGAACAATGACTGACCTGGCACTGCTCGTGGCACTGCTCATCACAGCTGTCTGCCTGGCGATGCATAATCGCCGGCTGGCCGATGACGATCCGATAGGCCTGAATCCTGGCGTGCACACGCCAGAACCGGGCCGGCAGCCCTCGCACTAGGCCCACTCTCCTGCCATAGCGATCAGCCCGACCTGGAAACAGGCCGGGCTGACTCTTTTTCACCTCTCGAAAGCCTTCTTCTCGCCGGGCTAAGAGCGAGACTTGGCTTCCAACACCTGTTCGGCCGCCCTGACGATATCCGCCGCTGTGAGCCCGAACTCCTTGAACAGCTCGTCGGGATTTCCGGACTCGCCAAAGCGATCCTGAATGCCGATGAAGCGCATAGGCACAGCGTGGGTCTGCACGACAACCTCGGCGACCGCACTGCCAAATCCGGCTTGCACCTGATGCTCCTCCACCGTGACAATGGCGCCTGTCTCCCGCGCTGCGGCGGCGATGGCCTCTCGGTCAATCGGCTTAACCGTATGCATGTTCAGCAGCCGGGCAGAGATGCCCTTTGCCTTGAGTGCCTGAACGGCCTTCATACACTCGTACAGGATTGGCCCGTTGTTGATGATCGTCAGGTCCTTGCCATCATGGACCAGATTGGCCTTTCCCATCTCAAAGGGGTCCTCCGGCCCGGTGACCATGGGCACTGGCTCGCGGCCAAAGCGGACATAGACAGGTCCGACATATTTGCAGGCCCAGATAACCGCCTTCTTCGTCTCGTAATAGTCGCAGGGTACGATGACCACCATATTGGGCAGCACGCGCATGGTCGCCACGTCCTCGAGCGCCTGATGCGTCGCACCGTCCGGGCCAACCGAGATGCCGCCGTGCGCCCCGGCAATCTTGACGTTCAGCTTGCTGTAGCAGGTCGTGGTTCGGATCTGGTCCCACGCCCGCCCGGCTACGAAGACTCCATAGGTGCTGACCCAGGGGATCTTGCCGGCCAGACTGAGACCCGCTGCCGCGTTAAGCATATTCTGTTCGGCGATCCCGAACTCGAAGAAGCGCTCCGGATACTTCTTCCAGAACCAGAGCGCTCGCGTCGAGTCGCTCAAGTCCGCACCCAGAACGACGATCCGCTCGTCCAGCGCTCCCATCTCCACCAGGGCATCGCCGTAGCCATCCCTCGTCGGCTTCCACTTGATTTCTGTCCCATCCAGTTGGGGCTCTGTAGCTGTCATGATGAGCTCCTTAAAAGTCAAAGTACTCGGCCGGGCAGGCCAGTTCCTGCAGGGCCTGGCGCGCCTCGTCCGGCTTGGGGGCCTTGCCGTGCCATTCGGCGCGGTTCTCCATGAACGAGACTCCTTTCCCCTTGACCGTCTTGGCCAGAATTACCGTTGGCTGACCCTTCGCCAGGGCGGCGCGGTCAAAGGCCTGAACGCATTCGGCCATGTTGTGGCCGTCGATCTCGATCACGTTCCAACGGAAGGAACGCCACTTGTCCGCCAGGGGCTGCAGGCCCATGACATCCTCGACCCAGCCATCGATCTGCAGGCCGTTGTTGTCCAGCACGACACACAGATTGTCGAGCTTGAAGTGCCCGGCCGACATGATGGCCTCCCAGGTCGAACCCTCCTGGTTCTCCCCGTCGCCCATGATACAGTAGACTCGATTGGGCTTGCCGTCCAGACGCAGTCCGAGAGCCAGACCCACGCCGATGGAAAGACCCTGGCCCAGTGACCCTGTGCCCACTTCGATCCCCGGACACTCCAGGTTGGGGTGTCCCTGCAGCCGGCTGCCGTACTTGCGGAACGTCTTGAGCTCCTCTCGCTCCAGGTAGCCGGCCTCGGCCAGCAGAGAGAAGATGAGCGGCGTGACGTGCCCCTTGGAGAAGATGACGCGGTCGCGACCCTCCCAGGTGCATGTGTGCGCCAGGTGCTTTAGGGTGTGAAAGTACAGCGCGACGCTAAAGTCGGTTGCCGACAGAGACCCTCCCGGGTGCCCGGACTGAGCGTGAACCAGCGCATAGATGATGTCGCAGCGGACACGCCTGGCAATCTGCTCGAGCTCGGCGATTTTTTCTTGATCCACCATTCTCTCCCTTCCCTTTATTGGTAGACTACCTTTCCCTTCTTGATCACGGAATACACGGGATTGGTGCCAAAGCGATAGGCGAGCGACCGGTAGTCGCTTTCGTCCAGGATCACGGCGTCCGCCTGGTAGCCGGGCCACAGTCTGCCCAGATCCGAGCCCCTGCCAATGGCAAATGCCGCGTTCACTGTGCTGGCCACCAGGGCCTCGGCGGGAGTCAAGTGCATGAAGCGGCAGGCAAGAGCCATCACGAAAGGCATGGACTCGCAGTAGCAGGTGCCCGGATTGAGGTCGGTGGCCAGAGCCACGATCATCCCTGCGGCGATCATGCTCCTGGCATCCCCGTACTCGTGTAGTCCCAGGCCGAACGGGGTGCCCGGGAGCAGGACCCCGACCACACCCGCGCCGGCCAGGGCCGACATCTCTTGAGATGAGGTATGCAGCAGATGCTCGGCCGACACGGCTCTCAGGTCAGCCGCCAACTGTGCCGCACCCAGATGGGCGAACTCGTCAGCGTGTACCTTCAGGCCCAGACCCAGCGAGCGAGCAGCGCGCAGAATGCGCTCCGTCTGCGAGAGGTCGAACGCCCCTTCATCGCAGAACACGTCGCAGTAGCTCGGCATGGGTGTCGAACCGGTCTGTGAATGCCTGCCGCTGCCAGTCACTACCGGCAGCATCTCGTGTACCACGAGGTCGACGTACTGCCCGGTTCGACCTGAGAACTCCTCGGGGACAGCGTGGGCTCCCAGAAAGGTCGGGACCAGCTCGATGGGGCTGCACCGGCTCAGGTGGTGAATGGCCGCCAGGGAGGTTAGCTCATGGTTCGTCGTCAGGCCATAGCCGGTTTTTGCCTCGACCGTGGTAGTTCCGTGGGCCAGAAAACGCGACAACCGTGGCAGGGCGGCGGACACCAGCTCATCCATCGAGGCGGCGCGAGTAGCCCGCACGGTGCTCATAATCCCACCGCCAGAGGCCATGATCTGCTGGTAGGTCGCCCCGCTGAGGCGCTGCTCGAACTCGTTCTGGCGTGAACCGGCAAAGATCAGGTGAGTGTGGGGATCGATAAAGCCAGGTACCACGGCGCGGCCACCCGCGTCGATCACCTGGCGAGCATCGTAGGACTGGCGAATCTCAGGGGTAGTGCCGACGGCAAGGATGGTCTGGCCATCAATCGCCATCGCTCCATTTTCGATAGGACCCAGTTGACCCAGGGCCGGGCCGCGGGCGGGGCCTGCCCCGGACAGCGTCAGCAGGGCGCTGGCCTTCTCGACGATGCAATCAACCGTCTGGACCACATTGCTCCTCAGTCGCTTTGCTCAATGGACAGTGTATCCGCGTTCGGGCTCTTGGTCAACCCGCTCGCGCCACAGGAGGTTACCGGGAGGGGCTGGAAAGGTCCGGGGAAGCCTCAGGGTCGTCAGGCCGGCCTTGTCACCACATAGTCTACCATGGCGTAGAGCTCGCCACGTGCAACTCCATCCGGAAATCCGGCCAGAATGGACCTGGCCCGGTCGGCGAAACCGCGTGCTTCATCCATCGCCATCTCGACGGATCCGGAGCCGCGGATCGCATCCACGGCCGCCTTGATTGCCGGCTCTCCCCGTTGCCCTTCGAGCACCCGAGTGACCACCTCCGTATTGCGATGCTGCTCCAGAAACAGCAACACAGGAAGAGTCACCAGCCCCTGTCTCAGGTCACTGCCCGCCGGTTTGCCCAGCGTCACCTCATCTGCGCTGATATCCAGCACGTCATCGACCACCTGAAAGGCCATACCGAGCTCGCGCCCGAAGGAGGCCAGAGTGGCCACTGTGGAGTCAACCGCGCCGGCGACCATAGCGGCCATCGCCGCCGACGCGGCGAACAGGGCAGCCGTCTTGGCCTCTGTGCCAAGGTAGTACTCTTGCTTGCCTTGCACCACGCCGGTCGATCCGAGCGTCTCCCTGATCTCACCCGCACTAACCCGGCGCAGGCCGTCGGCCAGACTGCGCAGGATGCGAGGGTTTTGCAGCTCTGCGACGAGTGCAACGGACTGGGCGAGCAGGAAATCGCCGGCCAGGATGGCCACACTGGTCGGCCAGATTGTGTGCAGAGTCGGGTTCCCGCGGCGCAGGTCCGACTGGTCGATGATGTCATCGTGCACCAACGTAGCGGCGTGCAACAGTTCGATGGCAGCGGCCAGCCGCTGCAGAGGCAAGGAAGGTGCAGAGAACAGTGATCCGGTCAGCAGAACCAGGCCGGCACGCAGACGCTTGCCACCCATGAGGTGGGGCTCCAGAGCGGCGCGCAAAGGCTCGTTCGCTGCTGCGATGGCCTCCAGAAGAAGCTGTTCCACCTCCGCCAGCTCTGCTCGAATGGACCTCAGAGGAATGATGCTGACCGCACTATTCGGCACTTGTCACCTCGGCGGAAGCACATGGCTCGAGGAAGCAGAACGGATCCTCGGCAAGAAGGTCGCCGGTTGTGGCCAGAGCACGGCCGCGGCAGCCTCCACACAAACGACGGTACGTACACCTGCCACAGCGACCGCCAAGACGCGCCTCGCGCTGCTGCAGGTCCTGGATCACCGCAGAACGGTTCAGAGTATCCAGGAATCCCTCTTCCCGGGCGTCTGCGCAGGCAAGCTCGATAAAGGGGCAGGGCCACACTTTGCCATTGGGCTTGATGTAGACAAAGCCCCGACCGGCCGAGCACCCGTGAAAGACCCACTCAGCCAGGCGAAGACGATGCCCCGAGCGGATACCTGCACGCTGCAACAGGAAGGGCCAGTACTGGGGGCCGGCAACTGGCTCCATGATGGCGCGAGCGTCCTCCTGGGCGCGGGCCATGAAGCGGATCAACTTCTCGTTGGCGCTCAAGTCCAGAGACGCAGCCCCGATGCCCTTCCCACGACCAACAGGCACAAGCTGGTAGAACAGCAGGATGCCCGCACCGAGCGCTTCCACGAGCTGGACCAGCGGCTCCAACTGGTCCAGATTGTACTCCATGGCCGTGATGTTGACATGAAGAAGGATCCCTGCTTTCCTGAGTGCCCTCATTCCAGCCAGCGCGGCATCGAAGGCGCCTCGTGACCCCCGGATGCGGTCGTGGCTTGCCGCGTCAAAACCATCGAGGCTCACGGCGGCGATCACAACTCCCTGCCGGTTCAGATCACGTGCCACGGCCTCATCGACCAGGGTGGCGTTGGTGGCTATCGTGTTGTTGAAACCGAGCGCATGTGAGTAAGCCAGAAGCTCGAACAGATCTTGCCGCAACAGCGGTTCACCGCCGGTGAAGGCCATCATGCGGAAATCCGCGTTCGTGGCCAGCTCGTTCAGCATACGCCTCGCCTCAGGCGTGGTGAGCTCGTCGGCCGAAGGCCTGCCTGCCGAGGTGTGGCAGTGGATGCAGTGCAGATTGCACGCCGTGGTCATTTCCCAGACCGGGTGCGGCGGAAAGCCGATACACCCCATTCCTCGCGATCCGGCCGCGCCGGGCAGGCAGCGAAACCCGTAGCGGGCGAACCACCCCGGTATCCCCCTCCAGTGAGCAAGCGCACCCACGTACAGAGCGCTGGCAGCCTGCCTCAGGATGAGACCTGGCGGCCACCAGTAGGGAGCCACCACCCGCTTCGGACGCGGTCCCCAGGCCTCATCCCACCTGACCATCGGGTTACCTCACAAATGCCGGAATGTAAGAAGCGGTCACGCCGAGGTTTATGGCCAGGTTGGCGGCACAGAGACGCTCCAGAGCACGCCGGTCCCGCCAGCGCCCTGCCAGCACTGCCCCGGTCACCCGGCACGATAGCAGTGCCACAGGTGCCGCAGGAAGCAGGACTACCTTCGGCACACCTCCGGTCAGGGAAGCCAGGAAGGCAATCCAGGTCCCTACCGAAACCAGCGCGTAGAGCCTGGCCGAACGCTCCAGACCGAGCCGGACGGCAAGGTTGGTCTTGCCGGAAGCCAGGTCGGCAGCGTGGTCGGGAAACTCGTTGAGCAGAATGACGTTAAAGATGCTCAGCCCGATGGGCAGAGCCACCCAGTGTACCACGTCAGGAACCAGCCCCGTTTGAAGATAGCACCCGACGGCCACCGGAAGCCAGCCATAGCAGAACGCGATCCACAGCTCGCCCCAGCCCCGCTTGACCCAGCGAACCGGTCCGGTGGAGTAGAAGAACCCGCCTACGGCCCCCATGGCCCCCAGGGGGAGCGTCCACATCCCTGTGCCATAGACCTGACTAAGCAGCAATCCAACCCCGCCGGCCAGAAGCAGACACAGCAGCGATGCCCACAGAGCAACCGCACGGGAGAGCAGGCCCCGCTGCACCACCTGCGACCCTCCGGAGAACCGGCTGCCACCGATCTGCCCGGACAGGGCATCCTCTGCCACGTCCCAGTACTCCCCCGCATAGTAGGTGGCCAGAAGGATCAAGACCACCCCCAGCACGCCCCAGGCCAGGACCTGCCAGGAAAAGACCTGCTCCAGGCGCCAGGCGACAAGCGTGCCCAGCAGGAAGGGCAGTATGCCCACGATATGAAAGGGAGGCCTGGACAGAGCTATCCAGGCACGCAGCTTGCTCATCAGCCATCTCCACCCCAGCACCCTATGGTCCCCAGGCGAACGCGCCGCCAGCGCCATGTTGCGGCGGCTGCACTATTGTCGTGCAGAGGTGCTTCTTTGGCAAACCGCAAAACCGGATCGTATTGTCCTTTGACAAACCGGCAGGTCACGGTATAATGTATGCAGATGTCTGCAGACAGCGCTCCACTTCGAGCGGAGGTCAGTCCAACGGAGCACTACAGCCAGGTTGTCGATAAGAGCAGGCCAGAACCCGTCTACGAGCAGATCGCAGACTGGATGACCTACAAGATCACGGTCGGCGACTGGCAGAGTAACGACCGTCTCCCTTCCGAGCCGGCGCTGGCTAAAGCCATGGGAGTGAGTCGCAGTTCCCTGCGCAAGGCGATGGCCAGGTTGACGTCCGCTCACCTCCTCCTTCAGATCCAGGGCAAAGGCACCTTCGTGCGCAGCGAGGCCTTCGAAGGCCGCATGGAACAGCGACTGCGCAGTGTGACCGAGATCCTCGACGCGGATCACCTGCCGCATAGCACTACCGTGCTCGAGCAGCGTATGGCTGCACCCCCGCCCAAGGTCTGCCTTGTGCTTGGTCTGCAGCCAGGCGAGTCGGTGTTGTATCTGAAGTGGCTTGTGCATCTGAAGGAGACTCCCTTCCTGTACACGGAGGTATACCTCCCCGGCGAAAGCTGTGCCATACTGCTTCACGCGGATCTCACACTGCAGACCGTCTACACTACTCTCGAGCGAGCGGCAGGCATCCGAATCGCGCGCGCGCATGACGTGTTCGCCGCAGTCTCGGCCCCTTCGGCAGTCGCCCGGCGGCTGGACGTGGAACGCGGCACGCCAACACTCTTCATCGAGCGCACCCTCTTCGATGACCAGGGGCGTAAGGTCCTTTATGCAGAAACCTGGTCGAGGAGCGATCGCCTGCGCCTGTCCATGGAAAGCTATCGCAAGTCAGACGAAGGCAACTAGAGCCGTCCCGGTTCGTGACATCGACGTCAGTCTGGACTAGAGGAGTCTGCCGTTGGTCGAAGAAGCTCTGACCCTGCTGAACGAGTCACGGCATCACCCCCAGCACCATTCCCACCCAAGTTCGTGTCCGTCGTGCGGCGCACGGGCCAGACGTATCCCTGTAACCATCATCGGGGGCTTCCTGGGCGCCGGCAAGACCACCCTTCTCACGCACATATTGCGCCAGCCGCAACGACCCAGAGCCGAGGTCATCATCCGTGAGTTCAGCGACGTCGGAGTGGATGGCAGACTAATCCCTGAGGGCTCGGCGCGCGTGCACGTGGTTTCGGGCGGAAGCCACTTTATCGATCCCCAGACTATCCTCTACTGGAAGCTGAAGGGCCTCTACGAGAACCCCGACAACCGCCAGGGCAGCACTCCAGATCCGGGGCCGGACTTTGACTACCTTCTTCTCGAAACCAGCGGACTGGACCTGCGAGTTCCTGATCACCCTCTTCTGGCTGGACCCCATGAGAGACTACTACCGCCTCGACGGCTGTGTCGTGGTCGTGGATGCCGAGTACGGTGAAGAGAATCTGGATGAGTACCCGGTGGCTGCCGAGCAGGTAGCACTGGCTGACCTCATTTTGCTCAACAAGATGGACCTGGTCGATCCTTCGCGTGTCGACCGGCTCCAGCGCAGACTGCAACGCATGAACCCCGTGGCACAGATCATCCGTACTGAGTACTGCGCCACGGACCTGCACGGGCTCTTGAACGTGCGCCTGTTCGAATCCGTGCCTGCTGCGGCCAAGATGCGTGAAACCGATCCCGATCAGGATGGGAGAGAGACAGTGGACCGAATTCGCAGCGTCGTGCTGACCGAGCGGCGCCCTCTGGATAAGGACAGGGTCAACCTCTGGATCAAGGACCTCTTCATGACCCGCGGCTACAAGATCCTGCGAGGCAAGGGCTTTTTGAACTTTAGCGGGAGCGAGTACCGCTACGTGTTTCAGAGCGTCCGCCGTACTTTTCACTCGCAGGCGGACCGGCTGTGGCAACCGGACGAACCGCGCGAGAGTGTGATCGTTCTGATCGGCGAAGGGCTTGAAGACCAGACGGTTCTGCAGCAGTCGTTCAGCGCATGTGTGGCCTGATCTACAACAACGAACACAAGGAGCGAGGAAGCGAATGGCGGATGGCAGGGAGCTGATCGAGGAAACGTATCAGATCATCATCAATCTGACCGGAAATGTGGGCAACATCGTGAACGGCCTCTCGGCCGACGAGGCGGTCGAGTTCAAGTCCGAACTGGAGGCGGCCATGAAATGGGTCAAGCTGTGCCGCGACAAGGTGTGGCTGCGCGGCAAGCAGGGAACCGACATGGCCCAGGACTGCCTGGATTCTGCCAAGCGACTCGAGGTCATTGCGGTCTCCAACTCAAGCGGAGAAGCAGCTGACGCCGGGGCTGCTGTGGAGGGAGTTGCCGACCTGTCGCTGCGTCTGGAGACGCTGGCGCGGCTGATCGCCAGCAAAGTCCAGGTATTGACCTAGTCCGACAGTTCAACGGTAGGCGGAGGGAAAAGAGGGCCAGCACCCAGAGACCAGAGAGTTGCGCTGCCAGTGCAACCTCCGACCCATAACCTCCCCCGGGGAGGGCTAGGCGCCAGGGCACGGTGAGCAATCGCCATACCTGCCATTCTCGCAAAGGAGGCAACCAGAGCTGTGGTACCGTCTTCTCGACGGTTCATCGCTCGCGTTGCCTCCTGTGCGTTCCGAGGATGCCGGGCCACACGAGACGGAAGGAGGACGACCCGCGCCCATTTCACTGAGGAACCGTGTCGCTGTTGCGCGCAGCAGTCAAGCTACCCCGAAGCAGTCCCTCCCGCCCGGCGGGAGTGAGAGTCAAGCTCGACGAAAGGAGCCGAATACCACATGGCAAGTCCAGTCTTCTATATGAATGACCGCGCCAACTCGCTTCCGGAAAGTCTCAAATTCAAAGCGGTCAAGGTATTCCGGGATGCGGGCCTCGGAGAGCTGTTCAAGCCCGGTGACACGGTAGGCGTCAAGATCCACATGGGCGAATACGGCAACACGATGAACCTCCGGCCGCAGATGATTCGCTCCATCGTGGAAGAGATCAAGAAGCTCAAGGGCAAGCCGGTTGTCGTTGATTGCACCACGATCGCCTTCAACGAGTACACATCACGCGGCACCAAAGAGGACATGCTCTGGACTGCAGCCCGCCATGGCATGACCGAAGAGACGTTGAGCTGCCCGATCTGGGTGTGCGATGGGGACTACGGCCTGGACGACGTCAAGGTCGAAATCCCTCACGGCACCTTCCTGAAGCACACGTACATGGGCAAGCAGCTCAAGGACCTCGATGCGATGATTGTGGTCACCCACTTCAAAGGGCATCCGATGGGCGTTTTCGGCGGCGCCATGAAGAACGTGGGCATTGGCTGCGGGTCCAAGCGCGGCAAACTCTGCACGCACCTGCTGAACCATCCGGACTATGGACGCCTTGCCTGGACCGTGAATCCCAAGGCCGTGGAGGCAGCGCAGCAGGGAGAGAAGCCATCGGTGCTCGACCGGTTCATCTCCAACTGTCCGTTTGGAGCACCCTCGGTAAAGGACGGCGTGTTCCAGACCGACACGGATCGCTGCCATCAGTGCGCAAGCTGCTTCGGCCCGGCGCTCTTCTCGGGGATTCTCGCGCCCCCTCCCGAGATCATGCGGTTCTGGGCCATCACCATCCCTGATGCATTCTCCGGCTACGTCCATGCCATCGGCAAGAACAAGGTTGGCTACGTCACCTATGGCATAGACATCACACCCTGGTGCGATTGCGTCAACTTCCACGACCGCCAGCTGGTTCCCAATATGGGCGTCTTTGCCTCCAAGGATCCAGTAGCCATCGACATGGCCTGCCTGGAGATGGCGGAGGCATCCGCCGGCATGCCCGGCTCCAAGGCAGACGACTTTGGCTTCGGCGACCCAGGCACAGAGCGCTTCACCAACCTCAGCAGTATGGCCACGGTCAGCCAGTGGGCGCAGATCCACTCGGGCATCTACAACGGTCTGGGAACGTCAGAGTATGAACTGATAACCTCCAAGCCGGCGCCGGAGTTCGACTTCTGGATGCCCAAGTACAGCCCGGAAAAACCGTGGGGCCTGGTGAACCGCAAGGGCCTGCACGGCGGCGAGTGGAAGCCCGAGTATCCGTACACCCACGACCGACCCAAGATCTCCCTGGCCGAGGCGAGCCTCAAGCCCAAGGGCAAGGCCAGCGAGCGCGAACTCCAAGCCGGAGACAGGCTCGCTGCGCAGGCCGCAAGCAGAGAGAGCCGCGAGCCGCGAAAACGAAACGGAGGAAATGATGAACGGCGGATATGTCGGAAAGATGCTCTTTGTGGACCTCAGCAAGGGCACCACAGAGACTCAGGAGCTAACGGAAGGCCTGGCCAAGAATTTCATCGGTGGCTACGGCATCGGGGCCCGGGTACTCTATGACCGGATGAAAGGCGGAGTCGATCCGCTGGGGCCGGACAACATCCTCGGCTTCGTCACCGGTCCCCTGACCGGTACGGGGGCGTTGTTTGGCAGCCGGTACATGATCGTGCACAAGTCGCCCGTCACAGGCGGTTGGAATGACGCGAATTCGGGCGGCTACTTTGGCCCGGAACTGAAGAAGGCCGGCTTTGATGCCGTCTTCTTCTCGGGGGCAGCGAAGAAGCCAGTGTACCTGTGGGTGCAGGACGGCAGGGCCGAAATCCGCGATGCCAGGAAGCTGTGGGGCAAGGACAGCGTCGAGACCGTGGAGGAGCTGATCGCCGAGACGGGTGCGAAGAAGCTGCGCGCTTCGGTTATCGGACCTGCCGGCGAAAAGCTCTCTCTGATGGCCTGCCCGATCAACGAGACGCACCGCGCACCCGGCCGCGGCGGTGGCGGCGCTGTGATGGGCTCAAAGAAGCTCAAGGCAATCGTCGCGCTGGGATCCGGCGAGATTCGTGTGGCCAACCCAGCCGCCTTCAAGGCAACAACCCGCGCCGTCACCGCGCACATGAAGACCGATCCCATGGCGCAGATGGTGGTGGGCGCTTTCTCCGAGTACGGAACAGGAGCCGGTACGGGTATGTCGGCTCTCAGCGGCGACTCGCCGGTGAAGAACTGGGGCGGCGTGGGTATCGTGGACTTTGGCGAAGAGGCGGCGATGAAAGTCAGCTGCCCGACCTTCGATGCCCAGTTCAAGACCAAGAAGTACGCCTGCGCCTTTTGCCCGCTGGGCTGCGGAGCCGAGTACAAGGCGGACCAGTGCAAATGGCCGGTCGGCGAGACGGAACGCCCCGAGTACGAGACTATGGCCGCCTTCGGCAGCCTGTGCCTGAACTCGGACGTGGACTCGATCATCAAGTGCAACCATATCTGCAACCGCTACGGACTGGACACCATCTCTGTCGGAGGGACGGTTGCCTGGGCCATCGAGTGCTATGAGAACGGCTTGTTCAGCAAAGCAGACACGGGCGGCATAGAGCTCAAGTGGGGCAATGCAGACGCTATCGTGGCCATCACCCAGGCGATTGCCGAATCCAGCGATTTTGGCAAGATTCTGGCCCTCGGTTCGGCCGCTGCGGCGGAAAAGCTTGGCAAGGGCAAGCAGTTCCTGAACACAGTGCGCGGCATCGAGGCGCCCATGCACGACCCCAAGCTCGGACCCGGGTTCGCCCGCACCTACCAGTATGACCCCACGCCCGCGCGGCACGTCAAGGGCGGAACCGGCATGATGCAGATGCAGGACCCCAGCCCGGGCAAGTACAATGCAACGGGAACCTCCTTCATGGACATGATGGTCAGCACTACGTTCGAAGTGCTCAACTGCACAGGCCTTTGCCTCTTCGGCATGTATGCCTCACCGCAGGATTTCACCCGCCGGTACATGGAGGCTGCCACTGGCTGGAATTTCAAGTCGCAGGACAGCTTCCGCGCGGGAATGCGCGTGATGAATATGCGGCATGTCTTCAACCTGCGCGAGGGTCTGAAGCCAAAGGATTGGGTGATTCCGCCGCGCCTTGTGGGCGAGCCACCGCAGACCGAGGGGCCGCTCGCCGGGATCACCATCAAGCACAAGCAACTTGCCGCCAACTTCTTCAACGGGATGGGCTGGGACCCCAAGACGGGCAAGCCCAGCAGAATCATACTGGAGTTGATCGGAGGCATGGAGGACGTGGCAGAGGAGCTCTACGGTTAGGCCATCCGGGTAGATGGACCCCGTCGCGGTGCCGCTGCAATGGGCAACCGCGGGTCGCATGTCTCGACTGGGATGAGCGAGCTGCCGGCCCGGTGCAAGAACCAGGCCGGCAGCCCACGTTATCCAGGTCACCTGAGTCGTTCGACGATACTCTGCAACAAGGAGCGAATGGCATGACAAGGGTCCTCCTCACCGGCGGCGCCGGTGGCGTGGGAAAGGAACTGGCCTCTGTACTCATGGAGCACGGCTATGCGGTGCGCATCTTTGACCTGCCCTTCATGGATTTCAGTGCGTTCGAGGGCGTGGACAACGTTGAGGTCCTCAAGGGAGACATCGGCGATGTGCCTACCGTCCATGCGGCCCTGGAGGGCGTTGAGACGGTCGTGCACCTGGCGGCTCTCCTGCCACCCAACAGCGAGCGGAATCGCGACAAAACGATGGCTGTGAACGTGCAGGGCACCAAGAATCTGCTGGCCGCCATCCACGCTGCAGGCGGAAAGGCGCGCCTGATTCTCACTTCGTCCGTGGCCACCTATGGGGACACGACTCGCTCCGATCCGCCGATTCGCAGCTCACACCCGCAAAAACCCATGGACATATACGGGGAGAGCAAGGTGGCGGCGGAGAAGGCAATCCTGGAGTCGGCAGTCCCTTACACCATCCTGAGGGTATCCGGCATCTCCGTTCCGGCCCTTCTGGATCCGCCGGACACCTGGCCGTTCCAGCCGGACCAGCGGATGGAGTTCATCAACCGGGCTGATGTGATCGGCGCACTCGTCGCTGCGGTGGAAAGCAGGGCCGCCGTCGATAGGGTCTTTAACATAGCCGGCGGCAAGAGCTGGCAGATGCTCGGTCATGAGTATGCTGAGGCGCTGTGCAGGCTGCTGGATGTACCTGTGGAGAAGACTCACTTTCCCAAGACGCCGGGCTGGTGCGACTGGTACGACACGGACGAGTCTCAGGCCACCCTGGGCTATCAACGTACGTCGTTCGCCCAGTTTCTGGAGCTGCTGGACCAGGCCATTCAGGAGATGCTCGCCTGACTCTCTTGCCTGTGCCCCGGGTAGTCGCTACAATGACCCAACGCTTGTGGGTGGCTGCGTTAGCCGGATCGGGCAGATGAAGCTTACTTTTCGTGATAGGCTCTGGGAAATTACATGGTCAGATGGAATGACCGCGCGGGAGGCAGTCCTGGCGGCAGGTCTGCGCATGGGCGTGGACGTGCACGCCTGGCGCGGCGGCAAGATCCTGCGCCCGGGCGATGAGGTCCGACCGGATGACACCATCAAACTGACCACCGTATTCCATGGCGGCTAGTGAACGGCAGATGCATGGGCTCCGCTGACCTCTCTGTCGCGAAAATCCTCGACGGTCTGGGCACGCGATGCATGGGCCGCCGGGTCCTGCTTTACCGCCGAGTGGATTCCACCAATGCCCTCGCCAGAACTCTGGCGGCGCAGGGCGAGCAGGAGGGCACCCTGGTGCTCGCTGACGAGCAGACTGCCGGGCGCGGCAGGTTGGATCGCCGTTGGATTGCACCGGCCGGCACGTCGCTCCTCCTTTCGTTGATCCTGCGCCCGCCAGTCCAGCCAGAGCATGCCCAGGTGGTGACCATGCTCGCGGCGCTGGCCCTGAGGGACGCCATCCTGGCCTGCACCGGCCTGACAGCCCGGCTCAAATGGCCGAACGATCTGCTGCTTTCCGGCCGCAAGGCGGGCGGCATCCTGACCGAGCTGCGAGTCACAGGGGCAGAGCTGGACTATGCAGTAGTCGGCATCGGGCTCAACGTGAACATGCCTGCGGACGCGCTGCCACCTTCGTTCGACGCTACCAGCCTGCAGCAGCAGCTTGGTGCGGTTGTGCCGCGGGTGCCCCTTCTACAGGAGCTCCTGCGACGCATCGAAGGGCGTTACGCCGACCTGGAACAGGGTCGGTGGCCAATAAGCGAGTGGGCCGCGGCCCTGGAGACGATTGGACAGCGCGTGCGGGTGAACTGCGGTACGGAGAGCCACGTCGGCCTTGCCGAAGCGGTGGACGATTCGGGCGCTCTGCACCTCCGTCTCGACAACGGATGCTTACTCGGCCTCGCTGCAGGAGACGCCTGTCCGGCCACGCACCCGGACGGGCCACCCACCGGCGGAGCCCGCTGAGCCCCTCGCCGGGGGCTGCCCGTCTTTCTCCTTCCCATCCCGCGCTGTAGTTTATCCGCACATTGATTCTGTCACCGCCACAACGACCTTCTTGACAAATTCTCAATCTTGCACTATATTGGATTAAGACATTCTGGAACCTCGTTGTGTACCGCCTCCAACCGAGGCAAGGAGGTCTCATGCACCCGGTACCCGGTAAGTGTCCGGTCTGCGGTGAGGATCTGACCGTCACTCGCCTGCACTGCCGCAGTTGCGACACATCCCTGGAAGGGCATTTTGGCCTGGGGCGCTTTTACCAGCTCAATCCCGAGCAACTGCACTTTGTCGAGACGTTTGTGCGCTGCGAGGGCAAGATCAACAAGGTGCAGGAGGAACTGGGCTTCTCCTACCCCACCGTTCGCAGCCGCCTGCTCGACGTGATTCGCGCGCTCGGATATGAGGTGCGTGAGGAAGCAGCCCTTCCCCCGGACCAGAGGCGCAGGATTCTCGACGACCTGGCTCAGGGCAAGATCAGCTCCGACGAGGCTGTCCGCCTGTTGCAGGGCGATTAGCTGGCAGAGAGGAGGCAACAGGATGAAAAGCAAATCCTTCACGCTGGGCCAGAGTCCACGGCTGGTCTTCCTGGCCTGTGCTGGCGACCTGCGTGCTCAAAGCTGGGATCAACCCGAAGTGCAGCTCCTGCTGGCGCGGGAAGAAGACCTGGCAGCCATACGCTTAAGCGACAGCGGACTGGAAATCTCGGCAACCATGCCGGCCACGGTTCATGTGCCCCCCGGGGCCAGCATTGTTCTCGAATCGTGTGCCGGTGACCTCCATGCTGCAGGGATTGCCTCCGTCGAGCTACGCAAACACCGTGGCGACGTTTCTCTGCACCAGACGGGTAATGTGGAGCTGAACCAGGTGCATGGCGACGTGCTGGTGCATGAAGCCCGCAGTCTACAGCTCGCTGTGATGCATGGCGACCTGCGGGTCCGCGGTCTGGCGGAAGGGCTGACACTGCGCGACCTGCACGGAGACGTGTCGCTGAAGCACGTGGGAGGTACCAGCACCCTGCAGGGCATTACCGGCGATGTCGTCATTCGCGATCCGGTCGGGGGAGTGGATGCCCGTGCCGTGACCGGAGATCTGCGTCTCGCCGGGGCAGTTCGCGCGGGCGAGACCACCATCGAGGTACTCGGCGATATCTCCCTGTGTCTGGATCAGTCCTCTGACGTGCAAATCGAGCTCGAGGCTAGTCTGGGCCAGGTCCACAGCTCGACGGCGCTTTCCGAGAGCACCCGGACCGCGCACAGGTTGGAGGGAAAGCTTGGAGAGGGGACCGCGCACCTGTTCGCAAGATCCAACAGTGGCGACATAAGACTCGATTGGGGCCCGGTCCATGCCGGGCAAAGGCGGGACGATAGTGCGGCCGAGCTCAGCCGGTTCGAGGCCGGCATCGAGCAGAGATCCGATGAGCAGGCAGCCCGCGCTCGCCGCTGGCGGGCACATTGGCCTGACGCGACCCGGGCAGAGCCGGAGGAGCCTCTCGAAGACGAGCGCCTGGCCATTCTCAAGATGCTGGCTGACGGCAGGGTCAGCCCTGACCAGGCGGCAGAGCTTTTGCAGGCGATGGAGCCGTAGGAGAACAATGCTCGCCATAGCCAGAACGACCACCAAATCGACGGAGGGGATGCGGCCATTCGACATGAGGCGTGATCTGGCACCCCTTGCCGACCTGGTGGAACTGACTTTCGCCTCCGATCCAGACGGGATGTGCAGGTCGGTGGTCTCCGAAATGCGCCGCGCCGCCAGGACTGGACCCGCCCTGTGGTTGGCTGCGGCATCAGATTCGGGGAATGGCTCCATGATGGGCGGATACGTGTGGATGGCAGGCAAGCGCCTGGTGGGCAACGTCACTCTCTGCCGCGATTCATCCTATGCCGACCTCTGGGTCATCAGCAACGTGGCCGTGCATCCGGACTACCGTAGACGGGGCATTGCCGAACAACTACTGACAGCCGCCTTGCTGGATGCGGCACGTCGACGGGCCAGGGCGGTCGTGCTCGAGGTACAGAAGGAGAATCAGGTTGCCCGCCACCTGTACGACAGGCTGGGGTTTGTGATCTACGACTCGGTCGCTGAGCTGTGCCGTTCGGCTTCAACCGGCACCACCGCCCAACTGCGGACCAGCGAGCCGGGAGCTGAATCCGCCGTCAGACGGCAACGCGCAGGCGACTGCCGCGGTCTGTGCGACCTGCTGCGTCAGGTGACGCCGCCGGCAGCTCAAGCCATCAGGCCGGTGCGTGAGAGCGACTTTAGGCCCGGCCTTGGCGCCAGGCTGGACCGTCTGCTGGACGACTGGCTGTTCCGCAGGCAACACGGGTCCTGGGTGCTGGAGCGAGGAGGAGGAATCGCGGCGTTGCTGCAGATCACCGGTCAATACGCCTACGACTCGCACCGGCTCAAGTTGATCGTGCGACCCTCAGAAAGGGGGGCGCTGGAGGAGCCGCTGCTGTCGTTCGGTCTTTCCTGGCTCGCCCGCTTCCCTGATCGCCCGGCGTGGGCTGTGGTATCGTGCTCCCATCCTGAGGCACTGTCGTGCTTTGAGCGTTCCGGGTTCAAAACGATGCGTGTCCTGGATCAGATGCAAATCCGACCCACCACACTTAGCGAATCTCCAACGGGAGCAAGGAAATGAGTGAAGAGCGCCGAAAGATCCTGCAGATGGTTTCCGACAGGCATATCAGCCCGGAAGAGGGTGCCGGCTTGTTGAAGCTTGTGGATGCGCAAGATCAGGCCGCGGTTGGAGACGGCGCCGAAGGTCAGCCATCAACCATCGAGCACGCGCCTGCAGGCGGACGTCACAGCCATTCCCAGTACTGGCAGTACCCCCTGTTGATCGGCCTGGCCATCGTGGCGCTGGGGATGGCCGTGGTCGCCCCGGCCTACCAGAACGAGAGGGTGAACCCGGCAACCTGGCTGTGCGGCTGGATTCCGCTCGTGTTCGGCCTGACGCTGGCAACGATTGCTGCCTGGTCCAGATCGGCGCACTGGATTCACCTGCGCGTTCACACCGCCCATGAGCGCCTCTCGCTTCACCTTCCCCTGCCCCTTGGCGCGACGGCGGCCGTCCTGAGTGCTGTACGTCCATTCGTCCCCCGGCTGCGCGACACAGCGGTGGATGAGGTGATTATCGCTTTACGCGATGGCTTGCAGGGCGGTGAGGACATTGTGCTCGAGGTTCGCGATGATCAAGAAGGCGAGAGGGTAAACATCGATTTTGGAGGCAGGCCATGAGTATGCACGATGAAAGAATGCAGATCCTGGGCATGATCCAGAGCGGCCAGATCTCGGCAGAAGAGGGAGCCAGGCTTCTGGCGGCCCTGAAATCTGGCAGCAAGGAGGCACCTTCGACCGATGCCGCTCAAGCTCGCTGGTTTCGCGTCCGCATCACTGATCTCAAGACCGGCAAGTCGAAGGTTAACGTCAACATACCGATGAGCCTGGTCCACGTTGGTATCAAGATGGGCGCTCGCTTCGTGCCGGACTCGGAAGGGGTCAACTACGAGGAACTCGCCGACGCCATTCGCGGAGGAGCCCAGGGCAAGGTGATCGACGTGGAGGACGAAGAGCGCGACGAGCGAGTCGAGATCTATGTAGAGTAGGGCCGGCGGATCGGCCCTCGGACTACAGCCCTTCCCCAACGATACGGTCAAAGATCGACTGCAGCCCCTCTTCGGAGTAAAAGTGGATCACCAGCTTGCCGCCGCGCTTGCTTCGGAAGAGGTTGACCTTGGTGCCCAGAGCGGAGCGGAAGCGATCCTCGAGGGCCCGCGTTTCCGGAGCCTGAGTAGTCGTGGGTCTGGGTTTGTCTCCCTCACCGGCCGTCAACCGGCGCACCAGTTCTTCCGCCTGCCTGACGGACAGTCCATCCTTCTCGATGGCCCGCAGCACGCGGAGCTGCTGGTGGGCATTGGTGAGGGACAGCAGAGCACGAGCATGACCCTCGCTGATTCGCCGGGACAGTAATGCCTGCTTGATCTCATCGACAAGGCGCAGCAAGCGCAGAGCATTGGCCACTGCGACCCTGCTTTTCCCTACTCGCTCGGCCACCTGCTCCTGGGTCAGCCCGAATTCATCGATGAGCTGTTGGTAGGCGTTCGCCTCCTCCAGCGGGTTGAGGTCGGCTCGCTGTATGTTCTCGACCAGTGCGAGCTCAAGCGTCTGCTGAGGAGTGGCCTCCTTGATCAGCACCGGCACGGTGTCCAGACCGGCCAGGGCTGCTGCCCTCCAGCGCCTTTCACCGGCAATGAGCTGGTAGCGAGGGCCTTGCTCTTCGCCTGCCAGGTCTCGGCGGGTCACGATGAGAGGCTGGAGCAGCCCGTGTTCGCGAATGGACTCAGCCAGCTCCTGCAGGCTAACTGCGGGGATTTCGTGACGAGGCTGACGAGGGTTGGTGGTAATCTCCGATACTGCCACCTGCGTTATGCCGGCGCTGCGCTCGGCACCTGGAATCAGCGCACCGAGGCCTTTTCCCAGACCGTGTCGACTGGTAGTCATCGGATCCCCCTTTCCAACCCTGAAGGGCCCATGCCGGTGGAGGCGGAGCACCAGGATGTGCCTGTCTAGCCGCCGCTTAGGATCTCCTGGGCCAGCGCTTCGTAGGCCACTCCCCCGGCTGAGCGAGGTGCATAGTCAAGAATGGGCTCGCCATAGCTTGGCGCCTCGCTCAGGCGCACGCTGCGCGGCACCACGGTGGCAAAGGCGCGGTCGCTAAAGTGCCCCCGCACCTCGTCCACCACCTGTTGGGCCAGACTGGTACGGGAGTCAAACATAGTCATCAGCAGGCCGCGTATGCTCAGCCCGGGGTTCAGATTAGCCCTCAGCAGGTCGATGGTGCGCAGAAGCTGGGCCAGACCCTCCATCGGCAGGTACTCGCACTGCACCGGTATGATGACCTGGTCCGCCGCCGCCAGGGCGTTGACTGTCAACAACCCCAGGCTGGGCGGGCAATCGATCAGCACAAAGTCGTAGCGGTCCCGAATGGGCGCCAGTGAGCGTTTCAGGCGATGCTCCCGCCCCGAAGCGTTGACCAACTCGATCTCGGCGCCCGCCAGTGCCGGGCTGGATGGAATCAGATCCAGTCCAACCCTCCGAGTAAGCGTAAGCACGTCGTTGAGCGTTGCATCGCCGACGAGGACATCGTAGATAGAGGTCGAAAGGCTGTTCTTGTCTATGCCCAGACTGCTGGTGGCGTTCGCCTGAGGATCGATGTCCAGCAGCAGCACTCGTCGGTCGGCCGCCGCCAGGAAGGCGCCAAGGTTGACCACGGTAGTGGTCTTGCCCACACCACCCTTCTGATTGGCGACCGCATAGACCCTGCTCATCAAGCCGCTCACACAGAGGCGTATGTTCCGCGGGCCAGGCGGTCTTCCACCTGGGCACGGGACGGAATGGTGGTTGTACCTGGTCCCTCAATGGCAAAGGACGCCGCACTGTTCGCGAAGGGCGCCGCCGTATACGGATCGTTGGTCTCCTGGAAACGAACCAGGAACGCCGCCGCAAACACGTCACCGGCTCCGGTTGGGTCAATCTCTGCCACGGCACGAAAGGCCGGGAAATGCTTCGGCACACCATTCCAGTACACGGTTGCGCCCAGCCGACCGGCGGTGACCACGGCTATCCGTGCCATTCTCGCGTACTCATCGATCAGTGCCTGATCGCGACCCACATCTTCCTCGCTGAATACCAGTACGTCAACCCGGGGAAGAATCTGCGCGGCCTCCAGCCAGGGTTTGTGCGTGATCAGCCCGCTTTCGTCCCACTCTCGCATCCATCCCTGTGGGGTCACTCCGACGATAGCCCCGGGAAATGCCCCCAGCCAATCAAGCCCCAGCTCGCCCGCGATCGGGCACAGCAACACGGCTGGAGCTCTGTTCCAGGCCATCGGCAGATCATCGGGATGCAACACTGCGGCTGTGCTATGCACGAACTGACGTCGGTGGGGACCATGATAGATGTTCTCGAATGTGGTCGCCGACTCGGCAGCAACTGAGTGCACGCCGACGCCGTCCAGAGCCGGGCTCAGCTCGAGGTCGGCGGGCGCACTCGTAAGCACGCCCACAGAGACACCGAGACGCAAGGCTGTCAGGGAGGCGTAGGTTGCCGTGCCACCGATCGAATAGTAGCCACCCGGCAGCAAATCCTTGGTTATGTGACCCACAGCCACAAAGTCGGGATGATCTAACATGGTTGTGTGCCGAAAGCAACGTCGCGATGATCCATTAGGTAGGTGTAACTAGCCCTTGAGCATAATGACGACGCGGCGCTTGTCCTCGAAACCCGTGCTTTCGGTGAACACGTCCGGGTCGTCTTTGAGGGCGAGGTGCACGATCCGCCTTTCGCCTGCGGGCATGGGCTCCAGCGAAACCGACTCCCCCGAGGCGCGAACCCGGTCCGCCATGCGTCTTGCCAGGTCCATCAAGGCCTGCTGCCGGCGCGCCTTGTAGTGCTCTACATCGACAACCAGGTTGGGCCAGCGCTGTGAGTGGCGGCTGACAATCAGGGCGGTCATGAACTGCAGATCACGCAGCGTCTCACCCTGGCGACCGATCAGCACACCCATATCGCTGCCGCTGATGTTCAGCATCACCGCGTCCGCGCCAATCCCGCCCTCTTCAGGGGGCTGCTCCTGAGTGACCCGGGCGCGAAGCCCCATGTGATCCAGGAGTCCCTGAAGGGCCTCAGCGCTCTTCCGGGCGAGGTCGTCTGCCGTGTCAGAGTCCCTATCGGCTGCCTCCGGTTCCTTCTCACCTTCCACCTCATCGGCGATCGGCCCTGCTTCGTGCCTGACCGGCGACGAGACAGAGTATGCAGGCGGTGTGCCCACGTCAGCGCGATTATCCCCTGACGCGATCGAGTACGTGGGCCTTGCTGCTCCGCCTGGGCGAGCGGTCGCGGCCCTGGCCGTGACCCTCACCACAGCTTCCTCACCCAGAAGCCCCAGCAAGCCCCGGCTGCCGGCACGAATCACTTCGACGTCCACCGCATCCCGCGTAAGTGATAACTCGCGCAGCGCCTTCGCTGTCGCCTCGTCGACCGTACGTGCACTGACCTGCACGCTCCTATCGCTTTTTTCTGGCATTGCCTTTACCCTTCGTCACCGGGGCCACTTCTCTGGCCTTGCCACGCCGGAAGACGTTGGCCATCGCGCCCCAGCCGCTAGTGAAATACTGCTGAATGATACCTACCACGTTGGTTGCCACAAAGTACAGGCCCAGACCCGAGGCCGAGCTGTACGTAATCCAGGCGAACATGAACGGCATCATCAGTTCCATGCTCTGGCTCATGGCCTGCTGCTGCGGATCTGCGTTGCCCGGAGACGTCATCTTCTGTTGCACCCACATCGAGGCGGCAGTCACGATCGGTATGATATACAACGGATCAGGCCTGCCCAGATCCAGCCAAAGGAAGCGTGGGTTCAGCGGAATCAGGCTAGCCGGGATGATATTGCCCAGGAGTGGAAAGGAGGAGTATATGTGCTTGGCCAGATTGAGAACCTGCAAGGGGCTCTGAGGCAGGGCCGTGCCGATGGCCTGGTACAAACCGAACCAGATGGGCATCTGGACCAGCATGGGAACCAGACAACCCATCGGATTGACACCGGATTCCTTGTACAGCTTCATCTGTTCCTGGGCAAGCTTGTCGCGATCCTTTGGATCGCGGTATTTCTCCTGCAGCTCCTTCATCTTGGGCTGCATTTCCTGGCTGGCCTTGGCCGATTTCATCTGTTGCTGGGTGACCGGCAGAGTAACAAGCCGCACCAGAACAGTGAACACGATCACAGCGACGCCAAAATTGCGGCCGAGCACTGCATAAAGAAACAGCAGTAAGTTCAGGAGCGGTTGGAAGACAATCGTGTTCCAGAGTTCCACCTGCAACGACCTCCTCTGCCCTATTGCCTGGTGCTGGGATTCACGGACCAGCGCCGTACGCCAGAGACTCCATCCATTGCATACAGAGTCCCGTCGAGAGTGGTGATGTAGACCGTGCCGCTATCCACCACAGGTGACGACAGAATGGACTTGCCTGGCTTGTCCGTCCACTTCTGCATGCCGGACTCGGCGTCTAGGACGTGCAGCGACCCGGTTTCTGTGCCGACGTAGAGCAGGCCATCGGCATAAGCCGGGGCCGCCCTGACCATGCCGTCGACTCTGTAGCGCCACCGTTCCGTCCCTGTAACCGCGTCGAGCGCGTAGACTGTAGCGTCGAGCGACGCCACGTACACTCTGCCATCGACAACCAGTGGACTGGCCCACACCCAGCCCCCTGTGCTCACGCTCCATTCTTCCGAGCCGTCGGTCGCGTCCAGCGCATAGACTCGGTTATCCATGGCGCCAAAGTAGACAAGGCCACCTTCGAGGACAACTCCCCCCGGAACTCCGCCCTCGGCCTTGAATTCCCAGAGCAGTTGACCTGCTGTGTCGAAACAGTAAACCTTGTGGTCAAAGGAGCCAACCACCACCCGACCCCCGAGCGCCGCAGCGCTGCCCCAGATCCAGTTGCCGGCCGAGTACTCCCACTCCTTACGACCGGTCGCCGCGTCGAAGGCATAGAGTGACCTGTCCTGCGATCCGATGTAGAGCGCCCCGTCGACAATGACCGGGTCGGCGATGATGGGACCTTTGGTCGCCATTGTTCGCCGTAACGAACCCGTGTTGGCGTCCAGGACGTAGAAGTAGCCGTCGTGGGAACCCAGATAAAGAGCATCCCCCACCAGCGCCGGGGTTCCGGCAAAAGCGCCCTTACCCGCCTTCTCCGTCGCAGCAGGGAACCGCCAGACCTCATCGCCTGACGAGGCCTGCAGCGCGAAGATGCGCCCTGCCTGCGAGCCAACATACACAATCCCGTCAGCGACGGTGAGGCTGGACCAGGAAGAACCCGCGACGCCGGGCGCGCAACCGGACAGAACGGTCGCCAGCAGGCCAAGTGACAAGACTAGAACGAGTCTGCCATTCTTCAACGGTGCGTACTCTCCTCTCAACTGGACGCTCCCGCAACAACGGGAGCCGGTCGTCAACGCAAAACTAGGGAACTGGGTCATAGCCACCCGGGTTAAGCGGGTGACAGCGACTCAGGCGTCCGACTGCCATCCATACTCCCCGCAGCACGCCGTACTTGGCGATTGCCCCGTAGGCATACTCGGAACAGGAGGGGACGAAGCGACAGCTCGGAGGCACAGACGGCGACAGGACTCTCTGGTAGAATCGGATCAGAGCCAGCGCAGCACGCTTCATCTAGGTGCACTCTCGTTGCCGGGGGTGTGACTCGCCTGCAGCAAGCTCGCCCGCTCCAGAAGCGAGTCCAGGGCGGCCTTCACTTGCCAGAAGTCGGTCTGTGCGGCCGGAGTGCGCGCGATCAGCACGATATCCCAGCCAGGTTCTATATCCTGCCATCGTAGGCGTACTGACTCGCGCAGTAATCGGCGTACACGGTTTCGCACAACCGCCGTGCCCACTCTCCTGCCCACCACCAGGCCAACGCGGCTGTGCGCCAGGTCGTTGCGCAGTGTCTGAAGCACCAACATGGGCCGGGACCAGGACCGCCCGGTACGGCGGATACGCTGAAAGTCCTCGCTGCGAGCCAGGCGATAGGCTCTCTTCATTCCCGGTTGCTCCACACAAGGGGCGCCTGGCGATCAAGCAACACCCACCTGCAGTGCTACACGGACACGCGCTTGCGGCCCTTGGCCCTCCGCGACGCCAACACGCGCCGTCCACCCCTGGTGCTCATTCTGGACAGGAAACCGTGCACCTTCTGGTGCCTGACTTTTCGTGGTTGCCAAGTTCTCTTAGTCATCGTTGTTACCTTTCTCGATTTAGCAAAGACAGGATATTATGCCCGATGTCGCGGCAGTTGTCAAATGCACACCCGTTGCGCCACACGCACGCTCACCGGGCGGGGCGGCGTCCGCGTCAAATCAAATGATAATG
>DCVA01000006.1 GCA_002327925.1 Anaerolineales bacterium UBA2200
CCTTGACACGACGGACACATCCACAGACCCGCCTCCCACATCACCGGGGTTGCGGTGGGTATCAGAGGTGCGGGATTAGGCGGCGGGACATAGGTGGCGATCTGCTTGACCACCGGGAGGACGGGATGCGCCCCCAGCTCCAGTTCCATTGGGCTCACCGCAGGAGTCGTGGTTGCCAGCGGCAACGGCACGGAATACGTGGGGGTGGGCACCGCCGTCGCGCCTGACTGTCGTGCACAGGCGGCGAGCGTCTCTGCTGCACCTGCTGACAGACCCAGCAAGACCGCAGAGCGGATGAATCCCCGCCGCGATAGTCTGCTCTGCCGTAGCTGTTGCAGCAGTTCGTCGATTCGTGGACCGCTCAGGCAAGAAGGAGCGCCAAGTTCCATGCCAAATTCCTCCAGAGGTGTCCGATCCAGGCCCTAGCGCAAAGGCACTCTCTTTCGACCCCAGAACCACAGCCCGAGCACCAGCAGCAGGGCCGCAGCACTGATCATCAAGCCGATCCGAAAAGATGCCGGGGCGTACGTGAACTCCACAGTGTGTTCCCCGGCCGTCAGGTGCACAGCACGGAACATCAAGTCAGCCCGCAAAAGTGCGGCTTCCTGCCCATCGACGCGCACCTGCCACCCCGGATACCAGGCATCCGTCAGCACCAGGTAGGCATCCACAGGAGCCAGTACCCGCGCTACAACCCGCCGCGAATCATAGCTCGTCAGTTCCACTCGCTCGGCTCCCTCTGTGGGCGGCTGCATCGCTGCGACTTGCCCGGTTGCCAGCAGCACCTCCTGGCGCGGATCGAACTCACCGCTGCGAAGAATAGCCAGGGCCTCCCTGTCATCCGGCACCGCTTGCGCCTCGTAGGTGAGGAAGATGCGCGGCAGCACATCGTTGTTCCGGAAGATGGCCACGTCGTCCGAGAGGTAGGCCAGAGTGTGGTCGCTCTTGCCTTGCAGGTGTGAAAGCAGGTAGCGATTGCCCTGCTCGTCAATGAGGGTGATACGCTCAACGTGGAGATTCACAGCCGGCACCGCTGGCGCCACCTGAAATCCCTGGGTCAGAGACGGATAGTGCAACGTGAACCTGGCGCGGTACACATAGCCAGGATGATCCGCAGGAGGGATCCCGGTGCGGGCAGGAAAAGACCAGGCGATGGCCGGTTTGGGGTACTTGAGTGCCTGGCTGATGTCAATTCGGTCATAGGCCCATTCGGCGGTGTGCGATCCGAGGATCATGCTGTAGTCCATCACTTCGTCTTCGTCCCAGGCGACCGCGGTGAGCCGGGCCACCTGCTCGCCGTTCCTCCATTCCACCGAGTGACTCACGTACGACTCGATTTCGAAGGCCTCGACTACCATGAGGGGGACCGTCGCCGTACTCCCCACAGGATTGTAGGCAAAGGGATTATCGAGGTCATAAGAGTCGCTCGCCGCATCGCCGGGCTTGACCTGAGGAATCAGATAGTACTTGACCCCCAACAGGTTCAGCTGGGCCGGAGTCATCTCGGATGTGTACTCGGCATAGCGTTGTGGGACCAGCGGGAGCTGTGCGTTGCCGGTCGGCAAGCCGTAAACGAGCGACAGATTGGGATAGTAGGATTCGCGCTGAGCGGAAGCCGCGAGAGCATCCTTCTCCTGCGTGTAGATGCGATAGACACCCGTCTCCGATTGCAGGAAGGACAACGAGTGCGGCTGGGCCGTGAACTCCTCCAGCGGCATGGTCCGATTAGAGGTGAGACTCAAGACCGCGTTAAAGCTCACCAGATCCACTACGACGAGCGCGAGCGCCATGGTCGCCAGCACCGCGTATGAAGGACCTTTGCGCCGCCGTGCCCAGATCACCCAGGTCACAGCGAGCACTCCCAAGGCAATTGGCAGCCAGCGCCAGATGGATACCCACTCGTCCACGCTGGATATGCCCGCGGCCAGGGCCACGGCAGCAAGCACGATTGCCGCGATGACCAGCCAGGCAGGCTCGCCTTCTTCAGTGTCAGCGTCCCTGTGCAAGCGGATCAGGAGTGCCTCCAGGCCCATGCCAGCCAGAATCGCCGCAGAGAAGCTGAAGAGAGAGAGGAACTGCCCGGGCACCGTCAGCAGGCTGAATCCCGGCAGGCGCAGGAGAGCGCCGTAGAGCGGGTTCCACCTCCCCAGGGACAGCAGCAGAGCAGCCACGGCCAGGCCGGCAAAGAAGCGGGCGGGCATCACTCTTCGCTGTGGCTCATCTGCGCGAGCCCCGGCGATGAACGGAGCGAGGAGCGCCAGGAGCAGCGGCAGGACACCTACATAGCCCGCCAGCCCAGCCGACGTATCGGGACTGGGGCCGCCAGAAATGAAGGGGGATACCAGAGCAAGGAGATTCCGCGGGTGTAGCGACAGGGAAGTGAGCGAGCCGGGATCCACATCACCGGCCGGCACCGACAGTCTCCCCAGTTCCTGGGAAGGCAGGAATTGTGCTGCCGCCAGAGCCACCCCAAGCAACAGCGCGATGATCCACAGTCCCACCACCCGGCCGCGTTGCCTCGTGGTCCAGCTCAAATACAGTGCATACGCGAGAACGGCCATCAGACTGAGCAGCCCGATTTGCGGCTGGCCAGCCAGGAACCCCATTCCCACAGCCAGAGCAAGCGCCGCCGCATGCCGGGCCGGATGCGCGGAGCGGGCGCCGGCCAGGAGACGGTCCGCCGACAGGAAGACCCAGGGCAACCAGGAGGCAGCGGCGATGGTGTTCACCTGGGTGAGATGGCCCACCAAAAACCCACCCAATGCATACACCAGCGCCGAGGTCAGCGCTGCCGTGCGACGCATGCTCAGACGCCTGGCAAAGGCGTACGCCCCCAGAGCGGCCCAAACGAAGTGGGCAAGGATGAAGACATTCAGGGCGATCGGCACCGGCAGTAAGGCATGCAGGATCAAGTTGGGCGGGTACAGTGCCCCCAGCTGACCCTCAGCAAGAAGCGGATAGCCGCCAGACACGAGCGGTGTCCACAAGGGCAAGGAACCACCCTGCAGTTCTGCGGCGTACGCGCTTCTCAGCGGATACTGCAACTGGAAGACGTCGCCAGAATAGAAGATGCCGCCCGAAACCGCTCGCCAAGAGACTCCCAGAACCAGAGCGGCGAGCAGAACGATCACCATGCGGTCCTTACGATCCACGCTCGCTCCTTCTCCTGCCCAGGGTCACAGCCACGGTCGGCTCTTCTGGCT
>DCVA01000022.1 GCA_002327925.1 Anaerolineales bacterium UBA2200
GTCCAGATTTCAACTGTGCCTAACACTGCCGTTTCTACCCGAGGTTACTACTTGACACAGAACAAATGTTCGTGTATACTACGGCTAGCATACAGCAGTGTAGTGAAGGAGACGCGGCATGAATCTCTCACCGAAGCAGCAGAAGATTCTCGATTGTATCCGTGAGTCTCTTCAGCAGAAGGGGCGCCCACCGACGATTCGGGAGATTGGCGAGGTCGCCAAAATCTCATCCACCTCTGTCGTCAACTACAATCTTAATATCCTGCAGGAAAAGGGCTTTATCCTGCGTGACCGTGAAGTCTCGCGAGGGGTAAAGCTGGTGGACCTTGCGTCTGTGGTGCCGGAAGGGCCTCTGTCGTCGGAATTGGTTCGCGTGCCTCTGGTTGGCCGTATTGTGGCTGGCCTGCCTGTTCCCATTCCGGAGACTGCGGCTGCCTTCAATGTGGAGGACACCATCGCGCTCACTCGTGACATCGTGGAGGAGCGCGGGCCGGTGTACGCTCTGGAGGTTAAGGGTGATTCGATGATTGATGCGCTGATTCACGATGGAGATATCGTGATCATGAAGCGACAATCCGAGGCCAACAATGGGGATCTGGTGGCTGCCTGGCTGAAGGCTGAGAAAGAGACGACGCTAAAGAGATTCTACCGGGAGAGCAGTGACCTGGTTCGGTTGCAGCCGGCAAACCCGACCATTCAGCCCATCTATGTGCATCCTGCAAACCTGGACATCCAGGGTAAGGTGATTGCGGTAATTCGTCAGGTCTAGATTCAGAGAGCCCCGAGGTGCCGATCCTGGCGCACGGGGCTTTCTTGCGGCCATCCGATAGAACATTTGTTCTCTACACCAGATGGAAGAGGTGTCCCACATTGAGAGAGCAGCTTGACTTGCAGGCCAACCAGATCGAAATGGTACTGGCCAGCCACAGAATCAACTCGTGCGTAATAGGCGGGACGGTCACCCTCCGTACTGTTCGGTTTCATCTGGCATTGCGTATGGATGCCCGTCTGGCACAACTGAAGGGTCTCTCTGAGGAGATCGCACTATCGCTGGACGCCCCTGCGTGTCGGGTCGTAGGTGACAACGGGGCGCTTAGCATTGAGATACCTCGCGCTGAACCGTCAAAGGTATCGGTCATTGACCTCTGTGGCAGGATGGGAGCTGCGCCACCCTGTTCTCCTGTTCTTGGTCTGGACGACCATGGAACACCTCTATTGCTCAACCTGAACAGCCCGGACGTGGCGCATGTGCTCATCAGTGGTACAACAGGTTCTGGAAAGACGGCGTTGGCTGTCGCTATGGCCCTTTCTCTGGCCATGCTGAACCCTCAGAGGTCAGTCCAACTGCTAGTGATCGATCCCAAAGGCCATGGTCTGGGCTACCTGACGGGGCTGCCGCATCTGATGTGGCCGCCCATCTCTGATCTTCCCGAAACGCTGGAGAGATTGCGCTGGCTGGTGGGTGAGGTGGAAAGACGTGACAGTGTGGGAATCGGTCAACCGCTGATTGCCGTGTTTGTTGATGAACTCGCGGACCTGTTGATGATGGGTGGTAAGGAGATGGAGTTCACCATGACTCGGCTAATGCAGCGGGGAAGGGAGGCAGGGGTTCACCTCATCGCCTGCACGCAGAAGCCAACGACTACGGTGATCGGATCTCTGATTAAGGCAAACTTTCCGGTGCGGATTGTTGGCTCAGTGACTTCACCCGACGAGGCGAGGGTGGCTACCGGGATCTCTGGAAGCGGCGCTGAACGCCTTCAGGGGCGTGGGGACTTTATCCTGGTGTCCAAAGGGCGTGGTACCCATTTTGCAGGGGGATATGTGTCTGGTGAGGAAGCGCGTGACGAGGTCGCCCGCCTCCGGGCGAGTCTGCGACAGCAGACTCCTCTCGCGAGTGGCAACGGTCTTGTTCTGCATCGGGTTGGGTAGTATCGGGCGCGAGTCTGGCCACGATAGCTGAGGCCATGGTAGTTCTTTGCGGGTCTAGTCCTGAAGGGCTGGGAGAGGGGAAGAATGAAAAAGTTGGCGGTTGTCGTGGTACTGGTGTTTGCTGTGACTCTGGCGGTTGTGGTGGGCCAACGGCTGAGTGCGGAGGCGATGGCGGTCGTCGTCGGCGTAATCTGTGGCGTGGTGGCAGGCATCCCGACGAGTGCGTTTGTGATGTTGATGGCAAACAGGCGCGACCAGCGTGTTGAGCGGATGCGGAGTGGCGGCATGGGTGCTGAACCCTATGGGGCCTATCCTCCAGTGGTAGTGATTCAGGGAGGGACTCCCGCGACCCTGCCCACTCCATCAGCTTACTATCCCGCACATGCCGCGGCGGGCTCTAGGGAGTTCCATGTGGTGGGGGTAGACCATGAGTAGACACGGGGTGCGCCTGGCCCTCATACGACTCCAGATATGAAGACCGGGCTGTTGTGGTTCGATGACAATCCCAAGATCCCGTTGGCCAGCAAGGTTGAGAGAGCGGCCCGGCGATATCATGAGAGGTTTGGGCGGGCGGCAGATGTCTGCTACGTACATCCGAAGACGCTGGCCGGTGCCACCGTGATGCCCGCAAATGTGAAGATAATCGCATCGACAACAGTGCAGCAGAACTGCTTCTGGGTCGGGATTAGACCGGTCTAGCTGGTGATCTCGAAGCGATAGCCTACCCCTCGGACGGTACGAAGGCGTTCCGGCCTGCGTGGAATCTTTTCGATCTTGCTGCGTAGCCAGCTCACGTGCACGTGCAGTGTTCGAATATCACCATCGTAGTCAGTGTTCCAGACCTCTTTGAGGATATGCTTGTGGCTGAGGACCTGCCCGGGACTTGTCATGAACAACTTGAGCAGGAGGAACTCTTTTGGCGTGAGTCTGAAACGGCTATCTCCATTCGTCACCTGGCGTGTCTTGAGGTCCAGCGCCAACTCTCCGCTGCGCAGAACCCGCAGACTTCGTGTGCGCGTGGCTCGCTGCTGTTTGAGGGAAGTCTCAGCGGTTGTGAGCAAAGTGACGAAATCAACTGGTTTGGGCAAACACTCGATGCCTTCTGATGACTCCGCAAGGGCGTTCGAGTCCTGGAGCATAACCAGGGGACAGCTCATCGTACTGCGGATGTGCTGGCAGAGGGTGAGGGTTCTTTTCGAGTCTTGAGGAGCATCCAGAAGAACCAGGTTGGGGCGACGCTTCTGGGCCTGCTGCAGGGCTTGCTCGCAATCCATGACCACTACTGTGTAACCATTCTGCGCTAGATTACGTCTGAGTAGGCCGGCAATTGTCCCCTCATCTTCTATGATCAAGATTTCTTTGGCCACGCGCAGATACCTCCGGTACGACGTGCCACAGCGTAGGTTAACCGGGAAGAAGTGGATGCTGTAAGTCCGGAATCGCCAGCGCTGCCATTATAGTGCGAGACGTAGTCATGTGCCAACTCCGGCACCTTGACTAGTGGGTTGGCAGTTGACCCAAGGGTGAATTGGCGATATAGTCAACGGGCAGCAGATGTGATACGACGTGTCCTGCTGGCTTCCGGTCTGTACGGACGAGGTGCAACTGTGAAGAGAGAAAGCAAGCTGCCTATTCCAGCAACTGACATACTTGCGGTCGTGGCTTCGACGGCTTTGTTCGTCTTCGCTCTGGCGTTTGGAGGCAAGTTGCTGGAGGGGTATCGGCTGCGGCAACATAATGCCATGCTGGTTGCAGAAGTGGCCATGCTCAAAGAACAACAGCAACAGCTCGAAGTGCGCCTTGAGGAGGTCATGACCCCTGAATACGTCGAGCGTGTTGCCAGGGAGCAGTACCGCTGGGTCAAGCCAGGAGAAAGGCTTGTGATCCCCGTCCTCCGCGAGCAGTCTGCTGCTGGGCAGGTCATTGCACAACCAGGTGGCCCGATATCAGTGAGTGGTGATAGACTGACCGGTTCGTTCTGGACAGACTGGTATGAGCTACTACTGGGGAGGAATTAACTCCGCCAACGCTCACTTTGGGTGCGTTGGACCACGGATGGGTTTGCCCACAGGTCGAGGATCCGTCAATCCCACTGAGCCGGCCGCGGGTGCTTCGAGTGATCTTCCTTCTGTAACCTCATTGTCTTGACGCTGGGAGAAATTGTGAAGAAGGCTCTGCTTCTGTCCGGTCATAGGTATCGAAGAGCATGGCTTTGCGAGGCGGTGCTGCTGCTATGTTTGGTGATTACGGCATGTAGTTCGTTGCGTTTTCGTGGATTAACTCCGGAGACTCCCCTGCCATCAGGTGATCCTCCCCTGCTTACCCCTACGGTGGCACCGGTTCTGTTGACGCCTGTGGCGTCGGCTACCGAACTGCCCACCTCCGACCCAGTGCTTCCAACGCCCACTCCGACGTTCGGGTTGCCATTGCCGGACCCAACTTGTGATGCCACACCTATGTGGGGACTTGGTGATGTGTGGAACAATCAGGACGTGCGAACTCGACTTGGCTGCCCTGTGACCGAGCAGCTGGGACTGCAGGGCGAGGAGATGCATTTTCAGCATGGAGTGATGATCTTGCGTCCTGATGTCGACCTCATCTATGTACTCTTCGAGCGACGCCAGCCGCAAGGATGGGGAGCCTATACCGATGGCTACCTCGAATCAGATCTTGGTTCCGACCCCAGTCTGGTCTCTCCTACCACAAAGCCAGGAACTCTGCCTCTACTGCAACCCACAGGCCCCTTCGGAAAGCTCTGGCGCGAGAACGCGTGGTTGAGAGAGACCCTTGGCTGGGCCGTAGGCAACCACCCCGACTCAACGGCAGAGGCAGCGGTAGCCTTCGCGGGTGCGGTTCAGGATTTTGAGGGGGGGGTTCTTCTATGGAATGGGAGCGTATGCTTTGTACTGCGAACCGATGACATGTCCTGGGATATGTACTAGGAGGTGGGCCAACCACTGCGGCAGACCTCCCTCGAGAGGACAGTTCCAGTGGACAGTCAGCGGTTGAGCATTGACTCACAGCCAAAGCTGGAGCCACAAAGGGCGCTTGCCCGTCTGGGCGATGGGCTGCTCATGCTGGTCAGCTTTGGCCTGTATGTGCGCACCCTGGCGCCCACGGTTCTGCCGGCAGATAGTGGTGAGTTCCAGTTGGTGTCGTTCGTTCTGGGCATTGCCCACCCTCCGGGCTATCCCCTCTATACGCTGCTTGGCAAGTTGTTTACCCTCGTTCCGCTTGGGGATGCTGCCTATCGTGTGAGTCTTCTGTCGGCAGTGATCAGCATTATGAGTCTCTGGGTGCTCAGTCGAGTCGTGCAGTTGGTGACAGGGTCGGCCCTTGCTGGCTGGATCGGCGCACTACACCTGGCAGTCGCCACAACCTTCTGGGCGCAGGCAACCACGGCCAATATCAGAAGTCTGACCGTACTGCTTGTGGCCGTGCAGGTTTATGAGTTGCTTGCATTTGAGCATACCAGGGAACACAAGCACCTGATAGGTTTCTCCTTCGCGCTCGGACTGGGTGTCACACACCACAGCTCCATTGTGCCGCTGGTGCTGGCTTACCTGACCTTCCTTGTTGCGAGCGGCGATGAGTCTGTGCGACGGTGGCGTACCTGGGCGAAACCGCTTGTGGCTTTCGGACTGGCTCTGCTCATTCTTCTCTATCTCCCGCTGCGGAGTCGGATGAATCCGGCTTTTGACCCTGCCCCTATCCGTAGCCTGAGTGATTTCGTTGAGCATGTCCTGGCTCTGGGTTTCCGGGGCGACATGTTCTACTTTGTCCAACCGGCCCAGTTGATAGGCAGACTGCAAGTGCTGGCGAACATTCTCAATCTGCAGTTCAGCCTGTCCTGGCTCTTGACAGGGATGGTAGGCACAGTGTGCTTACTCTTGTTCAAGAGGAGTGCTCTGTTGCTGGTTGGAGGAGTGTTCTGCATCAACTCGGTCCTGGCGGTGACGTATCGTGCCCCGCAGACGGTGGAGTACCTGATGCCGGGCTATTGGACCCTGTGCGTCATCTGTGCCTGTGGGCTGTGGGAGCTCATGCGGAGACTTGGGTGGCGCTGGCTGATTACGTGGGCGTGGATAGCGGCCGGGGTGTTGCCGCTGTGGACGTTTAGTGAGAACTATGCAAGCTTTGCCGAGCTAAGCCGCAGCAGATACGCGCGAGTGTATGCGGAAGATCTGCTGCAGGAAACCCCGCAAGGGGCCCGTATCCTCTCGAACTGGCACTATGCAACGGTTCTGTGGTACCTCCAGTATGTTGAAGGAATGAGGCCAGACGTCGACGTCACCTATGTATATCCCGAAGGGGCAGAGCCGATTGTAGAGACCTGGATTCGGCGAATTGCGGAGAGTACGGCGGAGCGTCCTACGATTGTGACGAACCAGTACATTGAGTTTCGGAGTACCCCCTACTCTTTCCGGCCTGCTGGAGGGGCATTCCGTGTTGATTGGCCTTCGGCCAAGCAGGGGCTTGACCGGATGCAGGAGCTGCACACGCTTCTCGGCGAGACGATTGAGCTCATTGGCTACAGCACCGGTTCAGAGGTCATGACAGCGGCTGATACCATGACTGTGCGGGTGTACTGGACGCCAGTAGCAAAGCTGGATCGTGACTATTCGGTCTTTGTACATTTGGTGAATGCAGCGGGCGCCCCTGTTGGGCAGGGAGATACACGCCATTCAGCATCCCAGTATGCGATTGGGCAGGTGATCTTGGATGAGTACACCATTCCACTCCTGCCCACATCCAAGCCAGGACGGTACCGGCTGGTCGCCGGCATCTACTTCACACCGGCCGAAGGCGGTTGGCAACGCCTGTTGACCGCAGACGGGCAGGATCATGTGCTTCTGACGGAAGTGGAAGTGACACCTCTGAGGTCGGCGCCTGTAACGCAGCGCAGGCTTCAAGCTCGATCCACAGAAGGTTACACTCTGCTCGGTGTCGACTATGACCGCAGCGTCGCGGATCAGCTGCGGGTGTACCTTCACTGGCAAGCTGATCGTGGCATGCACGGGGAGTCGGCGGCCCTTCTGTGGTCGCAGGGTACGAGCGTCGCGACGGTAGCGCTGTCTGGAGTGCCCAGCGGCTATTGCTTCTCCACTGTCAGTGACCTGCCAGCATCCACATCGGGCCTAAGCGTGGAAGTTCAACCCTCATCGGGCGGCGTGAGCGGTACCTGGTCGGTGCTGGCGGGCTTTCCGCTGGGTCGGCGACTCAACCTGCCCTCTCCGGGTGCGAAGGAGCGGTATGTACCATTTGGCGACGAGATGGTCCTGGTAGCGGCAGACTATCCGCCGATGGCGGTATCAGACAAAGCACTGAGGGTTGCACTGACGTTTGTTGGTGCGAGACCTATCACCCATGACTATACGATGTCGGTGCATTTGGCCGGGGAGGACGGAACGTTCTGGGCACAGCAGGATGGCACTCCCGCAATGGGAGCCATCCCTACACTGAAATGGATCCGGGGTACCAGAGTGAGAGATGAGCATGTCGTTGCCCTACCTGCCATGGTGCACGGCAAGGGGGTGCTGCGGCTCACCGTATACGACGCGTTTACCATGCGGCCCCTGCCAGTGTTGGACGAGCGCCTGGCACGTCTGGGTCAGGGCACTCAACTGGAGATTGGGTCGGTTCTTCTCCCCTGAGACTAACGCACCTTAATCCCGTCCTGGAGCACCAGGCGGTCGCTGGACACGACGTACATAGACGGCGCCACGACCGGAAGCCTCCCCTGCGGATAGTAAATCCCCACTGCCAGCGTGAAGAGACCAGCGGGAACCTCGTCAAGACGCAACGTGATAGAGTCGGCTACTACCTCCGTCAAAACCCACTGCGAAGTGGGGTGCAGGGCATGGCCCACCAGAGTATCCTGCTGGCTCGCGATCTTCTCCGCGCCCGGGTCAAAGAGATGAACAAAGACCTTGTAGTCGGTGCTCATCGTGGAGAGTGCCTGCCAGTACAGGGTTAGGACGAGATCGTCTTCCGAGTGCAACAGATCGTAGCCCGCCAGTCTGACTTGCCCGCCAAAATCGGCACCCACTGAGTATTGCATCTCCGGTATGACATAGCTGCGGTCTGGCTCTGTCACATGCACGAGTGTCGGCAGGGAGTAGTCGCCAACCTCGACGCCGGAGGGCTCGACCAAGGCGAACGACAGTGAGTAGTCACCAGCAGCCAGTTCCCGTTCGAGTAAGAGGTTGTAGCGTTGCGTCACGACGCATCCTGCTGGCCATTGAGATGTCGGGTATGTACTCGCTAGGGGCGCAGTGAGCTCGGATACGACCCTCCCTGAGCTATCTTTTAGGTGCCAGCGGCATGAGAGATCCGAGTTGGGTGGTAAGCTTGCTCCCCACTTGACCACGACGAGTAGCTCCTCACCGCTGTGCAGTTCTGGACGGGGCACCTGTGTTTCAAGCAGGTACAGGGATGGGCCAAGTCGGTGTTCTGGTTGAGCGTCGGGTCGGAGGGTAGGCAACGTGACGGCGATATGAGGGATACTTCCTGTGCCGATGGGCTCCAGTGACGCTGATTCGTAGAGGGTGATATCAAGAATGTACTCGCTGCCCGGTGGCGTCCCGTCGTCCAGAGCAAGCAGATAGTGGTCGTACACGAGCTTTCCTGGACACCACAGACTGGTAGGACTGAAGCCGTACCCGGGTTGGACATCCAGCCGCCCAACTTCCCATAATGCCTGATCTCGTAGCCGTATTGCTACCTTGTAGTTCTGCGCAAGCGCGGTGCTGGTGCGCCAGGCGAGAACCACATGCAGCCAGCCCGCCGAGTCCTGAAAGCTCTCTGCCGACATCAGGTGTACGTGATCGCCGAGCAAGGCAAGTGGCACAGCATCTGCTGGCGCCGTGATAGAGCTGTCAATGCGAATGGTAGTAAGGTATGTGGCACCCAGGGTTTGGCCGCTGGAGTCGACCGGCCGGATCTCGCGGCCGTTGCGCGAAACGTCGATTCTCAACAGATACAGTCCCCGTGTGGTTGTGCTGGGGATGGTCAGTATGTGTTGTACCGGATCGGCAGAGACTGGCTGACTGCTGCTGGCTATCGCGAATGGCACGCCAAACAGGTGTCGGGCAGGAGAAACGAGACTAACCTCTGCCGAGGCAGCTTGAGTCAGCACCGCGTTCCACTGGGTGGTGATCGTGATGGCATCGCCAGCCTGCAATGCCGTGGACGAGATCTCATATGCGCCAAAGCGGGCAACATCAGGATAGAGAATACCGTCGGGGTTGTGATGCAGATACGGGATGCGGTCGAAATCCATGGTAAGGTCCAGCAGGTCGGTTGAAGCTCTTGCATCGGGCAGCGTGGTTGTCTGGGTCCCTGCTGACGCCAGTTGCTTGGCTCCAACCCATAGGACCGAGACCAGGAAGGCGACAATCAACGTGTGCTTCGCTAGAGAGCTGGAACGTGTCCTCCAGAGCCAGAACAACAGAACCAACGAGGCTGTCGCCAGGGACAATAGCTCTGCGAAAAGGCGCAATCGCGTATGGCCCAGCCAGATGTGCACCTCGTGTGATCCCTGAGGCAACCGCAGGCCGATGTAACCGAGTCCCGGCAAAGACTCTAGCAGCACCGGGCGACCATCCACCTCGGCACGCCAGCCTGGATAGTAGTAGGTCTGGAAGGCGAGCAGGGCCTCGGGGCTAACCACGTCGACACGCCAACTCTCAGAGACAGCCCCCTGAGCTTGCAGAGATACGGAAGGCACTTGTCCCTGCAAAGTGAGGGGCGCCGGCTTGATCTGGGCCATAAGCGTGGCCTCCGATACAAAGGGGCGCGGGTCAACGGCGCTTGGCAGCCAGTCGTTGCGGATGGTAGTGCCTATGTTGGCGGTAAAGTACTCGTACTGTAGCAAGCGCTCTGCCGTTACCTCGTCCTCATGGATCAACAACCGCTCGGGGCGCAGCGCTCCCAGCGCACTCACCAGGACAACAATACCGATTATCAGGGCAATGACCCAACGCAGGGGGCGTTTGGCCGGAATCAGTGCCGAGCACAGGACTGTGGTGGCAAGAGCCTGAACGGAGAGAAAGCGCCATGGGAATTGCAGCATGGGTAGCAAAGGAAGGTGCTGCCACAAAGGGCGTGACCAGGGAGTCATCATGAATGTGGAGATTGCCAGAACAAGGGCAGCAAAGCCATCTCGCAACTCGAGTCGATGATTGCGCTTCCATTGGACGGCAAGAACAGCCAGACCAAGAGTAGCAAGAAGGGCCTGCAGGAAACCCATTGAGAAGGGGTTTCGGTCTGCCGTGATGGCATAGTCAAAGACGAGGCGCGGTTGTACAAGGTCCGCGCTGCGAAAGTGCAGGGCAAAGTTGAAGTAACCGGTTGTCATGTCCTCAAGCGAGACAGAAGCCCTCTCCGCAAGAGCTGGAATCCAGAACCAGGCACTGAGCAACAGACCGCCCAGAAGCGCTGCAGCACTGGCGAAGGCGATCCGGAGGCGTTGGTGCGTAGAAGTGAAAATGAGTAGCAGGACATAGAACAGCAGAAATGGCGTAAAGATGAACGCCGAGAGGTTGTGAGTAAGTATGAGGGCAGCATACGCGACGGCCGCAATCGCTACGGTGGGCGCTGCGTGCCAGACGGCGTGCACCCTGAAATCCTCGCTAAGGCGCAGGAATGCGAGGAGGAGGAGAGGGTAGAAGACGAAAGCATAGAACTCGGAGAGCGAATCCCCTCGTACGTAGACATTCACCATGTGAAAGGGAGCGCAGCCGTATACCACCGATGCCATTAGGCTTGCCAGACGGGTGCGCCGTTGCTCCCTGAGGAACCAATACATGGCCATGGAGGCAAACACAAAGCCCAGCGCTTGAGTGAGCTTGATAGACCAGAGGTAGCCCAGCCCCGCCATCTTGAAGAAGGCGGCTAGGTAGTAAGGCAGAGCCGCGTAGAAATTGAAGAATGGATAACCCAGACCATAGGCTGCCTGGGGCATCCAGCGCACGGGGAACACACCATTCTGAAGGTTGAGCACAAGCTGATGGAGGCGAATCAGAAGGAAGGGGCTATCACCGCCAGCACGCGTATTGACGATGCCACTCCCGAAGAGCAACGGCAAAGCGGGAATGAGAGACAAGAGAACAACCAGTCCCCATTCCCGCACGATGCTTGTGAGTCGCGCCCCTACCTTTTCGGCCGGGGCAGCTTCATTCATAGGCGCTTGCGCAGGTAGCGAACACCAACCGGGATCAAAATTGCCAGAGCCGCGAGAAGGATGCCACTCAGCTGATATAGCGCTCTGCCTGTCTCTTGCAGGACGGGGCGCGGCGTAGGCGTGGCGGTTGGTGTGAGGGTCGGGCGTGCGGTCGACGTAGCCGTGGGAGTGGGAATGAAACGAGCACCCAGCTCAACCATGGTTCGACCACCCGGGACAACGGCGGCAGCCCAGTCGTCAGGCACGGTAGACACGTAACCCTGCGGGTTCTGACGCTTGAGGTAGTAGGTGCCCTCAGTCAGACCGCCCAGGCAGTAGGGCTCACTCAGACCATCCGTTGTGTAACGCTCAAGCTCGAGGCGGTTACTGTCGGAAAAGGATACGACCATGCCGGCGACCAGCGCCTCGCCCTCATCTCTCCAGCCGTTACTGTTTGTATCCTCGAACCCGGTCACACACAGACTGCCCGGGGCCGGGGTGGCTGTGGCAGTTGGCGTGGGTGAATCCACCGGTGTAGGAGTGACGGTGGCAGTTGGAGTGAGGGTCGGAGTCGGTGTGTCTTTCGGTGTACTCGTGGCCTTGGGAGTTGCTGTAGCAGGTCGGATAACGGTCAGACAGGCGTCGTCCCAGTAGGAATCGTTGAAGCGGTTGCGGAATTCGGGATTGCCGCGCAAGAATACTGTGATCGTTCCTGCCTTGGCTGTCGCCTTGACCTCAAGTTGCATCCAGGTGTTATATTCCAGTCTGGGAGGCGACCAGACAACGTTAGGAGAATTCCAGTCCGTACCACCGTTAGGATCTATGCCTACATAGATATAGTAGTTGCCTGGCTCAACCACTGTGTCCGGGTTAGCGTCCTGGCTGCTCCATGCCTGTGCCCAGGCAGACAGAGTAAGCTTACTGCCGACTGGAACACTGACCTGCTGGTAGATCCCGGCATTGTGCGTGGCGTAGGTGCTGAAGAATTTCTGCGCCCAATTGCCTGAGTGGATACGCCTGGTCCCGAAGCGTGCTGCATCTTCTGGTTTGTACTCAGGTCTGCGGTAGAAGCCCTGATCCTGGAAAGGGCCGTCCTGATACCAGGGGAACCAGCCGTTGGCGACGGACACTTCTCCCGCACCGCGGTCGGAGTAGCCATCTTCGAAGCCCGGGTTCACCAGGACATTGCCGGAGCAACTTCCCTGGGACAGAGGCTGTCCCAAGGCGCCATGAGGAAAGAGCAACCACGAAGCGATCAGGCAGAGAACCAAGCAGGCAGAATTCCGGTGTTTGGACATCAAGGGACAACTACCTCCACGGTTTGGACTGGCAAAGCGGGCTGATTATACTCACTGGCGATAGATATGACAAAAGGGAACGGCGGCCAGAACCGATTGTCACTGGCATTGTTGGCTGCTATCGGCCTACTGGCCTTCTTTCTGCGTACGTATCGACTGGGTGAGCAGCCCTTCAGCTGGGATGAAGGGTGGAGCGTCGGTCTCAGCTCGCTAAGCCTGATCACGATCAACCGCATCACCGCCCTCGACGTCCATCCACCTTTGTACTACCTCATTCTCGGGCGATGGTTGCTGCTTGGGCGGAGTGAGTGGTTCCTCCGCTTCCTCTCGGTCCTGGCTGGTGTGCTCGCTGTGCCATTGGCCTACGTCGCCGGTCGAGCCTGGGCACGCGTAGAGGGGAACGAGCGTGAGGGGCCGACTGTTGCTCTCTTCGCCGCCGTCACCGTGGCCGTCTCGCCCTTTCTCATCTACTATGCTCAGGTGGCACGCATGTTCGCGCTGTGCGTGCTCTTTGTGCTGCTCGCGACATACTGTCTGCTACAGGGGGTACTCACAGGGAGAGGTGCGCTGTACCTGGGTTTTGTGTTCAGTGCTGTGGCCGCGCTTCATACCTTCTACTATTCTGCCCTGGTGCTGGTGGCTCTGGCAGTCTACGCGATTTGGATGCGCCCCAGGCGCTGGAAGGCCATTTTGCTGTCTGGTGCAATGGTGATATTGCTGTGCCTGCCGTGGGTAACCTACGCCGTGCCACCCATGCTTGAGCGCGTGGGTAACCGCACCGGTTTTACTCTGACCGTCGTGGATGTGCTGCAGTTCGTTGCTGACGGAATATTCGGGCTCGTATTCGCCTACGGTTCCGGCTGGTGCGCGGTTGGCGTTGTGGCTGCTTTGCTTCTCTGCGCCATTGTAGTGGCCGACGACAGGCGCGCTGCAGCTGGCTCTCTCCTGCTGCCTTTGATGGCGATATCCTTTGTGCTGCTGGCCGTGTCTGCAGGTGCCAAAGCACACATGTTTGCAGCACGCTACCTGATTCCCGCCAGCCCGTTTCTGTGTCTGGCCATGGGATGGGCGATGGCAACACTCTGGAAGCGCCGGCGCTGGCTGGGGGCCTTGGGACTCGTATCTGTGCTGTTGTCGTCTTTCCCGACGATGACTGGCTATATCTACGCCAAACCATATGAAGTGTCTGGATCGTTTGACCCCTCCGCCGACTATCGATTTCTACAGTCCAAGACCAGGTCCGACGATATCATATTCTTTAACATTCTCAGTCTGGCCGGTCAGTATGAGCGGCTGCGCTCGAAAAGTGACCCACCCTGGTCATTTGTGCAAACATGGGATCCAGTGATCGAGTCACTGGAGGGTGCTGTGGGTGAGCGAGTACTGCGGGCTGTGCGCCAACACCACCGGCTGTGGTTCGTGATGTACAAGGGGACCGTAGGCGCCAATCTTGCCCTGAAGGAGTGGCTGGACAATAACCTGTTTCCTTCCTTTGGCCAGTGGGACGGGGACACACTCTACCTGATGTACCTGTCTCCCAAGGGCACTATGTGCAGGCGGTCGGTCGACGCAGCTTTTGGAGAGGGCATTTGGCTACAGATGACCGAGTACACACAGCAGGTAGATAGCGCAGGGTGTGTCGGAGTGAATCTGGTGTGGTCTGCTGAGTCAACGGTGAGCAGAAGCTACAAGGTGTTTGTGCACCTGTATTCTGGCGATGGCAGCCTGGTAGCACAGCACGATTCGGTCCCCGCCAATGAGCTGCGCCCTACTCAGGGATGGCTGGTGGGAGAGAAGATCGGTGACCGGCACGGACTGTGGATCTCGGGCGAAATTCGGGGGCCGCTGCGACTGGTCGTTGGCCTCTATGACCCGGAAACGAACACGCGGCTGACTCTGGCCAACGGTGCCGACTCAGTTGAGCTTGGACCGGTTACCATGAGCGCACCCACCGCATCGAACTGAGCGGAAGCATCCGTGACCACACTGCCTTTGAGGCAGCTTAGGGCAGAGTAATGGTGATCAGGTCGCCTTTGCTGGTGCTGCGGTCGGGAGTCAGGATCTGCAGACGGGTCATCGTCTCGAGCAGGTACATACCCACCTGAAGAGAGAGCCCCCCTCCCCCAGAAACGGTGACGTTGAGCTGATGATCGTCAGCGACCACATCGCCCGGGCGCCAGAGATGAGTCGGATAGTGTTCCCTGGCTGGCTGGGAGTCGCTCTGCTCTACCATCTGACCACCCGACCTGACGTGCACAAAGACACTGTAGTCTCTGTCCAGCGCCTCTGTAGCACGCCAGAACAATCGTAAGGTCGTATTCCCTGTCCCGGGGATCAGTGCGTAGCCAAGCAGGTCGATTCCATGTTCCAGAGGCTCATTAATGTTGTTGGGAACGTTGCGGGTTGTACCCGCCTCGTAGAGGCGACAGAGCAGTCTGGGCTGGTCCTCCAGGTCACCCCGCTCAAGGGGCCCGTCGCGAACCGAGATAAGCCGCCCCTTCGGTAGTAGACTGAGCGCCCACGAGTAGTCGTCGTAGGGCCAGACTACCAGCAATGACTCCTTGGCTGGCGTGGTAGATGGCGAACTCTGCCCGATAACCGACACCCCGGGCGAGTCCGGCACCAGAAAGCGCAGGCTGGCCCAGTCACGCCACAGGCGGTCAACGATGTACACTTGCCGATCAGGGTTCATCACGCCAGGCGGGTCGCGCGTCTCATCACTCTGGTACCACCCCACGCCAAGAAAACGGTTTACCTCAGAGGCCAATTCCGTTGCGCCCGATTCAAAGTTGTAGTAGGTAGCCTCACTGGGAGAGTGCATCAGGAAGTAGTCCCTGATAGTGAAGGAGAGACTCAGTGCGGCAAAACAAGCTACGAGCAGTGCCCCGGCGTGAGGGGATAACCTCCCGTGCAGCGAGCGCCACGTCGATTGCAGTCCGATTGCTGGAAAGACGAACAATACGGGCAAGACGCCTACGGCGCGCAGGAAGTGGGGCGCTCCCTCGGCCAGAATTGTGGGGAGCAGCATGACGAAGAACACGGATAGGACCAGAGCGTACTCCGGCTGCTTCCTTGCCCGGCTGGTGCTGACGACGACCCCAATTATGAAAAGCACGCCCGTGAGCGGGTCAAAGACCGGACGCAGGGGCAGGTTGTGGCGGGGGATAAAGTCACCACGCCAGTTGAACATGGCCAGGGTTCGGGCAATCTGGCGGGTGAAGGTACCGATCAAGTCATCCTGATGGATGGCCGGGCTGAGGATAGACACCTGGCCCGCTCTGGCAAGAAACGAATTCAGGTCTTGCAGTGCATAGACGATAAGAGGTGAGACCACAACGAGTGCGGCAATAGTCAGGGCTACCAGTCCGCGCCACGGAATAGGCTGTCTCTTCCACACCCAGTACAACAGCAGAGGTAGCAGCGCCAGGGGCAAAAAGCGGGCCGCCAGGTAGGTGTAGAAGCTCAATCCCAGGGCCAGGCCAGCAAGGCCAAACGGTAAAGGCCTGCCAGAGCGCAGCCCGCGCGCCAGTCCGCACACCACAAGGGCTACGAAGAGGGGCAGGCTCACTGCACGAAACCCGACCCGGCTGAGGTTGAGAGACCAGAATGTGGTAGCTGTGAAAAAGGCAGTGGCAAGTGCCACCCTTCGCCCGAAAAGGACCTTGGACATTCCATATGCGGTGGGGACGGTCACAATGCCCAGGAGTGCGGATACGAGACGAATGGCCATGGGACTTGGGCCAAACAAGGAAATCGAGGCAGCTACAAGGTAGATGAAGAGGGGCTCTCTCCCGTTGTTGGCTTCGAAGAAGAGAGGGTACTGCCCGTTGATGACACTGATGGCGTCCAACCCATTGTAGGCTTCGTCGTGATAAAGGCCCGGTGGCAGCCGGTCCAGGGCGTACAGGCGCAGCAAGGCGGCCAGTAGGGTGATGGCCACCAGAGGAATCCATTCGCTCGTCGCCAGGCGGCGCAATCGTGCCAAGATCAGACTCCGTGCGGGCAGGTGCCCACGATTATAGCGCGGGCGGGGTCCAGAATACGAAAGACCCGTAACGGGAGAGAGGTGTACTCGGTTCGCCAGAACACCTCTCCCTGTTCAGACCATAACGGACATAGCCTGTGACGCTACTTGCGATGGCCCAGGGCAAAGCCGATGGCGAAGGACCCGAGGATGGCCAGTAGCCCTGCCAGGAAGAGCGTGAGCCATTTGCCGGAGGTCAACTGGGTGATCAGAGACACCGGCTCGAGTGTAGGGCAGGGGGTGGCCGGCGCAGGCGCAGTTGGACGGAGGCAGAGCTGGCAGGTAGGAGCTATAACTGGAACTGCGGTCGGCGGGCATGTAGGGATCGATACGGTCGGTACCGACGTTTCGGTGGGTATTGCTGTGGGGACAGGAGTCTGGGTTGGCCGCCTGGTTGGAGTCGGCGGAGGAGCGATAACCACCAGGCTGGCATCGTCCAGGTAGACGTTGTTGTCCTGGCTCCGGTAGTCCGGGTAGGCGTATACCATCACCGTAACAGTACTGTTTTTGGCGACAGCTTCCACGCTGAACAGAGTCCAGACGTCGTAGGCGTTCTGCTCGGGTGACCAGATGACATTCTGACTGAAGAAGTCAGCCCCGCCGGTGGGGTCGATACCAATGCGGAAATGCATGGGCGACGGATCGCCAGAGGTTGCCTTATCACAGTTGCCCTTGGATTCCAGGTCGCAAGACCAGGTCATGCCCCAGATCTCGAACCGTAGACGGGATCCAACTGCTACGTTGCTGACTGGCTGGTAAAGGCCTGCCTGGAAGTTGCCAAAACTGTGAAAGTACTGCTGCGCAAACTCGCCATTGCGTACGCGGTTGTAGGGAAAATCTCCACGGGTGGCGGCCTTGTACTCAGGGGCCAAGCGGAAACCCTGAGAAGTCTCTTCAGGTATTCCCTCGATCCACCAGGCAATCCAGGGTGCTGCGATGGCACAGTTCTCTTTGTCCGGGAGAATAGCATAAGGCTGCTCAAATCCCGGATTCTGTATGAGGTTCGGTCCCTGAGCCAGAGAGGGTACGGGAGAAACCAGCAATGACGCACGGGCAAGCGCAGTAATGAATAGCAGTGCCGCCCCAAGAGCGTGGCGATTTGAGGGCATAGACAACCTCTCAATAGGCTCAACGCGAACGTTGGCAATGATATTGCGATCACTGTGCTTTGTCAAGCCCCATGTCAGTGCTACAATGGCCTGAGCAGTTTGCATGGATTGTCTCCGTTTTTCGCCTGGAGGTTGAGGTACCGTTGCGTGTCCTGATGATCTCCAAAGCCTGTGTGGTGGGCATGTACCAGCTCAAGCTCGAGGAGTTGGCTCGCCTGCCAGCGATGGACCTCGCGGTAGTGGTGCCACCGTACTGGAGGGATGGGCGCAACGTCTTGCCGCTGGAGCGGGCTCACACCAGCGGATATGAGTTGCGAATGGTGCCCATGGTTCTCAACGGGTCATTCCATCTGCATTTCTATCGCGGGCTGGGCAGGCTGATGAGCGAGTTCAAGCCAGAGGTAGTGCATATCGATGAGGAGCCCTACAATCTGGTCACCTGGCAGGCGATGCACCTGGCAAGAAGGAACCATGCGCTGGCCCTCTTCTTCACCTGGCAAAACCTGCATCGTCGCTATCCTTTCCCTTTCTCGACAGTCGAGCGCTACAACCTGGACCATGCGCACTATGCGATTGCCGGTAGTTGCGATGCAGAGGTGGTTCTGCGCGCCAAGAGATATGCTGGACCCATCAAGGTCCTGCCGCAATTCGGGGTGGACCCGGGGCTGTTTTCCCCACGTGATGGCCGTCGAAGCGCGAGTGGCGAGTTTACCATTGGCTATATGGGGCGGCTGGTGGAAGAGAAGGGAGTGCAAATTCTTCTGCAAGCCGTGGCGGGCCTAACTGGGAACTGGAAATTGCGCGTGATTGGCAGTGGGCCGTATGCTGAGACGCTGCAATCACTGAGTGTCGAACTCCACGTTGACAAACAGGTGGACTTTTCTGACCATGTGCCGTCGAAGCTCGTGCCATCGGAATTGAGAGGTCTCGATGTGCTGGTCCTGCCATCGCTCACCCGCCGTAACTGGAAAGAGCAGTTTGGCCGCGTGCTCATCGAGGCGATGGCGAGCGAGGTAGCGGTGGTTGGCTCCAGCTCCGGAGAGATACCCAACTTGGTCGGAAACGCTGGATTGGTTTTTGCCGAAGGTGACGCTGCCGCTCTGCGCGAGGCACTGCGCGCTTTGATGGAAAATCCGCTCCTGCGCTTAAGACTGGGACGAGAAGGACGCGAGCGGGTTCTGGGCTGCTACACGCAAGCGCACGTTGCGGCCGAAACCTATTCCGTGTATCAGCAAATGCTGTCCCGTGCTCAGCCATGTGGATAGCGTTTGTGCACGGCGGTCACTACCACTATAATCGCCAATCGTGATTGCAGAACAGAGGGAGGCTGCAATACCGAGCCGCTCGCGGATTGGCATTAATGCCCACTTGTTAGGCAGCGGGGAAGGCTATCGCCGGGCTGGCGTTAGTCGTTACATCTCGAATCTGCTTACTCACCTCCAAGAAGCAGATGCCGACGGCGACTATGTGCTCTTCCTGGCTGCACGCAGTACTCTCTCCTTGCCCCACGATCTCAAATCCTCGCGCCTGCCCACAGATAATCCCGGAATGAGGATTCTCTGGGAGCAGCTGGTACTGCCACGCGCCGCGCGAAGTGAGAATCTCTCACTGCTGCATTCGCCGGTGAACATTCAACCTGTGGCTCTCCCCTGCAAGGGGGTAGTCACGGTTATGGATTTGAGCTTCCTGGCCTACCCCGAGAGTTTCAAGCGCCCGCAGCGGTTCTACCAGACCACCTTCACCCGCCTGAGCGCAAGACATGCCACACGACTGATAGCCATCTCACTACAGACAGCGCGAGACCTGATTCGTAGGTTTCAGGTTCCTGCGAACAAAATCACCGTGATCTATCCGGGAGTGGACAGCAGATTCAGGCCCTTGGCGGAAGGCCCTGAGCTGAACCAGTTCCGGCGAAAGCTTGGTCTGCCTGATCGTTTCATTCTGTGCGTTGGTACTCTGGAACCCAGAAAGAACTTGGTCATGCTGCTGCGCGCATACAACCAGTTCAAGAGGCAAACCAGAACCGATCACAAACTGGTGCTCGCGGGTGGTAAGGGGTGGCTCGATCAGCCGATCCAACGAACAATCTCTGAGCTTGGCCTGGATTCGGATGTGTTGCTGCCCGGCTTTGTGGCCGAAAACGAACTGCCGTTGTGGTATAATAGCGCTGATGCATTTGTCTATCCCTCACTGTATGAGGGTTTCGGTCTGCCTGCCCTTGAGGCTATGGCTTGCGGTAGACCAGTGTTAGTGGCCAATACGTCCTCGCTTCCCGAGGTAGTCGGTGAGGCAGGCATTCTCTTGAACCCGGATTCCCCTGAAGTCTGGGCGGAGGCTCTCATGCGGATTTGCAGCGATGGGAATTTGCGATCCGACCTCAGTTCACGAGCCCTGGCCCGAGCGCAGCTCTTCTCTTGGTCTAAAATGGCTCGCGAGACTGTGCTAGTCTATCACGAAGCGCTCTCTGGAGGCACGTGAGGTGTCGTTAAGAAAAGGGCAATGGACAATTGTGCTCAGGGTTGCCATTGACCTGCTCCTGATCAACCTGGGTTTTCTCATCGCCTACTGGGCACGCTACGAATGGCAGTGGTTCAGACCGGTTGATGAGGCGTTTCTGGTCCCCTATCGGATGTACATTCCCTACTCGTTGGCCTTCACCGTCATCATGCTCGTGGTCTACTGGGCGGAGGGCCTGTACGGCCCGAAGCGTAAGCGTTCGGCATTCTATGAAGCGTACATCATCCTCCGTGGGGCCATTACGGGTGTGGCGGCCCTCTATGTCCTGTCCCTTGTGTATCGAGCCGTGCTGCTGTCGCGCTTGATTCCAGCCTATGCCGGATTGGCAGTAGTGGGATTGCTGATGGGAGAGCGGGCGGTAGGACGGGCAATCCAGAGCAGGCGGCGCAGACGCGGGATCGGCGTACAGCGCGTGCTCATCGTCGGTGCAGGCGAAGTGGGGCGTATGGTTATGCGCAACGTGGCTGCTCAGCCTGAGCTTGGATATCAAGTTGTGGGCTTTGTGGATGACAAGCCAGAGCGGGGAAACAGGGACCTTGGACGCTTCAAAGGGCTGGGCAGTACGGATCAAATCGCGGAGCTTGTCCAGAGGCATGGTGTGGACACGGTGATCATTGCGTTGCCCTGGCTGGCTCATCGCAAGATCCTGGGCATTGTGCGCCAGTGCGAGCATCTGAAAGTGCCCGTTCGGATTGTACCTGATCTCTTCCAGATGAGCCTGAGCCAGGTTGACATCGATGACCTCAACGGCATCCCTCTGATCGGAACCAAGTCACCCGTGATCAGGGGCTGGAACCTGGCCGTAAAGCGGGCACTCGATGCATTGTCCTCTGCTCTGGCTCTGGTGATTCTGTCCCCCTTGTTAGCGCTGATCGCGCTCCTGATCAAGGCCGATTCGCCCGGGCCTGTGGTATTCAGGCAAGAGCGTATCGGACGCGAAGCAAAACCCTTCACGGTGTTCAAGTTCCGAACCATGCGGCATGGTGCAGAAGATGAACAAGAGGCGCTGAAGGAGCTGAACGAGGCCAGAGGACCAATGTTCAAGATCAAGGAGGATCCCCGCTGCACGCCACTCGGGCGGTTCCTGCGTCGAAGCAGCTTGGACGAATTACCCCAGCTCTACAATGTGCTCCGTGGGGAGATGAGCATCGTGGGTCCAAGACCCCCGCTGCCGAGTGAGGTCAAACAGTACCAGGAGTGGCACAAACGACGATTGGAAACCTGGCCGGGGATGACCGGCCTATGGCAGGTCAGTGGCCGTAGCGACCTGAGCTTCGATGACATGGTCCTCCTGGATATCTACTACATAGAGAACTGGTCCCTGCTCAATGATCTGCGAATTGCTCTGAAGACCGTGCCTGCCGCGCTCTTGGGGCGAGGGGCCTACTAGTGAACGTGAAACCCTCATCTCTGCGCCAAGTAGAGTTGGTGAGCTTTGCCCAGGAGCTGATTCGTCTGCCCAGTCTCTCGGGCCAGGAAGGAAATGTGGCGGAGTGCCTCTCTGACGAGATGAGGAGAGTTGGCTTTGCGGATGTCCGCACCGACCGGATGGGAAATGTCATTGGCCGCATCGGCAGCGGCGCGGGGCCCATCGTCATGCTGGAAGGTCACATGGACACTGTGTCCTGTGGGGATACGACTCGCTGGCGATTTCCCCCTTTCGAGGCCGCGGTGGCCGATGGTGTCCTGTACGGTCTCGGGGCAGCGGACATGAAGGGAGCGCTGGCATCGATGGTCTATGGTGCCAGGGCTGTGCTGGATGGCGGTGCTGACCTGCATGGTACCCTGTACGTGGCAGGTGTGGTGCAGGAGGAACCATGTGAAGGTGCGGCCATCGGGCAATTGCTGAGCACGGAGGGCATTCGCCCCGATGTTGTTCTGATAGGTGAATCCACTGGCTTGCAGATCGCCAGAGGGCAGCGAGGTCGGTTGGAGTTGAAGATTACGAGCAAGGGCACCTCCTGTCACGCATCGGCGCCTGCGAGGGGCAAGAACGCGATCTACGAGGCGGCCCGCATTGTGGTCTCCATAGAGCTACTGGCACCTCAGATGGCTAGCGACCCGTTTCTGGGCAAAGCCAGCATCGCGGTGACGGAGATTTCCTCCTCGACAATCAGCCGCAACGCGGTTCCTGAGAGCTGTGTGCTGATCGTGGACCGTCGACTGACAGGGGGTGAGACCGAAGCGGGAGCCGTCGCGGAGATAAGGAGTATGATCAACCGGGATGGCGTGGATGCTTCCGTGGGGGTTACGGAGTATTCCGGGCGGACCTACACGGGCTACGAGTACCAGGCTCATCAGTACTTTCCTTGCTGGACCACGCCCGAAGACGACAAGTGGATAAGACTGCTTTCCTCGGCTACCAGCCATGAGCTGGGTTATCGACCCAAAATGGGGCGGTGGGAGTTCTCTACGGATGGAGTGTATACAGCCGGTGTGGCGGGCATCCCCACCGTCGGGTTTGGCCCGGGTGAAGAGAGATACACTCATACGCCGGAAGAACAGGTGAGCGTTGCGAACCTGATCGATGCAGCACGCGTGTACGCTCGATTTGCGACTGAGGCACTGACGCGTGCGCAGGACTAGCTTTGATGGAGTGAAAGACCGACAGGTAAGGAGAGACCGATGTCGAAGATAGCCGCAAGACAGGAACGTACCTGTACCCAGTCCCGGCAGTGATGGTTACGTGCGGCCCGTTTCAGAAGCCGAACATTGTCACTCTGGCCTGGGCAGGCACTGTGTCCTCAGATCCACCGATGATCGGAATCAGCATTCGCCCGTCACGGCTGTCGTGTGATCTCGTGAAGCAACAGCTCGAGTTTGCCGTCAACTTGCCGACAGTGGATCTCGTGCGTGTGACGGACTACTGTGGTACGGTATCAGGACGAAAGGTAGACAAGTTCGCCGCAACAGGGCTCACAGCGGTGCGAGCACAGGCCATCGACACAGCCCTGATTGACGAGTGTCCCGTGAACATAGAGTGCAAGGTAACTCAGATTGTGCCTCTGGGTTCTCACGACTTGTTCCTTGCGAAGGTAGTTGCCGTTCAGGTAGATGAGACCCTGCTCAATGAGCAGGGAGATCTCGACCTCTCCAGGGCGGAGCTGGTTGCCTATTCCGGGGCACGCTACTGGAGCCTGGGGCGCCTGCTCGGAACACATGGGTTCAGCTCGAAAAGCTAGGCAGACGAGGTTTCAATGGTAGCTACGCGGCCGACCACGATACAAGAGTTGCTCATTCTCGACTGCAAGGAGGAAATGTGAATCTGTACGGAAGAGATCTGATTACCACGCAGGAATGGTCGCGCAACGAGCTGGAGACTACCCTGGACCTGGCAGCTAGAATGAAACGGGACCGCTTTGCGGACAATTTCACAAACATACTGCAGAACAAGACCTTCTTCATGTTCTTCTACAACCCATCGGTACGCACGCGCCAGTCCTTTGAGTGTGCCGCCACGGAACTGGGCGGGCATGCACAGTTTTTGGAGCCCAAATCCATGCGACTCAAGACGGCAACCAGCGCCGGAGAGACGGTGGAAGACGCGGCCAAAGTGATGAGCCGCTACGCTGCAGGCCTGGGTATTCGCATTCTGGAGGATCAGGTTTCGGCCTATGGGGAGGGAGACAATCTCCTGAGGGAGTATGCTCACTGGAGCGACATCCCGATTGTGTCCATGGCACACGACAAGTACCACCCCTGCCAAGGGCTCGCAGATGTCATGGGCTGGAGTGAGTGGTATGGCAGAGGGCCAGGCAAAGGCGTAGACCCGGTAGTGCTTCAGGGGAAGAAGCTACTGGTCGCGTGGGGCCATGGAGCCCTGGCGCGGTCCTGGTGCAGTGTCCAGGAAGCGATGCTCATTGGCAGTCGCCTGGGAATGGACGTTACGCTGGCCTATCCGGAGGGCTATGACTTGGATCCGGCGGTGGTGGAATGGACCAAGCAGAACTGTGCCGAGAACAATCGGGAATTCGGCATTACTCACGATCCGAGGGAAGGCTATCACGGTGCGCACGTCGTCTACTCGCGCCACTGGATGAGCCCACAGGCTTATCAGAATGGTGAGTTCCTGAAGAAGCAGGAAATTGAGAAAGCACTCCACTATCCCGACTGGATCTGTGATGGCGAGAAGATGAAGTTGTCCGACAACGGCATCTTCACCCACCCAATGCCCATCGACCGGGGCCATGAAGTGACGGATGAGGTAGCTTCTGGTTCACGTTCCTGCATCTACGACGTGGCCGAGAATCGCCTGCACGTGCAGAAAGCGATTATGGCCCTGACGATGGCTGGCCGCTAGACCGTTATATCGATAGCTGCAGCGGGGCATCCTTTGGAGCGTACGTCGGTCGCAAAGTGCGGATGACCCGCAAAGACTCCAGGGCCTCCTCCGCAGTGAGCTCAAAGATCAGCGGACCCTCGAATCCCTGCTCAGCCAGTCGGTCAAGAAGATCAGCAGTTGGCACATCACCCTTCCCCAGGGCAAGATGGTCCGCCGCCTGCGTCTGTCCACCCGCCATTCGGCAATAGGCATCGTGTAGATGAACCTCCGCCAGACGTGATCCGATCTGTCTCAACGCATCGAACAGACTGGTCCCACTGGTGTAGCCAGCCAAAACGTGGCCAACGTCAAGACAGACGGAGAGGTCGAAATCCCGGGCCAGACCCAGTGTAAGGTCAAAAGGAAAGTCAATGGTTTCCACAGCGACCTGGCGTGGCTTCAACCCGGTGCGGCTAAGGAATTCTGCAATGCTGCGCTGAGCCTGCACCACGAACAACTGCAGGACAAGCGGTTCTACGCCCTGCAATGCCTTCATGCGTGAGAACTCGGAGGCGAGGGCGCCGGTTGCGTGCAGGACAAACACATCTGGCTGCAGAGGAGCCAGGCGGAGGGCTGCGTCTACCAGCACATCGACAGAACTCTGTCGGATAGCTTCCACAGGAGCAGATGGTTCCAGCGACCAGAGAGGAAGGTGAACCGTGTAAGTGAGGTTCAGCTCTTCCTGGAGCAAATGTAGGCGCTCAATGGCTGGCAGGTTGTAACTGTGGGGAAAGAAGATGTCGATGTCCTGGTTGAGTTCTATGGTACGGAAGCCCAGCCTGGCTACGGCTGCGACTTGTGCTGCCACGTCTGCTGTGAGCAATGACGAGGCCGCGCGGACAGCTGCCTCTCCCCCTTGTTGACGGGCTGCCAGTAGCGGCCGGGCATCGTGCTTCATTACCGGTATCTGCATCTGCTGGATTCCAAAGCGCATCATCTCACCTCCATAGCTGAGTATATCCCCGGGTGTCGTGCAATCCAAGGATAGGCACTATAATTAGGGACATGGTGGGGTGTTTGCCGTCAGGAGAAGCCGAGGGAGGCAGTCATGACTCTGTTTACCCGTGAACAACTCGAAGAGGAAGAATGGCGCCGTCTCTCCTCCTACGCGGTTCGCAGCGGCGGTTCGCGTGGGCGTATCCACCCGGAGGAGGAACATCCTTATCGCACGGCCTTCCAACGTGACCGCGACCGGATCGTACACACAACCGCCTTTCGCCGTCTGGAGTACAAGACACAGGTCTTTGTCAACTATGAAGGTGACTACTACCGAACACGACTGACACACAGCATCGAAACGGCTCAGATTGCACGCACCATGGCGCGGGTCCTTGGCCTCAATGAGGACCTGAGTGAGGCCATTTCTCTTGCCCATGACCTGGGACACACTCCCTTTGGCCACTCCGGAGAGGTAGCGCTCAACGAGCTGATGAAAGCGCATGGCGGCTTTAACCATACAGACCAGAGTCTGCGTATCGTAGAGTCCCTTGAGCAGCGCTATCCGCAGTTTCCTGGCTTAAACCTGACCTGGGAGGTGCGGGAGGGAATCGTCAAGCACACCACCGACTATGATCTCACAGAGGCACGTGAGTATGAACCACACAAAAGGGCGAGCCTTGAGGGACAGTTGGTGAATGCTGCTGATGAGATTGCCTATACGACCCATGACCTCGACGATGGGCTGCGCTCGGGGTTGATCCAGGTGAGCGACCTGCATGAGGTCGATCTCTGGCGCGGAGCGATTCACAGCCTTGGTATAGAGGAGAATGGTTTCTCTGAAATGGCGCGCCGTAGGGCGGTGCGCTTCCTGATCAATGAGCTGGTTACGGACGTTATTCGCACCATCGATAGCAGGCTGGCTGAGTTGCAGGTTTGCACTCTGGATGGTGTGCGCGATGCCCCTCATAACCTGGCGGGCTTTTCTGTCGAGATGACGCCGCAGAACCGGCAACTAAAGGACTTGCTTCTCGAACGGCTCTATCATCACTACCGAGTCATCCGTATGCAGGTGAAAGCGCAACGTGTTATCCGGCGCCTGTTCAGAGCATACCTGGAGGAAGGCCGGCAGTTGCCACCCGAGGTTCAGGTTCGAATGGCGGAAGGTCAACCTGAGCGCGTGGTGTGCGACTACATCGCGGGGATGACGGATCGGTTTGCCATTCAGGAATACCGCAAACTGTTCGACCTGGCGAGTTGGGAGTAGAAAACGACCCGGGGGTACTCCCTCCCGGGTCGTTTGAAGCAGGCAGCGCGGTAAAACCATAACTGGGTTGCCGGGTTAGCTCTCCTGCGTCTTGGGCAGGACCTCCAGCCTGGTGGCGAGTCTGGAGAAGATCGTGCTTGATGCATCGTCATAATCCAGGCCCGTGATCGTCGCGATCATTCTTAGATTCTCCGTCTCCAGGGTAATGACTTTGTCCTTCTCCGCCTGGACTGGTTGGCCTCTATCTGGAAGCTTGGCACTGAGCACTGCATCTGCTGCTACTCCCTCGCTCAACAATAGCCGGGTCTCAGTGTGAGCTTCGAGCTTGTCGAACAGCCAGATGTCAAAAGCAGCAAAACGCCCAGGCTCTCCAAGTGTGCGGTCCAGGGCACTAATCCCGCACTCTCCCAGAAACTCGCCACTGGCCGACTCGATGCCATAAGATACGTCGTAGGCTTCGTCCCCGGCATTGTACTCGGAGACGAACTGGGCAACTGAGGCGCCTTCCATGGGCAGGGTCTGCACCGCAGGCTCGTCCTCGACAGGGGTGGAGGTCTCCGGGGTAGCGGGGGTTGCACGCTTACGTCGCGGCTCCTTTTTCTGGAGCTGGGTCAGAAGCACGATTACCCCGCCAGCGAGAAGGGCCAGGAAGAAAACGATGCCCAGGAAACGCAGCGCGCTGCTGCCGCCGGACTGGGTCGGTTCGGATGTCGGCTCGGGGCTGGGCTCAGGGGTTATCGCGGCTGCAGGTAGGTTGAGCGCCGTAGCAAGCCGCTGCAAGCGGATAGCATCCTCTGCCTTGCCGGCCTGGCTGCGAGTTTGAGCTGCAGCCTCGATCATCACCGACAGGTCGGCATCCGTTTGCTCTGGCTTTTTCAGCGCCTGCAGTCGCTCCTGGGCAAACTGAGTATTGCCAGTGAGAGCATAGGCCTCAGCGACGAGCTGCAGATAGGCGTCCTGTTCATTGGATACCAGGTCGGATGGATCGGCATCCGTCCACTGCACTGGCCATACCCCCCAGCCGAAAACTACCAGGCCAATGATCAGGCCGAGGAGGAAGGCGATCAACACCTGAATGGACAGCGCCTTACGAAACCACGAACCAATGTCCTTCGCGGTCATCTCACACCTCCGCTGCGTATTCTCACCGGAGACCGGCTCACCGGTTCCATTCTAACATAATGCAGCCGGAATAACAAGCGCCCCGTGGGAACGTAGATCCTCCCCGCCCTCCAGGAGAGGGAGAGCTAGCGAGCCGGCAAATCTTTGCGGGTCTGCGTAAGCACCTGAACTCCGCTCTCTGTGAACAACACAATGTCCTCGATGCGCACCCCGCCCCACCCGGGCAGGTAGATACCCGGCTCTATGGTACAGAGCATTCCTGGCTCGAGGATGGTTGAGCTGAGGGGGGACGCCCGGGGGCCCTCGTGCACAGCCAGGCCCACACCATGTCCCAGACCATGGCCGAAGTGATCGGCGTGGCCGGCATCCGCGATGACCTGCCGGGCCAGGGCATCGACCTGCTGACCGGTCATGCCTGGTCTGGCGCCTTCCTCTGCGGCCAGCTGGGCGCGCAGCACGATGTCATGGATTTTTCGCAGCTTGTCGTCCGGTTCGCCCAGGCACACTGTCCTGGTGAGGTCGGAGTGATAGCCATCCACCTGCGCGCCCAGATCCATTACGACAGGTTCTCCCTTCTGGATGGGCCGGTCTTGAAGGACAGAATGGGGTTTGGCTCCATTGGGGCCGGAGCCGACGATCAATCCAAAGGACAGAGCCTCCGCGCCGTGGGTGCGCATAAAGCTCTCCAATTCCCAGGCGACCTGCTTCTCTGTCATTCCCACACGCATGATCTGTCTGATGTAGTCACAGGCTGCGTCGGATACGGCGATTGCTTTCTTCATTACTGCGAGTTCGTCATCATCCTTGATCAGACGCAGTCGTTCTACCACATCTCGCAACGGTATCCACTTTACGCCGCGGCAGGCAGTCTTCCATTCCTGGTACTGATCGAACGCGACGTGGGTACTCTCAAAGCCCAGTGTTCGGATATCATGCGTCTTGAGCACTTGCTTGAGCACGAGCGACAGCTTGCCTTCGACCTTCACCAGCTGAAAGTCAGGGGCTTCTTCCGCTACCTGTTCGTAGTAGCGAAAGTCGGTCAGTATCAAGGACTTATGAGGCGTGATAAGCAGGGCTGCCTCTCCGCCGGTGTAGCCACTCAGGTAACGCTGATTCTCCGGGCGAGTCACCAGCATGGCATTGAGTGCCTGCTCCCGCATGTACTGTCTTAGTCTCTGTACTCGCATTGCCCGTCCTCCTTGGAAAAGGTGTAATGAGATCAGGAATCCTCGTCAGGTGCGGCCAGGCGAGGTTCTTCCTTGTCCAGACGCGTTCTGGCTAGGGGGTGCGAACGCAGATAGACTTCGCGAGCACGGTTCTGGCTGATGTGAGTGTAGATCTGGGTAGTGCTGAGTCTTGCATGCCCCAGGAGCTCCTGCACGGAGCGCAGGTCAGCTCCGCCATCGAGCAGATGCGTGGCGAAAGTGTGCCGGAGCGTGTGGGGAGATACCTTGCGCTCAATCCCTGACAGACGCGAGTATTTCTTTGTCATGGTCATTACACTTCGCGATGTCAGCCGGCCGCCCAGGCGGTTGAGGAATAAGGCGCTGGTAGATATCTTCCCCACCAGCGCCGGGCGGCCGCGCTCGATGTAATCCAGCAGCGCCTTCACCGCGGGATCGCCCAGCAGCACGATACGTTCCTTGGCACCTTTTCCCCATACAAGCAACTCGCGCCTGCGCGCGTCCAGGCTGCCAAGGTTGAGCCCTACCAGCTCACTGACGCGCACCCCGCCTCCATACAGTACCTCGAGCATGGCACGATCCCTCAAACCCAGGGGACTACTGACATCGGGAGCTGCAACCAGTGTCGCCGCGTCAGGCTGGGAAATTGCGCCGGGCAGGCGTCTGGGCAACTTGGGCGAGGAGACGACCCGAAAAGGATTGGTGGGCACGATCTTCTCGCGCACCAGGAAGTGGCCGAACGAGCGCAGTTCGGACAGTCGCCTGGCGACACTGGCTTTGGCGAGGCCCTGGCTGTTCAGCCAGCCTAGGTAGCGGCGCAAGACAGCTCGGGTCACCCCATCCCAGCGCTCAACCTTCTCCTCCTCCAGGAACTGGAGAAACTGGTTTATCTCGCGACGATAGTTGGATATGGTGTAGGGCGAGGCGTTGCGTTCGGCGATGAGATAGTTCAAAAAGCGCCTAAGATCCCTTTGCATGTTCGCCCTCCACCCGGAAGACGAGCTGGCACTTGGTGCATTTGGTGGTGCCTTTTCCCGCTTCAGTGACCAGACCGCCGCATTTGGGACAGGGCTCGCTGAGAGGACGCTGCCAGACACTGAAGTGACAGTCTGGGTAGTTGGCGCAGCCATAGAAGACACGCTTGTTGCGCGTTCTTCTCTGGACCAGGTCTCCACCGCACTCGGGGCAACGAACACCGGTCTTGACCAGGTAAGGCTTGGTGTTGCGGCAGGCGGGGTAATTGCTGCAGGCGATGAACTTGCCAAAACGCCCCACCTTCACCACCATGGGGCTGCCACACTTTTCGCACGTGAGGCCCGTCGGTTCGGAGGGCATTTCCATCTTCTCGATGTTCTGCTCTGCCTGCTCCAGGGACGCTCGAAAAGGCACCCAGAAATCCTGCAGCAGGCCTACCCAGTTGCGTTGCCCTGACGCGACACGGTCGAGATCGTTCTCCATGTGAGCTGTAAACTCAATGTCCACGATATCCGGAAAGTGCTTCACCAGAAGGTCATTGATAGTGAAACCCAGTTCGGTGGGCCTGAGGTAGCGGTTTACGCGCTCAACGTAGTCGCGTTCCTGGATTGTGGAGATAATCGGGGCATACGTGCTGGGTCTTCCGATGCCGTGCTTTTCCAGCTCGCGGATGAGCGTGGCCTCCGTGAAGCGAGGGGAAGGTTGGGTAAAGTGCTGTTCCGGGATCAATCGCAAGAGGTCGAGGGGATCACTGGTTGCGAGGGGAGGCAAAACACCGGCGTCCGTTTCGGTTGGATTGGTCTCGTCACTTGCCTCGTCGTAGACCAGCAAGAACCCGGGAAAGGCGACAGTGGACCCTGTGACCCGGAAAAGATAAGGCCATTCTTCTGCCATGGTGCGCGGGATCACACCCGACGGAAGAGACTGCCCTGGAAGCAGGCGGCCTGCCTTGATGTCAACAGAGGTGACATCAAAGATGGCTGGACGCATCTGGCTGGCCACGAATCGGCGCCAGATGAGTTGATAGAGCCGCTGCTGATCTGGATCGAGATAGTCTTTGATAACCTCTGGCTCTCGCCACACAGAGGTAGGGCGGATGCACTCATGTGCTTCCTGAGCGTTGACGGTTCGCGTCTTGTAGCTCGGCGCTCGCTCTGGAACCTGGTCCGCTCCGAATCTCTTGGCGATGAAGTCTCGAGTCTGGGCTACGGCCTCAGGGGCAATATGGGTAGAGTCCGTACGCATGTAGGTAATCAGCCCAACGCGTTCGCCCTTCCCTATATCCTGGCCCTCATAGAGTTGCTGGGCTATAACCATGGTGCGCCTGGCAGACATTCCGAGTTGGCGAAACGCATCTTGCTGGAGGGTGCTGGTTATGAAGGGGGCATAAGGTCGGCGTTGTCGTTTGGACTTGCGAACGTCGTCAACTACATAGGAACAGCCCTGCAGATCATCGACAATGGCCTGTGTGGCAGGCTCTTCTTTCAGGTCAACGTCTTGTCCGCCGATCTTGTGCAGCCTGGCAACAAAGCTGGGGCGCGGGCTGACGAGACGCGTATCCTGCTTGGCCAACTCGGCGCAAATGGACCAGTACTCGACTGGCACAAAGGCCAGGATTTCGCGCTCACGCTCCACAACCAGCCGAACGGTAACGGATTGCACTCGCCCCGCCGACAGCCGGCCGCGGACCTTGCGCCACAGTAAAGGGCTGATCTTGTAGCCGACCAGGCGATCCAGAACTCGACGAGCTTGCTGTGCGTTGACCAGGTCCATGTCCAGATTGCGCGAATGCGCAAAGGCGTCTCGCACTGCCTGCTCGGTGATCTCGTGGAAGACGACCCTCTGAGAGATATCTTCGGGAATGGCAGCCGCTGCCATGACGTGCCAGGCAATCGCTTCTCCCTCGCGGTCGGGATCCGTCGCCAGAAAGACCTGCACTGCCTGAGCGGAGGCCTGCTTCAAGCGTTTGACAGTTGCTCGTCTTTCCTTGGGCACGGTGTAGGTTGGGGCAAAGTTTTTCTCCACGTCGACGCTGAGCTTGGAGCGCAACAGGTCCCGAACGTGGCCGACCGATGCCTCCACCCAGTAACCCTTGCCGAGGTATCGGCCGATAGTCTGCGCTTTTGCCGGTGATTCGACGATGACAACCCGGGTATTGGCGGGAAGATGCACATCTGCGCTCTGCGCACGCTTGCGGGCGCCGGAGGCGGATTTGGTCGACGTCCGGGGCTTCACTGGTCGTCTTTTGGCCTCTCGGGAAGGTCCAGCAAGTGATGAGTGAGCTGGCGTGGAACCCATTTTGAACACACCCGATCCGCAGACTGGACACTTGCCGCGGGTTCCGGGACTCCCTCTGGCTGTGTAAACGGGCTCGGGATGCTGAAGTGGCCGCTTCTGGCGGCACTTGAGGCAGTAGGCAAGCACTTCTGTGCAAGAGGACGGGGTTTCACTGGCAACCATGGGGCTATTGTACCACAGGTCCAATGTTATGCAAAGGGGACTGGTCGAGGGTCACCGCTCGCGTCGCACATGCCCAACAGCCGCGCTAGCGAGGTCTCATGGGTGGACAGGCAAAAGACGCGGCCGAAGTGAAAAACCACGCGTTGTCGCACCAGAACCGGATCCACTTCCGTGCCAAGCTCAAACTGCATGGACGTGATCCGTACGTCGGTTAACCCACAGGGGACAATGAGCTCAAAGTGATTGAGGTCGGGCGCCACGTTGATGGCGAAACCATGATAGCTGATACCGTGCTCCACCCGCGCACCTAGGGCCGCGACTTTGCGTGGGCCGATCCAGACGCCGATCAGCCCCTTGCGCCGCTCAGCCCGGAGCCCAAAGTCGTCAAGGGTGGAGACAATGACGTCTTCCAAGGAGTGCATATAGTCCGATACGCTCAGGTGGTGGTCGTAGAGTGAGACAATCGGGTAACCAACCAGTTGGCCGGGACCGTGGTAGGTTACGTCCCCTCCGCGCTCCACGCGGTGTACCACGATGCCAGAGCGCACGAGGGTGGCTTCCGAGGCCAGGATGTGTCGAGCGTCCGCATTACGGCCTAGCGTAATCGTGGGTTCGTGCTCAAGCAGAATCAGCACATCCTGGAGGTGCCCCTCTTGGCGTGCCTTGACAAGGGAGTGCTGCAACTCCCAGATACGCTGATAAGGTTCACGCCCCAGGTTCAGGACAAGCACTACATCCTGGTTCTGAGCTGGCTCAGCAGCACCGGGTGGCTGACTGGGAGCAATCAGAGGGTTGCTCTTCCGGTTCGCCAAAGTTACTCTCTACCAGACCCTGCAGGGTCTTCACTGCCTCTTCTTCATCCTGACCGGTGGCGCGTATCGTGACCTGGGATCCCATAGTAGCTCCCAGAGTGATCACAGCAAGGATGCTTTTGGCGTTCGCCTGGCGTTCGCCCTTGGATATCGTGATGGTTGAGGCGAATTTCTTGGCGGTCTGCACGAACAAAGCGGTACGGCGGGCATCCAGGCCCACCTTGTTGCGAATGATCAGCGTGACTTCTTGCATGAGTGGTGTCAAATCCTCCTGGCATTGGTGTTCAAAACAATCAATGAAGAACGGCGCCCACAAGACCGCGTTGGCCGCGCGCGAACTCCTCGATAGGCAATGGGCGTCTCCCCGCAAGCTGGACCATGTCTAGAACCAGTAGCCCCTGACCGGTGACAACGGCGAGCTTGGTGGCTGCTGACACCACAGTCCCCGGCGGCAGGTCTGACGGCTCGGCCGAAGCAGGGTGAGCACGCAGAATCCTGAGCTGACGTTCACCCCAGTGGCTAAACGCGCCTGGCCAGGGGTGGAAGGCGCGCACCTGACGCTCGATCATTTCCGCAGGAAGAGCCCAGTCAATGAGGCCGTTCTCACGCTTGAGCATTTTTGTGCAGGTAGCCAGTGAGTCGTCCTGCTTCCGGGGAGTGATCTGACCAGAGAGCCAGGCCGGGAGGGTGTCCAGCAACAGACGTGAACCCAGGGACGCCATCCTCTCTGACAGAGTAGCCGTCGTGTCATCCGGAGCGATTTCCAGGCTGGCCTGGGAGAGAATCGGCCCTGTGTCCATGCCGGCATCCATGAGCATGATTGTGATACCCGTCTCCCTGTCCCCCGCGAGAATAGCTGCAGCGATCGGTGCTGCTCCACGGTGGCGCGGCAGGAGGGATCCATGCACGTTGACGCAGCCATGAGGGGGAAGCGAAAGGATGGAAGGGGGCAGTATCTGTCCAAACGCGGTGACGACTATCGCCGAGGGGTTGAGTGAGCGAATCTGCTCGACCACCTCCGGGTGGCGTACCCTGGCCGGCTGAAGTACAGTGAGCCGGTTCTCCAGTGCGCGCATTTTGACGGGGGGAGGACAGGGTATACGCCCTCGGCCGGCCTCGGCATCCGGCTGAGTGATGACCGCGGCGATCTCGTACCGCCCTATCAGCGCAGAGAGAACTGTCTCTGCAAATGCAGGCGTGCCCATAAAGACGATGCGTTCCATGCTGATCCTATCCTCTACCTAACCATGGTTATTCTATCACGGGGGAGACCAGTCACCAAACGCTGCTCTCCGAAGTGAGGGGCACACAGTCCCCGATGAGCGGTGCAACCCTTTTCCGAATTCTGCGTATAGTAGTGTGAAGGAGGTCGAAAAGATGAGTACTGAAGATATCGTTCCCAACGAAATCAGTCCGGAGATCCCCACGCCGGAGAGCGTGCCAGTGGAACCCTCGGAGATGGAGACATCCTCCGTGGAGAGCACCGAGTTTCCACCGTTCTCCGCTGACCTTGGGGAGCCGGAGGCTGCTCCCAGTCCGAGTGTCACCCCATCTGCCTCGTCATGGGCTGCCAAGGATTCCTCGGACAATGACAGGCTGATGGCAGGCCTGGCCTACGCCACGCAGGTGATGGTGCCGATCATCGTGCCGGCGGTGATGTTGCTGGCTGACGAGAGCAAGAAGCGGCCGTTCCAAAAGTTCCATGCTGTGCAATCGCTTGGTTTCCTGGTGATGGCCGTGATCTACGAGGTGCTGGCTGCCATCGTTTATACAGTGCTAAGCATCATCACGGGCGGATGTCTGGCCTGTGTCCTGTGGGTGATCTTCCTGGTACCCATCGTGCCTGCACTCTACTATGCCTGGCAGGCTTACAAGGGGCAGTACTTCAAGATCCCCTGGCTGACTGACTTCATGGTGAGCAGCAAGTGGCTGGAGCTCCCCGCCGAATAGGGGAAGGCAGAAGCCCCCGACGCCGAGTCGGGGGCTTTTCTTTGTCTTTTGGTGTGTGTCATCCTATAATCAGCGCACGTCGCCTGCAAAGGTGATCCTCTAGAGCAATGCGTTGTGCAGTTGTGCGAGGGCCCTCAGGAGAAAAGGAACCTGCTCATTGACTAGCTCAGCCAAACGTTGGGAGATCCTTCCTCCAGCACCTCGTGACTATGTAGCCACCCTGGCCGACCTGTCCCCACTCCTCGTGCAATTGCTGTACAACCGCAACATCCTCAGCGCTGAGGAGGTAGGAGCGTTCCTTTCCTGCAGCTGTCCGCAGGGCAACCCCTTTCAGCTCAAGGGAATGGGCGACGCGGTTACGCGGTTGCGACAGGCAATACGCGCGGGAGAGCCAGTGGCCATCTACGGTGACTATGACGTGGATGGGGTAAGTGCCACCGCCTTGCTTGTGCCTACCCTTGATGCGCTTGGTGCGCGGGTAGTTCCTTACATACCAAGCAGGATGGAAGAAGGGTACGGCCTCAACGTTGCTGCGCTCAGGGCGCTCGCGCAGCAGGGTATCAAGGTAGTGGTGACGGTTGACTGCGGCGTGCGCTCGGTCGCTGAAGCAGATGCGGCGAGCCAGATGGGTTTGGACCTGATCGTTACGGATCACCACACCCCGGGCACGAGCCTTCCACGGGCTACGGCGGTCATCGACCCGAAACGTGAGGATGACCCCTACCCATTCAAGCAACTCGCTGGCGTCGGCCTGGCGTTCAAGCTGGCCCAGGCATTGTTGCGGACCGAGAAGCAGGTTCCCCTGTCGAAGACTCGCGATTTGCCGGCAGAGGAAGACTGGCTTGATCTGGTAGCTCTGGGCACGGTGGCCGACCTGGCCCCGCTTGTGGGTGAGAATCGAACGCTGGTCTGCCATGGCCTTGAGCAGCTGCGTCAGGCCAGACGTCCTGGCGTTGCAGCAATGCTGAAGGAGGCAGGGGTATTGCCTCAGAATGTCGACGCATACGTCATTGGTTTCATCCTCGGTCCTCGCCTGAATGCCGCGGGACGTCTAGAGAGTGCATCGGCCAGCTATCAGCTGCTCAGCACCTCGGCTGCGGAGGAGGCAACGACTCTTGCGCAACGCCTGGGAGCGCAGAACCGCGAACGCCAGCAGTTGATGATGCAGGGCGTAGAGATAGCGCGCCGGCAGGTTGTGGCTCTGGGGGATCAGCGGGTCTATGTGCTAGCCCATGAAGAATTCCTTGTGGGGATTGCCGGACTGGTAGCCAGCCGCATTACGGATGAGTTGCATCGCCCCAGTGTGGTGATTGCCTTGGAAGACCGAGTCAGCCGGGGATCGGCGCGCAGCATCAGCGCCTTTCACATCACTCACGCGTTGGATGAATGCGAGGAGCTGATGGAGCAACATGGAGGGCATGCAGCAGCCGCAGGACTGCTCATCAAGAACGAAAACATCGAAGCACTGCGCTCCGCCCTGCTTAACATCGCCAGTCGTGATCTGACCGATGAAGACCTCGTGCCGTCGCTCAGGATCGACTGGGTACAAGCCCTGGATCAGATCACAGACGCAACCTGGCAACAACTTGAACTCCTTCGACCGTTTGGCGTTGGCAACCCAACCCCGGTATTCATGAGCCCGGACGTGCAAGTCAGAGATGTGCGCACGATTGGCACTGAGCACCCGGGTCTAAGGATCAAGCTCAGCGATGGACGCGCAGTGTGGGATGCTGTTGCCTTCGGAGGGATAACCCGCGAGCAACTGACCTCGCGTGTTGATGTGGCCTACACACTTCAGAACAGATTCTGGAACGGGCAAAGCAGATTGGAACCGATGGTGAAGGACGTGCGGCCTGCCGGATCCGTGGCACCGCCGCGTTCACAACGGGCTTCATAGGATCTGATCGAGGTAGTCATGGAAAACACTGGTTTGATCGGGGACATCCTTGCTTTGGTAGGTGTTTTCTTCCTGGGTTTTGTGGCGGGTATGTTCTATGCGCCTCTGCGGCGATTAGTCTCGGGCGCCGTCAAGACACCGGGCAAACTGTTCAAGGGTGCCCAGAGCGTAAGCACAAAGTTGCTACAGGCATTGTCGGCGGCAGAGGATGAAATCGACCAAAGCTCGTTGAGCCAGGCACTCTCGAATACTGTTTCGGGGGTGTTGACCTTCGGTGTCCGGCAGGCAGAAACTGCTTTCCGTGAGGGCATGGAGGCGTTCGAGCAGGGGGATCACGGTGCTGCGCGGCGCAAACTCGGCCAGGCCCTCTTCTGGGACAGGAAGATGGAGCTGGCGCCCCTGCATGTATCGGCGCATTTGAGTCTGGGGTTGCTCGATGAGGAAAAGGGTGGCTTTGAAGGGGCCAAGAAGCATTACCAGCGCTCAGCTCAGTTAGACGCGAACAACGTTCAGGCTGCAGCGCGTCTGGGAATGGCCCACTTTCGCCTGAAGGAGAATGGAGCAGCAATCTTCCAGTTCCAGAGGGCGCTGGAACTGGATCCGTCCAATCTGGACACCCACTACTACCTGTACACTGTCTACCGGGAAGCCAGGATGGAGAACGAAGCAGTAGAGCAGCTGCGCATCATCAAGGCTGGTGAGAGCTCGGAAAAACTGGTGGAACTGTTTGCCCGCCACGGGGTGGAACACTTCCGTCTGGGAGCGTACGCCGAAGCATTGGCCGACTATGAGCTGGCTTTGCAGCTCGGGCCCCATTCAGTTCCGCTCTACACATCGCTGGGCGACCTCTACTACCTGTCAGAGCAACCTCATACTGCCCTCGAGACGTGGTGCCGAGGGTTATGGGAAGGATACTCAGACGCGTTGGCAGAGCGAGTGCTGGCCGTGTCGGGAGAAGCAGCAGACATCTGGTCGGTGATCACCCTGGCTCGAGACTGTGCGAATCGCCATTCACGAGAGGGTCGCTATGGGTTGCTCCTGTCGAGGCTGCTGCGCCAGGCGAGAGCAGAGGACGAAGGGATTGTCCGGCTTGAGGAGGCCGCGCGTCAGAGTCCACAGCTCCTGGAAGCGCAAATGGAATTGGGCGAGATTTACTCAGGGGCCGGCGATGTTTCCCAAGCATTGCAGGTCTTCCGGAGGGGTCTGGAGGCAGCCCGCGACCTGCAGACTGTCTTCCGCTGTCATATGTGTGGATATGTCAGCTCCGAGGATCAGCCGCGCTGCTTTGAGTGCAATCGCTGGGGGACTTTCGTACGCATGAGCCGTGCCGAGTCCAACACGGTGAGTCGGCCCTCCCGCAGTCTCCTGCTGCGAGCAGGAGGAGTGCGATACAGCCTGCAATCAGCATGGAGCAAGGTTCGAGGGCAACTTCCGTCAGGCAAGCAGGAGCAGACTCTGGAATGAGGCGGCAATGAACAACCCGGCCTTGTCAGACCGTATGGTGAATCGAGAGAGCGACATTGCCTATGTGATGAGATGTACTGAAGACGCCGAGTGCTGTTCGGTAGTTGGAGTGAGCAACATTGGCAAGTCAATGCTGCTACGGGCGCTTGCTTCGGATCAGGTACAAGAACGGTATCTCGGCAAGAAGCGTCGGGACTATCTATTCGTCCATGTGGATTTGAATCTGGCCTCACAAGTCACGGAGCAGGGTTTCTACGAGGTGACGCTGCGTAACCTCCTTCACGCGCTGGCTATGAAGGAGGCGGATCAGGAGCTAAGGGAGACAGTCCAGGCAGCTTACAGGACCATTGTCGGGCCAGGCAATTCCTTCGTATTCCCGCTGGCGTTTGAAGACTGCATTCAGGCTCTTTGCACGGGCCAATCCGCAGTGCTGGTATTCCTGTTTGACGAGTTCGACGAGATGTTCGCGGAAGTGGATTCCCGTGTGTTTGTGCGCTTGCGCGGGCTGAAAGACCGACTCTGGGGCCGGTTGTGCTATGTAATAGCGACTGTTCATGCTCTCAACGAACAGCAACGTGACCGGGCAACAGGGGAGTTCTCCGAGTTGTTTGCGGCGCATATCCGCCACCTTCATCCCCTGTCAGAGTCAGACTCGCAATTGCTGGTGGAAGAATGGGCCGGGCGTTCCCAGGTAGGCTTGACCGCTGGGGATGTGGCGTTCATTGTCGAGGTTGCTGGCGGACACCCGGCCCTGCTGCAGGGTGCCGCGCGTGTACTTGCTCACGCTCGTGAGGAAGCTACGTGCCGTCCGGTCTCCTCGGGATACGAGCACGTGCGTGAGTTGATGGATGGGGACACAAGTGTGCGGTTGGAGTGTGCCAAGTTATGGAACGATCTGTCGGTTCCAGAGCAGGAGACTCTGATTGCCCTGCTTAACGGGAAAGAGACGATGACAGGGGCCGACTCGCTACTGGAGAAAGGCATTGTGTGTCTGGCCCCGGGTGGAAGGGTGGTATTCTCGCAGTTGCTGGCCGGGTTTGCTCGCCGACAGCAACTGGTGCGGCGGCGCGGACCGCAGGGTATCCGGATTGACGTAGAGGCCGGCGATGTGTGGGTTGATGGAAGTCTGGCACCGGTTCTCACGGATCTGGAGTACAAGCTGCTCCTGCTGCTCTATGGGAACTTGGATAGGATCTGCGACAAGTACAAGATCGTGGAGTCGGTGTGGGGTGAGAGCTATATCGACGAAGTCGATGATGCCCGAATCGAGAAGCTGGTCAGCCGTTTGCGGGAGAAACTTGAACCGAACCCCGCGAAGCCCAGATACCTGATTACGATCCGTGGTCGGGGCTACAAGCTGGTAGGTCCTGACTAGTCTCGGCCCGGCGGACTATGGCTCACTGTCAGCTTGGCGTCCGCTCATCGTCATGAACAAGCCGTGCTGGGGTAGTACACTTGGCAGTAGACAGTGTCATGGAGACACTGCTTGATCTTAACCTGGGAGGGTAAGAGAATGGCATCACTTCTGGATCGGGTACGAACGTTGATTTCGGCCAATCTGAACTATCTGGTTAGCCAGGCGCTGAAGGCCAATAGCATGGCTGTAGTCGATGAGTATATTCGCAAGGTCGAGGACAACCTGGAAGCACTTGAGGACGCAGCGGCAACCGTAGGCGGCGAGGCCAAGACGATCAGGCGCAAGTTCGAAGAGCTCGACTCGCAGACGAAGGAAATGGATCGCAACATCGACCTCTTTCTGACCCAGGGGAAGGAAGATCTCGCTCAGGCTGCACAGTACCGCTACAACACAGTCAAGCGCCTGGCGGACACCTATGGGGAGCAGGCCAAGTCGCAAGAGGCCGAGTACAAGAAGCTGCTGGACGCCAAGCTCAAGCTAGAGGCCAAGCTCACCGAGACCAAGCGCGAACGCACTGAGCTGCAGGCTATGTTGGACCTTGCCAAGAGCAAGGAGCTGACTCACAAGGTCGTCGAGGGTGTGGGCGGGGTGACTGCTGCGCAGGGTGGAATGCAGGAAATCCGCGATGAGATTCAGCGGAGACTGGACAAGGCGACCGCGCAGGGTGAAATCGATGCCAAGCGTCTGGACAACCAGATGTCCGAGGCTCTGGAGAAGGATACGATCGACCACCAGTTGGCGGCACGCAAAGCACGGCTTGGCATGTAGCGATCACAATGGTAGTCGTTGCCAGCCCCGCCTGGTAAGTGGCGGGGCTCGTGGTCGCTAGAAGTGGTCTGGCATCGCGTCTGGTCAAGACAGGTCGGAGCAGGGCTCCGGTCTGTCCCAGCAACTGGGCTTTCATGGCAACCGACTTGGCGTTGCCCTTGGAGATGAGAAATGAACAGGACACGTTGGGTGTTCGCCTTTGTGGTACTAGCGGCAGCCGCAGTCGTGGTGGCCTCAATACTGGTTCAGCGCGCGGGCGGGGTTGGCCCCCTGATCGAGCAACCTCAGGCCATTGAGTTGCGTGTGGTCTGCGCTCTGCCAGTGGAGCCCTTTGTGCAGGATGCGGCGAAAAAGTTCAACGCCGAGAACCACAAGCTGGAGGGCCAGCTCATCCGCGTAACCGTGGAGCCTATTGATGGCCTTACTGCGATGGGCCGCTATGAGCGGGGCGATATGTCCCCCGTCCCTACTGTTTGGATCCCTGACAGCCGTTACCTCGTTGAGCTGGTGAACGCCACGTTCAAGGAGCAGCGTGGGCGTGACATCTTCCTGACCGGAGGCGAATACCGTTCGCGGCCGATTGCCGTGTCTCTGTTCTCGTGGGGCATCTATTCAAGCAGAGCAACCGTGCTGCGCAACAAGTACGGCGAGATCGACTGGAGTGCCATCCACGACGCCGCCACTGCCAAAGGAGGTTGGCCGGAACTGGGAGGGGCTGCTGACTGGGGCTATTTCAAGTTGGTGGTTCCGAACCCGCGTCGCAACGTCGGCGGCCTGGCAGCAATGGTAGCTGCAGCAGGCGAGTACTATGGCCGCACGGACATTGGTGTGGCCGATGTGACCAACCCGGAGTTTCAGCGATGGCTTAACGAACTAATGGGTGCGGTCACGGATTTTAGCAGCCTCGGCTCCTACTCAGTGGAGAACCTGGCGCTCTTTGGCTACTCTATGGGCGATGGCGGGCAGCTTCTGGAAAGCGACTTGCTGATCAACATGGCCGGAATCCTCAATCGCTGGCAGGATCCTCTGGTCATCGTGTACCCAAAATACGTCACCTGGTTCGACTTTCCCTATACCATCTGGATGGGAGACGAAACGACCGCTCTTGAGAAGAACGCTGCATTGGAATTCGAGGGTTTCCTCCTGTCACCCGGGGTGCAGCAGGGGGCTGTGAAGATGGGTCTTCGCCCAGCGAACACCGAAGTATCGGTGACAGAGGCAGACAGCCTGTTTGTCAAATGGCAAGACCAGGGCGCGATGACCGTAGTACCGCGAACCACAATGATGCGTAGCCCCGACCGTGAAGTTCTGCTCGCCCTACTGCGTTGGTTTGATCTCAATGTGACCGAGCGGTAGGAGGGGTCCAATGAGCAGACAAAAGAAGAGAGGATCTCTCTCCTGGGTAGTTCTGTTAGGGGTTGGTCTGCTGGTGATGCTGATCAGCTGTGGCTCGTGCTACCTGGTCTACCAGGTTGCGCAGCGTGACCGGCCAGAGACGCTGGGAGGAAACGACGCAGTTTTGCGCGTGGCCTATTCTCCGGATAAGCAAGAGCTCTTTGCCGAACTGGTCAAGCGCTTTAATGCCGGCCGGGTCAAAACGGCCAATGGTAAGCGAATCGCCATCGAAGCCAGCCCTGTAGAGGCAGAGGTGATGCTCTCCGCCGCTCTGGCCGGTGATTTCGACGCCCTTTGCCCTGACTCTTCCATCTGGCTGGCACAACTGGATCTCGATTGGCAAGCGCAGCAGCAATCTGAGACATCGATCGTGGGCGATACAGCACGGTTCGCCGTCAGTCCGGTGGTCATCGCGATGTGGAGGGACACAGCGCAGTCCATGGGCTACCCTGACAGGGGAATCGGGTGGATGAGCCTGCTTGAGGCAGCGCGAACGAATCCCGATTTTCGCTGGAGTCACCCCTCTACGTCATCAGCCAGCGGCTTGCTGGCAACATTGGCCGTGTTCTACGCTGGAGCGGGAAAGACGCGCGGCCTGACGGTGGAGGACGTGACGCGCGAGAGCACGCTCAACTATGTAGCGACACTTGAGAAGACGGTTCGCTACTATGGTGAAGGGGAGAGTGCCGTCATTCAGCAGGTGGAGCAGAAAGGTCGGAGCTACCTGGATGCGTTCGTGGTTCAGGAGCAGCTTCTCATACGGTTCAATCAGCGCAACAGCGACAAGCTGGTAGCCGTCTATCCGGTCGAGGGCGCTACTTGGGCAGATCATCCTCTGGTCTTTCTAGAGCGGCCGGAAGTGTCATCGGAACAACGGGAAGCGTTCCGAGAGTTCCGTAGCTTTGTGCTATCGGCCGAAGCGCAGGCCCTGGTGCTGTCCGCAGGCTACAGGCCGACAGACCTGAGCATCGCGCTTGACACAGTCTCGTCACCGATCAAGGCTGCCCTGGGCGTGGACCCGAGCCAGCCCAGAACAACCCTGCAGATTCCAGGGCCAGCGGTGATCCAGGTGGTGCGCGATGTCTGGCAGTACACCAAGCGCAAGACCAACGTGTACCTTGTGGCGGACGTCTCGGGGAGCATGCAGGGAGAACAGCTGGAGCAGGCGCAAGAGGCTTTCCAAGCCTTCCTGGGCATGATCAAGGGAGAGCAGGAGAGGGTCGGGCTGATCGTGTTCTCGTCGAGTGAGGCAGAGGTGGAACCGCTGGCAGAACTGGGCACGAATCGTGCCCGGCTCGAGGGCCAGATCGCTGGCCTCTATGCAGGGGGGGATACAGCTCTCCTGGATGCCGTCAACCTGGCTTATGACCGACTGCAGCAGCTGCAGGACACGGAGCGAATCAACGCCATTGTGGTAATGACCGACGGCAAGGAGAACAACTCGAGCATCAGACTTCGCGACCTGACTGCCAAAATGCGCAGGGTCAATCAGTCTGGTGTGCCGGTGGTAGTCTTCTGTGTTGCCTATGGCTCGGATGCAGACACGGACACCCTGGAACAACTCTCGTCGGCCACGGGCGGTCAGACAAGGCGTGGCAGTACGCAAACCATCCAGGAGCTGTACAAGCTTCTCTCAACCTACTTCTAGTCATTGAGCGTGTTGACCGTGGCAAGGAGCCGCGCATGGCGAGAAACAATGAGCTGAAGCACCGAGCGACACGGGCGATCATCGGACATGCCTTCTTCCGCCTGGAGAGTGCCCTGACTATCGCCCTGACGATCATTCTGGTATTTCTGTTTCCCACTCCCTTCTACTGGTGGAAGTGGTGGTACTGGCTTGCCCTGGGGATCATCGGCGAAGTGCTGGTCGTGTACACCAGCATTACCGATGAGATGACGGGGCGCAAGGTGGTCTCGGATATGTTGCGGCAGGAGTTCAATCCGGGAGACATTCGAGCGCCTGAGTATCGCCAACGCGTGGAGAAGGCACTCGAGTATCGGCAGCAGATAGAAGAGCGCACGCGCACCTCCGAGAGGGGATTGCTGCGCGATCACCTTGCGGATACGACAGCCGGAGTCACAGACTGGGTGGGTAATGTCTTCGGTCTGGCAAGGCGGCTGGATCGCTATCACGGCGACCCGATGGTGCAAAGGGATCGGCGTGACCTGCCCCGCGAGGTTGGCGAATTGCGAATGCGCCTGCAGCGAGAAGACAACGAGGCTGTGAAGCGCGAACTACAGCAGGCTATCGCCGGGAAGGAAGCGCAGTTGGCCAACCTCCACAAGCTGCAGAACGTCATGGAGAAGGCAGAGTATCAATTGGAGACTACCCTGACAGCGCTCGGCACGGTCTACTCGCAGATCCTGTTGATCGGTGCCAAGGATATCGACTCTGGGCGGGCCCAACGCCTGCGTGGTGATATCGCCGACCAGGTGGCAGCGCTGCAATCTCTGCAATCGACTCTGGACGAGGTCTACGGATTGCCCGCGTAAAACACGCACTTCCTGTCAGCCCGGTGCAGAGTACCACGGTCGGGCGGGCAGGAGAGGTGGGCAAGGTAGGAACTGACAGGAGGTTGGTGCCCCGTGCTCAAGATGAGACCGACGAAAAGCTATCTAAATCTGGCTGTGGCCCTTGTGGTGATCGCACTGGCCCTGGCCGGTTGTGGTCGTTCCCCGAGCTTCAAAGGTGATGTGTACATCTATGTGGCCGCGCCTCTCTCCGGCTGGCAGGCAGATGGCGGCCAGACGGTTGTCGGAGGCGTGCACCTGATGGCCGAGAGAATCAATACGGCTGGTGGATTACTGGGTTACAAGGTCAATGTGATTGCGGTGGATGACGAAGCCGACTCAGACGTGGCCGTCGGGGTTGCCGAGTCCATTCGTGCTGCGCTACAGGATGGGCAGCAGATCGTTGGCATAGTGGGGCACTACAATAGTGGCCAGACTCTAGCGGCCATGGAGATCTACAAAGACCTTCCGCTGGTCATTGTGACGCCTACTGCCAGTGATACCAGCATTACACGCAAGGGCTACTCGAATTTCTTCCGTGTGAACGCGACCGATGCCGCCCAGGGCCCGGTAGATGCCCGGTTCCTGCACGAGACGGTGGGTGCCCGGAGAATCGCTGTCGTACATGCCAACAACGAATACGGGCGTGGTTTGCGCGATCAAATGATTGCCGGTTTGAAGGTGCTTGGACTGGAACCGTCGGCGGTCATTGAGATACCAGAGGCAGCCGCAACACAGGCCAAAGCTGTGGAACAGATCAAACTGGCACAACCAGATGCGATCTTCCTGGCCGGGTACGAGACAGAGGGCTATATTCTGCTGCCCGAGTTGCGTGAGGCGGGAGTAACCGTGCCATTTATGGCCAGCGATGGCTGCTTCCTGTACGAGTTCATCGATGGTTCGGGTGCTGCGGCCGAAGGCGCCTACGTCAGCGGCATTACGCCAGACCCCAAGGTTGTGGCCGACAAGAAGTGGTGGTCTGACTATCAGCTGCTGGAGACACGTAATCCCGGCACCTACAGTGTGGCTGGTTACAGTGCAATGGATGTGATTGCCTCCGGTATTCGCAAAGCGAACAGCTTTGATGGGCGTTTGGTGGCAAACGCGATTCGGTCAATCGAGATGGAGACCCTGGTAGGTCACGTGCGATTCGACGCCTCAGGTGACCTGCAGGAACAGAAAGTGTATATCTTTCAGGTCAAGGATGGCGAATTCGTGCAATTGTCCGAGGAATAGTCGGCGCGGCGGTATTGAAGGGTGCGGGGCTCCGTGACTCCCCCCTATAGCAAGGAGGATGCGAATTGGGTGGCCCAAGAATCGCTATACGCATAGGTCCGCTGGAGATCGCGTGGTATGGTATCCTGATCGTTGGCAGCGCGATGGTGGCAGCCTGGGTGTCGGAGAGAGAGGCGAAGCGGCACGGTGACGACCCGGAACACGTCTGGAATGCGTTGCTGCTATGTCTGATTCTGGGTATGGTTGGGGCCCGTCTGTATCATGTTGTGTCGAGCCTCGACTACTACCTGCAGCATCCGATGGAGATTCTCAACACTCGCCAGGGGGGGCTGGCAATCTACGGAGCGGTCGCCGGGGGTGTTGTTGCTGTGTGGTTGTACACGCGACAGCAAAAGTTGAACTTCTGGCACTGGGTCGACCTCGCTACGCCAGGGTTAGTGCTGGCACAGTCTATCGCTCGCTGGGCCAACTTCCTTAACCAGGAGTTGTATGGTTTCCCCACCACCCTACCGTGGGGTATTTACATCGATGCGGCGCACCGCATTCCTCCTTTTAACGATCTGGCTCAGTACCCACTCAGTACACGGTTCCACCCCACGTTTCTCTATGAATCGCTGGGCAACGTTGTCAATTTCCTTGTCCTGATGTATGTCTCGCGACGCTACTCAGACCGCCTGAAGGACGGCGACATCTTTCTTCTGTACGGCGTACTCTATCCGGTTCTTCGCTTCCTGATCGAATTCCAGCGGCCAGACGCGTGGAAAATCGCGGGAGTTGCGACGGCTCAGTGGATCGCAATCGGCTCCATACTGCTCTGTTCAGGATTGCTGCTTTACCGTCACCGCAGATCCGGTCAGGCTGCTTGAGGAGGCTAACGGTGCTGCTGGTTGTCGCGTCGGGGAATGGTCGGGAGGGCGTCGAAGGAGCCATGAAGGTGCTGCGCGAGAACGGCAGTGCCATAGATGCGGTGGAGGCAGGCATTCGCCGCGTGGAATCCGATCCCGACGAAGACAGCGTGGGCCTTGGCGGGATACCCAATATCCTTGGACAGGTCGAGCTCGATGCGAGCATCATGGAAGGGCGTACACTGGCAGCGGGGGCGGTGGGAGCGCTGACGGGAGTTGAGAATCCGATATCCGTTGCGCGAAGAGTAATGGAGCTGTGTCCGCATGTGCTGCTCGTGGGCGCAGGGGCCAGGCGTTTTGCGGAAGAGACGGGTTTTGTCCCGTGCAATCTACTCACCACCCCGTCACTTCAGAAGTGGCGCTCGCGGCTTCCAGAGCAGATTTCGGAAAACTTCCGTGAACTGGAGGACCGGGGTGAGCTGTTACCTCTGGTGCGGGCCATCGCAGAGAAGATGAGGCGTGCTGGAACCGTCAACTTTTTGGCCCGTGATGAACGCGGGGACATCGCCTGCGGCGTGAGCACCAGCGGCTGGCCCTGGAAGTACCCGGGTCGGCTGGGTGATTCGCCCATCATTGGCGCGGGCAACTATGCCGACAATCGCTATGGGGCGGCGGCGTGCACGGGTTATGGAGAACTGGCCATCCGCTGCAACACTGCTCACAGCGTCGTCCTGTATATGAAGATGGGGCAAGGCGTCGCTGCCGCCTGTCGAGAGGCGATGGGCGACCTTGCGCCACTGCTGGCTGCCCACGGTGGCGGGATGAACATCGTGGCCATGGACAGGCAGGGATATCCCTTTGGGATAACCAGCTCCGCCACAGGCGGAAGCTACTGGGTGATGAACGAAAAGTCAATCGCTCCGGAAGAGTGCGAACTGGAGCGGATTTCTTCTGCGCAGGCCGGGTGACGCGACATGGCCCTGAACAAAGGGCTGGGATCTCGAGCGGCAACCTCTTTGCCGCTTTGTGATCCGAATAGCGGTCTATGGCTGCGGGCTGCCAGAGCCGGCCCGGACATTGAGCACCTGGCTGCGTTTAACACTCTCGTGCATCGAGACGAGGGAATCGCCGCCTACACGCGTTGGAAGCTGGGTGGTGGTCACCCGGCGGCACGCTCCTCCGATGCTCTGATCATAGAAGACCCAACCGGCCAGCTCGTTTCCTCACTCTGCTGGATACCGCAGACCTGGGTCTACGGGGGCATCTCGCTGCCAGTAGGGGAGGTTGCCCTGGTGGGTACTCATCCTGACTATCGGAAGCGTGGGCTGATGAGCGCGCTGATGTGCAGGGTGGAGGCAGGGCTGCAAAAGCGCGGTTGCGCACTGGCCTGCATCGAGGGTATTCCCGGCTTCTACCGACAGTTTGGCTATGAGTATGCAGTTCCTCTGGGAAGCTGTGCGAAGCTGACACTTGACAGAGTATCGCAAGGAGCTGTGCCGCCGCATCCCTCGTGGGTCATTCGTCCCTTCAGAATCGATCAGGACCTTCCCACGGTGATGTCTCTCTACAACATGTCTTCAGGAATCCTTGACATCACGTCGCAGCGTGACGAGGCTCTGTGGCTCTATCAGGAGTCCGCACCGCCGGGTGTACCGGATCGCCAGGAGACGTATATAATCGAGGATGCTGGCACGACGGTTGGCTACTTCCGTCTGCGGAAGAACATGTGGGGTCCGTGGCTGGAGTTCAGCGAAGCCAGCGCGGGCGAGTCAGAGGCGGCTGGCGATAGTGGGGACGCTTACCGGGCAATGCTGCATTTTGCGCGAGGGCTGGCGGTCCAGCGTGGCTACGTTGGTCTGTGCTTTGCTCTGCCTCTGGATCACCTGCTTCTGTCTCTCGTACACACCCTGGGGGCGGAGGTGGAGAGACAGTACGCTTGGCAGATCAAGGTACTGGATCCAGTGAGCTTGCTTAAACGGATTGCGCCTGTGCTGGAGGATCGGCTGGCCAGATCGCCGCTGGGCGGTTTCGATGTCGAGATGGACGTAAACCTGATGTCACGGTTGCTGCATGTTGCCTTCGAGGGTGGGAGATTGACCAAGGTGGCAATGGAGGGCAGGGAAGCGCGACCGCGGGTGGAGCTGCGCTTGCCCGAACGTCAACTCACTCAGCTGATGCTCGGCTATCGCGACTGCCGGACGCTGATGGATTGTTCACTCGATGTGTGGGTTCATCCAGAGATCAGGGAGTTGGTTGATATTGTCTTCCCGACGTGCCGGGCGTTCATCTACACGGCGAGTTAGGAGGCTGGCAGGGTATGGAGCTGACCATAGGAACATGTTGTCTGGAGCTGGTGCAGGGCGACATCACGCGCCAGGAGAGTGAGGCGATTGTGAATGCCGCGAACCCGACCCTTCTGGGCGGAGGAGGCGTTGACGGTGCGATTCACCGCGCGGGCGGGCCGCAGATTCTTGAGGAATGTCGCAGAATCGGAGGATGTCCTCCGGGGCAAGCCCGTATTACCCAGGGTGGATGGTTGAAGGCCAAATACGTGATCCACACGGTGGGGCCAATCTACCACGGTGGACACGAAGGAGAGGCGGAAATCCTTGCTTCGGCTTACCGCAACAGTCTGGAGCTGGCCTCGGAGGGTGGAATCAAGAGCGTTGCTTTCCCATCACTGAGCACGGGAGCGTACGGCTACCCGATAGAGTTGGCCGCCTCCGTTGCCCTGCGCACAGTGCTAGACTACATTGAGAAGCATCAGGATCTCGAACTAGTGCGCTTTGTCCTGTACGGAAGTGCAGCCTACGATGTCTACGAGAGGGTGCTCAGCACCCTCATTGAGGAGCGGGGACAGAAAGCGTCCTAGTCCTCCCGATAGTGACAGCCCTGGCTGACTTTGTTTTCCCAGGCGGCTTGGGAGATGATCGACGCTGCCTGGACTGCGCTGCGCAACCCTATCAAACTGTCGGACAGCTTGGAGCTTCCGTAGAAGCGATTGATTTCGACCTGCAGGAGTTTGAGGTCGCTGATTGCGCGGTCCAGGCGCCGGGCGGAACGCACCAGCCCCACATAGTTCCACATGATGTGCTGGATATTGGCCATGTCCTGCTGAATGAGTGCGGGGTCGGGAGCGACGGTGAGCCCCTGGTCGTACCACGGTGGTATGTCCGTGATGGTGGAACAACACTCGTTGATGCTATTCAGGGCATCCTCAGCTGCACGTGCCCCCCAGACCAATCCCTCCAGTAACGAAGTGCTGCCCAGTCGATTGGCTCCATGAACCCCTGTGCACGAGACTTCCCCCACTGCGTAGAGGTTGTGCACCGTGGACCGGCCGAATTCGTCGACCCAGACTCCTCCACAATGATAGTGAGCAGCGGGAACCACTGGGATCAAGTCGCGCGTGATGTCCACGCCGAACTCGAGGCAGCTCTGGTAGATAGCCGGAAAGTGGGTGTGAATTCTGTCAGTGGACAGATGTGACTTGAGGTCGAGATAGACACAGGGACTACCGGATGTCAGCAGCTCCTGGTGGATGCTGCGTGCCACCACGTCTCGGGGAGCCAGGTCCAGCCACTCCGGGGCGTACTTGTTCATGAACGGTTCCCCCCGGTCATTCACCAGCTTACCACCGGCACCACGCACTGCTTCCGAGATGAGGAAGCGTGCCTGGTCACGGTGGTAGAACGCGGTTGGGTGGAACTGCACGAATTCGGCATTGATGATGCGTGCTCCGGCGTTGAAGGCCATGGCCAACCCGTCGCCTCGGGCCGCAGGAGGGTTCGTGCTGTAGAGAAAGATTCGTCCGAGACCTCCGGTGGCCAGGATGGTCTTTTTGGCCAGGCACGCCTGAACCTCGCCGGTGGATTGGTCGAGTACATAGGCGCCCACGCAGCAGAGCGGGTCGTATATCGCAAGGCGGTTGCGGGAGTGGTGGGCGGTTGTCAGCAGGTCAACGGCTGTGGTGCGGGTCTTGAGGGTGATATTGGGGCGACTGCGCAGGGCTTCGACCAGCTTCTCCTGAATGGCACGTCCAGTGTAGTCGCCGACGTGGATGATACGCTTGGTAGAATGAGCTGCCTCCTTGATACGCTCCATGCCATGGCCTGGCTCGCTGTCAAAGGGTACGCCCAACTTGTCCACCAGGAGGCTATGCACCAGGTTAGGCCCTTCCTGGGCCAGGATGCGCACCGCTACAGGATTGCTCAGACCGGCGCCGGCACGCTCGATGTCACTGATGAGCAGCTCGGGCGAGTCATCATCACCTCGATAGATGATCCCTCCCTGAGCGTAGTAGGTGTTCGATTCATGAGGATCTTCTTCGGCAGTGACCAGGGTGATTTGCAGGTTCTCGTTCTGAGCCAAGCGCAAAGCAGCCGTAGCGCCCGCGATGCCACAGCCAATAATCAGAATATCCGTCTCGTAGTGTGTCATCTACTTGACCTCAAGCATTCTCTGTAGAGCGAGATTGGCCCACTTTGCGATGTCGTGAGGCACAGTAACAACGTTCACAGGATCGTCCCGCAGGGGACGGTCCAGCGTATAGCTCAGGTTGTAGGGATTGATCGTGTACATCGCGCCACAGAGGCCCCTGGCGAGAGGAACTATCAGTTTGTTCGGAAACTCCCTGGCCAACCGGGCCACAAGGTTGATTTCTGTGCCGATGGCAAAGCTGGCCCCGGGTGGGGCGGACTCAACAGCGCGAATGATGAACGAGGTTGACCCGCTGAGGTCCGAGCGCGACACCACCTCCGCCGGGCATTCGGGGTGCACGATCACCTGAATACCCGGGTACCTGCGGCGAGCGTCCTCTACGTGCTCAACAGTGAAGAAAGTGTGTACATGGCAGTAACCCTTCCAGACTACCACTGTGGCATCACGTGCGGCCAGGGCACTGGCCTCCGGCTCGGATGGGTTCCACACAACGATCTTGTTTCTGGGAATCCCGAGGGCCAGTGCCGAGTTGGTTCCCAGGTGCTCGTCGGGAAAGAAGAGAATATGCCCCTTTTGTCTGAACGCCCACTGAAACAGGGACTGGGCATTGGCTGAGGTGCAAACGGCCCCGCCGTGCTCTCCACAAAAGGCCTTGACCGTTGCGTACGAGTTCTGGTAGGTGATGGGGATGAGGTCATCACCCCAGGCACCAGACAGATGCTTCCAGGCGATTTGAGCCTGTTCTGCGCTCGCCATTTGCGCCATGGGGCACACGGCAGCGCGCGCCGGAATGCAGACCACCTGGGAGGGAGAGCATAACATCGCCGCTGTCTCGGCCATAAAATCGACTCCGCAGAATACGAGATAGTGAGCGTCTTTGATACCTGCTGCTACGCGCGATAACTCGAGCGAATCGCCGCGGTAGTCGGAGTACCGTACAACATCATCACGCTGGTAGTGATGGGCGAGAATTACCAGATCCTTGCCTAGGTCTGAGCGGGCCTGAGCGATCCGGCCGAAGACCTCTTGCTCGGGCAGTGCCTGATAGTCGGCGAGGGACAGCAGGGGATTGGTCTCCAGGTCGAGGCTGATATCCAGAGCAGGGACGGAGTGAGTCAAAGCACCAACACTGATCAAATCTACACCGGTGCGCGCAATGGCCGCGACAGTGTCCAGAGATACCCCTCCAGACGCTTCGATCTCAACTCGGCCTGCGTTGATGCGCACCGCCTCCTGCATCTGTTCGAGACTCATATTGTCCAGCATGATGCGGTCGACGCCAAGGTCCAGCGCCTCACGCAGCTCCTCGAGGGTTGTGACTTCCACCTCGACTTTGAGGTGGGCGGCGTTGCTCGCCTGCGCAGCCCGAACAGCAGCGGTGATTCCGCCAGCGGCGGCAATGTGGTTATCCTTGATCAATACCATGTCGTAGAGGCCGATGCGGTGATTCTGGCCTCCGCCGAACCTTACAGCCATCTTGTCCAGCACGCGTAGCCCAGGCACGGTTTTGCGTGTGTCGAGGATCCTGGCCTTTGTGCCCTGAACTGCATCGACGTAACGACGGGTCAGGGTTGCTATACCGGACATGCGCTGCAGGAGGTTGAGGGCAACTCGTTCACCTGCCAGAATATTGCGCGCCGGGCCATGGATCGTAGCGATGGTCTGATGGGGAGAGACGGTACTTCCATCCGGCACTCGGGGCTGGAACCGAATGGTCTTGTCAACCGTTTCGAACACGAGTCTGGCTACATCCAGACCGGCGACGACCCCCGCGGCCTTGGCGATCAACCTTCCCTGCTGGTGAAGACTCTCCGGGAGGGTCCAGATGCTGGTGACGTCGCCAGACCCAATGTCCTCCTGCAGGGCACGACGTACGATGGAGACAACCTCTGCTGATACGGTGCGATCCACAAGAACCTTCTCCCTGCTCGACAGGACCGAGCGGTGCTGTTGGGTTAACGTCAATCGACTGGTATTGTTATGTTACCGCCGACGGGGGGAATTGTCAATCATTCTGGCGTAGCAGGAATCGAGGGGCAATTGCCATCCTGGCCCCGGCGCGCTATACTCGCCTAATTCTGTTGCATGGAAGAGAGCACCTTGTCGCACCCACTTCAGGCGATCGAGAGCAATCCCGCCGGTCATCAGAGAGCACTACGAGGGACGGTCTACGGCGTTGTGTCAGCCCTGTCCTATGGCACAGCCGTCCTTTTCGTCCGTTACGCGTACAAAGCGGGTATGTCCGCAGCTACGGCAACCTTGCTGCGCTTTGCCTTGGCGACGCTGTGTCTGTTTCTCTTTCTGAGGTTGAGTGGGCGCTGGGTGACCCTGCCTACCGGGCAAGCGTTGACGCTGTTCCTGTGCGGGCTACTGCTTTACACGATCATGGGGATCACCTGGTTCGAAGCTCTGCGCATTACGCCGGCCTGGCTGGTCTCGCTTCTAGTAGCCCTGTTTCCCATTCCAGTGATGATAGGCAGCTGGCTGCTTTTGCATCAGCAGTCGGACTCTGGGCAGATCATTGCTCTGGGGGTCGTTCTGATCGGGGTTGTCCTTCTCTTCTGGAGGCCGCTGGGCGAAATGGCTCTGGCGGGTGTGGCTCTGATGGTAATCTCTGTGACCTTCTATGCAATCTACCTTCTCATCGGCGAGCGCTGGGCGCAAGAGGCGGATGCAGGCATGCGCACGGTCTGGACCACACTGGGGGCGGCGGTAGGGAGCGGGGTCTATGCACTGGGATCGGGCCAGCTCGATCTGAGGTTCGCCCCTGACGGCTGGCTGTGGGCTTTGCTGCTGGGGATCGTGTGCACTGTGATGGGTATCGCATTTCTCTGGGAAAGCGTGAGGCTGCTCGGGCCCACACCAACAGCGATTATCGCTGTGCTTGAGCCAGTATTCTCGGTCTTGCTTTCCGTTCTGCTGCTGGGTGAATCACTGTCTACGCTGCAATGGAGCGGGGCGGCGGTGGTGCTGGCAGGGATTGTCTTTCTACAGACGAGGACGGTGCAGTCGAGACCAGTCGAGTAGCCAGGGGCTAGGTGCACGCCTGAGCAGCACGGCCATGGTGCCTCCACCTGAGTGCCAGGAGGAGGGTCACCAGCACGGCACAACCAGCAACATAGGGGATCCATGGTGCCGACTTGCGCTGGACGACGATAGCATCGATGTCTACGTGTTGATCTGAAGCACTTGCCGTCGAAATTGTCACGTTGTGAGGACCGTTCTGGAGACGCTGTGCGAGAGGTACACGGACACAATACTCTGACTCTTCGCTGTGCAGGGAGATAGTATTGGTGGGCCCGTCATCCACGCTCACCTGGATGGTTCCGCCGTCTGGGTCCCTGTGTACAACGAGTTCGACATCCGTGCCCTGAAAGGTCAACAGTAGTTCATTGCCGGAGCCGGAGCTCCGGAGCATGGCCCCCAGACTGGCTCGGCCGTCCTCGACAGGGTCCCACTGCCCCGTCCACCGCAGAGCCCAGTGAGTCTCCTGATGGTAGCCGGCGTGGAGAGAGGGAGATGTACCGGCATAGTCCTTAAGCGCGTTGTACACTGGCAGAGGGCTGAAATCCGGCTCCACTAACCTGAAGTAATAGAAAGCCTGATCGGTCTCTGTGTCCGTGGCCCGTTTGAAGAACCAGTAGTTAAGGACGCCCATCCAGGGCCATTCCTGTTGAGCGCGCTGGTAAGCTTGCACCGCATAGCGAGCCTGTTGCTCCAGACTCACCCGGCCGTAGGTAGGAAACGAAGCAAAGTCCGGAGGCAGGGCATTCCATCCTACCTCGGTTGCCCAGAGGGCTTTGTTTCCATCGCCATTACGCACCATGATGTCGCGGATCAACTGTGGCCGGGAAAAATTGGTGAGTTCCGGACTGGTACGGTGATCGCCTGGTCCGGTCCAGAGTCCGTAGGCCATTACCCCCATGATGTCAAAGTAGCCGCGCACACCGGCATCATACATCTGTTGCAGATAGGTCAGGTCATTCAGGTCTCTGGGTCCGGTCTCCAGGGTCTGAGCCAGGCCGGCACTGAGGATCACACACTCCGGATTGGCTTCTTTTGCGCGGCGGTAGGCCGCCTGGAGCAACTGTACATAGCCAGTAGCATCGACCGGCTGTTCGCCCCACTCGGGGTAGATGTTCGGCTCGTTCCAGATTTGGAAGTGAGTAACCTTGCCCTTGTACCGTTCGACCACGGCGTAGACGAAATTGCCAAAGTCAGCCAGATCATCGGGAGGGGCAAAGGAGCCGCGCGCATCGCCGTCGGCGCGGGACCATGCCGGGGGATTGCCCAGGCGGACGATCAACTCCAGCCCGTACTCGCTGGACAACTCGACGATGCGATCATACTTCTCCCAGGCACTCTTGTTCCACTTGTGATCCCAGAAATCACCGCGGGCGCTCTGCTCGATATCTTCCCAGGGGAATTCTTGTCTGACCCAGTGGAAGCCAGCGTCGCGTATCATCTGCACGGCCAGTTCAAGCTTCTGTGGCTCGACCTCCTGCTCGAGGAAGGCATTCACTCCGAATGGGTTGACACCGGCATGGGCGATGGGAACACTGGCCGCAAGCTGCAGGTCCGGCTGGGTGCAGCGCAGGACTAGGAGGCGCCCGAGCCCCTTGACTTGCTCGGTCAGATCTTCCTCGCCTGTCATGCTGCTCAGGTAGGCACGGATAGGTGAACGGCACAGCCACATCACAATGACGAGGGCAAGACAAACGAGCAGTATCGAACCGAGGATCCGGAGGACTGGCGAATGTGGAGTGTGGCGACGGACGCGGTCGTTGGGACGGAAGCTCATCTCTATCGGGCGACTCCCAGTCCACGGCGGCCGCGGGGCAAGCCAGGTGCAGTACGCAGCTTTTCTCGCATGAGCGGTTGGGCCTCTCCGCGATAGCTGGGGGCAGTGATCTCAAGTACCCGACACCTGCTAGTGTCCATGATACGTGTCTTGAGTCGGGGGTCGAGGTCAACGTCACGGGTCATTGTAACCACTGTGGGCAACAGGGCGTTGTAGCGATGGTCAAACAGCTGGAAGAGCTTTTCCTGCGCCCAGGGTGTGGCACTCTGGGATCCGAGATCATCGACTATCAGCATTGGTGCTCGCCGAATTTCATCGAAGCGACGATCAAACCCCACCGTGCTTCCCGGCGCAAAAGTTGCCCGCAGGTGATCCAGCAGATCTGGTACGACTACAAAAATGGCTGGATTTCCACTGTCGACGCGGTAGTTGGCGATCGCGGCGGCGAGATGGGTTTTGCCGCAGCCGTATCCTCCCGTGAGAACCATCCAGCCAACAGGGTCCTCCGCATAGGCGCGGGCTGTCGCTAGAGCGCGCTTTAGGTTGGTCCTCTGTGCTGCGTCGAGGCCCGCGTCGGTCTCACGCAAGTCGAATGCCTCAAAGGTCTGTTCTTTGTGCAGACCGAGGCTGCTCAGCTCTGACTGCTCGACGACCGCACTGCCCCGGAAATCCGGGGCCAGTATTTGTACCATTGAAGACCAGTCGAGTTCGGCGAGGCGGGAGCGAAGGCGCGGGTCAAACGAGTCCAGGTCACAATTGGTGGTGATGACCGTGGGAAGCTGGGCGTTGTAGCGGTAGTTCAGGATCTGATACAGTTTTTCCTGTGCCCAGGGAGTGCTGCTTTGTGCACCCAGGTCGTCAAGGATAAGCAGGGGACTGGTGCGCAGGGCCTCAAAGCGCTGGTCAAACGTCGCCGGGCTGCCGGGAGCAAAGGCTGCGCGGAGGTAGTCAAGTAGGTCAGGAACGATCACAAAGAGCGCCGGCTTGCCCCGGCTCACCTGCTCGTTGGCTATGGCTGCTGCCAGATGTGTCTTACCGCAGCCGTAACTGCCCTTGAAAATCAGCCAGCCTTGCGGTTCCTCAGAGTAGGCACGAGCCTTCTCGAAGGCGCGGCGCAGGTTCTCCTGTATCTGTGGGTTCAGCCCATGACCGCCGGGAACGAATGAATCGAAGGTCATTCGGGTGAGCAGTCCAAGGTTGCTGGCCTCGAGCAAGGCCGACATCTGCCGTTGCTGCCTCTTGTGTGCGATGCAGTGACAAGGCACTGCACGCCCAAAGTCAGGATGCCCCGGTGGTACGTCGACTCGCACGAATCCTGCCCCATGGCACAGCGGGCATTCAGCGCTGGATGTACTTGCGGGATTCTTCTTCTGTATACCAGGTCTTGTCACGTGCTTTGTCCCCCCCGCGGGAGCGGGCCTGAGTCCCCGTACCATCACCGCGGCCCTCTACGGCCCAGCGCTCCAGGATACGCCGGATGTACTTCCAGTTGCGCACATTGTTCTCCACAGCGAGGCGAAAAGCGTCCTCGATCCATTCCGGAGAATAGGTGCGCTCCGCGTCCTGCAATTCCTCGGCGATAATCGGTTGCAGTAGGCCGATATTCTGTTCATATAGGACAAAGATGTTGGGTCGTGCGGCCGGCACTGCCGCCTCCGGCTGTGCCTGGCTACCCCTGAGCTGCAGCTCCCCCAGCTCTACCCGCTCTGCCGCGCGGCGCCCCTGTGGACTGTTCAGAAGGTAGAAATGATTCTGCCCGTCCGGGCTCCGGAGATGGAGCAAAGTACCTCGAGAAACCGCTTTCTGCAGGCCTGCTTCAATAGCCGCCTTTGGAGAGGGGGTCAGAGCCCCAACGCTACGCACAAGGGTGCTGTCAGCGAGGAGTTCCTGCAAGGTTACGTAGCGCGGTGAATCGGTCTTGTGATACAGCAACCAGAGGATGTGGAGGGTAACCTTCAATTCCCCCAGGTCGTCTACCTGTGGGATCAGCTCGCTGAAGAGAAGATCAGGAAGCGGCGTCTGGGCGAGCCTGCCGCTTGGAAAACCAGAGAAGGTCATACCCCTTCAGTCTCCTGAGGGTAGCCTAGATCCTCGTGATAGGTGTCCAGGTCTACGAACTTGGTCTGCTCGCTCACAAACCGCAGTGAGATTTGTCCCGTCGGGCCATTGCGGTGCTTGGCAATCAGAATGTCGGCGATGCTCTTGCGGTCTGTGTCTTGGTCGTACGCGTCGTCACGGTAGATGAAGAGAACAACGTCAGCATCCTGTTCAATGGATCCGGACTCGCGCAAGTCGGCGAGGATTGGCTTCTTGTCCTGGCGCGTCTCGATGGCGCGCGAGAGTTGCGAGATCGCAATTACAGGCACATTTAACTCTCGCGCGAGCCCCTTAAGGGCACGGGTAATATACGAGACCTCCTGCACACGGTTCTCCGAACGTATCCCGCTGCGGATCAACTGCAGATAGTCCACGATGACAAGGTCAAGCCCGTACTCGGCAGCCAGGCGACGGGTCTTGGTGCGAATCTCCATTGGAGAGGGGGATGGGCTGTCGTCGACGAACACAAGGGTCTCTGAGATCAACCCGCCGGCCTTGACCATCTTGTCCCACTCTATGTCATGGATGTCGCCGATGCGCAGGCGTTGTGAGCTGATCCCCGTCTCGCCGGCGATAAGGCGCTGAACTACCTGCTCGCCGGACATCTCCAGGCTGAAGAAGGCGACCACTTTCTTGTGCTTCTGCGCTGCCTGGTGGGCAACGGTGAGCGCAAAGCTGCTCTTGCCCATGCCTGGCCTGGCGGCCACAATAATAAGGTCAGACCGCTGCAGGCCTCCCAGCAACCGATCGAGGTCAACGAACCCCGTAGGGAGGCCTACCATCTCGCCCTGGTGCTGGTGGAGGTACTCCACCCTGTCGTAGTACTCGGTCAGAATATTCTTGATCGGAATGAGTCCGCGAGAGACTCTCCTCTGCGAGACATCGAAGAGGACCTGCTCGGCGCGGTCGACGACAGAGTCTACGTCCTCAGCCTCTTCGTAGGCGAGGCCGGCGATTTTGGCAGCCGCTTCGATCAGGCGGCGGAGTATAGCCGTGCGCTCAACGATGTGCGCGTAGTACTCGACATGGATAGACGTCGGGACGCTATTGATCAGTGAGGTCAAATAAGCGGGGCCTCCGACAGCTTCGAGTTGTGCGCGTCGTTCGAGCTCATCGCTCAGAGTGACGAAATCGGCCGGCTCGCGGCGCTCGTGGAGGTCCAGGATCGAGGCGTAGATCTGAGCATGGGCCTCTCGGTAAAAGTCATCCCTCTGCAGAAAGGAAGCGATCTTGATGATCGCTTCGCGGTCAATCAGAAGACTACCGAGCACGGACTGCTCTGCCTCGATATTCTGCGGGGGCAACCTTTCCATTGTCATACTACTGGCCGCCTTCTTGATCATGGGGATCGAGACTGTCAAGGAAGTCGCGGAAGGCCGAGAGCTGTTCCTTCTCCTCAGGCGAAGCTGGCTCCAGCGGCTCCAACTCCATACTGGGTGCGATACTGGCCTCGGCCATAACTTCTGCGGCTACGTACATGGGCACGCTGTAGCGCGTCGCCAGGGCAATGGCGTCACTCGGGCGTGCATCGATTTCCAGGTGACGCCCCTCCAGGTCCATCACGATTCGCGCGTGGAAGGTGTTCTCCGCCAGCTCGTTCACCAGAATGTGTGAAACAGTGACGTGCAGTTCATCGAGTATGGCTTTCAGGAGGTCGTGAGTCATCGGGCGCGGCGGTTTGATGTGCTGGAGAGCCATAGCGATGGCCTCGGCCTCGAAAGGGCCAATCCAGATGGGCAGATAGCGCTCAGCATTGGTGTCCTTCAGCAGTACGACGCGTTGGTTGGACATGAGGCTGGCACGGATGCTGTCCACGGTGGCGGTGATCATGGGCACTTTTGCTCGACCTCCCCGGTCATTCCGCAACTGGTAAGCCGAAAGGGCCGTCTTGGCAGGCCTCGTTCGGCTATTATACTCCGACTTGGCTGGCAGAAGGAAATCCGGGTATAATGGCAGGCATACGGTTTGGAGGAGTATAAGGCATGCAGTTGCCCGAGTTGCCCGCCTATGTGAATACGATCCTGAGATTCGTACTGATGCTGCTCGGCGCCTACGGAGTTCTCTTTCTGCTGAGCCTGGTGCTGTGGACAATCCGTGACATCCGCTCGCGCAGCCGAGACGTGTTGCTACAGATCCTGGTAACGCTTCTCGTCCTCATCTTCAATATTCCTGGTCTGCTGTTGTACCTCGTGCTTCGGCCCAGGGAAACCCTGACCGAGGCTTACGAGCATGCACTGGGTCAGGAAGCGATGCTGAAGGATATTGAGGAGCGCTACATCTGCCCCGGCTGCAAGCGGAATGTGGACTCGGAGTATATGGTGTGTCCCCATTGCGCCACAGAGTTGCGCGGGCGCTGTACCAGGTGTGAGCGGCCGGTGAATCTCAACTGGGTCGTCTGTCCTTACTGCGGGCAGCCGCAGGCTTCCAAAGCGGCCGCCGATGCGCCTGCAGAGGTAGTGGAGCAAGAAGAGGGGGCGTGAGCCCCCTCTTTAGCGTGTGCACGAGTTAGCGCTCTTGCCCTGGTCTTTCCTTGTAGTGCACGTTCCCCGGAAGTAATACGCCCCCTGTTGTCTGTCGTATTGAGGATTCCTGGGTCTCAGTGTTCATGCCCTGCCCCTTGCGAACGAGGCCGGCTCTCTTGGCCATTTCTTCTCGCAGCTCGCTCTCCGCCTGATGCAGCTTCTCAACTGTCGAGAGGGCATCATAGTAGGCTCTCTTGGCGGGACGGGCTCGACCTGGCTCTACTGCTGCCTTGAGCATGTAGTGATTGAGGATGTAGCCTGAGGACGACAGGAACCCCGGCCACGAGTTCTCCGAGTGCGTTTCCTGATGGTGGCTGTATCCGAGCCGGACGAAAGCGGCAAAAGAAGCTTCCATCTCGGAGGGTAGGAGCAAGGCAGCCCAGGATAGATGGGGTGGCGTAGAGGAACGCAGAACACGGCCGAGAATCAGGTCTCCCACCACTGCGACATGGCCCAATCCGAGGTCCGATACTGTGGTCGCCTCCCCCTGGAAGACATCGACCAGGTCGAGGGAAGAATCCGTGGCAATTCTGGCTATCCGGTACAGGCTCGGATAGGACCGTCCCCAGGCGCGAATGCGCTCCCGCTCTGCCGGCAGCAGTCGCGTGGCTGCTTCGTCGCCAAAGAGGTCGATAATCCGTTTGTTGCTTCCCTCCAGGCGATAATCAAAGACATACCAGTCCAGGAAACGGCCTACCTCGCTCTTGTCCATGAGACGCAGGGCGCCGAGCCCGTACGAGCCATTCCAGAACAGGTTGAAGGCTGCCGTCGACTGCGGGCTCATCTCGGGCCGTCTGGCAAAGGACAACAGCTTGTCCAGAGTCTCCTGCTCTTCCTCTCGCCACCTGCTGCTGCGAACATGATCGGCCCGGCTCTTGCTCAGGCAGCAGTTCTTGTACTTCTTCCCACTGCCACATGGGCAGGGGTCATTGCGACCGGGTCTTGCATCGGTCAAAGGGCTTCCTCCAGACTAACCTTGAAGCCAGCGCGGGACGTAGATGACAAGGGAAAGCAGAGAGTCCGTGAGCACAAAGATGAGGTACGAGGCAAAAAGCGACCTGTATTGACGTCTACGAGCGTAGAACCACAATGCGGCAGCCGCGGTCAGGGCTGTGAGCAGTGGTATGGCGAGCACGGGAATGATCTGCAGACCTTCCGGTACACGGTCGATGAACGGCACGTAGAAAAGCACGCCGGGCATCAAGAAGAGCTTGGATAGCTCGTATAGCACGATGGCGACTGCCAGGGCAGCTCGCGAGCCATGGCGCTCCATCCCACCTTCGACGCGGATAAAGTAGTAGAGGCATACCCACGCGAACGAGAGAGCGGTCCACAGCAGGAAGACGGGTGGAAAGAAGCCCAGGGCCGGTGCCAGGTTCCAGAGGGCGTTGAGAAGGTCAGTTGCCCGGTCTTGGAGGGTAACGCGGTCCAGATTAGCCTTCGCCTCTTCAGAGGTACTCGCGTAGTAGACTTCGTAGCGCCCAAAGCCGCCTGTGTCGAGCCACACGAGGTGCACATCGCCATACTGGTCCAGGGCTGCTTCGGGGCGCAGCGCATTGCCAGCCGCGCTTGGCAACTGGTAACCCTTCAGCTGGCCCTCCTCAAACAATGCCCACGCAACTTGCGTGTTGGTCTGATTCCGTGTGGACACCTGTGCCACGACGAAGATGCCCAGGCCCTCATTCTGGCCGCTGGTTGTGGAGGGCATGTAGAGCAATGACGTCGGCCAGGCGGCGTCGGTCGCAGCCAGCTGGTGATAGGGAAGGCTGCCGCTGGCAGGTGCGTAGGTGGGTCGGGCAAGGCCAGGGATATCGAGGGTTATCGGCTCGACAAGTTGTGGTTGCCCGAGAAGGAACGAAACGTAAGCGGTGTGCGCTTCTCCCGGGTTGTTGCCACCACCTCGCTGCTCCAGGGCCCAGAACAGGTACACTCTCTTTGCATCAAGCCCCATGCGCGGTGGATAGGATATCAAACCAGTGGCCGTGAGGTAGGTTGCGACTCGCGTTGGAGTAGTGAGTGCACCGGTCGAAGCGTCGAAAAGGGCATAGTATACATGGTTCTCACGCGTTGACGGTTGTTCAACCCAGGCAAGATGGAGCATTCCGTCTGCCGCCACCTGAACTGTCGCATCGCCTGCCCCGGAAACCAGCAGTCGCTCGTCGCTCGTTGCCTGCCCAGCTAGGCGAACGTGATGAAGCCCACCCTCTGCCGGATTCTCATCGTTCCAGAATAGCTCATGGCTGCCATCGGGGTTTGTTACTGTCGCGATATCGGCGACGCGGACTCCCACGGGAGATAGCTGCGTCGGCCCGGTGAGCAAAATCCCCTCAGGGCTGAACTCGGCCAGGAACAGCGCGCGCGGTATGCCGGGGTTGTCGGTCCACAGTGCGGTCAGTGTGCCATCGTGATTCAGTAACAGCTGCGCGTCATTGGGATGAGCCCCGCCAACCTCGAGTTCAGAACTGACCTCGATATGCCCTGCGCGGTCGAGCCTCACGTAGTGGAGCGACCTGTTACCAACCGATACCCAGAGAACGTGCACCTGAGTACCGCTGGCGATAATGTCGACAGGCTGGTTCAGTGCCGCCACCCCAAGCTGAAGACCGCGACTCCAATCGGGTATGGTCTTGCGCGTTTTGACAGAGCCTGACTGGCAAGCAGTAAGCAGCAAGGCGAAGCCAACGATGATAAGAACCAGACCACTTCGACGCTTGATCATTCCTTCCTCCCATCCAAGGCAGCCATTATAACGTAGTCTTAGCCTCAGCCAAACACCTGTTGCCGAATACTAGTACGCCCCGCAGAGTATGCGCGTTCACGACGTGGCCGCGTCCGGGTAGCGTGACAGCCGCGAGCCGTTGTCATAGAGAGACTGGTACTGTATAATTTGCGGAGACGAGGAGGGACACAATGCGACGCGTAAGGATCTGTGCTGGAGACGTGCAAGTCTCTGCAGAGCTAAATGACAGCCACACGGCCGACGCTGTATGGGCTGTTCTGCCGATCCAGGCCAAAGGCAACACCTGGGGCGAGGAGATCTACTTTTCCATTCCCGTTGCTCTTGAAGAGGATAATGCCCAGGAGGTCGTGTCCGCGGGGGATCTTGGCTATTGGCCTCCGGGCCGTGCGTTCTGTCTCTTCTTCGGGCCAACTCCGGCCAGCCGGGGCAAGGAAATCCGCCCTGCAAGTCCGGTGAACGTGATCGGGCGGGTGATTGGCGACCTGTCATCCCTCAAAAAGGTACACGATGGACAGCGTGTCACTATCGAGCAGGCCGCGGAGGATTGAGCCAATGTCACGCCCGATTCTTCAGGCAGGTGATCCCATCCTGCGAGGGAAATCGAAGAAGGTCAAGATGTTCGGCCCGCCGGTTGCCGCGCTGGTGGGTGATATGTTGGACTCGATGAACGCAGCGGATGGTCTTGGGCTGGCAGCGCCTCAGATAGGGGTTCCTCTGCGCGTGATCGTTATTCAGATGCCAGGGGAAGTTGACGAGGAAGGTCAGGAGATCAGCCCCGGCGAATTGTACACCTACTGCAACCCTCAGATTGTAGAGGCCGGTGGAGAAGAAGAGGATCAAGAGGGTTGCCTCTCCGTAGTCGGGTATGTGGGCCAAGTCAAACGTGCTACTAGTGTGACGGTCAAGGGAGAGGACGTCACGGGGCGCAAGATTCGCACCAAAGCCAAGGGGTTACTGGCGCGTGCTTTCCAGCATGAGATCGACCATCTGGACGGCATCCTCTTCATTGACCGCATTGACAGCCCAGAAAAGCTGCGCCGGATTGGCCGGGATGACGAGGAGCAGGACAACTACCCGGCCTGAGCCAGGAGAGGCAGTGTATCGGGACCGGGGCTAGATGGTCTTGAAGATGTGCAGGTCGCTGGGTAGTAGCTGCTTGAGGTAGGGCAGCAGCATGAACACGTAAGAAGCGAGCGTAGATTGCTGAACCGCCTGGGCCAGGGCGGGAACAGGCAAGCGAACCATAAGCAGAAGCAGTCCCACGACGACCAGGAGTCCGACCAGGACTCCTGTGAGCATCCCCAGGAAATTGTCCGCCCACCCCAGTCCGAGAGTGTTGAAGGCGTTGCGTACGACCTTGGCCAAGAACGCAGCACCGACCCAGGCTACGAGCAAGATCAGCAAGAAGGCAACCACGCTGGCCAGAGTCTGATTGGCGACGGCTGTCACTATTCGGGAAGCCAGCCGCTGATAGTTCCCCAGTGCGGCATAGACGCCCACAGCCAGCCCAAGCAGGGTCATCGCCTGCCGGATGACGCCGGCGAGCAGGCTGGAGAAACCCGTCAGGGCGATGATAATCACGATGGCAAAGTCCACCCAGTTCATGGCAATTCCTCCGGAAGGTTCACTCTCTGACAAAGTACTGCAGGGCCAGGCGAACCTTCTCTTCCACAGTCCTGTCACCCGCAGGCAATGAGCGCAGGGCTGCCTGCGCTTCATTCACACTGTAGCCCAGAGAGGTAAGTGCAGAGATGACCTCTGCGTCGCTATCGGTGACAACGGGATAGGCAGCCGATTCCAGGGCGAGGCCAAGCTTGTCCTTCAACTCCACGATGACGCGCTCTGCCGTTCGTTTGCCGATGCCGGGAATGCGCGTCAGTGCCGCTGTGTCACCGCGCGAGATGGCCTCGCCAAGGGTCTGGGCGGATAACAGTGACACCATCTTCAGTCCCACCTTCGGGCCGATGCCACTGACACCGAGCAGCAGCTCAAAAAGCTGCAGTTCCTCAGTGGTGCGGAATCCATACAGGGCCAGCTCATTCTCGCGAACGTGCAAGTGCGTGAACAGAGCGACTGTCTGACCGGGTTCTCCCAGGCTGGCCGAAACCTGGGGGGACACAAACACCCTGAAGCCCACGCCACTCACTTCGACGACTATGGCATTCTCTCCCCTGGCCGCCAGCTGCCCGTGCAGTGAGGTGATCACAGTACTGATCCACCTTCCGAGCTGGCCAATCTCCTCGCTGCAGAGAATGAATGCGCGTGGCAGACAGCCGCAGCCAGAGCATCCGCTGCATCATCAGGTCTGGGGATTTCCGGCAATCCAAGTAATAGACACACCATCTCCTGTACCTGTTCCTTGTCTGCCCTGCCGTAGCCCGTGATGGCCTGTTTTATCTGAAGCGGAGTGTACTCGTAAAGAGCAATTCCCGTATCCTGCAACGCGAGGAGGATTACACCCCGGGCATGCCCCACGGTGAGTGCGGTCCTGGCATTGCGGGCAAAAAAGAGCTCTTCCACGGAAGCTTCCGTCGGGTGGTAGAAATCGACCAGCTGCACAAGCTCTCGATAGAGCTGCTGTAAACGATGAGGAAGGGATAGAGATGCGGGCGTGCTGATGACACCATAAGCGACAGGCCTCAAACAATCGCCGTCGTGTTGCACCACACCGTAGCCAGTCGTAGCTACGCCGGGATCAACACCTAGAATTACAATTGCCGGGCCTGTCGCCTGAATAGGCAAACCTACTGTTCTGCCTCATAGGCCGACATCGCCTCTTCGCCGATGTCGAGGTTGGAGTAGACTTGAGACACATCATCAAGCTCCTCCAGCGCGTCGATCAGCCTCATATTGGCCATCGTGGCTTTGATATCGAGCTGGGCCAGGGACTTGGGAATCCAGGAGATCTCAGCGCTTTCAAAAGGTATCTTCCTCTCCTCAAACGTCTTCTTGAACTGGATCAGTTCCTCGGCCTTGGTGTAAACCTCCACCTGGTCCTTGTCCACTTTGACATCGTCAGCGCCGGCATCGATGGCCTCCAGCGCCAACTCCTCGGCATCTCCGTCGCCAGGCACGATGCTGATGAATCCTTTGCGTTCGAACATCCAGGAGACTGAGCCAGTAGCGCCAAGGTTCCCACCGTGACGTGTGAATACCCGACGAACCTCCGAAGCAGCACGGTTGCGGTTGTCGGTCATGACCTCCACGATCAGCGCGGTGCCCTGAGGACCGTATCCCTCGTACTGGATCTCCTCGATGGATTCGCCCTTGAGCTGGCCCGTTCCGCGAAGGATGGCTCGCTCGATGTTGTCCTTTGGCATCTGCGCTTGCTTGGCCTTGTCCATGGCCAGGCGTAGCTTAAAGTTTGAGTCGGGGTCTCCCCCGCCTTCGCGGGCTGCGATTTCCAGCTCGCGTCCCAGCTTGGTGAAGACCTGGCCTCTCTTGGCGTCGACAGCACCCTTACTACGCTTGATTGTTGCCCAATGTGAATGTCCAGACATGATTCCCTCCTAACGAGAACGCGCCCCTGTTTGGAAAGCACGGCATTATACACCACCATAGGCCCATCTGTGCAAATCAGAGCGTTAGCCTCTGAGACCGGCTAACGCTGTTGAAGAAACGGCGAACTCCCCACTGCACCTGCAACAGCCTATGGTAACAGCAGTCGGAGCTGACGAGCCGTATCTACCGCTTGACCATGCCAGTGGTTGTTGGCGAACAGAAAGGTGTGCTCGGCCGCAGAGTCAAGGGCTCCTATCCTGGGCAGCCACTCCCTCAGTTCCTCAGGCGAATAGGTGTAGTCATATCGCTCCCACGCCTGTTCATGGTTCCACCATTTCTGTGCATTCCGCCCATGGAAGCGGACGTAAGCCACTGAACTGGTGGCCTGGGCGATCGGGGGGATAAGACCCTTCAGGCTGGGTTCATCGACACAGCAGAAACCGAGCCGATTCTCTCGAAGGAGGGTGAAGGTGGACTCGCTCAGCCAGGACGCGTTGCGGAGTTCCACCACGACCGGAAGGCCCTCAAAGCGCTCCGGGAGAGCGCGGAGGTACTCACGGTTGGCCTGTGTGGGATGAAAGGAGAACGGGAACTGGGCCAGTATGCAGCCGAACTTGTTGTTCTCGATGAGGGGCTGCAGTGCCTGGACAAACCGGCCAAAGCGCGAAGCATCCCCATCGCGCTTGTGTGTCAGCTCCTGCGTGGCCTTGACCGTGAACAGGAACCCGTCGTTGGTCTTGCTCGCCATTGCCGCAAGAGTTCGAGCCTCCGGCATGCGATAGAACGTAAAGTTGATTTCGCAGGTATCGAATTCTCGTGCGTAGAAGGCAAGCCAGCCGGACTTGGGCAGATCAGGTGGGTAGTAAGGGCCCACCCAGTCGTCGTAGCTGTAGCCGCTGGTTCCCAGATGGATCATCCTCTTCCCCGTTCACATCCACTGCAGCGCCGGGCCTTTGCAGGTCAATCATTGTCACCCGGGCTGTCATCAAAATCATCCTCCTGGGACAGAACCTCGCGGGAACGTCCCCCCTCCTCGGCGGGACCCACGATGCCCTGCTCTTCCATCAGGTCAATCAGGTGAGCTGCTCGCGGATAGCCAATGTGAAGGCGTCTCTGGATGAAGGATGTAGAGATGGTGGCTCGTCCCTCGGCGAGTTCGATGGCCTGAGCCAGGAGATCATCATCCTGTTCCGGCTCCTCCAGCTCCATGGCCTGCCATGGAGCCTGATCCGGGGACTCCCCGGGCGAGTTATCCTGCCAATCTTTCCAGAACTGGGTCAGCCGTGCCAGCTCGCTATCGGAGACGAAGCAACCCTGCAATCGTACCAGTTTGCTGGAATCAGAGGCCATGTACAGCATATCGCCGCGCCCGAGAAGTCTCTCCGCTCCCGTGGTGTCCAGGATGACGCGCGAATCTACCTGTGTGGTCACAGCAAAACTGATGCGTGCCGGGAAATTGGCCTTGATGAGTCCTGTGATGACATCCACCGAGGGACGCTGAGTGGCGATCACGAGATGGATGCCCGTGGCGCGGGCCATCTGTGCGATTCGGCAGATCAGGCGTTCAATTTCGTCTGGCGCTGTCATCATCAGGTCAGCCAGTTCATCGATGAGCATTACGATGTATGGTAGTTTGTCGTGGCTGGCAGAGGATGCCTTCTGGTTGTACGTGTCGATGTTGCGCGTACCCGCCTCGGAGAATTGCCTGTATCGTCGGTCCATCTCGGCGGCGATCCAGCGCAGAGCACGGACCACATCCTCGACGTTGGTGATGACGGGTCCAAGAAGATGCGGGATCCCGTTGTAGTTGGTCAGTTCAACCATTTTGGGGTCGACCATCACCAGGCGCAGATCCTCGGGAGTGTTATCGAGAAGCAGACAGGCGGTGATCGCATTGATGCACACCGACTTGCCCGACCCGGTGGCGCCGGCGATGAGCAGGTGTGGCATCTGCCCGAGATCCGACGCGAGGGGTTGGCCGGAGACGTCCTTTCCCAGGGCGATGCGCAGCCGGGAATCCATGCCCCGATAAGCTTTGGCCTGCACCACGCTTCGCAGTCCGACCATGGATGGTTTCTCGTTTGGCACTTCTATACCTACGACGGAACGCCCCGGCACGGGTGCCTCAATACGAATAGGGGAGGCCGCCAGAGCCAGAGCCAGATCATCCTGCAGCGATAGGATCTGGCCGACACGGACCTTGCGCGGTTTCGGTTGCCCATCCGGGCCAGTGAAGGGTAAAAAACCCGGCTCTACGCCAAATTGAGTCACCGTGGGCCCCTGGCGTACCTCCACCACCTTTGCGGGAACTCCGAAGTTGGCCAGGGTCTCCTCGATCAACTGCTGGCGGAAGCGAATGTCGGCCTCACCGTACGACTCTTCGCCGCCCCCATCCAGAAGGTCGAGTGGGGGTAGAGAGCGATCCCGTCTGAGCCGTCGTGGGCCTCGCGGCGAAGCCGCAATCTTGGAAGGCGACTCAAGCGGCTGAGTGGTCACGGCCTTGGACGGCCGTTTGCGCTGCTTGACCACCAGGTGAGATGCCTCTTTAGCAGGCTGGGGCGTCCCCGCTGGAACAGGGGAGGGGGGAACCCTGCCCAAAAAGGCTCGCACGTAGTCCACGGCAGTATGCAGATCCTCCCGCTTCAGACGGAGCAACAGTGCGAGGCCCGCCAGCGCCGTCAGGAGCAGCAGCAAGAATGCTGCCACACGGCCTACAGCGACGGCCAGGAAGTAACTGGTCGCCCAGCCGAGATAGCCGCCACCACGGCCGTTCGCTGCTGCTTGAAGGGATGTGTCAAGAGGATAGAGGGAGTGCGACAGACCGAGAAGGGAGAAGCCGAACACCTCCAGGCCAACCACGCCACGAGCCCCGAGAACCAGGCGATGGCGGAGTTCGTCCCAGAGCAGGGAGATCCCGCCGATCAACAGTGTGATACTAACGGGGAAGGCTCCCCAGCCGAAGGTGCGGCGGAGGAACAAGGCCCAGGCACTGGCTACGGATCCCCTGGTGATAGAGAGTAGCGCCAGAGCCGTAACTCCACTGAGGGACAGCAGAAGGACTCCCAGAGCCTCGCGAAGAAGGTCGCGGTCCAGGCTCGAGAGCAGTCGCTGGAGGGTCGACTTGTGGTGAGCTTGCGGTGGCATGTGAGCGCGTACCTCTCCGATCGTTCCTTTGCCAGAAAGACCCTGCCCCGCTTCACCATAATTGTAGTTCATCCGGCAAGTCCTGTCAAGACAATCCCGACAGTAGGGCCGAGCGATGTCGGCACAGGGCCTTAGTGATCTTGCGGCCAGGGCCTATAATAAGCAGCACCTGTGGTGCGCCGTCGGAAGGTACCAGGCTGGATTTGGGGCAGAGACAAATCAAGGGCCCGGAGATTCATTCCCGCTCTGAGGTGGACACATGGGCAAAGAGTATCCCCCGCTCCTGCAGTTCTTGAGCGACAAGCTGGAGTACCGGCTTCTGAGTGGCAAGTCGACCCTGGGCTACGTACTCTACTATATCGACCTGTCGTCATGGCGTCTCCGTCTCTCTGACTGGACACCTGTTGTTCACGTGCAACGTTCCGACTTGCTGAACAGTTCGCCGCGGCAGCTTCTGCAGAGTCTTCAGGATGTCGTCCGTGAGCGCGGATGGCAGAGGCGGATCGTCCTCGTCCTGGTGGATGGCGACAGCAGCGCTCTCCGGCTAGCGTTGCGCAGTCCGCTTCAGACACTGGCGTTTGTTGGTGATGAGGAGCAGCGCGGCATCCTGCGGTCCCGGCGTCCGAGTGGCGAACTGCTGGACATCCTGTCGGCTCAGGTTCCGATATCCATACTGGCACCCTACAACACGACATCTCCGGTTACAGGTAGCTGCTTCTTTGACCGCGAGTATGAAGTTGCCAAGATCCTGGGAAATCCGGACGTGAGCTACGCGGTGCTGGGTGTGCGCCGCATCGGGAAGACTTCGCTGATGCGCGAAGTAGAGCGTCGACTTCGTGAGGAGAGCGCCGCGGCAGAGACCGAGGACTCGCCTCACATTCTGTTTCTCGATTGCAGCGACCTGCTGGAGCGCGAGATGCTGGTCGAGCAGATCGTGCGCAAGCTGAACCCGCGCGAACTACCACGGCTGGCCATGCAGAACTATTCGTTCTTCTTCCCTGACTTCCTGGAGCGGATGAGGCGCAAGTACAAGAGCAAACTCATCTTCCTTCTGGATGAGATTGATGACCTGATTGTGCTGCATGGCGGTGACTGGGAGTTCTTTCGCACGTTGCGCGCTGCGTCCAACAAGGGGATCTGCCAGTACATAGTGGCCGGTTTTCGGGAAGCCCAGAACCAGCTTCATAACCTGGACTCGCCGTTTTACAACTTTGCGGAGGAGATTCGTCTGAGCGAGTTCACGCGTGAACACGCGCGAGAGCTAATCGTCACTCCTATGCAGAACCTTGGCATTCGCTTCAAGAACGAGAGTGATACGGTTGGGCGCATCTACGAGGAGACGGCCGGCCACCCGAACCTCATACAGTTCTACTGCACCATTCTGGTCAGGCAACTGGAGTTGACCGGCCAACGGGAGTTGAGTCCAGATAGCCTGGTCAGTGTATACGCAGATGAGGTGTTCAAGAATCATCTGCTGCGCTCTTTCATGGACAACACGCAGAATCGCGAAAAGGCCGTGGTGTATGCCATCCTTCAGGATCATGCCGAGCGCCCAATGGTGGGCTTCACTCAGGCCGACATGGATGCGGCGCTGCGAAAGCACAATCTCGTGGTTGCCCATGGTGCTCTCAATACATCCTGTGATGTCCTGGTCCTGGCGGGAATCCTGAGACCCAAAGGGGCGGAGTACTTCTTCACGTCACCGGTTTTTGTCCGGGTGCTTCAGCAAACGTACAACCTGCGCTACCTGTTGGACAAGGTCAAGGAAGAGGGAATATGAACACCTCCGCACGTATGCCCGACCTGCTGAGTGTCTCAGCCGGCCACCGCCGTGCAGCGCAGGAGATTACCGAATGCGCGCAGCGTGGACAATGTTGTGCCTTTCTTGGGCCGCGCCTGAGCGGCACATCGGAAGTTCTGCAGTATGTGAGAGCCGCACTGGCGGACGATCCGCTTAGCACGTGCGTCTATGTTGACCTGCGGCAGGTAGGCTCAGCGACCCGGTGTGAGTTCTTCGGCAGTCTGGCCAGGCGACTTTGTGAGCTGGCCGTGGCTGAGGGGGCAAAAGGCTGCGCCTCACTGGGCAACGATGTGGCTTCCGGCGCGGAGTTCCGCGCCTGTCTCAAGGAGTGTTCGATTCGCCTGCAACGCAGCCTGGTACTGATGGTGGATCATCTGCATAGCATACCCTTGGACCTGGTACAGGCCCTGCTGATCTCATTGCGGGCAGCTTATATGGATCAAGATGGCAGCGGACCGCTGATCGTGCCCATCGTGTGTGGGGCACTTGGCCTTGCGACTCTGACCCTGGGACAGTCGTCTCCCTTTGCCAACATAGCGAGGGCGGTGTTTATCAGCGGTCTCGACACGGAGGAGAGCAAGGATTTTGTCCGCATCTGTCTGTCCTCTGCCTCGGACCGGGTGTCCGACGGTGCCCGCACCGAGCTCTTGAGAGCTGCACAGGGGGACCCTCGTTTGATTGATCAGTTGTGCCGCGAATGCGTGCGAATTGTGGAATAGAGCGACTCGGCCCAGGTTACTGCCAACACCGTCAAGCGAGTGGTGCGCAACTTTGTGCGCAATGAGGCACAACGCTATGAGCCAGTGGTTGAAGCTGTTTCCCTGATTGAACACGATCCAGGGCTGCTCCGGTGTATCCTTCTCCTGCTGGAGCACGATGTGGTTGAGCGGAGGGAACTCTCACTTCCCCTGTCGGCTGATCTCGATCCCCTCACTCTGACCGGCATGGTGCGCAGGGTTGAACCGGACTCCTTTGAGCTCAGCAATGATGTGTACCGGCGTTTCCTGAAGCAGCACCTGCAACCTCGTTACGTTGGCTACCTGATGGGTTTGGTCGGGCGTTGGGATGAGGCTATGGACTGTCTTGAGGCGGGACTGAATCAGGGGGATCCGGAAGCACGCATGGATCTTCTGGTGGCAACGGTCAACGCGATGTATGCGGCGCAGGATGTGCAGGTGGCTGCCGGATTCCTGGCCAGAGGCCTGGCCGTGGGATACGGCGTGCGTGAGGCGCGTATCTGGTACGCGGTACCTCAGGAGAAGGCACTGCGTCTGATAGGCCAGGTTGGAGCGGTTACAGGGAGCATCCTGAGAACGCAGGCTGAGATGCCTATGCTGGACGACTCGCTGGAGGCGAGATCCTACCGCGGGCCCCATTCACTGCGAGGGCAGGAAGTGGCCGGTGGAGTCGAGCGTGCTCTGCCGCTGCTTCTCTCTGGAACGGAAGCGGTGGGGGTCGTCACACTGCTAGAGTCAATAGACAACCGTGATCAGAGGAGTCAGCGCCAGCATGATCTTCAGCTGGCTGCGTATCTCAACCAGGCGGCCCGGGCGATTGAGGAGGTGCACAGCCGCCAGGAACAGCTGCTGCAAATTGCCCGGTTGGAGCAGGAGCGCACCGCCGCGGAACTGCGAATGGCTCAGGAGATTCAGGCCAGCTTCATGCCGGAGAACTGCCCCCGTTTGCCGGGGTGGGATATCGCCGCAGAGTGGCATTCGGCCCGAGAAGTCGGAGGAGATTTTTATGACTTTGTGCCCATTGATGAGAGCCATCTTGGTCTGGTGATCGCGGATGTCTCCGACAAGGGGATGCCTGCGGCGCTGTTCATGAGTCTTTGCCGAACGCTGATGAGGGTAAGCGCATCCCAGACCCGCTCCCCGGCTCTGGCACTGCAGCGAGTCAACCAGCTTATCGCATCAGAGAGCCGCAGTAACATGTTTCTCACGGCTTTCTACGGAGTACTCAACTGGAAGACCGGCAGCCTGGTATACGCAAGTGCCGGTCATCCCCCGCCCTTACTCTGGCGACAGGAGATCCAGGATGTGGCTCCTTCCGATACCCTCCTGGCCCGGGGTATCGTTCTGGGAGTCCTGGGAGAGATCGCGCTGGAAGAACGTCAGATAACCCTGATGCGGGATGATGTTCTGGTCTTGTACACCGATGGTGTAACTGAACCGATTGACCCAAACGGCGAGGAGTTTGGCGAAGAGCGACTAGCTCAAGTTCTCAGAATCAACCATCGCTTGAACTGCTCCGAAATCACAGCGCTCACTCACGCCGCGGTCTGGGACTTTGCCGGTCAGCAAGTACAATTCGATGACTATACGCTGGTGACCCTGAAGCGGAGCTAGCCCCCGGGTAGATGGGGCATACCGCAGGCCTAGCGAGGCACGACTGTCAAGGCCAGTCTGGTGAGAACCTGAGGTTCCAGGGCAAGGTACAGGCACCAGAGCAGCAGAAGAGCGACCGGCAGCCCGGACACCATCGGGACACGCCCCATGCTCCTGCACAGTCGAGTTTTCCAGAGCAACCAGATGGTGCGAATTTGCCCCAGAACTATGCCCGCCAGGCTGAGCTGCCACAGGCGCTGAAGGACTGTTTCCTGCTGAGACAGAATGCCCAGAACCCCCGCGCCCTCCTGTGAGAGGGGAAGCGCAGGCAGGGTGATTGTGGCGGTAATCGCAAGTGCGAGTACCATCAGCAGCAGTTTCTGCCAGTACCGTTGTTGGTTTTCCTCTGGTACAGGTTCGGCAGGGATCTGGTAGAGCGCCGCCAGTGTCGCACACGCCAGCAATACTGTACTCGATCGTCCGGCGAGAATAGCCCCTGACGCCAAAAGCCCTTCCGCCGAGTTCTGCGTCACTCCCAGCACAGCGATGCCCATGGTGACCATGGCTGCCTTGCCCAGGACGGCGGAGGGGCTAGCCTGTATCACGGCAGACACCCCACCAAGCAGTATGGTCAGCAGGGCAAAAGCCTCCAGCGCCGAGAGCACGGGTTGCGTCCACAGGGAGGGATGAGCCTGCCAGAACCGCAGCAGCAAGTGCAGGACCGCAACCTGCTGCACCAACCAGACGAAAGAGGGCATCAGAGGAGCTCCGTCACTTGCCCATAGCGACGTGGCTGCATCCACCGGAAACAGGTTCAGCCAGAGCAAGGCCGCCGGCAGGACCAGCCAGGCGCTTCGAGTCACCCACTCCACCTCCTGTGGGCGCACTGTCATTTGGCCTAACAGCGCCGGGATGACGAGCAGAAATGGTATGGGCAGGGTCACCCAGATGAGGTAGCGCGTTGCCCCGCGGGCGGCTGATGGGCTGGCCGGAAGAGTCCCCAGTGTAGGAACGAGCATTGCGGCCGGCAGAATCAGCAGTGACAGCCACTGGGAACGCAGCAGAGTCAAGACAGCGAAGAGGCCCACGGCCGCCAGGAGGACGGGCGTGTTGTAGGCGGCCTGCTCGTTAGCGGCGGCAATCAGCAGCAGGATGGTTGTTGTGGCGTACATATAGGCCAGCAGGACCTGCCCTGATGAATCCAATACCCACTCCTGCTGCAAGAAGATCCCGCTTTGTCCCGGCGCCAGACTCCTGATGGCGGCATAGCAGACTATGGTCGTGGCCAGACCCACAGCGATCACGTACACTCGCCTGCGGCCGAAAGCCGCGGCGGCGACAGCTCCAGCCAACGTCAAACCGACCAGCCACAGGGGATTCACTCTGGTGTCCCCGTATCTTCGGAAGGGAGCGACTCCAGCGATTCAGAAGGCGGCCGGGGCGGGTCTTGTGCAGTCCCATCACTGGTGTCATGCGGGCCCGGCGGAGTTGAGACGGTGACTGCGGTCTGGCTGGTGTACAGGTGGGCGGCTCCCAGGACCACAACTACATCGCACGCGGCCCAGAGGCCCCACAGAAGCGGGTCTGGGCTTGCCAGCGCGTACAGAATTCTCCCTGCGTCAGCAAACGCCAGAATTCCACTCGCCGTATGCAGGGCAGTGGGTGCCAGGAGCACAGAGAAGGCACATTGGACAAGCAGCCACACCACGATCCAGGTCATGAGGGATGGCAGGGTGGCCGGTCCGAATCGGTGCACCAGCGCCGAGGTGAACAGCAAAGCCAGAGCAGCGCCAAGCATCCGGAAGGGAATGTGGTTGAGCAATGCGGTCGACCGAGCGGCGGGAGGGTGTCCCGGGGCTTGCCGATGGTTCAGGCGCAGAACTGTAATGAGGTAGATAAGGGCAATGGCAAAGGAGGCAAGGGCACTGGAGGCAACAACCTGCCAGGGCAGGTGAGAGCACAGCAGGACGAGAACGATTCCTCTCTGGACAAGAAAGACAGGTGCGATCAGCGCATCGCCTGGCAGAATGAGCAGGACGGTCCCGGCGACAATGGCGCCGGAGACCAGCTGGATGGCGTGAGTGGCAGCCAGGGGCTCAAGCAGGGCAATGAGATCAGTTAGCAAGAAGGGCAATCTCCTTTCGCGCCGATTGTAGTGACAAAGACGCCCACGGGCAAGCCAACCGGGGCCATTGCCGAAACTCGTTTGTGGGCATGTTCGGATTGGGCTATAATGGATGCAGACGCGATCCGGTCACCCTGTCGTATACAGTGTGTCGAACCATCGCGTCGGATAGGGGCTCAGGTGTCAGACAAACTGGACCGATTCACCAAAAGAGCTCGCCAATCGCTCGTCTATGCGCAGGAGGAGGCTCAGCAGCTCGGCCACAGATGGATTGGGACGGAGCATTTGCTGCTCGGGCTGCTGCGTGAGGATCAGGGGATCGCCGCCAAGGTCCTGACGCAGATGGGCATCAACATCGAGCAGGTCAGGCGCATGGTGGCCGAGGCCCTGGGGCAGGCGGACCAATTGCTGGCATCCCCCATTGAGCTCGCACCTCGTACGAAGCGTGTGCTGGAACTGGCGATGGACGAGGCCCGGCGGTTGGGTCACAGCTTTATCGGAACGGAGCATCTGCTGCTTGGATTGGCCAGGGAAGGTCAGGGAATCGCAGCGGGTATCCTGGAGAGTATTGGGCTGGACCTGGAGCAGGTGCGCCAGGAGACGCTGCGCCAGATGCAGCTGGTGGGTGCGCAGGGGCCACAGACCAAAGAGGGAGCCAAGTCGCAGTCGCTGGTTGAACAGCTGGGAACGGACCTTACGGAGGCAGCGCGCCAGGGCAAACTGGACCCGGTGATCGGTCGTCAGAAGGAGATCGAACGGGTCGTCCAGATCCTTTCGCGCCGCACCAAGAACAATCCGGCTCTGATCGGCGAGCCCGGGGTCGGCAAGTCGGCCATCGTCGAGGGGTTGGCCCAGCGGATTGTGAATGCAGAGGTCCCAGAGCGGCTGATGGGCAAACGCGTGGTGATGCTGGACGTTGGCTCCCTGGTGGCCGGCACGATGTATCGCGGCCAGTTTGAGGAGCGGCTCAAGAAGGTAATCGACGAGATCCGCAAGACCAAGAGCATCTTGTTCATCGACGAGCTGCACATGATCGTCGGAGCCGGAGCTGCCGGGTCAAACGTCGATGCTGCGAACATACTCAAGCCGGCGCTGGCACGTGGTGAGTTGCAGTGCATTGGCGCAACAACCATGGGCGAGTACCGCAAGCACATAGAGAGCGACCCGGCACTGGAACGACGTTTTCAGCCCGTTACGGTCGAAGAGCCGACGGTGGACGAGACAATCGCCATCCTGCGCGGGGTGCGCTCGCGCTACGAAGAGTACCATCAATTGACAATCACGGATGGTGCGATCATCGCGGCGGCCAACCTTGCCGCCCGCTATGTGTCTGATCGCTTCCTGCCTGACAAGGCAATCGACCTGGTCGATGAGGCATCCTCTCGGGTGCGCACGTACAAGGCATTCCAGCCGGCGGCGGTCAAAACGGCTTTCCTTCGCCTGCAAGAAGTCCAGCGGGCCAAGGATCAGGCGCTCGAGGAGCGCCGCTACGAAGAGGCCTCTCAGCTCCGGGAGCACGAGCGCGAATTGCGGCAGAGTGTGGAGCAGCTGCAGCTCGGGCTGAGCACAACCGCGGAGCCAGTGGGGCTGGTGGTCACGGAAGCGGATATCGCCGAGATTGTGTCCATGTGGACTGGCGTGCCGGTTACGCAACTGGCCAACAAGGAAACAGAACGGCTGCTGGGTATGGAGGACGCGCTTCACAAACGGATCGTGGGGCAAGATGAAGCCATCACTACCCTGGCCAAGGCGGTGCGGCGGGCGCGTGCAGGGCTCAAGAACCCCAAGCGCCCCATTGGTTCGTTTCTATTCCTGGGGCCTACGGGCGTAGGCAAGACCGAACTGGCCAAGGCCCTGGCCGAGTTCATGTTTGGCAGTGAAGACGCCCTGCTGCAGCTGGATATGTCCGAGTTCATGGAGCGTCACACCGTATCGCGGCTGGTTGGTGCACCTCCGGGCTATATCGGCTATGAGGAAGCCGGTCAACTGACCGAGGCCGTGCGCCGTCGACCCTATTCTGTGGTCTGCTTCGACGAGATCGAAAAGGCGCACAACGAGGCGTTCAACATCCTGCTGCAGATCATGGAGGACGGTCACCTGTCGGATGCCAAGGGGCGCCAGGTGGACTTTAGGAATGCCGTCGTCATTATGACCTCGAATGTTGGCGTCGAATTGCTGACTCGCGAGACATCCATCGGGTTCACCGTGAGTATGGACGAGGCCAGGGGCGCCGAACAGGCACATGACAGGATGCGCGACAAGCTGCTCGGGGAGCTCAAGCGGACTTTCCGCCCCGAGTTCCTGAATCGTGTGGACAACGTGGTCGTTTTTCACGCTCTGACCGAAGAGCACATCCGGCAGATTGTGGACATCGCGATCCGTCAGGTCAGTGAGAGGGTCAAAGAACAGGGATTGAGCCTGGAATTGACCGCGGAAGCAACCAACCTGCTGGCCAGGGAAGGCTACAGTCCTCAATATGGTGCGCGTCCTCTGCGCAGGACGATCGAACAGCGTGTGGAGGATCCTCTGTGCGAAGGCCTCCTGTCCGCGCAATTCAAGGCCGGTGACACGATCCTGGTCGACCGTGATGGCGACAAGATCGTGTTGCGGGTGAAGGAACGGACCTCCCCTGTAGAAGACACGGTCGCGGAACCAGTGTCTCAGACAGAATAGGTTCAGTTCTCGTGCCCAAGACCAGAACCCAGTTCATTTGCCAGCAGTGCGGCTATGCTTCGGCGCGCTGGGCAGGCCGTTGCCCTGAGTGTGGCCAGTGGAACACGCTGGTCGAAACGTTCGAAGAACGTACCCAACCGGGCTCCTCGCGACAGCCAACCCAGTCCGTCCCCCAGTCGATTGCCTCTGTGCCAGTTGAAGGGTTTTCACGCATCCCTGTGCCGGTGGAAGAGTTCAATCGCGCGCTGGGCGGAGGAATTGTCCCTGGCTCGGTGGTTCTGATTGGCGGCGATCCGGGCATTGGCAAGTCTACTCTCCTCCTGCAAGTCTCGGCTCTGCTGGCAACGAGCGGCAAAACCACGCTCTATGTGTCGGGCGAGGAATCTGCGCAGCAGGTCAAGATGCGAGCGGACCGGCTTGGGATCGCGGCGGAGAAACTGCTCGTTCTCTCAGAGACCAACCTCAGTCAGATCCTCAGTCAAATCGAGGGTCTGGAGCCCCATCTGGTCGTAGTCGATTCGATCCAGTCTGTATACCTCGATGACCTGGAGTCCTCCGCGGGGAGCATCGGGCAGGTGCGCGAGTGTGCCGCCGCCCTGTTGCGCCTGGCCAAAAGCCGCAATATCCCCATGTTCATCGTCGGGCATGTCACCAAAGAGGGAGCCATCGCCGGACCGCGAGTGCTGGAGCATATGGTGGACACGGTGCTCTACCTCGAGGGGGAGCGATTCCACGCCTACCGGCTGCTGCGCAGCGTTAAGAATCGCTTCGGGTCGACGGATGAAGTGGGCGTGTTCGAGATGCAGGAAGGCGGCCTGGTTGAGGTCAGCAATCCCTCTCAGGCCTTTCTATCGGAGCGGCTGGCCTCCGCTACCGGCTCTGCCGTGGCAGTCACCATGGAGGGAACTCGGCCTCTGCTGGTTGAGATTCAGGCCCTGACGACGCCCACCGCTTTTGGTCTGCCTCGTCGAACCGCGAATGGGATCGACGTGAATCGTACCCTTCTGCTCGTTGCCGTCCTCAGCAAACGCGTGGGCTTCAAGCTCGCAACGCAGGATGTCTTTGTCAACGTGGTTGGTGGGATGCGTATCAACGAGCCAGCGGCTGACCTGGCTGTGGCTGTGGCAATTGCCTCCAGCTACCGGGATGTGCCTGTTCCTGAGGACTGCGTACTGGTGGGCGAGATCGGGCTGTCTGGCGAGTTGCGTTCCGTCGGGCAGGCGGAGCGTCGATTGAACGAGGCCGCCAAGCTAGGATTCCGACGCTGCATCGTGCCCCGGACTCTGAAGCTGGCCAGGCCAGACACGTTGAAGGGCATTGCGGTGGAGCGTGCTCGTTCTATTGGAGACGCGTTAGAGCTGGCACTGCACGCCTAGCCAGGACGGCTGGTCCGGGGCGGACAGCACGAGACCCCGGGCAAATGCAGAGGGAAGGGCGTCCTCTTCAAGGGTCTGGCGGTGCCGGGACGCCATGAGTTGGCGGGGTGAGCCGGCATGAGTAGAATGGACAAAAGGTGGCCTCGGGGATGCGGTCCCGAGGCCACCTTTGCTTATGATCGTCATGCTGGTGTGTGAGGTCGAACGAAGACGTGGCCAGTGCCCCCAGGGGAATTCGAATCCCCGTCGCAGCCTTGAAAGGGCTGTGTCCTGGGCCACTAGACGATGGGGGCAAGTGGGGAGATTGTAGCCAAGATTCCGTGGCAGGTCAAACTGACGGCCATTGAACCGAACTCTTCTGCGCAGAGTGTATGAGTAGATGCACGACGACAGGAAGACCCCGGCCCTGAAAAGCACGCCCAGACAAACCAGCGAGTCCCGGTTCTCGGTAATTTCGCTCGTCTCCGTCATGGTGTCTATCTTCGCGGTGACCCTGGCCATGGCGTGGGCAGAGGCTCGATGGCAGGTGCCTGCCGGGGGTTATGTGCGGGTCTGGCCGGCGGGCAACTTGGATGCCCTTGAGATGGTCTGGCAACTGAACCGCCTGGATGGCGTGCGCGAGACTGTGGCGGTTTTTCGAGGCAGCCTGCTTCCCGAGGAATACTCCGTCACCGGCTGGGCGACGGTCTCTTTCGTGGCTAACGGCACAGGTGCGGCGTCGCTGGCCTTCCTCCCTCCCGACCCAACCCTGACCCTGTGGAAGGGCCGCGTACCTCAGGATCAGAGTCTGGACGAAGCTCTGCTGGCCTACGAGCTCGCCCGGTCGCTCGGCCTGGGGATTGGGGATACTCTGCTCATTCGTGGTTTCCCTTTTTCGGTCGTGGGCATCTGGGGACCCAGCGGTCACCTGTCCGGCGATTGGGTGCAGATCTCGGCCGCCGCGGCCGAATTGGTGGATCCCTCCTCAACCCGGTCGGCGAGCTACTGGCTGGTCATTCCCTCAAACAACGGCGAGGCCTGGTCAATCGCGTCACGCATTCGCCAGCGTTGGCTGGACGTAGAGGTGACCTCTCCTCGCCGGGAGATGGAGTCCGCCCGGCGTGAGCGAATCGTGCTGCTCGCGACGGTGCTGGTGGCAATGATGCTGGCTTTGCTGCTGGGTGTTCCGGCTTGCCAGTCGGTTGTCGCTGGCAGTTCAACGCAGGGTGCAGGGCTAGTCCTGGCTGCCGCGACAGGGGGCATTGTCCTGGGCTGGGCCGTGACTACCTTCGCCAACCTGTACAGTCGAGTCACCCTGGGGCTGACCCCGTTCAGTGTCACGCCAGGAGTGGTATTTGGGGCCCTCCTGGTGGCGGCCGCGATCTATCTGCCCGGCAGGCTATTGGCGGCAAAGCGTTTAAACCTCCGCCCCGTGTTCACCGCCGTGCTGCTCTGTCTGTGTGCCGCGGTGGTCATGGTTGCAGGGTCCCTGCGTGAATCGCTGAACCTGACGCTCTCCACCGCACGACGGGTGGCGAGTGATTGGGTCTATCTGGAAGGTGCCCCTGTAACGGAGAGCCTGTTGCAGAGTGTCTATCGACTTCCCGGAGTTCGTGGGTACACTCTGGAGGCGTACGGCGGGCCGGCGCTGGAAGACGATGAGAGATGGCAGCAAGTTCCTGCTGGGGGCGTGCTCTACGGCATCGAGCTCGTTGGTGGAGAGGGGAGTCTGAGCCTACCACTCCAGGGGAGATACCTGGATGGGGGCAGCCTCAATAGCGCGAGCACAGATCAGGCCGTGATTGGCTTTGACCTGGCGCGGGAGCGAGGATTGGTGGTGGGGGATACCATGGTTGCCAGAGGGGTTCCCCTGCAGGTCGTGGGTATCCGAGACCGCTTGCTCTCGTTTCCGGATACTGATGCGAATCGGCGCATCTACGTTTCGCTGGAGACGCTTGGCCGCATATTGCAACGGCGCGATGTGTCGGAGGAAATGACTCTGCTCATTCCCCCGGCTGAGACGGAAGAGCTGAAAGCCGTATTTCTGCAGGAGATTGGCGTCCGCCTGCGGGTGGGACAGGTAGTCACAATCGACAACCGGCTGGCCGAACTTGTGGTGAGGTATCCTGCGGCCTGGACGTTGACCCGGGCAAGCTCCAGCGACGCGGTCCGGCATGCACAGAGCGTGTACGATGGCCTCCTGGTTCTGGTTGGGCTGCTGTCCTTTGTCTTCACGTCCCTGTCCGTGAGCATAACCTGGACGGATCGCATGGACGCCGATGGCGAACGCATCGGGCTGCTGAAGGCCCTGGGATTCACGGAAGGCATGCTGCTGGGCGGGTACCTGCAAAGCGTCATGGCCCTTGGTGCAGTCGCCGGACTGAGTGGGGGAATCATCGGCAAGCTTGCTTGCGACCTGCTGAACGGCGTGGGCCATGAGGGGGCTGTGGAGCTGACCTCCACACCCCAACTGGCTGCGGCCGTGTTCCTTTCGATGGTCTTTGTCTCACTCGGGGCTGCGGTTGGGCCTGTAGCGGGCGCAGTGCGCAAGGACGCGACTCAGGTGCTGTATGCGCCCGTGCGCTTGCCCATGTTCGAGCCACTGTCCTCTACGGAAGTCATGTCTGGAGGTCGTTCATAATGAAGAAAGCGATCATAACCCTGTTTGTCCTTGTGGCACTTGCGGTGCTCGCCGCATCAGTGGGACCGCGGCTGCTAAACCGAACGGCGCAAGAGGAGGCCCCGACCAGCCTGGTGCAGGCCACAGACCAGACTGGTCAGACCTACGTGACCGTCCAGGGGACCATCATGCCGGCCCGGTGGATGCAATTGAGCTTTCCCCTCGGGGGCTATCTGACCGACGTCGGGGTTTCCGTGGGAATCACGGTAACGGCCGGTCAGACGCTGGCCACGCTCAGCACAGCCGAGCTGGAGTTGGACGTGCAGCTTGCTGAGAGTGCGCTGGCAGCTCGCGAGGCGAACCTGAGTCAGCTGCAGAATGGCCCGACATCGATGGAGCTTGAGGTATTGGAGGCCAGCTATGAGGCCACGGTCGCCGCTTATGAGAAGCTGAAGGAGGGGCCAACCTCTTCCGAGAGGTCTATTGCCGAGGCCGACCTGAAGATCGCGGAGCGGGAGGTGGAGCAGGCTCAAGCCGCTTACGATGCTGTCCGTGGTCGTCCCGATCTCGGGTCGCGGCCTGAGGCAATGCAGCTGGAGCGCGCAACGCTTGAGTACCAGCGGGCAAAAGCGAGCTATGAGCTGGCGATGGCAGGGCCAGACAGGGCGGCGCTCAAGGGAGCGCTCAGCCAGGTCGTCTCTGCCAAGTACCAGCTTGAGAAAGCGCGGTCCGGAACGGATCTGAGTACGCTGCGGTCGGCAGAAGCGGCGGTCATGCAGGCCAGAGCTGACCTATCGCGTTCGCAAACCGCCCTGAACCAGGCGGTACTCAAAGCACCCTTTGATGGCGTGATTACCTCCGTGACCAAGGTTGAGACAGGAGACCTGATTAGTGCAGGGCAAGCGATCCTGACCATTGCTGATCTGAGCCAGCTCCAGGTCGAGATTAAAGACCTCGACGAGTGGGGGGCAGCAAACGTCACTCGAAATCAGAGCGTGGACCTGGTAGTCACGGCTCTGAATAATCTCGCGCCGCGCGGACGCCTGGCCTACATAGCCCAGGAGCCAACCATCAGTGCCAATGGCGTTGCGACGTATCTAGCCATCGTTACCCTCGATACCCAGGAGCCCGGGCTGCTGTGGGGCATGACCGTGAGGGCCAAGCTGTACCTGCCCGTTGCCAAGCGCGCGGGATTCCGCTAATCTTCTCCATTCGATTGTGACCATGGCATCCCAGACATACGCTCTCGAAGCCTACTCTCTGACCAGGAGTCGTCGCACCGCAGCCGACGAGGCCTGTGTTTGGCGCAGCCCGGATATTGTGGTTCGCTCGGGCGAATTTGCCGCGCTTCTGGCGGAGCAAGCCTCTGACGAGCAGGTGGTGCTGGGTGTGCTATCAGGGCTGCTCGACCCAACCGGCGGCGTGATACGGATCGCTGGCCAGTCGGTCGAGGAGATGGACCGCCCGGATCGGGCGGCGTTCAGAGCAAGGAGGGTGGGTTTCCTCTTTCGATCCGCCAGATTGCTCGCTGACGTTACCGTTCTGCAGAATGTGCTGCTGCCCTCCGCCTTTAACGGCAAGACCCGGTCCGAGAACAAAGCAAGAGCCCTGCAGCTCTTGATGCGGCTTGGCCTCCAGGAGATGACTGGCAAGAAACCTGGCCATCTGTCGGCCCTTCAAGCCCAGCAGGTGTCGCTGGCCCGGGCGCTTCTGAATCAGCCGGTGCTGGTTCTGGCGGATGAGCCAACTGACGAGTTGTCCGCCCAGGACGCTAACGTATTTCTGAAACAACTACGGGATATCTGCAGCGAAGAAGGAGTCGCCATTCTGCTGGGCACCACCAGGCCAGAATGGGCCAGCCAGGCAGATGCTACAATCCCTCTGCCCGCTCATGGCGGAATCGAGTACGTGAGCACGGGCGATGAGTTGACCCGCGAGGACTTGCTGTCCGATATCTACGATACGGACCTGGCGCCCATGCTGCGTCCGGTAGCCCCCCTGCTCGACCTGGTGGTCAAGCCTCTCTTGTACACCGGTGTCGTGGCTGTGGTGATTGTGTTTCTGACCTTCTTCAGTCTGAGGATGGCCAGGGCAGGGCGTTCCGGTGTCAACGTCAACCTCGTTAGAGGGGCTGGGGAAGCCCTCGACCAATCCGCCGAGTATCTGAAAAACCTGCTGCATGGCGAGCTGGGGTCCTATCCGCCGACGGCGTACTACTACTACTGGTCGCAGCCGGACAAGCAGGTCGCGGATGAAGTGGCACGTACTCTTCCGCGCAGTCTTGCCCTGCTGTTGCTCTCCATGGTGCTCGGGGCTGTGATCGGCGTTCCATTGGGGCTCGCAGCCGCAGTGGTTCGACATCGCCGCTACTCGCTGGTGTTTCTGGTGATGGCGATCATCGGAGTCTCCACTCCCAGTTTCTTTCTTGCGTTGCTTCTGCAGATCCTCGAGATCAACATTTACAAGCGCACGGGGGTGGCCCTCGTCCCGGTCGGAGGCTTTGGCTGGGACCGGCACATCATTCTGCCTGCCATGGTCCTGGCGGCGCGACCCATTGCACAGGTGGCGCGGGTGTCGTTCGTGGCCCTGGCGCAGATTCTGGATGCGGACTATGTGCGGACCGCGCGGGCCAAGGGTCTTACCGAATGGCAGGTCATTTCCGGTCATGCCCTGCGCAATGCCGGGGTGTCGATTCTCACGGCCCTGGGTGCTTCGATGCGCTTCTCCCTTTCAAGTCTGCCTGTAGTCGAGGCGATCTTCCAGTGGGGTGGGATGGGAGCCCTGCTTCTGGATGCTGTGCGCAGCGGCAACGCCAACCTGGCTGCCACACTGACCCTGATCCTGGGTGTGTTTTTCGTTCTGATTCATGTTGTGCTGGACCACCTGTACCACTGGGTGGACCCGCGCCTGCGAGAGCAGAGGTCGGGTTTGCGCGTCGCGCGCAGCTGGGTGGATATGTTCAGCGTAGGCTGGGGAAGCCTGCAGAATGTGGCTGACCGAATCGGGGCAGCGCTGCCCTGGAAGACGGATGGTTCGGAGACGAGGATCAAGACCCGGCAGGCGCACAGCAGGCCTGTGTTGGCTCTTTCTGAAGAACAGCGCAGGCGGGACGCCAAGATCCGCGCGGAGCGCCGCAGGGCCTGGGTACAGAGCACCGCCGGCAGCCTGCCGTTTATGCTAGGGACGGTCGTTCTGATCATCCTGCTAGTTATGGTTGTGGTGGGGCAGCGAATTGCCCCTCACAGCCCCTTCAGCCCGGTACCCAGCTACACGAACGAGGCGGGACAGCTGGTTTTTGCCCCCTATCCGCCCTCCGAACGGTTTCCGCTGGGGTCAGATTCTCTGGGCAGGGACATTTGGACATTGCTGCTCTATGGAGCGCGCCGCACTCTATCGCTGGCCTTTTTCGCTGTGGTGGCGCGGGTGCTTGTTGGCACCATCCTTGGAGCACTGTCCGGGTGGTTTCCGGACAGTCTCCTGGACAGGGCATTGATGGGCCTCAATCAGGTCATCGCCGCGTTCCCCTCTTTGCTGCTGGCGATGGTTCTCATATACGCGTTTGGCATCAGCCAGGGGCTGTGGGTCTTTGCTCTGGCCCTGTGCCTCACGGGGTGGGGTGAGGTCGCTCAGTCTGTGCGCGGCTATGTGATGAGTATCCGCGATCAGGATTATGTAGAGGGTGCTCAGGCAGTGGGCCTTGGGGATCTCCAGCTGCTGACGCGGCATGTCCTGCCCAACCTGGTACCGTCTCTGGTGGTCCTGGGTTGTCTGGAGATGGGCGGGGTGCTGATGACCCTGGGTGAACTGGGATTCATCGGGGTGTTTATTGGTGGTGGCATGAGCGTGGCCACCGTGTCGGACACTGTTGCCACCTACTTTGACATACCCGAGTGGGGAGTCATGCTGTCGACGAGCTGGCGGAGCTTTCGCAGCCAGCCCTGGATGACCTTCTACCCGGCGCTGGCCTTTACTTTGGCGATCCTCGGGTTCAACCTGTTTGGTGAGGGGTTGCGCCGCCTGACCGAGCGCCTCACCCTGACCATGCATCGCATCATCAACCGTTACACAATCGGAGCAGCTCTGGGGCTTGGAGCGTTGATGCTGCTGGCTGCGGAAGGAACGGGTAGCTGGGCGGAATTCAGCACGAGCGCCAATAGCTTCAGCGCTGACAGAGCGATGGCCGACGTCAGCTACCTGGCATCGGAGGAACTCAACGGCCGGGGGGCTGACACATCGGACCTCGAGCAGGCTGCCAACTTTATCGCCGCCGAGTTTGCCGCCCTGGAACTTCAGCCGGCGAGCGCGACGGAGGATGGTACGCTCACGTACTTTTCCAGGACGTTCATCGAGCACCGTTCGCTCGAAGCGACGCCAAGTCTTCAGCTTGCGGATAGCAGCGGGGGGAGCCTGATGCCGCTGACCTATCGCACTGACTTTGTCGAGATGCCGGACGCAGCGCGCACGCAGGAGGGCTTTAGTGCTGAGATCGTCTGCGTCGGTGTTAGTCGCGAGGCAGCCTTCTGGCCAGAGGGCATCGGACTGGCGCCAAGCGATATCGCTCGGAAAGTGATCCTGGTAGCCGACAGTTCTGTGCCAAGCGTCATCCGTAATGTGTCCCTGGAGGGTGCCATCCTGGTGATCGCGCCCACTGAAGATCACCTGACTCGAAGAGAACTGGTCGCCAGCCCGCAATTGATGGGTTCCTTTGGTAACACCAGGCAAGCGCCTGTGTTCTACATCTCACAGGCAGTCGCTGAGAGGATCCTGGGATATGCCGGCTACACTCTGGAACAGGTGCAACAGAGTGAGCAACAACTGGGTGTGGGAGATGGGTTTGTCATTCGTACAGGGGTTCAGGCTACCGTTGACATTCAAGTAAGCGAGGCAAGAACGAGCCAGTTGGACAACGTGCAGGCATTCATCCCTGGAAGTGACAATTCGCTGGATAACGAGCTGGTGATGCTAATCGCGAGTTATGACGGACAGGGCCGTGATCTGGATGGAACGCTGTATCCGGGCGCGAACAAGAACGCCAGCGGTGTGGCCGTCATGCTGGAGGTCGCCCGCGTGCTGAAGGAAAACGACTACCAGCCACGCAGGACCGTTATGTTCGTGGCCTGGGCCGGGGGGGACCTGCACACAGCACCGGATTTCTGGGGCATGCTGCGACAGCGCCCTGGTTTTCTGGAACAGTACCGCATTGTGGCAGCCATCGACCTGGTGGGTGTGGGTTCAGGCACGACTGATACATTGCTTATTGACTACAGCAGTAGCAGTCGACTGACGGAGGCCCTGCAACAAGCAGCCAGACGATCCGGGGTAACCGCAAGCACCCTCGGCTCCGGGGTCCACGGTGTGTACGGTAACCTCTACCAGACCCCTGAAAAGAAGATACCGTACATCTCTGTGACCTGGGCTGGCAGCGGCGTGAATGTGCACACGCCACAGGACTCGGCGGAGAACCTGCAAGTGCAGAAGATACAGAACGCAGGCCGCGTTGCCGCTCTGGTAACGATGTACCTCGGACACGAGAAGGAGTACTAGGGGTCAGAAGCCAAGCAGACCCAATTCCACCTCTTGCCGGTTTGGGTGCCCATAGGGTACAATTGGGGTACCGGAGGTGGAACCTATGCCCGAGAGCGAAGGATTGACTGCCCTCGAGGTGCTGGGCGTGGCGATCAGGTCCGAGGTGCAGGCTGCCTCACTATACGCCCGCATGAGTGAGCAAGTGGGCAACCGATCACTGGCGGACAAAATGCGCTTCCTGCAGCACGAGGAAGAGAAGCACCTCACCATCCTCGAGCGTGAGTACAGACGCCGTTTCCCCGATATCGAGCTACAATTGCCCGCCCGGTCAGCAGTCCCCAGTATCGATGGTGTGGCCTTCACCGGAATGAACGCACCGGAGCTGTTCCAGTTGGCGATGAGGTCGGAGCAGCTCGCAGCGGACTTTTACTCTCGTGAGGCCGAGCGCTCGCTGGATGAAACAGGACGGACAACCCTGCGCTACCTTAGCAGGGTGGAGCGAGGCCACTACCAGATGCTGGAAGCAGAGTACGAGCTGGCAGCACGTTTCCCCGATTACTACAATGCCGATGATTTCCATGTGGGGCAAGAGCTGATGCACATCGGGCCTTAGTGCCCTTTGTCTCGATGGATATGAGCTATCTGTCTAAGGAGGTTTGGGGTGGGTCTGACTGGGAAGAGAGTGGTCATACTGGCGGAGAGCCTCTACAATGAGCTCGAGCTCTGGTATCCGGTACTGCGGTTCCGTGCGGCAGGCATCAAGGTCGAGATTGTGGGAACGGGGAGCGCCTTAACCTACACCAGCAAGTTCGGCATGCCGGTGGACGTGGATACGAGCGCTGACCAGGTTTCCGCCAGTGAAGTGGACGCTGTGATCATACCAGGAGGATATGCCCCCGACCACTTGCGGCGCTATCCTGCAGTGCTAAAGCTGGTGCGCGACGCCCTTGCTCAGGGCAAAGTGGTTGCGGCCATATGCCACGCGGGCTGGGTCCTGGCCTCGGCCGGCGTCGCCAGGGGACGAACAGTAACGTCCGTGGCTGCGATCAAGGATGATATGATCAATGCCGGTGCCAGGTGGGTGGACGAAGAGGTCGTCCGGGATGGCAACCTGATCACGTCGAGAACACCCACGGATCTACCGGCCTTTACGGATGCCATTCTGGCAATGCTGGGTGGTGTTGAGTCGAGCAGCCTCGGCCAGGTGTCCGAAACGACCAGTGCTGTCGAGGCCCTTCGTCTGGCGGTTCAGGCGGAAAAGAGTGCGTTTCAGTTCTACTCAATGGCCGTGGATAAGGTCAAGGACGCTGAGGCCAAGAACGTCTTTCACGACCTGGCCGGTGAAGAGGAGCGCCATCTCAAGATCGTTCAGGATGAGTACAATCGCCTGACTCAGGATCCCGGGTGGGATCGCTACAGCATCTGGCGGGACGTCATCTAGAAGCACTTGGTCCAGAGACAGGGCGAGGCAGCGATGTCTGGATGTGCCCCGCTTCGGATCGACTGCTGAGAAGGTCACGGATGAAGATACTGGCTGTTGCTGGCAGCCCCCGTCGAGGGGGCAACTCGGACGCGCTATTGGAGCAGGCCATTGCGGGTGCAACCCACGCGGGAGCAGAGGTTGAGCTGGTGGTTCTGAGTGGGCTGAAGGTTGCCCCATGCATTGGATGCGAGCGCTGTTTCGCCGATGGCCGCTGCGCCGTGAAGGACGACTATCAAGCACTTTACGACAAGGCGCTCGAGGCCGACGGCTTCATTCTGGCCTCGCCCGTGTACTTCACCAACGTGAGCGGCTGGACGAAGGCGTTCATCGACCGCTTCCAGTGTCTGTGGGCTTTGCGCTTTGTTCTGAAGCAGCCAGTCCCGCTTCCGGTCGGTGGGCAGAAGCGCCGGGCCATCTTCCTGGCCACAGCGGGTTCCGCAAGCACGAGATTCGACTGCACTTTCTCCACGGTACGCGCCTTGTTCTCGACCCTGGATGCCACCTGGGTGGGCTCAGTCTGCGTTAACAACATCGATGAGAAGGGGGCCGTCAGCGGTCACCCGGAGCTGTTGCAGGAAGCGCATCTGCTGGGCGCCAAGCTGGTGACAGAGCCATAGGGGACACCGAATTGTCCGAAACCCTTGACTTGCCTCTATTCCCACTCAACACAGTTCTCTTTCCGGGCATGGCCCTGCCCCTTCATATCTTTGAAGAGCGTTACCTGTCGATGGTAAACGAGTGTCTGGATCAGAACAGACAATTCGGTGTGATACTGGCAGAGCCTAAGGTAGGCACAGAGGTGCCGACTGGGCAGCACACGATAGGAACCTCGGCCCTGATCACCCACGTGGACCGGCTGGAGGATGGCCACATGGACATTGTGACAGCCGGTCTGGAGCGGTTCCGCATCCTGGACTGGACGAGGAGAGAACCCTACGCCGTGGCGCGAATCGAGCCATTTCCGCTGGAGGGTACCCAGACCCAGGAACTGGTAGATCTGGTCAAGGCAGCGAGCGCGTACTTTGTGCGCTATCTGCGATTAGCCGGTGATGTGCTGGGGACGGTGATTCGAATCGAGAGCGCGCCGCGCGATGCCAGCACACTGGCCTACATGATGGCAATTGCCCTGCAGATTTCCAACGACGAGAAGCAGACGCTACTCAGCACTCCCTCACTGCCAACGCTGCTGTGGAGGGAGGCGGTTATTCTCAGTCGTGAGGAAGTGCTGCTTGGCCAGATGAAGCAGGTGCAGGAAGCCAACACTGGCTACGTGCGCGGCATCAGTGACTACCTGTCCTTGAACTAGCCAGGAATGCACGGGATGGCCGAGCCGACGATCCACTGGCTAACCTGGGGCGAAGAAGCCTTCGCGCTGGCGCGCACCCGCGATGTCCCCGTGTTGCTCAGCATCGGGGCCGTGTGGTGCCACTGGTGCCATGTGATGGACCAGACCACCTTCGCGAACGCCGAGGTGACCTCCCTGATTGGCGACCTCTTCGTGCCTGTACGCGTGGATAACGACCAGCGCCCTGATATCAACGCCCGTTACAATATGGGCGGATGGCCTACAGTGGCCTTCCTTACCCCCGAAGGCGAGGTTCTGACAGGCGGAACCTATATGCCTGCCTCCAGCTTTGCCGCTGCTCTGCGTCAGGTGAGCGACTACTACCGCGACAACAAGGCCAGCGTAAAAAGCCGTAGTGCCCAGCAACGTGCCCGGCGCAAAATGCTCCTGACGCCCCAGGTAGCTGCTGAGGAGTTGACATCGTCTCTGGTTGACGGTGTGTACACTCAGGTTGTGGCGGCCTTCGATTCCACGCACGGTGGCTTTGGGGAGGCGCCCAAGTTCCCTCAAGTGGATGCATTGGAGCTGGCTCTGGAGCGATACGCCCGCAGGGGGGACGCCCGGGCGCTCAAAGTTGTGTCGGAGACCCTGCGGAAAATGGCGGCGGGCGGGATGTATGATCATGAAGCTGGCGGTTTCTTTCGCTATTCAACGACCCGCGACTGGAGCGTGCCTCACTTTGAAAAGATGCTGGAAGATAATGCCCGGCTACTCATCCTCTACCTGCATGCCTATCAGGTAACGGGGGAGGAGTGGTTCCACCGGACTGTGGAAGGCATCGTTGACTACGTGAACACAACTCTGCTCTGCCCGGAAAAGAACTGCTTCTCTGGTAGCCAGGATGCGGACGAGAAGTACTACGCCCTGACCAGGGACCAGCGCGAAGGGGTGAAGGCCCCATCTGTCGACTCTATTGCCTACACGGCATGGAATGCAATGATCGCCCTGGCCTACCTGGAAGCCGGTGCCATTCTTGAGCGTGCCGGCCTGACCACGGTTGCTCTGCAGACACTGGAGCTGCTGTGGCAGCGCGGCTGGGTGCCGGGCAGGGGTATGTGCCAGCACTGGCACCATGGGCCCAAGCTGCCGGGCTGGCTCCCCGCTCAAGCATGGACCGCTCTGGCGATTCTGGCCGCGTATGAGTACACGGGACGGAGCCAGTGGCTCGAACACGCCCAGAGCATCTTGGATTGGGCAGTGGAAAACCTCAAGACCCCGGAAGGCAGTTTTCAGGACATACCAGCATCCGAGGGTGCACTTGGCAGGCTGTCGGAACCGGAGATATCCTTGATAGAGAACGCCGTCATTTCGGAGGCGCTGATCCGGCTATCGCACCTGACGGACCAAAGCCGGTATTTGGACCTGGCACGGGCGGCGCTGACGGTATTGCAGGCTGATGTAACGCGATACGGCATAATGGCCGCCGGATATGCACGCGTCGTCGAACACGTGTTAACAGAGCCAGTGCGGGTGGTGATTGTTGGCGCCACGTGCGAAACGCGAGTGGAGAACCTGAAACAGGCTGTCTGGCAACGATACCTGCCAAATAGGGCCGTCGTATCCATCGATGCGGCAAAAGAGCCGCAGAGAATGGAAGCGCTTGGCCTTCAGCAGAAGTTGTCGCCGTGCGTCTACGTCTGCGCAGGCCGCACCTGTCTGCCACCAGTGCAAGATACGAGCGAGCTTGCACTGGTGCTCGCAAGAGCTGCTGGCCCACCAGAAGCGCCGCCCATCTGATGCAATCCAGCAGGACACCCTGCCAGATCTATGTCGACCAAGAATACAAAGGAGAACAATGGAAAACTGGGAATGGGTCGCCGAGGCCAAGGCCGTTGCGCCAGGGACGATGCTGTCGGTGCGTGCCAGCGGCAGCAGTGTCCTTCTGGTGAACGTCGAAGGAACGGTTTACGCGGTCAGCGATTTCTGCACGCACAGCAAATGCTTCCTGCATAACGGCAAACTCAAGGGCAAGGTGGTTACATGTCCGTGCCACTTCGCCCAGTTCGATGTGACCACAGGTGCCGTCTTGGCCCCTCCAGCCAAGGCAGCGCTGGCTGTTTACCCGGCCAAGGTGGAGAACGACGGTATCTACGTGCAGGTTGAATCCTAGTTGGGAGGGAGTGTCAATGGGTAACGAACTGGAACTGTTGCGCAAACGCCGTACGATCCGCAAATTCACCGCGGAGGATGTCAGTAACCAGGATCTGGAGGTCCTGCTTGACGCGGCGAGCATCGCGCCCAGCCGGCTGGATCGCCGCCCCCTGCACTACCTGGTGATTCGTGACAAGGGGCTCAAGGCCAAGCTCGCCGAGGCGCTGCGGGTTCGCCCCTACATTGAGCAAGCCCCCGTCGTAATGGCGGTCTGTGCCGATCCTTCCATCACTGCAACCTGGGAGCTGGACGCCAGCGCCGCCATTGAAAACATACTTCTGGCAGCTACGGCACTGGGTCTGGGGGCAGCCTGGGTTGGCTCGAAGGGCAGCCAGATGTGGGAGCAGGCGGTGGAGGCGCTGCACACTTCAGCTGCGGTGCCTGCCGGCATTGTTGTCGTATCTCTGGTCTGCATCGGGCACCCGGATGAGGAAAAGCGTGCCTACGACCCGGGTGAAAAGCTGGACTGGCAGCGCGTGCACTTTGATCAGTGGGACAAAATCAAGTTCTAGCCCGGGGGGTTGAGGATGGCGAATAACCAGCGACTGGTGGTCATTGGAGCGGTTGCAGCGGGAACGACTGCGGCGGCCAAGGCAAAGAGAACCAACCCTGACCTCGAGGTAGTGCTGCTCGAGCGAGACGCACATATCTCGTACGGTGCGTGCGGCCTGCCCTACTTCATCTCCGGTGTGATAGCCAATGTCGACGCGCTGATCGCGTGGACACCGGCACAGTTCCGTGAGCAGGGTGTTGACATTCGTGTGCGCAACGAGGTGCTGGCCATCGACACGGCCAACAGGAAGGTGCACGTCGCAGACCTCGATGGCGCGCGAGACTACAGCCTGCAGTACGACTCACTGGTCATTGCGACTGGTGCTATGCCGTTCACCCCGGCGGTGCCAGGGCGGGAGTTGCCCGGCGTCTATAGTCTGCGGACGCTCACGGATGGGGTGACCCTGCGAGACGACCTGCGCGCCAAGCCGCCACGAAGCGTGGTGATCGTTGGGGGTGGCAGCATCGGGCTGGAAATGGCAGAAGCGTTTCGGGCGCTCGACCTGCAGGTGACAATTGTGGAGATGGCACCGCAGCTCCTGGTCTACCTCGATGACGAGATGAGCCAGTTGGTGCGAGAAGAAGTAGAGCGCAATGGTGTGCAAGTACGCTTGAACGACGGACTGGTTCGCTTCGAGGGTGAGGGCCGGTTGCAGAAGGTGATCACTCAGCAGGGCGAAGTTGCCGCAGACCTGGCCCTGGTGGCTATCGGTGTGCGACCTAACGTGCGCCTAGCGGAACAAACGGGGATCCATCTGGGAGGCGGCAAGGCTATCGCCGTGGACAGCCAGATGCGCACCAACTTTGAGGGTGTCTTCGCCGCAGGGGATTGCGCCGACGCCTTGCATCAGGTAACTGGCGAGCGAGTGTACATACCGCTGGGAAGCACAGCCAACAAGCAGGGTCGCGTGGCTGGCTCCAACGCGGCGGGAATGGCCTGTACTTTCGAGGGCGTGGCAGGTACGGCCGTGGTCAAGGTTTTTGGCCTGGAGGTGGCGAGGACTGGCCTCACTGTGCGTGAGGCAAAGGCCAAGGGGATAGATGCTCAGAGCACCCTCATTCACACCAATGATTGTGCCAGATACTATCCCGGCGCCACGGAATTGCACATCCAACTGGTGCTAGACCCTGCGAGCAGGCGGCTTGTCGGTGCGCAGCTGATCGGGGCGAAAGGGGCGGCCAAGCGAGTGGATGTTCTGGCCGCAGCATTGTACGGCAAGATGACTGTGGACGACCTGATCCACGTCGACTACAGCTATGCACCCCCTTACGCCGGAGCCCTGGACGCTACCCTGATTGCGGCGAACGTGTTGAGTAGATGCCGATAAGCTGAGTGAGCACCCTCAGAAAGGGATCTGTCGATGAGCGTCAATGACATGACCTTCAAGTTCGCGGGCGAAGCAGGGCAGGGAGTAGAGACTACCGGCCGCGGCTTTGCGAAGGCCATCGTGCGGGCCGGGTTGCACGTGTTCGGCCTGCAGGACTACCACTCGCGCATTCGCGGCGGACACAATTTCTACCAGATACGGGTTGCACCACAGGAGGTGCACAGCCACGATGAGCGGGTTCATGTGTTGCTGCCCTTTACCCAGGTCGCAGTGAACGAGCACCTGCGTGAGGTAGTGCCCGGTGGAGGGGTGATCTACGATCCGGCGCTTGCCATCGATGAGTCGGCATTCAGTGAGCTCGGAGCTCGGGCCATGCCCGTGCCTTTGCAGCAAATCGCGCTGGCCGAAGGTGGCGATGTGGTCATGGCCAACACGGCCGCCACAGGTGCCGCCGGAGGCCTGGTAGGTCTGGATTTGGAGATTATCTCGGGAGTTATCCGTGAGGGCTTTGGCAAAAAGGGCGGGCCGGTCGGCGACAAGAACCTCAAGGTTGCCACGGCCGCCTATCAGTTTGCCAGGGGAAAACATGCTGGAGAGTTCGGCTTCGGGCTGCGGGGACAGAAGGCGCCGCCGAGGATGCTTATCAGTGGCAACGATGCTCTGGCGATGGGGGCTCTGATGGGCGGCGTCAAGTTCGTGGCCGGATATCCGATGACTCCCGGCAGCCCGATCCTGGAATGGCTGACGGAGCGCAGTGCCGAATACGGCATCGTGACCAAGCACGCGGAAGACGAAATCGCGGCCGTCAACATGATCATCGGGGCAGCACAGATGGGAGCGCGTGCACTGACGACTACGTCAGGGGGCGGCTTCTGTTTGATGGTGGAAGGACTGGGTCTGGCCGGAATGACCGAAGTGCCGATTGTGGTCATTGATGTGCAGCGCCCCGGCCCAGCCACCGGCCATGCCACACGCCACGAGCAGGGCGACCTGCTGTTCCTGATCTATGCCGCACAGGGAGAGTTCCCGCGAATTGTGCTGGCCCCCGGAACCATACAGCAATGCTATGAGGCGGGTTACCGGGCGTTCAACCTGGCGGACAGGTTCCAGTGTCCTGTGCTGATCCTCTCGGATGCCTTTCTGGCCCACTCGCCGCGCGACCTCGAGCTCGATGCTTTCGATTTGAACGTACCCATCGAGAGAGGCGAGCTGCTGAGCGAGCAGGATCTGGACCAGCAGACATCTCCGTATCTGAGACATGCGGTTACCGAGTCGGGAATCTCGCCGCGAGCGCTTCCGGGACATCCGAACGCCGTCTATCCGATCTCCAGCGACGAACATGAGCCCAATGGTCACATCTGCGAGGATGCAGTGACACGCCTTCAGCAGATGGACAAGCGCATGCGCAAGCTGGAAACGGCGCGAGGCGAGATGGCTGCACCGCTGGAGTATGGTCCGCGTGACGCAGAGATCACCTTCTTGACGTGGGGCTCTACGCTCGGCCCGCTGCTATCGGCCGTCGATATGCTGGGCGCAGAGGGCAAGACGGCCAGAGTCGTTCAGGTGATGGACGTCTGGCCGCTGCCGGTGGAAAAGGTGGAGGCGGCCCTGACTGGCTCCGGCAAGTTGATTGCCGTGGAGCAGAACTATAGCGGGCAGCTGGCAACGCTGCTGCGCGCCTACACGAATGTGCGGCCGCATGCTCTGATCAACCGCTACGACGGTCGGCCCATGTCGCCCGAGTTCATTCTGCGCCGGCTGCGGGAGGTAATCTAGCCATGGTGGACATCAAGGACTATGCCAGCCCGGTGCGTCCAACCTGGTGTACCGGCTGTGGCAACTTTGGCATCTGGAACGCCCTGAAGAAGGCGCTGGCAGAGTCTGGATTGGCGCCGCACCAGATCATGCTGGTCAGTGGGATCGGCTGCGGCTCCAAGCTGCCCGACTACACTACTGCCAATGGTTTTATGACCCTGCACGGGCGCACGCTGGCGGTGGCCACAGGGGCCAGACTCGCCAACCATGGCCTCAAGGTGATCTGCACTCACGGAGACGGCGACGGCTACGGAGAGGGCGGTAATCACTTTATAAGCACCGTGCGCCGGAATATTGGCGTTGTGGATATCGTGCAGAACAACCGCGTCTATGGCCTGACCAAGGGGCAATACTCGCCCACCAGCCCGCAGGGGTTTGTGACCAGCACGTCGCCGCAAGGGTCTATCGAGCCCATGTTCCTGCCCCTGGCAGTTGCTGTTGCTGCAGGGGGCACATTCATCTCGCGAGGGTGGTCGGGCGACACGGAGCACTTGACCTGGTTGATCAAAGAGGCTCTCGGGCACCGCGGCTATGCACTCGTGGACGTGTTGCAGCCCTGTGTCTCCTTCAACCGAATGTACTCTTACGACTGGTTACGACCTAGGGTGTACAAGCTGCAGGACGAGCCTGGCTACGATGCCAGTGACAGGGCGGCTGCGTTTGGCAGGTCGCAGGAGTGGGGCGAGCGGATCCCGATCGGTATTCTGTACCGGACGGAGAGTCTCCCCGCCTATGAAGAGCAGGTACCGGCCCTGGCTGCAGGCCCACTGGTCCGGCAGCCCTTACGCAGCAGGCAAGTCGAAGACTACCAGTCTCTCAAGATGGAATATGTGTAGCGGGGGGTAATCGCATGGAAGTGGCTGTCTATTCGACCAAGACCTGACCGTACTGCTATCAGGCGAAAGGGTTTCTTTCGCAACGAGGAATACCATTCAAGGAATACGATGTTCACGCTGACCAGGAGGCGGCAAAGCGTATGGTCCGCCTCTCCGGACAGCAGGGTGTGCCGGTCATCACCGTCGACGATAGCGTAGTGGTTGGTTTTGACCGGCCGCGGCTGGAGCAGCTCTTGTCGTCGCGGAAGGTGAAGCAGGTTGAGCTGGGCGCTTCAGTGGGCGATGCGCTACCAAGGGTGCAAATGGAAGGCGCGTATGTTGGTCGGGTAAAGAACGGTTCGCCGGCACAGAAAGCGGGCCTGGCTGTGCGCGACGTGATCGTAGAGCTGGACGGGCAGCCCGTTGCCTCGGTAACGGATCTGCGGCGCATCCTATCCGGCCTGCGGGCGGGAACGAAGGTCAGGGCTATCTATGTGCGTGGCGGCCAACTGCTTTCTGCCGACCTGGACCTGGGGTGAGAGGAAGTCAACTTTGATCCACTCACGGCGTACCAGGAATCGCGTGTAGCCTTGGCGGCTGTGCGGACCAGACCCTGCAGGCTTGGACGCTACGAATCTCGGAGGTGGAAATGGAAAAGGCACTATGCAAGGCGGCGCTGACAGCGCTGGAGAAGGCAATGGAAGTAGAGCGGCAGGGCAAGGTGTTCTACGAGGAGGCCGCCGGACAAGTCAAGGATGAGGCAGGCAAAGCCGTCTTCGAGACCCTGGCCAAAGATGAAGTCGAGCACATCCGGCTGTTGCAGGCCGAGTATGATCAGATCCAGGCGGAACAGGAGTGGATGGCTCTTGACGAAGCCAAGGTCTGCGAACCGCAGGTTCCCCTCAGGCTGTTTCCGAAGAAGAAGGATGTGACCCTCACCATTCCAGCCGGTTCGACAGACGCCGATGCCCTGAAACTGGCCATGGCTTTCGAAGAAAGTGGTTACAAGGCCTACGCAAAAGCCAAGAAGGAAACCAACGACCCGAACGGCAAGAAGGTCTTTGATTTCCTGGCCAAGCAGGAGAACAACCACTACGTATTCCTGCAAAAGACACTGGACTACCTGAGCAATCAGGGAGCATGGTACTTTGACGAGCAGGAATTTCCCATGTTTGATGGGGGATGACGATGAAAAAGTGGGAATACGAGATTGCGTCCTACTCCATTGAGCAGGTGATCACGGTTCGCGAGCAGATGGGCTTGCCTTCCGGTGCAGAGGGGCAGGTCATGTTCTGCACCGACAAGGGTGCGTGCTTCTTTGACAATATCCCTAACCCCAACACCAAAGCGATCCAGCACCTCCTCAACCAGCGCGGGGCCGAGGGCTGGAAACTGTCCGGCGTGACCCTCCGCACAGACGAGATGTTGTGCTTCTGGATGCGTGAAGCACAGAGCAGCTAGATATCCGGAATCGGTCTCGGGTGTGAGGGTGACTTGATCTGCGCCGGGGATGAGCAGGGAAAGCTCGCCCCAGAGGCAGTTTGTGGAAAGGCAGAGGCTCTTTGATTGGCACTCTACTGAACGTTGCCGCCGTGCTGATTGGCGGTGGGCTGGGAATGCTGCTGGGACAGCGCTTGCCAGACAAGATGCGCAATACGGTCATGCACGGCCTGGGGCTGGTGACCTTACTTACCGGCCTGCGGATGGCTCTCGGAACAGCCAACATCCTCATTGTGATGGGCAGCATCCTGTTGGGGGGTATTGTGGGTGAGTGGCTGGGCATCGAGGATCGCCTGCAGGCGTTGGGCGACCGAATCCAGGCCCGCTTTGAGACAGGCAGCTCGACGACCCTGGCGCAGGGTTTTGTCACGGCCAGCCTCATCTTTTGCGTGGGGCCAATGACTGTTCTGGGCTCGATTCGCGACGGTATGGCGGGCGACTACAGCCTGCTGGCAATCAAATCCTTGCTGGATGGCTTTGCTTCCCTGGCTCTTGCTGCCTCTCTGGGGATCGGGGTTCTGTTTTCTGCACTGACCGTGCTGGTTGTGCAGGGCGGCATCAGCTTGCTTGCCGCTGTGGCGCAATTCGGCATGAGCGAGACGATGATCACCGAAATGACTGCCACCGGCGGGGTGATCATCGTGGGTATTGGCCTGATCCTGCTGGACCTGAAGCGTATTCGTGTGGCCAGCCTGCTGCCGGCCATTGTCATCGCACCACTGGTTGTGGCCTTGCTGGGATCGCTTGGGATTCCACTGCCATGACGTGTCCGGCCCTGCCCGGGCGGCTGCCGCGGGCACGGGGAAAGGAAACAATCGCATCGGTTCGGGGGACATCTGTCAGCGGCTGCCATTGCTCTGCAGTGTCAACCCTGGCAGCGGCCACCATAGAGGGGTAATCCCCGGGCTCATGCTCTTGCACCTGATGAAAGGAGGGAATGTGACCGGCTTGGCCATTCGCCGCACCACCGTACTCCTAGCCCTCAGCAGCCTGCTGGTCACCGCGCACTCGACGAGATTGCCGGTAGAGGCATTGAGCCTTGAATCTGCCCATTCTGCTGCATCTGCAGGTATGTTGGCACCAGGCTCGCTCCTCGAGGAGTCCGCGGTCGCGGATGACACCATTGGGCAGGTGCCGCAAACGCGTCCACTGCCAGTTCGTACCCAACCGCCAGAGAATTCAGAGGTTGCCAGCGAGCTGTACGTCCCCAGCGCAATCCTTGTTGACCAGCTTGACTCTGAGCATCCGCTGGTCAACCTGAATCTGGCGTTTCCAGCCCGCGATCCGGCCATGGTTGCTGGACAGGACGATGCCCTACTGCGTCAGTTGCAGGAGATGCAGCCGGCATTCGCCCAGTCCGCAGCCGCCCCAGCACCCGAGATAGAAGCGCTCGCCGCCGGGCTGGCCCACGACCCCAGAACGATTTTTGAGTATGTGCGTAACGGTTTCGACTTTACGCCTACCTGGGGCTTGCTCAAGGGTCCGCACGTCACCGTGCTGGCCAAAGCGGGCAACGCCCTGGACCAGGCAGCTCTGCTGGGAGCCTTGCTGCAGGCATCCGGCTTCGAAACGCGCTATGTGCGTGGCGTCGTCGACATTCCCATTTCTCAGGCCATGAATTGGGTAGGAGTGAGCAACGCTCAAGTGCTACCCTACGTGTTCTGGAATGGCGGGGTGGGCGCCGCCGTTTCCGGCGATGTATTGCGCATCAATCATGTCTGGGTATTGGTCAAGATTGATGGTGCCTGGTACCCGATGGACCCCAGCTTTAAGACCTACCGACCGGTTAATGGCGTCAACATGGCGGGTGTCATTGGCTACAGCCAGAGCGCCTTTCTGACCGCCGCACTGTCTGGAAGCACCGTTACGGATCGCTATGTGCAGCGCATCAACAGGACGAACATTCGCGATCGGCTTGGGCAGCATTCCAACGAGCTGCTCAACTACCTCCGGGTCAATCTGCCCTTCGCTACGCTAGATGAGGTTACCGGCGGGCGTTCGATTGTCTATCAGGCTCTGACTTCCTACCCCACACAGCTACCATACACGGTCGAGCCCGGCGCCATCGAGACCGCTGTTCTGCCCCCGACTTGGATGTACAGGTTGCATGTAGAGCTGCCCGGCATCGACTACTGGGCCAACCTGCCCGACATCGCTGGCGAGAGATTGACCGTCTTCTACGTCGCCGCCAGTGCCGCCGACCAGGGGCTGCTGGATGCCGCCGGAGGAGTATACAGGGTTGACCCGGCCTACCAAGTGAACGTGAAACCCCAGTTGCGCGTTGGCGGCTCAGTGGTTGGCACAGGTAGCGCTGCTTCATTGGGGGACTCGCAGCCCATCACCGTGACTATCGTCACGCCGATTCTGGATGGTCAGGGAAACCCGTGGGTGGTCAGCTATGCACCACAAAGACTGCGCGCCGGGGCTTCCTACGCGCTGCCCTTGTCGCTGGAGGGCGTCTCCGTCGCAGAACTGCAGCGCCATCTACGCATCCTGGAGGAGAACCGCAACGCTGGTTTGGCGGATACGTCCGAATCGGTCCTGGGGGAGAGCCTCTATCTGATCGGGCTATCGTACTATAACCAGGCCGATATTTCCCAGCGACTGAGCGCCAGGATGGCAGGCATGGTTCTGGTGCCGCATATCAGTGGGATGATCATGTCGCAAGACCTCGCGGTGCTTGAGTGGCAGCTTGTTGGGGGCACGCCCAAAGCCAAACGTTTGGGCGTAGCGGCATTCACTATCGATATCCGACTTAACTGGCTGGATGCTCTCTCAGCGAGCGGCAACGCCGACCGCGAGCGTGGCTTTATGACCGAGGTGGGCCACAAGAACTCTTCCATTGAGCAGGCAACCCTAGAGCAGCTTCAGGGCACTCCGTCAGTCAGCACAATCAGGATTCTGGACATCGCCAACAGCCAGGGCCTCAGAATCTACAAGATCGTGTCCACTACGGTGGAGACAATCCTGCCGCTGTTGGACTATCCCGCTCGAACCAAGGACGCGCTGCGTGCCGATGCCATGGCCGGGTATGAGGTGACCGTTCCCGAGCGCAACATCAGTTACAACCAGTGGACCGGGACAGGTTGGATAAGCTTTGCTCCTCAATCCGGCTCCTCCGGGTACTGGATCAGTGGCGGGCTCGGTACCGTGCACGAAGAGAGCTGGCTCGTACACAACGGCGGCAGCGGCACAACCCCGGGTACCATTGACTCTGGAGACCTCCAGCAGCAGTTGGCCAATGGGACGGCCGCGGGCACGGGCTGCAGCGAATGCAACAACCCATCTCCGGATGCGCCCAACAACGTGGGTGCCGACCCGGTCGATGCCGCGACTGGCGCGTTCGTGCACGGGGCGGTGGATGTTTCCTTTGGATCACTGGGCCATTCCATATCCTTCGCCCGCACGTACGTGAGTGATCAGAGGAACTACACGGGGACCCTGGGCAATGGCTGGATCCATGCCTACGAGTTACGTGCTACGCAGACCAGTGACTGGGCACGCGCCTTTGGCTTCCGCTCTGCGATTGACGCCGTGGCCGCCATCGTGGCTGCGCACATCAGCATGGACCTGGCTACGAACCCTCCAGGAGGGCTGACCCTGACGGAGCTTGTCGTGGGCAGCGAAGGTACAGACTGGCTTCTCTCACGGGTGACGAAGAATGCGGTGAACGTCGCTGGCCTGGACGGTACGAAAGAGTACCTGATGTTGTCGGACGGCACATACCGTCCTGTTCAGAGTATGTCCAGCCGGCTGCTGCGCAACAGTGACGGTACCTATACGGAAGAAACGAAGGATGGGTCACGACTCACTTTTGACGCCCAGGGCCGGGGTACGAGCATAGTGGACAGCAACGGCAACCGCACCAGCCTAACCTACGACAGCATGGGAAGGTTGGTGCGGGTCACCGATGCGGCGGGTCGTAACCTCAACCTGAGCTATGCATCTGGACGTTTGACGCAGATCACCGACCCCGCCGGTCGCATCTTTCGCTATGAGTATGATGTAAGTGGCAACCTCGTACGCCATGTGGACGCCCGCGGTGGTATCACAACCTATACCTATGACAACAAGCACCGCCTGCTGACCATCAGGGACGCAGGGGGAATCACATTCACCACCAATGTCTACGATAACTGGAGCCGGGTGACGCGTCAAACCGACGGATTGGGAGGTGTGATGGCCCTCCGTTACGGTGACGTGCGATCCACGGTAACAGACCCGCTGGGTGGGCAAACGGTGTTCTATTGGGACGCCTATCGCCGCATGACAGGCCGGGTAGATGCACTGGGCAACGCTGTCACCCAGGCCTATGACGTCGTTGGCAACATCCTGTGGTGGAGAGATGCCAGGGGAAACAGGACCAACTTTGCCTATGACAATCGCGGAAATCTCATCCGGACCACTGACCCACTGGGCTACTCGACCTATCTTTCTCACGATGGCCAAGACAACCTCGTTCAGGTCACCAATGCACTGAGCGGAACCATTCGGTTGAGCTATGATTCTCGCAGGAATCCACTGCGTGTGACGGATGCCCTGAACAATACCACCGCCCGCACGTACGATTCACGGGGTCTCATCACGGCGATTCAGGATGCAAATGGCCACAGCACGACCGCCAGCTATGATGCTTACGGCAATCTGACGCGCCTCGCGGATCCTCTGGGCCATGCGGCCACCATGAACTATGATGTGCTCGGACGGATGACTCGCCTCAGCGACCCCAATGGGCATACCGTTCAGCTGGCCTACGACGCTGCCGACAACGTGGTGACGGAAACGAGTGCGCTGGGCGGGGTGTCTGAGTTTGGCTATGACGCCAATAGCCTTCTGATTAGCAGTACGGACGCGCTCGGGCGAACCACGCGTATGGGCTATGATGGTCATTTCAATCTGGTCTGCGTCACCGACACCATGGGCAATGTGACTCGCTACGTCTATGACGTCAACAGCCAACTCGTGGCCATCACGGACGCCAACGCGCACACAACTCAATTGCAGCGGGACGCGCTGGGCAGGATCACGCGAAGTCTCGATCCCCTGGGGCGAGCCACGCAGTTCACCTATGATGGCGCCGGCAATATGCTGACCAAGACCAAAGCAGATGGGAACGTGCTTGGCTATCAGTATGATGCGGGTGGCCGCGTGACGCGGATCTCCTATCCCGATGGCAGCTCGCTCTTGTACCAATATGATGCCATAGGCAATATCACGGTCATGACGCAGGGGGTGTGGCAGGCACGGTTGGCCTACGATGCCGTGGGCAGGCTGATTCGCAGAGAACTGCCCGGAGATAACATCATATTGTCCATTACCTATGACCTGATCGGCAACCTCATGAGCCTGAGGGCCGACCGCATCGGCACGTTGCTGTACAACGTGCAGTACAGCTATGACGCAGCTGACCGCCTGACTTCTGCCACAGACCGCATCAGTGCTCAGACGGTCAACTACGGCTACGACAATGGCAACAACCCGACAACCATAAGCTATCCGGGTGGATCGCGGACAACCTACACCTATGATGCCAGCCATCGCACCGTTCGAGTCCAGAATAGTGATCGCAACAGTGGCAACATGTCGACCTGGACCTATCGCTACGATGCGATTGACAACCCGGTTCAGATTACATCCACGGTCGGGTCCGTGTCACTGGGTACAACCCTTGTCTATGACCAGCTCGACCGCCTGGTGAGAGAGAGCTATCCTCGCTACAGCGTTGACTATGCCTACGACGCGGTTGGAAATCGCGTTCGTCTGACCAATCCTGCGGAGGTGGTCACCTACACCTACGATGCAGCGGACCAGCTTCTCCGCGCCGGGGCGGCCGTATTCAGCTACGATGCCAACGGCAATCAAGTGGTCAAGACGGATGCCCGAGGCTCCTTCCGGTTCGACTATGATTATGAGAATCGCCTGCGACGAATCGTGGCACCTGGCGATCGCATCAGCACTTTCCAGTATGACGCGACGGGGCGCCGTGTTGGGACCAGCGGATCTGCCGGGGAGAGGCGATTCATCTTCTTTGGAATGATGCCGATCCTGGGCGAGAGCACGGGCTTGGCGGATGGCGTCGCCTACCTGTACGGCAACGGCTTACTGTCGGCCAGCCGTCCGATCACGGGCAGCGACGCTTTGCCCCTGTCCTATCACGGAGATGCCCTGGGTAACGTGGTGAACTTGAGCGATGCCTCTGGACTGTCCAGAGGCGCCTACAATTACGATCCCTTCGGGCGAGTGGTCGTCAAGGCAGGTGCCCGCAGGGATACCCGTGGTTTTGTGGGGCAGTTAGGCGTGCAGGCTGAGGAGGCCGCGAGTGACTTGTACCTGATGGGTCTGCGCTACTACGACGCCAGCACAGGCCGGTTCATCACTACGGACCCTCTGCCGGGTTTTTTGGAGCGCCCGCAAACCCTGCAACGCTACGACTATGCGCTTGACAACCCCTTGCGCTACACCGATCCCCTGGGGCTTCGCGCCTCGGCCCAGGGGTCGGCCAGTGCAGCCACATCGTACGAGGCTCAATTCGCACAGCGCAACCCCTGGTGGGCGGAGGAGCACAAGAGACAGGCAGCCATGACTTGGTGGGACCATGTGAAGGATTTCCATCGGACTAGCGCAGAGCTGTTGCGAGGCATGGGTTTGATCAATAGCCCATCGCAGATGGGACCGGGCTCCCAGGTTAAGACGCCCTGGGCCTTTACAGGAGGGACGGACAGTTATCCACTACCCGTGCCTCCAGATGGGATTAAGATTCCACCTGGTCTGACGCCTGCGGAGAGAGAACGCTACATCTATCAATTCAGTTGGTAGCAGGACACACGACACAGTGGCAACCCGGGGCACCTGGCACACGGGTCGTCAGGACGGCACAGTTACCGATGGGCAAGCGCACGTTGACACGGAATATCTTAAAGGGGAGTGTGTGGCACCGAGCGATAGCCGCCGCGACCCTGGCGGCCATCGTGATGAGCGTCTGCACCTCGCGGGGCACATTCGCTGGTGAGGCGCAACACTCACTGGCTGCACGCTGGACGCAGATAGGGGCCGCTGGCGGGGTTGCCGTGTTTTCCCTGGCTCTCGACCCAGCCAGCACCGGCCGCATCTACGCCGGGACGTACTTCAAGGGCCTCTATGTGACCCAGAACGGCGGTGGTAGCTGGGCCAATCCTCTGCCGGCGAGCATAGCGGCCATTGCCGTCAACAGTCATACGCCATCGACCGTGTATGCCGGGACCTGGTACAGTGGCACGCTCAAGTCCAGCAATAACGGAGTGAATTGGGCTCCGGTCAACACAGGTCTGGCCGCGAACGATGTCTACGCTCTGGCCATCGATCCGGTGATTTCCACTGCTCTGTATGCTGGCACGGAGACGGGCGTTTTCAAGAGCACCAACGGTGGTAACAGTTGGCAGGCGGCGAGCTCTGGCTTTACCGGACGCAATGTGTATGCTCTCGCCTTCTGCGATAGAGCCCTTCTGGCCGGTTCGGACGCGGGCGTTTTCACCAGCACCAACGGTGGGGCGAGCTGGAAGGCAGCCAACTCCGGACTGGTCGTCAATGAGGTGTATGCTCTGGCTGTGACCAGAGGTACGGTCTTTGCTGGGACCGATCAGGGGGTTTACCGTAGCGACAACTGCGCCGCAGACTGGAAGCGTGCCGGCGACTCGGAACTGGGCGCGGTAGTGACGCTGGCGGTATCGCCGCAGAATGCATGGGTCGTCTTTGCGGGGACTGACACGGGAGTGCTTGTGAGCTACAATGCTGGCGCGACTTGGGCCGCGAGCAACGATGGCCTGAGTGGGTGGGCCAGACAGGTGTACGCGCTGTCGCTGGACAGCGACATGGATTCGGGCACGCTCTTCGCCGGAACCGGCAGCGGTGTCTGGCAGATGGGCGTGAGCATGCCGACCGTCTATGGGTCGTACCTGCCGGTGGTGCGGCGATAGCGCGTTTTGCTCAGCCCGAGTAGCACTGGCAAATGTACGGATGTCACGACAGCGACGCCGAGTCGAGGACTACACGTCTCCCAACACCTGTCGTGCAATGACCAGTCGCTGGATTTCACTGGTCCCCTCGCCGATGGTGGTCAGGCGGTTGTCGCGGTAGATGCGCTCGACGTCGTATTCCTTCATATAACCGTAGCCGCCGTGAATCTGGATGGCCTTGAAACAGGCCCGCTCGGCCGCTTCGGAGGCGTAGAGCTTGGCCATGGCCGCCTCTTTGGTGAAGCGCCCGCCTTTGTCCTTCATCCAGGCGGCACGATAGACCATCCAGCGCGCCGCTTCGATCTCGGTGGCCATGTCGGCAATCATCCACTGAATGGCCTGGAAGCGGGCGATGGGCTGTCCGAACTGTACGCGTTCCTTGGAGTACTTGATGGCGGCATCGAGTGCCCCCTGAGCCAGACCGAGCGCCATGGCACCGATGCTGATGCGGCCGCCATCGAGCGTGATCAGGAACTGCTTGAATCCCTCGCCAACCAGACCGAGCAAGTTCGACTTGGGTACCCGGCAATCCTCGAAAAAGAGCTGCGAGGTCAGTGAGCCCTTCAGGCCCATCTTTTCCTCATCACGTCCCGGTCGAAAGCCCGGCGTACCCTTCTCCACGATAAAGTTGCTGATACCGCGGGTGCCTGCCGACCTGTCGGTGAGCGCGGCAATGATGACCACATCGGCTACCGACCCGGAGGTGATGAACGTCTTTTGTCCGTTCAGGATCCAGTGGTCACCATCCTGAACCGCGGTCGTCTTGACTCCTCCCGCGTCGGAACCGGCTTCTGGCTCTGTCAGGCCAAAGGCCGCCAGCCCCTGTCCAGACGCCAGGCGAGGCAGATACTTGTGCTTCTGTTCTTCGTTGCCAAAACGGTACAGAGGATAAAGCCCCAGGGAGGTGTGCGCGGCCATGGTGATGCCAATGGAACCCGATACCCGCGAGATCTCCTCCACCGCCAGGGCATAAGACACCATATCGGCGCCTGAGCCCCCATACTGCTCGGGAATGGGCAGGCCCAGTAGCCCCAGCCCGGCCATTTTGCGGATGACCTCCCACGGAAACTCGCCCCTGGCATCGATCTCGCGCGTCACCGGGCGGATCTCCTTTTCGGCGAAATCGCGCACCATGCGGCGGATCATCTGTTGTTCTTCGCTTAGCTCAAACTCCATTGTCTGTGCCTCCTTGCTGGCCGGTGTGTGTCACTTTCCGATGGCGATGCCTAGGGGGTCAATTTCGTGGAGGATGCGGAGCTGCTCCGCTGTGGGTGGCTCGGTAACGCCGACGTGGCCGGCGCCAAGTATCTCGAACTCGCTATTCTCTTGCACTTGATCAAAGGTCACTCCGGGATGGAGGGCGAGAAGCTCTAGCCGCTTGGTCGTCTCGTGAAACCCGTACACTCCCAGCTGGGTAATCACGCGCCAGGGACCCGTGCCTCTCGGCAACCCTGCCGCTTCCCGAGCGCCGGGGCCGGTGAGGTATCCAGGCGTAGTCACAAAGTCCACCTTCCGCATAAAGCGCCGCTTCTCCTGGCGCATGATGAGGATAGTGCGCCAGGCGTAAGAACCTACATCGTTGGCGCCGCCGCTGCCGGGCAGACGCGACGTGGGGTGGGCATGGTCACCAATGACAGAGGTATTGATGTTGCCATAGGCGTCGATCATCGCAGCTCCCAGGAAGCCATAGTCCGTATACCCAGCCTGCGAGGAAGACATCACGTCGTGCATGCTTGTGGCCGCGACTCCCTCATAAAAGGTTCGCGACTCGCCCACAGAGATGGGTAGAATGGGTACCCTGGGGCCTACGCCGCCTGCCTCAAAGACGATCAGGAGGTTCGGAGCGTGGGTGCGCTGCGCCAGGGTGGCGGCTATGATCGGCAAGCCCGTGCCGACGAAAACGGACTTGCCGTTCTCCAGCAACCGGCTGGCGACGGTGGCCATGAGTTCCGTGGGGGTATAGTCTGGCATCATGACCTTACTCCTTCTTCCCCGTCGAGCCAGAGGCCCGCGGGGTGGATGACTTGGCCCAGGGGGCGATGGGGGGCGCGCGCAACTCTTCCACCTCACGCAGGTACTGCAACTTGCGTGTGCCTCCTACCAGATCCAGGTACTCGTGGAAATCCTTGACCCCGTAGACGTACTTGTCAAAGTACTTCTCGGTTCCCTCCGGCGTTCGGGATACGGATAACCACTCGCCGATGTGTTCTTCGTCAAAGGAATAGAGCAGTGGCATATGGCAGGGATGCGCGCCGTAGGGAACTTCCACCACCGCGTCCACATAGTAGAAGGGAATCACTGTGTGCCACGGTTGCCGCCGGATCTCCGTGTCCGGTACGATCGCCTCCGTGGTCAGAATGAGCCGCCGCGCGGCACGCGCTAGCTCGAAATCCTCGATCAGAGTACCGTCGATCTGCGCATCGCCGTACTTGTCGCACCGCGTGACGTGGATGATGGCCACGTCGGGGTAGCAGGCCGGGACGAGACAGATAGGCTTGCCGCTGAATGGATCCTGGACCACTTTGGCTGAACTGTGGGTGAGGGTGTCCGTGCCCAGCATATTGCGGGTCGGCAGGAAAGGCAGGCCCATGGCAGCGGCGAGGAAGCGCCACTGGTAGGCGGCATTGCTGATCTCAGCCACTACCTCACAGTGCCCCGTTTCGACCGCGCGGCGGGAGGCAGGGGAAAGGCCGCGCAGCTCGTGGCCAAAGACGTAGGCCACCTCGACACGGTCTACAGCACCGGATGCGATGAGGATATCTGCATCGTGGACCGCGGTCTTGCCGGCGAGGGTCAGGTGTCTGCGTTTCTGGCGTATGATCTCGTAGATGGCGGCCATCGAGACACGCACATGGCCGAATCCGCCAGAAGCAAGAAAAGCGCCATCCGGGACAAAACTATCCACGGCCTGTGTCATGGACATCCGTTTGTCCTTGAGCTCGCGCGACTTGTTGTCGCGTATCCACTCGCGGTTTTCGTCCGGATCGTGCCAGCCGATCAGCTCGCCCTTGCCTTGCGACAGAACCTCCATCCTGGCCTCCTTGCGTGGGGTCCTGCGGGACCGCGTACTGGTCGCCTAAGCTATGGCCTTGGTCAGCACATCCTGCAGGGTGGGTCGTCCAATCTCCTGTAGCTCATACCGAACACGCTGTGTGGGTCGGTTTATCTTGAGCACACGTCGCAGGTCGATGGGTGTGGCAATGATCACCAGATCACAGGGGGTGGCATTGATGGTCTCTTCCAGGTCATGCACCTGGTCGGGACCGTAGCCCATAGCCGGCAGGAGTGTGCCAGTGTTTGGGTACTTCTGGTAAGTAGCGGCGATGGAACCGACGGCGTAGGGCCGCGGGTCCAGTATCTCCGCTGCTCCAAAGCGGCGCGCCGCCACCATGCCGGCACCATAAGACATTTCGCCATGGGTGAGGGTTGGGCCGTCCTCCACCACGAGCACTTTGGCGCCGCGGATCGCCTGGGGATCGTCCAGGAAGATGGGCGAAGCAGCGTCGATCACGGTGGCCTGTGGGTTCACGGAGAGGATGTTGCTTCGCACGAGTTCCATCTTGTCCGGCTCCGAAGTGTCCACCTTGTTGATGACCACCACATCGGCCATGCGCAGATTGGACTCACCCGGGTGGTAGCGAAGCTCATGGCCGGCACGATGTGGGTCGGCAACGACGATGTGCAGGTCGGGCTTGTAGAAGGGCAGGTCATTGTTGCCACCGTCCCACAGGACGACGTCAGCCTCTTTCTCAGCCTGCCTGAGGATCAGTTCGTAGTCGACTCCGGCGTAGACAATGGTGCCTCGGTCGAGGTGCGGCTCGTACTCCTCACGTTCCTCGATGGTGCATTCATGGCGGTCGAGATCCTCGTAGGTGGCGAAACGCTGACAGGCCTGCTTGACCAAATTCCCATAGGGCATCGGGTGGCGCACGACGACGATCCTCTTGCCCATCTCGCGTAGAATGTCCGAGACCCGGCGCGTGGTCTGACTCTTGCCACTGCCCGTACGCACCGCACATACAGAGACGACAGGTGCGCTGGACTTGAGCATGGTGTCTCGGACGCCCATCAGGCGAAAGTCGGGGCCGACGGCCAGCACTTGAGATGCCTTATGCATCACAACTTCGTGCGGAACATCGCTATAGGCGAAGATGACCTGGTCGACGTCGTACTTGCGAATCAGGGTGACCAACTCACTTTCGGCGTAGATTGGGATTCCAGCCGGGTAAAGCTTGCCTGTGAGCTCTGGGGGATAGGTGCGTCCTTCGATGTTGGGGATCTGAGTGGCGGTGAATGCTACGACGTCGTAGGCCGGGTTGTCGCGAAAGCAGAGGTTAAAGTTGTGAAAGTCACGTCCCGCGGCACCCATAATCAGAACTCGGATCTTGGTCATTGATCGCTCTCCTCGTCGAAATTCCTGGTTACGAACAATCTCTGTTGTCTGCTCAGGGGGCCGGGGAACGGGCTGCCAGTAGAGCCCCGGCCGCGATACATACCAGCCTGGTCCGGGGTGGGTCGGCGCGCGAGCCAACTACCAGTGGCACCTTGGCCCCCACCACCAGTCCGGCCATCCGGCCTCGGGCAAAGTAGGTGATTCCCTTGGCCATGATGTTAACGGATTCTACATCCGGACCTACGAGCACATTGGCATGTCCGGCTACTCTCCCGTAGCGCTGGCGTGAGAGGGAGATCTCGGGCGACACAGCTGTGTCGAGCAGGAAAGGTCCGCCGACAATGGCTCCCTCGGCCTCCCAACGCTCCTGCATGGCCACGATCTCGGCGATCTCCACCGTGACGGGGAGATCCGACAGCACCTCGTCGGCAGCGGCCAGCAGGGCGACCCTTGGTATTGACACACCGAGTCCCCGGGCAACGGCAATCGCATTGCTGACGATCTCTACCTTCTGCTCGAGTGTTGGGTAGAGCACCACTCCGCCGTCGGTGATGAATAGCAAGCGATCCAACCCCGGCACCTCAAACACTCCGACGTGGGTGATGAGGCGCTCGGTGCGTAGACCGGCCTCCCTGCGGAGAGCCGCTCGAAGAAAGACCGGTGTCTGGACCTGTCCCTTGACGGCTACTCTGGCACCGCCTGTGGCGACAATCTGCATGGCCTTGTCAGCGGCAGAGGAGTCGTCTGGCTCATCGACAATGGCCATGGCGTGGATGTCCAGCTCGTGTTCTCGAGCCATCTGACGGATTGTCTGCGCATTGCCCACGAGCGTCGCGTGAACAATGCCGCGGGCTTGAGCCTCGCTGGCAGCCACTAGCACTTCGTGTTCATGTGCAGCGGCAATCACTACCGGCACTGGCCCGGCGGTCTCCGCGACCTGCAGCATCTGGTCATAGCTGCAGATGGTTGTCACTTGGCAGGAACCTCAGGTGAGCTCTTATGGTCGTCGGTGCGCCTCGTCCGCTCTCGATAGGCTATCCTGGAAAGTATGATCCCGGTCTCATACATCACCAGCAGGGGCACCATGACCAGACCCATGTTGAAGGGATCCGGAGTCGGGGTGATCATGGCGGCAACGACGGCAATGATTAGGATCGCATACTTGCGGTTCTTGGACAGAAACGAGGGTGTGACGATTCCCAGCCGAGACAGGAAGAACATGATCAAGGGCGTCTCGAAGATCACTCCGGACCAGAACAGCAGAGTAGTGACAAATGAAATGTACTCGCCGATGGCCCATTGGGCCTCTACAAGATTACCGCCGAATGAGACGAGATAGCGCAGGGAGAAGGGCAAAATGATGTAGTAGGTGAACAGTACACCGACCACGAACGAAAAGGTCGCAGCAGGCACGATAAGGCGGATATACTTACGCTCGACACCCTTCAGCCCCGGCCACAAGAACTGGATGAGTTGATATACCAAGAAAGGCATCGCCACAATGAGGCCGGTCATGAGAGAGATCTTGAAGTAAGTGATGAACATTTCGGTGGGACGCAAAAAGATGGGCTTGATGCCCGCCGGGGCAATCAGGTAAGCCATGATCTTCTCTGTAAAAGCAAAGGCGGCAAGAGTAGTGATGGTGATGGCGATGATGCTCTTGAGGAGCCTGGAGCGCAGTTCCTCCAGGTGATCCACGATGGACATCTGACCTTCAATAGCCATTCGCTATGCTGACCTTCCCTTGTTAGCGGAATTGCATCTCGTTGCCCGCCGGGCGGCGTTCGTCTTCACCGCTGTCAGGATCCACGCCGCGTGGCAAGCGTACCCAGCACGCCATTGACAAAGCGACGTGAACTATCGCTTCCGAACAGCTTGGCCAATTCCACAGCTTCGTTGATCGCCACCTTGACGGGTGTCTGGTCATCCAGGGTAATCTCGTAGACGGCAATGCGCAGGACGTTGCGATCCACAATGGCCATCTGCTCCAGAGGCCACTCGGTTGCGATGTCGGAGATCACTTCATCGACCTCTAAACGATGCTGCATGACACCAAGCACAAGTTGCCTGGCAAAGGTCTCGCCATCAACGGGAAGGGGTTTCTCCTCCAACCGCTGAGCCAGGACCGAGTCAACCGGGTGACCCACGCTATCGATTTCGAAAAGTGCTTGAAGAGCAAGGATGCGCGCCTGGCGCCTGATCTTCACCTATCCGTATCCTAACCCCGGGGTGCCTCCGCTGTCGGATTCGCGGCGGGTGTGGGCGAATCGGTCACGTCGATAACATGCACGTTCACCTCGCGCACGGCCATTCCCACTGTGTCGTGGACGGCACGGGTGACTTGCGACTGGATCTCCCGGCTGAGCTGGAGCAAATTCATGTCGGCCGAGGCTACGATGTACAGGTCCAGGATCACGGCATCGTCGACGACCTGTACCTTGACACCATCCCCACGTCGAGCGCTCAGAATCTGATCAACGCCCGTGGGGCTCATACGAACTACCCCGGGGATAGCCAGCGTAGTCATCTTGGCGACTGTGGCCAGGACACCTGGCGAAATGGTCACCGTTCCTAGTTTTCGTTCTGTCACAGGGATTCCTCCTTCCGGAGCGAACTCACATGGTCAGGCCGCCGTCAACTGCCAGGACCTGACCCGTGATGTAGCCGGCCTCGTCTGAGACCAGAAACGCCACTGCGTTGGCAATATCGTCCGGGGTGCCTGGATGCCCCAGCGGGGTCAGGTCCATTCCCTTGGCGAGCAGCTCAGGCGGAATGCTGGAGCTGAGCTCCGTGGGAACATATCCGGGGGCGACTGCATTGACGGTAATATTCCGCGACCCGACCTCTTTGGCCACGGCCTTGGTAAAGCCTATCATGCCAGCCTTGGCGGCCGTGTAGTTGGCCTGCCCGGCGTTGCCGGCGATTCCGGCCGCGGAGCTGATGTTGACTATGCGCCCGTAGCGCTGTTTGATCATGGTCCTCTGAGCAGCTTTTGTACAGTTGAAGGCGCTTTTCAAGTCTGTGTCGAGCACCACGTCCCAATCTTCCTCCGTCATACGAACAAGAAGAGTATCGCGAGTGGTGCCAGCGTTGTTGACCAGAATATCGAGCCTGCCCCAGTGATCCAGAGCGCTCTGAATCAGCCCTTGCGCCTGATCGAATAGACTGACATCGGCCTGTACGGCGATAGCTTCGCCGCCCTGGTCGTGTATGACGCGCAGCACATCCTCCGCTGCCGACTGGTTGCTGCGGTAGTTGACGACAACTCTTGCACCCTGACCCGCCAGCTTGATCGCCGTTGCGCGGCCGATCCCGCGGGAGGCACCCGTAATCAGTGCAACTTTTCCGTCCAGCTTTCCCATTATCTTAATCCACCAGCGCCGCGATATCAGCGGCTGTACTGACATTGAGAGTCTTCACTGTGCGGTCGATCTGGCGAATGAGACCGCAGAGGATGCTCTTGGGGCCGATTTCGATGAATGTATTCACTCCCCGGCTGATCATATAGTTCACAGAACTGATCCATTGCACGCCCGAGGTCAACTGCGAAGCCATCTCTGACCGAATCTCTTCGGGCTCGGAGATTGGCTGAGCCGTGCTGTTAGCGATGACCGGCATCGCTGCAGGGTTCAGCTTGATCTGTGCCACGTACTCGGCAAAGGATTGTGCTGCATCGTTCATCAAAGGACAATGGCCAGGAATAGTGACGGCAAGCGGCACTGTCTTCCGCGCGCCTCTCTCGCTGGCCAGTTTCAGCGCTCGGTCCATCGCAGGTTTCGTGCCAGACAACACGGCCTGACCTGGGCAGTTGTCATTGGTCAGCCAGACATCTCCAACTTCGATGCAAACAGAGCGCAGCGCCTCCCGCGACAGACCCAGAACTGCGGCCATCGCTCCAGGATGCTGCTCTCCTGCCTGCTTCATGAGCTGGCCCCGTTTTCGAACCAGTCGGAGATCCTCCGCAAAGCTCAGGACCCCCGCCGCAAGGTAAGCCGTGTACTCGCCCAGGCTGTGTCCAGCTACGTAACTGGCGACCAGCTCTTCTCCGGCTCTGGACCTGAGGACGGCAAGCAGAGCTGCACTGACGGTCACGATCGCCGGCTGGGCGTTTATGGTTTCGGCCAGCTCCGTCTCGGGACCCTCAAAGCAGTGTTGTGCGAGAGAAAACCCCAGGACAGCATCCGCTTCGTCGAACACTCCCTGTGCCTCGGGGTAGAGCTCATAGAGGTCATGCCCCATACCCACGAATTGCGAACCCTGGCCGGGGAAGACGAGACCAAGTCTGGCGGAGGGCTCAAGCCAGGGCTTGCTCACTGCACCTCGCCAGAGCTGAGTACATAGCCTGGCAAACGCATCAGGATTTGCTCTGCCTGGGCGATGGTGCGCTCGATCAGCTCGGCACAAGACACAATGTCATTGATCAGGCCGCAGCTCTGTCCTGCCATGAAGGAGCCTTCGACCACATTGCCATCGACCGCGGCGCTCCTCAGCTTGCCTGTGCCAAACTCGATGAGCTGCTCTTCAGTGAGAGTCTGTCGTTCCAACTCTTCGAACTTGCGCGTCATCGGATTGCGAAGAGCGCGCACCGGGTGGCCTAGACTGTGCCCGGTGGTAATGGTGGAGCGGTCTCCGGCCTTGACGATCATGTCCTTGTAGTTGACATGCACCTGGCACTCGTGGGTGCAGATAAAGCGAGTACCCATCTGGATCCCACTTGCCCCGAGCGCCAGCGCGGCCGCCAGACCACGACCGTCAGCAATGCCTCCGGCGGCGACCACAGGAACCTTGACGGCATCCACAATCTGGGGAATGAGGGGTAGTGAGTTCACGTCGCCAATGTGCCCGCCCGACTCGCAGCCCTCGGCGACGAGGGCATCAGCACCCGCCCTCTCCAGGCGTTTGGCCAGGGCAACGGACGCTACGACGGGTATGACCCTTATGCCGGCATCCTTGAGCGGAGCGATGATGGCACTGGGGTTTCCGGCCCCCGTTGTGACTACAGGAACGTGATAGCGGATGCAGATATCCACGACTTGCTCTACATACTGGGAAAACATCGGAACGTTGAGTCCGAAGGGTTTGGCAGTCCGTTCTTTGACCTGGCGCACATAGGTTTCCACTAGATCAGGCGGTGCATTGCCAGCGCCAAGAATGCCGAGACCTCCCGCGTCTGATACGGCTACAACCAGATCAGGCGTGGAGACCCAGGCCATGCCTCCCTGAAGAATGGGATGGGATATTCCCAGCAGGTTGCACAAAGGTGTACGTAACATAGGCTCCTTGTCCGTGTCCCGCTACGGGCCTTTGGCTGGATGAGACTGGCTCCGGCTTGCGGGCCGAAACGGAGTGACCACAACCCCCCCACACAGGTGAAGAAAGGCCGTGTTGGCTGGGCAGTGCCTGGCACGGCCTTGCTCACTCCACTACTGCCCGCTATTCCTTCGTCTTGCTCTTTACTTCGATGACCTCTGTGCCTTTATACGTTCCGCAGTTGGGACACACGTGATGCGGCAGCCGCATCTCGTGGCACTGTGGGCAGGGCACAAGGTTTTCGGGCGTCAGCGCGAGGTGGGAACGACGACGGTCGCGCTTGGCCTTGGAAGTCTTTCTCTTTGGTAGAGCCACAAAAGTACTCCTTTCCGGACGAATTACAGAAGATCGCGCAGGGCCGCCAGCCGTGGGTCTCCCCCGACAGGCTGACAGTTGCACGGTCCTTCGTTGAGATTCTGGCCGCATACCGGGCACAGCCCGCGGCAGTCTGGACGACACAGAGCCGACATAGGCAGCGCCAGCAAGAGGTCTTGCCGCACTACCTCGGTCAGGTCAAGCATGTGGTGGGCATCCGTCCGTGTGGCTTCGTCCTGGTCTTCCTCCAACGGCAAGGGGCGCCCTGTTTCAACATCGATGGACGGGCGAAACTCCTCCTCTAGGTGAAACTCCACGGGCACGGCAACGCTCGCCAGGCAGCGACGACAGGGGACGTTGACTTCGGTGCTCAAGTTGCCGGTCACCAGTATCCCGTCGCCGATGCGCAGGAGTCTGACCCTGCCCACCAGTGGTTTGCCGACCTCAACGTCCTTGTCTATGCCGGCGATATCGTCATCTAGGTCGTGTTCTCTGCTGGTACCCGGCGGGGCCTTGAGCAGTTGAGCAACATTGAATTTCATGGTGGTAACACCCAACACAAATAAAGTGCGGCCACGCACAAACCGCTCGGCCATTATAGGACGGTGCCGTGTCCGTGTCAAACAAGCGCATTCTATCACGTAAAATGT
>DCVA01000052.1:0-37406 GCA_002327925.1 Anaerolineales bacterium UBA2200
ACATTTTACGTGATAGAATGCGGGGCCTTGCTTCAAGGGTGACGAGCGTGATATAATGGTCAACGTTGCCTCACGGCTTGAATGTCGCGCAGTGGACCTCCCGGGTGCATCCATGGCCAGGGACAGGCAGCAGAACGCGAGAGAGTGTAGCCTTGTCAGAAATCCAACGTCTACTCAACCTGGGACGCTCTGTCGCTGAAGCCGGGAACTGGGCAGAGGCGAGGCATTACTTCTCCGAGGCGCTGCGGCTGGATCCGGACAATGAGGAAGCGCTGCTCTGGATGGCAGGGCTTACTGACGATCCCCACGAGTCCCTCGGCTATCTGCAACAGGTGCTCAGGGTCAACCCGCAGAGCAAGCGAGCCAAAGCAGGCGTAGCATGGGCCCAAGAGCGTACGACTGGCACAGGTGTCGATGTTACGCCAGACAGGCGTAAGGCACACACCGGCTTATGGTGGATCGGCCTGCCGCTGGTACTGGCCGTAATGGCCCTGGGAGTGATCCTGGCCCTTGATAAGGGTGATGCGCTGCTGAGGGCGGTCTTTCCGCCCACTGCCACGCCGACTGCTACGGCGACGCTGACATGGACACCTACTCAGACGGCTACTCCGACATCCAGTGCGACGCCCACGGCGACCCCGACTGCTACGAGCACGCCTACGAGCACTGCGACGTCGACGCCTACGGCTACGGAGACTCCGACTCAGACGCTTACACCCACAGAGACGGCCACTCCGACCATGACGCCGACGCCGGAGCGGGGTAACAGGTGGATCGAAGTGGACATCTCTACCCAGACCCTCATCGCCTGGGAGGGTGAGGTAGAGGTCTTTCGTACCGTTGTGTCCACGGGTACGACGTGGACGCCAACGGTGCTGGGCCGGTACAGGATTCACCACAAGCTGATCTCGCAGACGATGGTGGGTCCCGGCTACGTCCAGCCGGACGTGCCGTATGTGCAGTACTTTTACGGCGGGTATTCCCTTCACGGCGCCTACTGGCACAACGACTTTGGCACACGTCGCAGTCACGGGTGCGTGAACCTCAGCGTGCCTGATTCGAAATGGCTGTTCTACTGGACAGATCCCGTGTTGCCCGCCGGCGCCAGCCAGGTCTATGATGCTGTCAACGGCACGCTGGTGGTGGTCCACGAATGAAAGGAGACGAATGCTACGAATTCGCACGATAGAGGCCCCGGCCTATGTCGGCCAGAGGGTGCACCTCGGGGGCTGGATGCACAGCTGGCGCGACATGGGACAGTTCGGTTTCCTGGTGCTGCGCGATGGAGCCGGGACGTTTCAGGCCGTGTTGGACAACCAGGAGGAAATGGCCAAGCTCCGCGGCCTGCAGTACGAGTCAGTGCTGGACGTCGAAGGTCTGATCGCTGCTGAGCCTCGCGCCGCAGTCGGTGCGGAAATGCACGACTGTCACATCGAGGTGCTGTCACCCGTGCTGGAGCCTCTGCCCTTTGAGGTCAACAAGAAGGAGCTCAAGCCCGGACTCGATACCTTTCTTGACTATGCACCGCTGGGCCTGCGCCATCTTCAGAAGCGTGCCCTCTTTCGTATTTCAGCCGAGTTGATGGCAGGATACAGAGAATACCTGATGCAGCAGGGTTTTGTCGAGATTCAGACCCCCAAGATCGTGGGTGCAGCCACGGAGGGTGGCGCCAATGTCTTTGTCCTGGACTACTTTGGACGACCCGCCTATCTGGCGCAGAGTCCACAGTTCTACAAGCAGATGATGGTGGGGGTGTTCGAGCGTGTATTTGAGGTTGGCCCGGTCTTTCGGGCCGAAAAGCACAACACGGCACGCCACACCAACGAGTATGTCAGTCTGGATCTGGAGATGGGTTTCATCAACGACCACACGGACGTTATGAACATGCTGACTGGAGTACTGCGGCATATGTTCGGCCGCGTGACAGACAAGTGCGCCAGGGAAGTGGCACTGCTCAAGCTCAGAATACCGTCGATTGGGGACACTATACCCGCGATTCGAATGCCTGCCGCGCAGCAGATCATTTTCGAGCGCTACAAGGAAGACTGCCGCGGCGAGCCGGATCTTAGCCCTCAGCATGAGGTCTGGCTTAGCCAGTATGCGGAGAAGGAACTGGGTTCCGAGTTCCTGTTTGTAACACACTACCCGACTGGCAAGCGCCCCTTCTACGCCATGGCAGATGACGAGGAACCTGCTCTCACCAAGAGCTTTGACCTCCTGTTCCGCGGTTGTGAGGTGGTCACTGGTGGACAGCGCATCCATCGTTACGATCAGCTGGTACAAAACGCAGACAAGTGGGGGATCAAGCCGGAGCAAATCGATGGCTATCTTCAGGCTTTCAAGTACGGCATGCCGCCGCACGGTGGATTTGGCATGGGGCTGGAGCGGCTGCTCATGCAGCTCACCGGACATACGAACTTGCGCGAGGTGACTCTGTTCCCCAGAGATCTAGACAGGCTGGCACCGTAAACGGCAATCGGTGGCGGCGAGCCCCCTGTCAGGATCGGTGCACACTCACCAAGGGTAAGAAAAAATGGGCCGCCTGCACACTCAATGGGTATGCAGGCGGCCTTTGTTGTGAGAATGGTCTGGCCTATTGTCGGCTTACCAGGGATGCCAGCAAATCAACTCCCCATGTGAGAATCTCCTGCTGCTCGGCCTGAGTAGCTACTTGGTTTCCCAGCCCTGTCCACATAACCTGACGGACCATGTTGTCCGGTCCGCCGGGGTTGTCCTCCAGCCGCAGCGTGAATGGAGCAAGGTGAGAGGATCGCTCTGTCAGCCAGGACGTGGTCTCGGCACTCAAGGTGCCAATGAGCTCCTGCTGGCCCTGGGCCAGATAGTATTGGCCATGGTAGCCGATAACGAGGTGATCCTGGAAGCCGGCGATTCCTCCGCTGCGATCCAGGACCAGAAGCGGCTTTTCTGCTGCGACCGGTGAATTGCGAGGGTGATCGCATGCGCAGAGCAGCCCTGCCACAAGGAGAGCGGACGCCAACAGCACAATGCGCGGCTTGTTCATTATCTGTGCCTCCGCTCCCATTTTATGGCTCAGTTCTCAGCGAGTCAAGGCGAGGTTCGCATGCTGGTTTGACAGTGCCCCAGTCCTGTTGTATACTTTTGCCCGCCCTTGGAAGGGCGATGAGCCGTTAGCTCAGTCTGGTAGAGCACCTGCCTTTTAAGCNNCGCGTTCGAGTCGCGCACGGCTCATCGATGTCATGCACCAGGCGCCTCCGGGCGCAAATGTCACGCCACCCTAGCTCAATCGGTAGAGCAATCGCTTCGTAAGTGATGGGTTTCCGGTTCAAGTCCGGAGGGTGGCTTAGGAGAGCACGCCGCAACCTCGAGGGGGCGGCGTTTCGTTTTCTCACATCAGAGGGGCACGAATGTCAGACCTTGACCGACAGGAAGGGCGCTTTAGATGACAGGCAATACCAGCCAAGCTCTGTTGCGGGAGCTACTGTTTGCCGACGAGTCCCTGGAGGTCATGGCCGGCCACGCCGCTGGAAGTAGCAGTGAAGGAGCCTTGTCCCTCTTCGCTACCGCCAACCAGGCGGTCGTCGGAGGGGATCGTCAAGCGGCGATTGCCGCACTGGAGAAGGTGCTGGGAATGCCGGCTCTGGAGACGAGGTTCTACCTTCAAGCGTGGTGCTCTCTGCGCCTGCTGGACCTCCTGCCCCCTCAAGCGATTGCCACCAGGATTCAGGGCGTCATCGTGGAGGTGGGTCTGCAGGAGGGGCTCGACATAGTCGCTGCCTATGCGGATCACTCAGCCCGCTATTTCAACTATGCCGGCGGGGGAATCATTCTGGAATCCGGTGACAGCGAGATCGGCGGGCTCATCGAGGAGCTTTTGGAATGTGGTCAGAAGATCGTGGATCACACAGGCACCTGGAACGGTACCCGACCGCCCGCCCCAGGTAAAGACATGGTGCGGATCAACACCCTGACTTTCGGAGGGCTGCATTTCGGACAAGCGGAATTCTCCGTGATAGCCCGTGACCCGCTGGGTAAACCGGCCGTGCGGGCAGCGTTTGCCATGATGAAGGGTCTCATAGCCAAGCAGCATGCGGCAGAGCAGAAACCCTGACCGCACTGTTTATGAAGAAACGACTGTGGAGACGATTGGGAACCTTTTTCCCACTTTCAGCGACTACACTATAATGGCAGCAGTCTTGATCTGGAGGTTGAATGTCGGGTAAGAGCGCACAAGCGCAGCGAGTGGCGGCCTCTTGGAGCCGCGATCCCGTATCGACGCCGCAGGCGGAGTGCCGGCCCAGGCCGGCGTTTGCCAAGTCAGTGATCCTCACAATTCTTCTCCTGGCCTTTGTGCTGGGAGGGGTGTACTCTGCGTACTACTTTTACAGTACGGTCAAGTCGATGGTCGCTCACGCGCAATTCGGTATGCCCTCGATGGTTTCTCATCAGCAGAATGGGATATCCCAGGAGGAGGTACCGAGTCTGACCGGTGACAGGGTTAACATCTTGCTGCTTGGTACGGACAATCGGCTTGCAGAGCAGGGCCCCAGCCGCACAGATACGATGATTGTGCTGACCGTGGATCCTAAAAGCAAGACGGCCGGATTGCTCTCGATCCCGCGGGATCTGTGGGTGCCGATCCCTGGCCATTCGGAAAACCGCATTAACGTGGCCCACTTTCTCGGGGAGCGTGACGGTTACCCCGGTGGAGGGCCGGCTCTGGCGAAGAAGACGGTCCAGTATACCCTCGGAATACCCATCCACTACTTCGTCCGCATTAACTTTGAGGGGTTCGAGAAGATAATTGACGCAGTTGGCGGTATAGAAGTCAACGTCAAGTCGGCGATACACGACGAAAAGTACCCGGATAACAACTATGGCTACATGACCGTAGATATTCCTGCGGGAGTGCAGCAGATGGATGGCAGGACGGCGCTGCAGTACGCCCGCGCCCGCCACGGCAGCAGCGATTTCAGCAGGGCCAGGCGTCAGCAGGAGGTGCTGGGGGCGGTATTCGACAAGGTGATGAGCCTGAACATCCCGCTCACACGCATTCCTGAGATGCTCAGGCTGGTGGGTGATTCGGTCAAGACTGACCTGAGTCTAAGTGAAATGTACTCCCTGGCCAAGCTGGCGCGAGAGATTTCCCGCGACATCAAGAGCGTGGTCATCGACGAGTCGATGACTACGCAGCAATTCACTCCCGATGGGGCGGATGTGCTCATACCGAATCGCGACAAGATTCGAGTGGCAGTGAATGAGCTGGTTGGCAGTCCGACTCCGGAGTCGACCGCAAACCTTTCCGACGCAGCGCTGATAGCACGGGAAGCCGCCAGGGTGGAGGTGCAGAACGGGACGCTTACGCCGGGCCTGGCCCAGAGCATATCCGAGCACCTGAAAGGGTTGGGCTACAACGTGGTCTCGTACAGCAACGCCGACCGCTCGGACTATGCTGCGACGATCATTGTTGATTACAGCGGCAAGATAAGCACGGTCAAACTGCTGGCACAGCTATTTAGCGTGTCGCAGCAGAACGTGCGCAACGAGCCGGGCGTGCAGGGAGGACCGGATATCCGGGTGATCCTGGGGCGGGACACTGCGGCAGCACCACTCCAGTAGGCGTCTCAATACAGGTGCCCGGGAGGAATTCTTCCCGGGCACCTGTGGTATTTCTAGGGTGCATAGCGGAAGGGGTGTCGCGCTGCTTGCCCCTCTAGCAGCAACTCCTCTCGCGTAGGTCGCCCTTCGATGGCCTTGCGGATTGCGGCACGCATCGCCTTGTAGTTGTTCATCTCTATTCGTTGGCGGTTTGCAGCTGACGGATGGACAAACACATTGGCGATTAGCGCCAGGCGATCCAGAGCTTTCTTTGGCAAGAACCCATCCTCAATGCTGGCCTCAATGGCGCGAACCACTCCCCTGGCAGCAATCTCATAGATGTGCTCGGCCTGCTTGTCGGTTCGGATGGTCACGGTGGGTACGAGCAGGGTTCGCGGATGCTCGTGAATCAGGCGCACCTCGTGGCCGGGGTGGGACACGCCGAGGGCACTGTTCAGGGCCTGATCCACAGGTCCGCCGCGCTCGCCCAGCAAAAGATCCACGTGTGCCAGCTCAAAGAACGGCGGTCCTGCGAATCCTTCCCCTACTCGCAGGGCGAAATCACTGATCTTGTGAGGAGTTCCCGCGGCAAATGGTGCGACTGTGCCAACGTCCGTGCCCTCCAGACGATAATGAACCTCCCTGGCCTGTATCTTGCCCAGGCGCTCGAGCTGAATGCGCAGCTCTTCTCGGTCCTCACGGCGGAAGGCATCGCCGGGCATCATCGGCAGGCGAGCGTTGCCTACGTCCAGACCCATCATGGTCAGACATTCCTTGACCGCCTGGACAGAACCCTGACGCGTAATGACCCGCACCAGCGTCTGGATCTGCCCCTGCCGCGTCATAGCTGTGTTGAGGTCTCCGGCCTGTACTGCCTGATAGATCTCCTGCCAGATCTCCGGAATCACATTGGCCGAGGCGAGGATGGCGCCGTCGGCACCGGCAGCCAGTACGGCGGCGATGATTTCGTCATGTCCACCAAAGATGCTCACCATGCCCTTGAGCTTTTCCAGCAGTGTCATCATGAATGGCATATCACCGCTGGAATCCTTGATGCCAATGACGTTGTCCAGATAGGCCATGCCCTCTGCGGTCCACCACTCAAAATGCGTACCGGCGCACTGAGGGATGTTGTAGAGGATCAGCGGCATCCCGACCTGATTCACGGTTTGATAGTGCTCGTAGACCTCGTTGTAAGCGGGCTTGAGGTAATAGGGGGCCACGACCAGCGCGGCTGCTGCGCCTGCCTCTCTGGCATAGCGAGTCAGCGCCACGGTATCGCGTGTGGTTGCACAGCCTGTGCCCGCCACAACAGGCACACGACCGGCGACCTCATCCAGCGCCAGACGGATAACTCGACGCTTCTCATCATCGCTCAGGTAAACGAATTCGCCTGTTGTGCCGATGGGGACAACCCCGTTCACGTGCGGGAGGACGGAGCGGATGAGGGCGCGGTAGGCGGCTTCATCGACTGTCCCCTGGCTGGAAAAGGGGGTTATCAGCGCGGGGAAAATGCCCTTGAACCACTCGGTTTTCTTATTCACCGGTTCCTCCTGTGTGGGCTGCGAGAGCTCAACATCTATCGACCGTGGCAAGCGGCCAGGCGTTCGAGACTACGGTCGTAGGTGCGCTCGACCTCCGGTGGAAAGAGGCACGCGGGCGCCTCACCGTTCTGGCGGTGGTAGGCGATGCATTCGCAGCAGATACCTTTGCGGCTGCACGGCTCATAGGTGCAGGTACAGACGGTCCTGTTCTTCTCCTGCTGGCATTCCATCTCGGCTATGCTCCATTGGCGGCAGTTGCCGCACCCACGAAGGCTTGCCTGAGCGCGTTGGCCATCGCCTCGTACGCGTTCTGGTACAGAGTATGCCGGTTTAGGGCACGGGGATGAATCATCACCCTGGCCATAATCACCTGGCTTTCCATGAGATCCTGCGGGAGATGGCCTTTAGCGAGAACGTCGACAACGGCCTTACCCACGGCGGATTGCGTGGGGCCATAGACCATATTAGCCTGGCGGAGATTCTTGAGCTCGAAAACGGGCACGATCAATGTGGCAGGCCGGACGGTCAAGTTCGGCTCCAGAATCGCCGTCAGCGCTTCATAGCCGTGGCGTGGATAGGTCAGCTGCAGCGCCCAGGCGGTCCCCACAGGCCCCGCTTTGGGGCCAGCTACTACGTCAATGTGTACCCTCTCGAAACCTTCGCCGTATGCCGCAGTGCCGATTTGCACACCCTCTGTCTGCAGTGCTTCGGGCGAGAGGCCAATTTCGACAAAGCGTTCTTCGAGAGGAGTCTGTGGCTCCACGACAGAGATATCCGGCGCAGGCACTTTACCCAGTTTCTCCAGCTCCAAACGAATCTCGGCCGCCACCTCGTTGATGAGAACGCCACCCTGTTTCATCAGCGGGCGCCGCGGGGCGCCTACCTGGACTCCCATCATGTTCAATGCCACCTTGACCGCCACACCGCCGCCGTGCCGGCAGAAGATGCGAGCGAGTTTCTGAACGCTCATCTGGAGAGAGCGGGCAGAGGCGAGGTCGCCGGCGAGCACGGCAGAGTACAGTTTCTGCCACACCTCCGGAAACACCTGGGCACTGGCAAGGATCATTCCGCTGCAACCGCCGGCGAGGGCCGGCAGAACAACTTCGTCGTGACCGATCAGCACATCAATCCGATCCCCGGCCAGTTCAAGCACCTCCATGGTGTAGGTGAGGTTTCCCGAAGAATCCTTGAGCGCGACGATGTTGGGAATGTCCGCCAGGTCCTCGATGACCGTGCGTGGCAGGTAGGCATCCACGACTTGTGGGATGTTGTAGAGAATGACGGGGATATCTACCGCCCGTGCGACCTCATAAAAGTGCTGATAGATTCCCTTATCTGAAGGGTGAAGGAAGAAAGGAGTAACCACCAGGACAGCGTTCGCCCCGGCTTCCTGAGCCTGCCGTGCCAACTGCACGGCCTGCCGGGTGGATGACGCGCCGGTTCCTGCGATCACGGGCACTCGCCCTGCCACCTCATCGACCACAATCTCCACGACGCGCTTCTGCTCGTCCGGGTTTAGATAGACGAACTCACCCGTGGTGCCGCAGGGCACCACGCCATCCACGTTAGGCAGAACGTGGTGCACCAGAGAACGCAGGCCTTGCTCATTGATACTCTCGTCTGCGGCAAACGGGGTAACCAGTGCGGGAAGCACACCCTTCAGTCTGAATTGGTCGTTCTTCACGGGTCTCTCCTTTGAGCAAGGCCCGGAAGCGCCGCGCTTGGCCTGGGCCAGGCCCCTGGCTAGCCGGGTCTTGCTCTGGATCTGAGTCAGCGGGTTATGGTCTCGGGATCGCCAGGTCCGCCGGACCGATGTCGGACATTGTGGCCTCCGGGAAGTTCTCCTGGATCAGTTCGTGAATGATCTGGGCGTACTTGACCTTTTCACGAGCCAGGAAGGCAAGTCCGTCGGGTGCGGTCCACGGCTTGTACAGGGCCCCGGGTCCCGCGGCGCAGGCAGGCCCCGGCTCGATCTTGAAGTAGCAGGGCGCGCACAATCTGGCCATCTCCGGGCCGTCGTAGAAGCGGTTATAACCGCCAAAGGACTCGGCCAGGTAGATATGGAGGTCCAGAGGCAAACGACAGCCCTTCCGAATGGAGGCAAGCTGGGGCAAAGAAAGGTCGGCCACCGGATTGAAGGTACCTGCTCCGAGCGCCTCCAGAAGGTGACCACCGGCAGGAGAAGCGTGGCCGGCATAGATGGAAACCTTGAATACCACATCCGCCGGGATATCACCGTTCTTCTTCATCTCGTTGAGGAGCCAGAGCAGCCCTTCATCGATCACCAGGAAACCGCGGAATCCGAGCTCGATGCAGCGCATGATATCGGCAATCACGTAGCGTAGCTGGTCGGCACCGCGGAAACGCAGCCCGGAGAGACCTCCCTCGGGAGTGGCGAGCTGTCGTCCAGTGTCCCATGCTGAGCGCGGACCAGGTGTAAGGATCACCTCCATCCTGGCAGCGGCAGCGATCTGGGCAAAATCGCGCAATTCGGCTCTGTCGAGCAGAGTTGCTCCCATCACCACAGAGATCAAGCGGTGGATGGGCATTTTCCGCTTCTGTGACTCGTCCACGAGGGCTTCCAGGACCACAGGACGCTCGACCCCGGAGACCTCCATTCTGTACCAAGCACCGTCGGGAAAGCGCAACTCGCTGGTCGGCAGGTCGTAGGCATCCTGCCCCGGGATTCCAGCCTTTTCCATAGCCTGGCTAACGCGATTGAACGTCATCGTCTTCCTCCTTCGCCAATATGGATAGCTAATACTCATGCGGATTGATCTACTGTCCAGACACCCTTGCCCAGTCGGCGACAAAGCGTTCGACGCCCGCATCGGTGAGCGGGTGGCGAAGTGCCTTCATGAGAACGTCGTAGGGTACTGTGGCGATGTCGGCCCCGGCAAGGGCAGCCTGAGTGAGGTGCAGGGGATGACGGATGCTGGCGGCAATGACCTGGGTGTCAATGCCATAGGTCTCAAAGATATCGACTATGTCGCCGACGACTGCCATGCCATCCTCGCCAATGTCGTCCAAACGTCCCACAAAGGGCGACACGAAGCTGGCCCCGGCGTTGGCCGCAAAGAGGGCCTGGTTGGCGCTAAAGACCAAGGTGGCATTCACCCGGATACCCCAGCTGCCTACCAGCTCGCGAGCCGTGTCGATGTCAGTGGCGCACTTGCCAGACCAGGGACAGCCCCGGCACAGCTGTTCACAGTCGACCTCCTCCTCTGCGATCAAGTTCATCGCCTTTAGTCCCTCGGGGGTAGCTGGAATCTTGACGACGACGTGGGGTGACCAGGTGGCGATCTCCTTCGCCTCCGCCAGCATCGCCTCTGCACTGTTTACGGTGACTACTTCGGCGCTGATCCGGTCCTGCACGATAGAACAGATCTCCCGCGTCACATCCTTATAGTCCTTGCGGCCTGCTTTGGCCATCAGGGTGGGGTTGGTCGTTACGCCACAGATCAACCCCATGTCGGCAACGTGGCGAATCTCGTCGAGATTGGCTGTGTCCAGAAAGATTTCCATCTTGCTTCCTCCTGCTGTATTTCGGTCTGTGCTAGTGCCTGCTCGCCTCAACCGCTGCTTTGGCGAATCCCCTGAACAGCGGATGGGCCATGCCGGGCCTCGATTTGAACTCGGGGTGGAACTGGCTGCCTACCATCCACGGATGGTTACGTAGTTCTGCGATCTCCACCAGGCGACCATCGGGTGACATGCCGCTGAATACCATACCGGCATTGGTCAGCAGGTCGCGATACTGGTTGTTCAGCTCAAAACGATGGCGGTGTCTCTCCCTGGTGAGACGTGCACCGTAAGCGGCGGCGGCCTTCGTGCCCGGTACCAGCTCACAGGGATACATCCCCAGCCGCATCGTGCCGCCCATATCGGAGATGGCGCGCTGATCGGGCATCAGGTCTATCACCGGATTGGGAGTGGAGTGGTCGAACTCGGTGCTGTTGACCTCGTCACTGCCGATCGCATGGCGGGCGAGCTCGATTACCATCACCTGCATCCCAAGGCACAATCCGAGGTAGGGCTTGGCGTGCTCACGGGCATACCGTGCGGCGATGACCTTGCCCTCGATACCGCGATAGCCAAAGCCACCTGGCACGACGATGCCCGCCACCTGCTCCAGACGATCCAGGCCGCGCCCCTTCTCGAGGTCCTCGGAGTTGATCCAGTCGATTTGCAGACCCCGCCCTTGCTCCAGAACAGCGTGAAAGAGCGCTTCCCGCACGCTGATGTATGCGTCGCGCAGCGACACGTACTTTCCGACCACGCCGATGCGCAGCTCGGGCTTTGGTTGGTCGATTTCCGTTACCATCTCCCGCCACGCTGACAGGTCCGGTTCGGTCTTCGGCAGGCCCAGACGTTCGGCCACAAAGTCGCCGAGCCCAACGTCCTCCAGGATGAGTGGCACCTTGTAGATATTGTCCGAGGTCACCAAGGGTATGACAGCCCGCTGCTCAACGTCGCAAAAAAGCGAGATCTTGTCCTTCAGGGATTCGTTGAGGGGGTGTTCGGAACGGCAGACAATGACATCTGGCTGGATGCCGGCACTGCGTAACTGGATTACCGAGTGCTGCGTCGGCTTGCTCTTGAGCTCGGCTGTGGCCTGAATGTAGGGCAGGTAGGTCACATGTACGTAGAGCACGTTCTCACGCCCCACGTCCTTGCGCATCTGACGGATGGATTCCAGGAAGGGCAGTCCCTCGATGTCACCCACCGTCCCTCCGACCTCGACGATCACCACTTCCGCCTTGGTCTCTGCTCCCACGCGTCCGATCCGATGTTTGATCTCGTTGGTGATATGAGGGATGACCTGGATTGTCCCGCCCAGAAAATCGCCGCGGCGCTCTTTGGCGATGACCTCCGAGTAGACCTGGCCTGTGGTGACGTTGCTGTCGCGTGTGAGGTTCTCATCGATAAAGCGTTCGTAGTGTCCCAGGTCGAGGTCGGTCTCGCTACCATCCTCAAGTACAAAGACCTCTCCATGCTGATAGGGGCTCAGCGTTCCGGGATCGACGTTGATGTAGGGATCGAGTTTCTGGATGGCGACAGACACGCCACGGCTTTTGACCAATCGGCCGATCGAGGCTGCCGTCACGCCCTTACCGACCGAGCTGACAACACCACCGGTCACAAAGATGTACTTGGTCATCTCAGCGCCTCCCTATGCCTTGCCGCTCATCTGATCCCTGCCTAGCAGAAAGGCGCGCTCGTTGAGCTCCGCGAATCTGGCCGGAACACGCTCGCGAAGCGCCTGCACCCAGGCGTTGACAGGCACATCGGAAAGGAAGTAGGAGAGTGCACCCAGCAGCACTACGTTGTTCACACGCACGTTTCCCAGACCTTCGGCCAGAGCCGTAGCAGGAACGAGGAAAACGTGTTCTGTCACGGCACCCAGCACGGCCTTGATGCGCTCATCGAGGGGGTAGCTGTCGTTACCCGAGCTCACCGAGAGGGGCGATATGGCATAGTTGTTCACCAGCACGGTTCCACCGGGGCGAACCAGATCGACATAGCGCAGCGCCTCAAGCTTCTCAAAGGATAGCATAAAGTCCGCCTCGCCAGGGCCGATCAAGGGGGAATACACTGTGTCGGCCCAGCGAACGTAGGTCGTTACGCTGCCACCGCGTTGTGCCATGCCGTGAACCTCGGATTTCTTCACATCGTGCCCTGCGGCCAGGCCCACGGCCGCCAGCACGTCGCTGGCAAGAATGGTTCCCTGCCCGCCGACGCCCGCCAGGACAAAGCTGATCGCGGTCACTCTACACCCTCCTCTTCGGCCAGCTGGGCGCGAAACAGAATGGCCTTGCGGGCGCAGACCTGTGCGCATACCTCGCAACCGGTACAGAGTTGGCTGTCAATGCGTGCCTTCGCCTTTCCCGTCTTGGAGTCGATTTGGTCGCTCCTGACTACTGCCGGACACCCTACGCGGAAGCAAAGGCCGCAGCCGTTGCAGCGGTCCGCGTTGACCCGCAATGGAACCCATCGCTTGCGGGCCTCTGGCATCAGGGCGCACTCACGCCGGCTGATGATGACCGCTGGCTCATCGACTTCCAGACAGTTTTTGAGGGCCGACTCCACCGCCTTGAGGTCATACGAATCCACCGTGTGCACTCGGCGGATGCCGAGCGCTCTTACCAACGGTTCCAGCTCGGCGGGCGTCGTCTCGGCGTTTTGCAGGGTTCGCCCGGTGCCCGGGTTCTGCTGGTGGCCCGTCATAGCTGTGGTACGGTTGTCCAGAATGATGGTGATCGTGTTGCTGTGGTTGTAGGCCACGTTGAGCAGGGCCGGAAGGCCCGTGTGAAAGAAGGTCGAATCGCCCAACACAGCAACGTTGCGCTGGGTGACTCCTGCCTTGGCGACCCCGTGCGCTACTCCGATGCTGGCGCCCATACAACCACAGCTGTGGAGTGCTCCCAGCGGGGGCAGAAAGGCCAGAGTGTAACAGCCTATGTCACCGTTGATTACCAGGCCGAGCTTATTGGCCACGTGGAGCACGCCGCGATGAGGGCAGCCTGGGCAGAGTATGGGAGGGCGTGGTGGCAGTTCACCCTTATCCGGGTGAACTGCGGGCGTCTGCGCCGATGCGGGCAACAATCCTGCCCTGATGGCGCTCTCGCGGACGATAGACTGATCCAGCTCGCCACAGAGGGGAAAGATGGTCTTGCCCTCGACAGGGATGCCAAGCAGTCGGATCTCCTCTTCCAGGAACGGGTCCAATTCCTCGATCACGATGAGCCTGTCAACCCGGGCGGCAAAATCGCGAATCATTCTCACTGGAACAGGATAGGTCATTCCCAGTCTGAGAATGGAAGCTTCTGGGAATACCTCGCGTGCATACTGATAGGCAACCCCGCTGGACACGATGCCCAGACTGAGTTTGCGCAGCTCAGGGCGGTTGTAGCTGAAAATCTCGGCAAATTCGCGGATCTTGGCCAGGCGCTCTTCCACGATGGGGTGGCGACGGCGGGCGTTTCCGGGAACCATGACGTACTTGGTCGTGTCGATGCGATAGGTTGGCTTCTCTGTTCTTGGTGCTGGGCGGACTCCCTCGAGATCCACCACGCTGCTGGAGTGAGACAGGCGGGTGGTCAGGCGTAGCATCACAGGCGTGTCGAACTGCTCGCTGATGTTCAGAGCGACGCCGACCAGGTCGTGGGCGTCCTGGCTGTCCGTTGGCTCGAGGCAGGGTACGCGTGCGAACTTGCAGTAGCGACGGTTATCCTGCTCGTTCTGCGAACTGTGCATAAACGGGTCGTCGGCGTTGACGATGACCAGGCCCGCTTCCATGCCCGTCATCGCGGCATAGAAGAAGCTGTCCGCCGCGACATTCAACCCCACGTGCTTCATCACGGCCATTGCGCGGCTGCCGGCATACGCGGCGCCGATGGCCACATCAAGTGCCACCTTCTCGTTAGGCGACCACTCGGCGTAGACATTCGGCATGGGAGCCAGCGTTTCCAGGATTTCCGTGCTGGGCGTGCCGGGATAAGCGGCTGCCACGAGTACTCCGCTCTCCCACGCACCCCACGCCACAGCTTCGTTGCCGGAAAGGAATCGCTTCACCGCTCTACCTCCGCAGGTCAGGGTTGCTGTGCAGCAGGCCGCTTTGCTCCAATGACGACAGCACCATGGCTGCCACAGCGCGGTGGCCAGCGGTGGTGAGGTGTACGGCATCCGGCGCGATGAGCGGATCTGCCTGACCAGGTGTCTGGTCCTTCAGCAGTAGCTGCAGGTCGATCAGAGATGAGGAGCTGGCCGCAGCAACCTCGCGTATGATGCGATCATAGTCCTGGTATATGGCCATTTGTTGCTCGAATGAGCCAGCACCAACCGGGAAACTCGACCTGCTCAACGTCGTGGTCATCAGGAAGACAGCACAGCCAGCGGCCTGGAGCCGGCCGACCAGCAGGCGTTGTGCCAAGACGAAGCCTTCTACCGAGACACGCGGTTGGCTCTCAGAAAGTGAGGCGTCTTCAACGCCATCGTAGTGCAACTCCGAGGCTTGTCTCAGGAATCGACCCATACGAGCTCGCAGCGTCTGGTACAAATGGCTATGCTCCAGCCAGGACTCGGCGCGGCCAGACCAGGTAGTCTGCCGGGCCATCTGCCGCTCACGGATGAGGTCCAGCGGCCATCGGCCCAGGTTGCCGTCGTTCGCCCCGAACGCGCTCACCACCACGTGGGGTTTGAACCGCAGCACGTCGCAGGTCAATCGGGCCAGCCCCTGTACTGCGGTGTTGCCTCTGATGCCCGCGTTGATCACGACGGCATCCAGTTGCGGGAACTTCTCGCGGAGCTGCGCTTCCAGCAAGGCGGGAAAGGCCTGGCGAGACGGTAGACCTTCACCAAAGGTGTTGGAATCTCCCAGACACACGATCCGGTAGCGATCGCGGACCTCGTCCCAAACTACGGCTTGGGTTTCGGAGCAAAGTTCGCTGGGCCATGTGCTGCGGAGAGTGCGATGCCGTACACGGAGCAGGAACTCCGCGGCGAGGATGGCTAAGAGCAGCACGGGCAGGGCCATGGCGTATTGCATTATACCCGTGCGCCTGGACTTTGCCAAAGGTGTTGGCTGCAATGGTCTCCTAATTCCTTTGCGTCTCGACTCTCCACCCTCCCCCGTCGACAACGATTTCGATGTCGCCTTGCAGGTCGGTGCGCAAAATGTCGACCTGTCGCTCGCCCAAAAGGTCCATGGTAGAGGTATCCGGGTGACCGAAACGATTGTTTGCTCCAACAGAGATGATGGCCAGCTCTGGCTGCAGCGCATCAAGCAGGGTCGGAGAAAGAGCATCGGCGCTGCCGTGGTGGGGCACTTTCAGCACAGAGCAGGAGAGTGGCCACCCAGAGCGGGCTGCTCTCAACAGACTCTCTGCTTCGAGGTCTCCAGTGAGCAGTAAGCCACGCCCCATTCCAGCCAGTCTCATCAGGAGCCAAGTCTCACCCGGGCTGTCTTCGCTGTCGAGCGGAATCAGCTGCAGGCTAAAGCCATCTCCCAAATCGACCTCCAGCGGCGAATCGACGACCTGGTGAGGAATGGCCAGGGATTCGAGGCGCTGCTGCCAGGCCTGCGCTACAGCCGAATCGGACACACTTGTCCCACTGATCGCCATACGCACCTGGTAGCGCTCGGTCACGGCCAACAGTCCACGCAGGTGGTCGTCATGAGAGTGCGTCGATAGTACCAGGTCGACACGGCGGTCCCAGAACGGCAAACGGCGTCCCAGCGCCTGCAGCAAGAGGGCGGGGCTTGGTCCGCCATCGATGAGGAGCCGTTGCCCCGAAGGAGTCCGGATCAGGATCGCATCACCCTGTCCAACGTCGAGGAAGGAAACGTGTAGCCGCTGGTCCGGCAAGGAGGCCACTGCGACCCAGACCAGAGTCACCAGAGCGAGCAGGGCAACGAAGGCTGCCCTGCGCACAGAATGGTGCTCCCTCAGAGCGCGCAACCACTGCCCCGGGTGCAGGTGCACCGATGGAAGCCAGGTTACCAGCGCGAGTATCCCATAGTAGACCAACACGAAGGCCAGGGATGCCTTCCCTTGTGCACCTGGCGCACCAATCCAATCGGCAACCACCTCTGTAACCCGAATCGTATAGGTGAGAGGCACCCAGACGAACCAGCCCAGCAACACTCCCAGGGGACGCAGCATCTGGCCGAGCAGGGCGGCTGCGCCACCCAGGTAGACAATGGCCGGCTGGACGGGCAGAATCAGTAGATTGGCCAGTAATCCCAGTGGAGAAATCTCTCCAAAGTGATAGGCAAGAAGGGGCAATACGGTGATCTGGGCAGCCAGGGTGGCTAGCAAGGTGTCGCGCAGGAGCCATACGATTCGTTGAGCCGTCGCGGCAGCCACGATCCGGCTGGCGATGGCCTCCGCGACACGGGTGATCCTCTCTCCGTAGCAAATCAATCCCAGAGTTGCCGCGAAGGATATCTGAAAGCTGATATCCCAGGGAAGGAATGGCCGGCCAATCGACATCAACCAGGCGGCGGCAAACAGACTGGTGAGCGCATCACTCTGGCGGCCTACGATGAGAGCCAGTGCAGTCATACCACCCATAATCGCAGCGCGAACCACGGGTGGCTCAGCGCCGACCAGGATGGTGTAGAGGACGATGGCGACAACAGCGGCGGCCAGGGCAACATAGCGCTGCAAGACGCGGCTGAACAGCCTCACCAGAGCTGCGGAAACCAGGGCGATGTTGAAACCCGAGATGGCAATGATGTGCGCCGTCCCGGCGCGGCTGAACTGCTCCATCAATGTCCTCGGTATTCCCTCGTCACTCCCCAGCAGGATGCCGCTCAGGAGCGCTGCCTGCGGCTCCGCAAGGGTGGAGGCAATGAATACCTGTGTGTGCCCCTTGATCGCGTAGAGCCATGCCAGGAATGGATGGCCCTGGCCCTGAGCGATGAAGCTAATCCGCGCATACGTCATCACGGAGTGAATTCCCTGCCGGGCAAGGTAGTCCCTGTAGGACGAGTCGGTCGAACTCTCTGGAGTGCGCAGCACCCCCTGGACCTCGAGTCTGTCCCCGTAGCGGTAGGTGTCGAAACTGGGGACCTGTACCAGAACGACTCCCAGTATGGAAGTCCAGGAACCACCCGTGTTCATCTCAGACACGGCCAGGTGTAACCTGGTGATGCGATCACTGGGCGTGGGCGCATTCACGATGACACCGCGCAGATTGACTGGCTCACCATCGTTGTAGGCAGCGAGAGGCCCGGGAAGCAGGGCTGGCCGCGCGAGGTCGTAACGCCACATGCCCAGGGTCATAGTAAGCAGGAGAGCCGACAGAAGATGTGGAAGCCTGACCTTGTCCGGATGTGGGTGAGAGCGCCTCATCCAGATAAGGGTCGCCAGGGCGCATAGCAGGCCGGCCGCTCCGGGTATCCACAGCGCCAGGTGGATGAGAGACGCAATGTACAGCCCCGTCAGCCAGGCGCAGGCAAGATAGACAAGTGTCATTGCCCTTGGATTGTAGCTGCACCCTCACCGGTCGGCAAACAATCCGACCGGGAATGAAGACTTGCCTTCGGGTCGGGCTGGTTGACTCTGACGGTTCTTCCATTCGGGCTCCAGACCGTCTCCACAAGACCTCCACAATTTGCTGCTATGCTGGGTTTGATAGCTGAAGTGGGGCGAACTCGCTTCAGAGAAAGGGGAGGTAGTGAATGAGTAGGTTTGTAAGAGTTGCCGGAATTGCCGTGTTAGTGATAACAGTGGTGCTGGCGGCCGTAGGGGCGGTTACTGCCCAGACGGCCACGCCGACGCCTGACAAAGGGAGCAGGATCTCGGACCTGTGGGAGAGGATGCACCAGGCCATCGCCAAGGCGCTGGGCATCACCGTAGAGCAGTATGATACGGCTGTCTCCACGGCTCAGAGTGACGTCCTGAAGCAGGCCGTAGAAGAGGGTCTCCTGACCCAGGAACAAGCCGACAAGATGGCCGAGCGCTGGGCGGAAGGCCCAGGGACGATGGATTGGGGGATGCCAGGTGTTCGAGTTGGTCGAGGCGGCCTACGTGGCCCCGCTGCGATGGGCGTGAAGGGCGGCAGCCCGCTGCTGACCATCGTGGCAGAGAAGCTTGGCATATCCGTCGCCGAGCTGACCACAGAGCTCGGGTCAGGCAAGTCCATCGCTGAGGTGGCCACGGCCAAGGGCGTTGACCTGGCCGTGATTGTGGATGCGGTAGTGGCAGAACAGGCAGAGCAGCTGAACAACCTGGTGGCTGATGGCCGTATCACACAGGAGAAAGCCGACAGTAAGCTGGCTGATCTCAAGTTGAAGGTGCAGAAGCAACTTGAGAGCACCCTCTCGGCCGGCCATGATAACCGCGGCGGCTTGATGCGCGGTGAGCCCCGGGGCCGTTTTCCCGGTACTCCGCGGTCGGAGGACGGCGACAGTGACACTTCCGAGGGAACGTCAAACTCGGGGAGCGTCCCGGGCATAACGATTCGCAGTAGCTACTAGAGCAGAGAGTCCAACGAAGGGGGGCGGACAGAACGTCCGCCCCTCTTCATTGGGACACGCCGAGAGGTGAGCAATGATCGCTATTCGAGATGTGGCCAAAGTGTACAAGATGGGCAGCGTGGAGGTGGAGGCATTGCGAGGCATATCGTTGTCCATCGATACAGGAGAGTGGGTGGCCATCATGGGCCCCTCCGGCTCTGGCAAGTCAACACTGATGAATGTTATCGGCTGCCTGGACCAGCCAACGTCCGGCAGCTACCAATTGGACGGCGTCGAGGTAGGGACACTGGATGACGATCAGCTGGCCCGGATCCGTAATCGCAAGATCGGCTTTGTCTTTCAGACCTACAATCTTCTTCCGCGCACGACGGCTCTGGCCAACGTTGAGTTGCCGATGATATACGGGCACGTGCCGGACCGACGCCAGAAAGCCCTGGATGCCCTGGCGGCTGTCGGGTTGTCTCAGAGGGCCGAACATCGCCCGAATCAGTTATCGGGTGGGGAGCAGCAACGAGTTGGGATCGCCAGGGCTCTGGTAAACTCGCCATCGATTATTCTGGCCGACGAGCCTACGGGCAACCTAGATTCCAAGGCTGGTGAGGAAATCCTGGAGATCTTTCGTGAGCTGAACGAGACGCGAGGAATGACGGTTGTGATCGTCACGCATGATCCTGATGTAGGATCGCGGGCTCATCGCACAATCCACATTCGAGATGGGCGCATCTCTAACGAAGAGCAGGCAGATTCCATGGAGGGAGAGGCATCATGAGGAAATGGATCATCATCGTGATCGCAGCGCTGGTTGTGGCTGGCGTCGGAGCTGGTGCCTACATGCTTGGGATGAAGGCGGGCGAGAAGAAGGTAATGGCGAATCCATCTCTGGTCTTTCAGCAAATGAGGGGTCAGGGTGATGCGATCACCATGCAGGGGGAGTTTCCGTCGGCCGATGGTATGCCACAGGTAGGTCGCGGGGGTATACAGATACAGGGTGGGGGCCTTACGGGCACCGTGGATGGAGTTGATGGAAGCACGGTCGTGATCAAGACCCCGGATGGTGCAACGACCCGCGTGTTGACAACCGACACCACGCTGATCGAAAAAACCGTGTCCGTGACTGTGAATGAGCTCACGGTTGGGGAGAGCATCACAGTCTCCGGATCAAAGAACGAGGATGGCAGTTACACGGCCAGGTCGATCCAGTCACTGCGTGGGCGGAGCTCAGCCGTGCAGGGACGATAGGGGAAGGGTAGAGCAATGCAGGGCAAAACCGATTGGCTGAAATGGGCGCTGGCGATTGTGGTGATCGCGGCACTGGTCGTGGCTGGATCCAGGCTGGTCCGTGGTCAGAGCCAGTCTGCATCATCAGCTCTTACGCAGGTGGTGCAGGTGACGAGAGGGAACATGACGGCGTCCGTATCGCCGACGGGGCAGGTAGCCGCGCAGCAGCAGGTGCAGCTGAGCTTTGATGTGAGCCGCCTGCCGGTCACCGAGGTGCTGGTGGCAGCGGGTCAAGAGGTGGAGAAGGGCGACGTACTGGTCAAGATCGACGCGTCGTCGCTGGAGAGGGCGGTAGAGCAGGCGGAGGCGAACCTGCTGTCGGCGGAGGAAGCGCTGGAGAAGGCGAGGAATCCGTACACGGCGCTGGAGCGGCAGAAGGCAGAGCTGGATGTGGCACAGGCTCAAGTCGCGCTCGCCCTGGCGAAGCAGGATAGCCTGGAGGACCTGATCGCCCAGGCAGAGTTCGACCTCGAGAGCGCCAGGTTGAATCTTCTCATCACGAAGAGCGGAACGTCGGTCGGCAAGACGGTGAGGGACCTCCTGTACACGGTGGCGTGGCATGAACGGAACCTGCGGAACCTGCAGGAGGAGAACAGGCAGGGGAAGGTTGGGCAGGATGAGCTCGCCGAGGCCGAACAAGAACTCGCCAGGGTGACGGCCCAGCTGCGATCGGCTGAGGCAACAGCTCGCACGGCACGGTCCGCCGCTGAGGAGAAGGTATCAGAGGCCGAAAAGTCGCTGGCGGACCTGAAGGTGGGTTCGAGTAGTCTGGCTGTGGCTGAGGTGAACAACAAGGTTGCCCAGGTGGAGTACAACTTAGCCAGGGCGACCGAAACACTGGCGGAGATGATCGCGGGAGCGGACGCCAGGAGCGTGCAGTTGGCGCAAGCGCGGTACGAGTCTGCTCGGGCCACGTTGGAGGACGCGCAGGGGCGACTGGAGTCGGCGACTATGGTTGCTCCGTTCAGCGGGACTGTGACGGCAGTAGGAGTGAAAGCGGGCGATCTGGTGTCATCTGGCACGAACGTGGTAACGCTGGCGGATCTGACAAAGCTGGAGGTAGTAGCGACGGTTGATGAGACGGAGATCAGCCAGGTAAAGGTAGGGCAGACGGCATCGATCACGTTTGACGCGGTGAGCGGGGCGAGGTTTACCGGCAGGGTAGTGCAGGTACCGCTGGTAGGGCAGCTGGTGCAGAACGTAGTGAGCTATGACGTTGTGCTGAGCATGGAAGGTACCGGTGGGGGGGCACTGCTACCCGGCATGACGGCGAATGTAACGATCATCGTAGGGCAGAAGCAGAATGTGCTGTTATTGCCTGTGCTGGCGATTGCGCGGGAGGACACAGGGGACGTGGTAACGCTGGAGGACACAGGAGAAACGACTCCTGTGGAAGTCGGGTTGAGCAACGGGACGTATGTGGAGATCGTGCGCGGGCTGAACGAGGGGGACAGGGTGGTTGTGGCCTATTCCGCCTCCAGCACGGAGAATAGTATGTTTCCCGGCGGGATGATGGGAGTCCAGGTCATGGTTGAGCCGCAAGGCGGTGGCGGAGCGCCTCGCCAGGGTGGAGCGGCGGGACGATAGGGTAGAAGGACATAACAATGAAACGTTGGAAGACTTTCGTACCGGTTGCTCTTTTGGCTGTGGCTTTGGTTGTGGGAGTCTATGTGCTGCGGTCACGGAGTAGTTCGCCTCAAGAAACGGACCTTACACAGGTGGTGCAGGTGACGAGAGGGAACATGACGGCGTCCGTATCGCCGACGGGGCAGGTAGCCGCGCAGCAGCAGGTGCAGCTGAGCTTTGATGTGAGCCGCCTGCCGGTCACCGAGGTGCTGGTGGCAGCGGGTCAAGAGGTGGAGAAGGGCGACGTACTGGTCAAGATCGACGCGTCGTCGCTGGAGAGGGCGGTAGAGCAGGCGGAGGCGAACCTGCTGTCGGCGGAGGAAGCGCTGGAGAAGGCGAGGAATCCGTACACGGCGCTGGAGCGGCAGAAGGCAGAGCTGGATGTGGCACAGGCCGAAGTTGCCCTTGCCCAGGCCAGACAGGAATCCGTTGAGGAGATTCTTCAGGACGCGGAGCAAGCCTGGCAGGATGCCAGGGACCAGCTCACGGTACTGGAGAACGATACCTCGACTCAGGAGCAGTTCGAGCGCCTGCAATGGCAGGCCAATGTAGCCGAGGCTGAGCATGGCAAGCTCCTGGAGGGGCCGATCATCACTGAGGAAGGACGTGACCGCCAGGTCTTGGCCTACAACAAGATGATGGATGGCCGTGACAGCCTGGAATTGGCGAAGGCGCGAGCTGCTCTCAACCTCCTGAATGCTCGTGCCAAGGTGCACGAAACCGAAGAGACTCTGGCGGACCTGAGGGCGGGTTCGAACAGTCTGGCTGTGGCTCAGGTGGCCAACAAGGTTGCCCAGGCAGAGTACAATTTCGCCAGGGCGCAAGACAACCTGGCAACGATTGCAGCAGGAGCGGACGCCAAGAGCGTCCAGCTGGCACGATCGGAGCGCGACGCTGCTCGAGCCACGTTGGAGGACGCGCGGGGGCGACTGGAGTCGGCGACCATGGTTGCTCCGTTCAGCGGGACTGTGACGGCGGTAGGAGTGAAAGCGGGCGATCTGGTGTCATCTGGCACGAACGTGGTAACGCTGGCGGATCTGACAAAGCTGGAGGTAGTAGCGACGGTTGATGAGACGGAGATCAGCCAGGTAAAGGTAGGGCAGACGGCATCGATCACGTTTGACGCGGTGAGCGGGGCGAGGTTTACCGGCAGGGTAGTGCAGGTACCGCTGGTAGGGCAGCTGGTGCAGAACGTAGTGAGCTATGACGTTGTGCTGAGCATGGAAGGTACCGGTGGGGGGGCGTTGCTACCCGGCATGACGGCGAATGTAACGATCATCGTAGGGCAGAAGCAGAATGTGCTGTTATTGCCTGTGCTGGCGATTGCGCAGGAGGACACAGGGGACGTGGTAACGCTGGAGGACACAGGAGAGACGACTCCTGTGGAAGTCGGGTTGAGCAACGGGACGTATGTGGAGATTGTGCGCGGGCTGAACGAGGGGGACAGGGTGGTTGTAGCTTACTCGGCCTCCAGCACGGAACAGCAATTCTTCATGCGGGGCAGTGGTAACATCAGTAGCTTTGGCGCCGGCGGGCTTGGGAGATAGGTGCTATGAACCTTCTGGAGAGTTTCCAAATCGCTCTGCGTTCTCTCGCTGCAAACAAGCTACGCTCGATGCTCACCATGCTGGGAATCATCATTGGGGTGGGAGCGGTCATCGCTCTGGTGGCGGCGGGCGCAGGAGCGCAGGCTGAGGTTGCGGAGCGTTTCACCAGTCTTGGCTCAAATCTGCTTGTCGTTTCTCGCGGGATGAGCTTTGTTCGCGGAGTCTCACAGGGGTCGGCGAGCGCCACGAGCCTGACCACAGAAGATGTTGATGCTATTATGCAGTTGGCCACTGCCGTTGCGGCGGTGGCGCCCGAGTACTCAACTCAGAGCACTGTAGTCTACGGCAGCAAGAATACACGTACCAGCATTTATGGAGTTACAGCAGAGTACGCTCAAGTACGAAACTACCAGCTCAAGAGGGGCCGCTTCATCAATGCATTGGACCTAACGACAAAGGCCAAGGTTGTTGCCCTTGGTGCTTCGGTAGTAAAAGACCTCTTTGGGACGACCATCGACCCGCTGGGTAAGATGGTCAAGATCAATCGTCTGAACTATGAGGTCATTGGTATAATGGCCAGCAAGGGAGCAGCCAGTAGCCTGGCAAATCAGGACGACATGGTCTTTGTTCCTCTGACCACGGCACAGCAGCGTTTTGCGGGAGCGGGTAACAATACAGTGACCTCCATCAGTGTGCAGGCAGGGTCGGCAGAGCAGATGGACCTGGCTGAAGCACAGTTGAAGGCCATTCTCCAGGCCCGTCGTGGCCTGTCTACAGCTCAGACCAGCAGCTTTAATGTTCAGAACCAGACGCAGCTGGTTGAGATGGTCCAGGAGACATCACAGACCTTCACCATGCTTCTGGGAAGTATCGCGGCCATTTCGCTGATTGTGGGCGGGATCGGTATCATGAATATCATGTTGGTGTCGGTGACCGAGCGTACGCGAGAAATAGGCATCCGCAAGGCAGTTGGCGCAAGACGGCGCGATATCCTGGCCCAGTTTCTGGTTGAGGCGGTTGTGATGGGCCTGGTAGGCGGGATTCTCGGCGTCCTGGCTGGCTATGCCGGGGCGCAGGCGGTCACCCCCTTACTGGGTGCCACCAAGGCAGTGGTGACTTCATCGAGTGTGGTGATGGCTCTGACCGTATCCATCGCCGTCGGCCTGTTCTTTGGGATCTACCCGGCAGGTCGGGCTGCGGCATTGAATCCCATTGACGCGCTCAGGCGCGAATAGCCGGGCGCAGCGCGAGGGGCCTCGAAAGCTCAAATCAGGATAAGGACAGCAGTTGGCGGTTCAAAACAGCAAGAGTCGTCTGGTCAGAGCAGATTGGGTGTGGGCTGCGGTACTGGTCGGCGTCGCGGCAGCCCTCAGACTGTACCGCTTGGACCTGGCGGAGTTCAAGCTTGATGAGGCAACGCACTATCAGCTTGCCAGCTCGCTGATGAGCGGATCCTGGAGCTCTGTTGGGTCCACCTCATCTTTTGGTGTGGTCAAACCCCCGTTGTTTGTGTATGCTCTGTGGCTACCCATGCAGCTATCACGTGATCCGCGCGTGCTCAGTGGCTTTCTGGGTGTGCTTGGGGCGCTTGCAGTTGGCGGTTTCTATCTGATCCTGAGGCGGCTGCTGAGCAGGAGAGCAGCATTCGCGGGTGCCCTGCTGTTTTCAGTAAACACCCAGGCCATTTTGCATGCGCGCAAGCTGTTCACTGCGGACCTTATCCCGCCTCTATGCACACTGCTGCTGGGGGCAGCAGTGGCGTTTCTGACCTGCAACTCGGAGAAGCTGGTTCGATACGCTGCACTGACTGCTTTTGCATTGAGTCTCTTGCTGCTGGTGACGTTTTCTCCCGTACTGCTTCTGCCGGCTGTGTCGGTCGCTTTCCTGTTGCGACGTCGCCTGCTCAAGGCGCATGATGTGGGATGGGCTGCCGCGGCCTTCGCGTTTCCACTCGCACCTTACGTGATTTCGGTGCTCCGGCAGGGGGTGCCCAGCCTTGCCGGAGGCGACGCAGGGTCGGGCATCCGGCCGCCGGTGATGAGCTGGATCTGGAACCTGCTGTTCGGCTCACCGTGGCCCGCTGCTGATAGGGTGGTTGCGGTGGCTGCAGCGTTGGTTGTCGCTCTGCTGGCGGTCATGGGGGTGGTGTGGATAGCGAGGGCTGTGCGCAGAGCGGAGAGCAGGGCTGTAGCCCTGTTCATCGCTAGCTGGGTGGTTCTGGCAGTTTTGGCTGTGGCTGTGATTCCGGTTCGCGTGGAAATGCACTACCTGGTTGTGCTCTATCCCGTTCTGTTCGTTTTCCCTGCTGTCGGTGTGGAGGTGCTCAATCAGAAAAGCGAGCGGCTCGGCCTGCTGGTCGTGATGGCTGTGATTGCCGTGGCGGTCTGGCAGACTGAAGTATGGGTCAGCATGTTGAAAGACGTCGAGGTCGGCGTGGCATCCTACGGCACACCGGTGGGGAACTGGTGGAAAGCGGCCGAGCGTGCCCGTGAACTGGCGTCCGTGCACGAAGCGGACGAGGTTCTGCTTCTGCTGCCCGGCGACGACCCGTGGGACGAGAAGGCCCACATTCTAGATGTTCTGCTCAGCGATACTCCGCATCGTGTAGTCGATGGACTCGCCACAGTGGTCTTTCCATCTCATACGGCTGTGTTGCTGGTCGCTTCTGAGGCTGTCGCAGCGAAGGAACCGGTGGAGGCCTGTACTGTCCTGCTGGGCGAACCATTGGTAGCCTCACCGTTCGGGGGCACATATGAGTACCGCCTGTGGCTACCTGGAGAGCTCGATGTGACTGCGTGTTTGGCGCAATTGCAGCCAGTGGCCGCAAAGTGGGATACGGGGGTTGACCTGCTCGGATACACTGTAGAACGCAGCCCTGAGGCGGCCATGGCCCTGCAGGTGAAGGTTCTGTGGAAGACCGAACAGGGGCCTATGAACGCGGATATTCACTGGTTCAATCACTTGCTGGACCGGCAAGGAAACAAGGTGGCTCAGCATGACCATGCGGGCTGGCCATCGGCGCGCTGGGCGGCGGGTGATCGGGTCCTGAGCCAGTTCCGGCTGGACCTTGCTGTGGATTCGGGATGGGGCCCCTTTACGCTGGCCATTGGTCAGTATGAGTATCCGACTATGATAACCATTCCGGTCACTCTGGCCGGTGAGCAATCGACTGGAGGCTCCGTACAAGTCACGATTTCAGGCTCGGCGGTGCAGGTTGAATAGGCCGCGATCCTTTACCACAGTCAAGAATGTGGCCAAGGTGCTCGTCAGCGTGATCCTGCTCTCCCTGGTGCTGCGCGGTGTGGTGTGGGAGGACATCCGGCGGGCGCTCGGTGGCGTCCGACTCCCCTGTCTGGCCGTTGCAGCAGCTCTGAGTGTGTTGTCCGTTGTGATACGCGCAGTGCGCTGGAAGCTGCTCACGGATTCTCTGGGTATAGGTGCATCGCTGCGCAGCCTGGTAAAGCTGTACTTTGTGGGGACCTTCTTCAGCAACCTGTTGCCGACCGGTGTGGGCGGGGATGCGGTCCGCGCCTACGAACTGTCGCGGCAGACTAAGAGCCCTGCGAGTGGCGTTGGCAGCGTGGTGATCGAACGAGCTCTGGGGCTGCTGGTACAGCTGACGATTGGCTCAGTCGCTTTGGTCTTCGCTAGCGGTCTGATCGGCTCTTCCCTGGAGCTGGTCATCGTGCTGCTTGGAGCCGCGGGATGGGCAGGGTGTGTGCTGCTGGTCTACTGCGACTGGTCGAGGCTCGCGGCCCTACTGCGTATGCCCGTGTTGCACAAGCTGCAAAGCGCGGCGGACGTGGTGCGGTCCTGCGGCTGGAGTCCGATCTGGAGAGCAGGTCTTGTCTCCTTGGTGTTGAGTGCTGTGCTAATAGGCACAAACTACATGGTTGCTTTGGCGCTGGGAGTGGCCATCAATCCCTGGTACTTTGTGCTCTTTGTGCCCATCATCTCTAGTCTGCTGCTGCTCCCGGTTTCGGTGAGTGGATGGGGGGTGCGTGAGTGGGCCTATGTGCACCTCTTCTCGTCGGCTGGCGTCATTCCAGCGCAGGCACTGACCCTGTCCGTTCTGGTTCAGACAATGGCCATGGGCAACGGGCTGATCGGAGCACTGTGCAATGCCGCCGGTGGGATTGCCGCACTAGCGAAGAGAGATGCCGGTAAGCGGCCGGGCTGAGAGTCGAATCGAAGTGGCATGTTGAAAGGGCGGTTCTATGGACCTTAGCGTTGTGATTCCGGTCTACAATGAGGAGGAAAATCTGCGATCGTTGCTGGCTCAACTGACTGCCGTGCTGGAGGCGAGCAATCTGGTATATGAGATCATCGTCGTGGATGACGGCAGCACAGATGGCAGCTTCGCCCTTCTCCGAGAGCTGCATGGGGAATTCAGAAGACTGACTGTGGTCCGTTTCCGGCGCAATTTCGGGCAGAGTGCAGCATTCGCCGCTGGTTTCGAACACTCACAGGGCAGCGTTGTAGTGACCATGGACGCCGACCTGCAAAATGATCCGGCCGATATTCCACTGCTCCTGTCCGAGTTGGACAAGGGGTACGATATCGTGAGCGGCTGGCGCAGGGATCGTCAGGACAGGTGGCTCACCCGGCGATTGCCTTCCATGGTGGCGAACTGGCTCATCTCCAGAGTGACCGGTGTGCATCTACATGACTACGGTTGCTCGCTGAAAGCTTACCGCAGCGAAGTGGTCAAGAACTTGCATCTCTATGGCCAGTTGCACCGCTTCATCCCGGCGCTCGCAACCTGGATGGGAGTGACCATATCCGAGGTTCCTGTCCGGCATAGCGCGCGCCGCTTTGGTCGCTCAAAGTACGGTCTGGGGCGAACCGGGCGGGTCATTCTTGACCTGATCGTCGTGCGGTTTCGTCTGAGTAACTCGGCTAGCCCCATCCACGCGTTTGGCGGCCTTGGCTTGCTGTGCCTTGTTTTGGGTAGCGTATCCGGGCTGGCTCTGCTCTTGCTCGCCGTGCTGATCCGCCAGGCAGTGGGGCAGGCGGTACTCCCATTGGTTGTCCTTCCCTGGTTCATGGGAGTACAGCTCATCTGCCTGGGGCTGCTGGGCGAACTGGTAGTCTGGAGCAGCCATGAGGATCAGGCCAGACCTGGCTACGTCGAACGCCAGGTCCTCCCGCAGCAACAGGGTGGCTCAGACGCCTCCGGCCTGGCAGGTACTCCACAATTCCTCCACAATGATGGAGTACACTCTGGAGAATACAGGTAGTAGAGGTCGAATGTCGCAGAGACCTATCCGAAACCCGATGTCACGTTCCAGCACAGGACAATGCCTGGCCTGCGGGCGGGGCAGAGGCATGCCCTGGCTGGCAATCTGTCTGCGCGCATCGGGGCTGACATGCTCACCGCGGGTGCGGTCTGTCATCCTCTCCACGCGGAGTGGGCAAGATAAGAGAGTGGAGTTGGCAAGGTGGCGTTCAGGATTCTTGTCGTAGATGACGATCACGAGATTGTGCGTCTGTTGCGTGCCTATCTCGAGAAAGATGGCTATCGAGTGCTGGTGGCCTACGATGGTGCAGGAGCATTGCATCTGGTGCGCAGTGAACGGCCTGACCTGCTGTTGCTGGACCTGATGCTTCCCGACCGGGATGGCTGGGAGGTAACCCGCATCGTGCGCGGGGATCCTATCCTGGCGCAGACTCCAGTAATTATGCTTACGGCGCGGGTGGAGGATCAAGACAAAATCGTCGGCCTGGAGATAGGAGCTGACGACTACGTGGTCAAGCCGTTCAACCCGCGAGAAGTTCTGGCGCGCGTACGCGCAGTTCTGCGGCGGTCGCGCGGCGAACCGGTCACGGCAAAGATCATCGAGGTGGGCTGTGTGCGTGTAGATGTCGATGGCCACGAGGCCTATGTGTCGGGTCAGCCGTTGAGACTCACACCCACCGAGTTCAACCTGCTGGAGGCATTGGCGGAACAACCAGGGCGTGCCCTCACACGTATGGAGATGATTGAGAGAGGGCTGGGCTACGGCTACGAGGGGCTGGACCGCACCATGGACAGCCACATCAAGAACCTGCGGCACAAGCTTGATGCTATTGCCGGAGCGGGGTACGGGGCACAGTTGATCGAGACCGTGTTTGGAGTGGGCTACCGTATGCGCCCCGACCTGGACGAGGCAAAGGGTTAAGCCGTGAACCGACTCTGGGTACGCCTCACCATTGCCTTCACTCTGGTTACACTGGTGACGCTGGGCATCGTTGCTGGATTGATTAACCTTCGGGCGGGAGAGGCGTTTCGCGTCTATCTTTCGTACAGCGACCCATATCGTTATGAGCCCTTGGTGGATATCCTGGGCTCGTACTACGCTGCTGAGGGTAGCTGGGACGGCGTAGTCACATTGCTGGACAAGCTGGCTGATTCCCCCCTTACCACGCTGACCAGTCGCTCTCGCACGCAGCCGGGACTGGAACCGGCTGGACTACAGGTAGTGCTGGCGGATGCAAAGGGTATCGTGCTCTATGATCGGGAGCAGCACAAGGCCGGGCGTAGGCTAACGCGAGATGAGACCGCTGCCGCAATCGCCATCGAAGTGGATGGGAAAGTGGTTGGCAGGTTGGTGGTGGGGATTCCCGTGCAGCCGGGTTTGGTGGGACCGCTTGAACAACGCTTCTTTGACCGAGTGCGGGAGATGTTGCTGGCCGGAGCGGCGATCGCCGGTGTGCTGGGCATTCTGCTGGGGCTCGCTTTCAGTCGTACCCTGTCGGCACCTTTGCAGAGACTTGCCGTGGCTGCACGAGCGGTGGCCAACCACGACTACAGCCGCAAAGTAGAGGTGCGTGGAGGGGCGGAGGTGGCGGATGTGGCGCGTGCCTTCAACGAAATGACCAGCGCGCTGGACCAGGCGGAGCAGCTGCGCAAGAATCTCATGGCAGACATTGCACATGAACTCCGGACACCGTTGAGCGTCGTACAGGGCAATCTCCAGGCAATCCTCGACGATGTGTACCCGATGGACAAGAGCGAGATTGGCCGGTTGTATGATCAGACCCGGCTCATGAGCAGGCTGGTCGAGGATCTTCGTGAGCTGGCCCTGGCCGACGCCGGCAAACTGCATATGAACATGCAATCCCTGGACCTGGGGCGGTTGATTCACGCTACCTGTGACCATCTGACAGCTGGTGCGGAAGCCGAAAAACTGGCTCTAGTCGTTGAGGTGCCTGCTGATCTTCCCTCCGTGCGTGCTGATCCGGACCGGGTCGTTCAGGTGCTGCATAACCTGCTGGCGAACGCTCTGCGACACACCCCGGAAGGAGGAAGGATTGACGTCACTGCCTCCGCCTTGGACGAGTCGGTCGAAATCACGGTAGCTGATACGGGGGAGGGCATCGCGCCGGAGGACCTTGAGCACATCTTTGACCGCTTCTGGAAGGCGGACAAGGCCAGAGCGAGAGACGAGCGGTGGCCGGGCGGCACAGGTCTGGGCTTGTCCATTGCCCAGAGCCTGCTGAGAGCTCAGGGGGGGACCATACGGGTCGACAGCACCCTCGGACAGGGATCCAGATTCCACTTTACGCTGCCGCGGGAGCAGCGCGATCAGATAGGTCGCTCGAAACGAAGCTGAATTGCGGCCATGGGCAGACTGCCCGTCAACCCTCTATACTGACGGGCAGTGTTTCGTCCAACAGCCTAGACAGCCTGTAGCCAGGCGATCACTGCCGACAAGATTATAGCCAGCGCGATGATGGCCGCGAGCAGGCGAATGGCATAGTTTCTGATCATGGTTCCTGGTCCTCTTGAGTGGCCTAGGCCATCTCGTAGCGTTCTGAATGCACTCGCTCCAGTGAAACACCGGCTTTTTGCAGAGCCGGCTCGACATTCCGGATCATGGGCAAGGGTCCGCACATAAAGTACTGCCACCTGGCCTTGTCTTCGGGCAGGTGGTACTCCAGCACGGCTGCGGAAATAAAGCCCTTCTCCCCCTGCCAGTCTTTGTGGGGGTGCTCCAATACGTGGACGACCTTCAGATTCAGCCTCTGTTGCAGTTCCTCGATCTCTTCTCGGTAAATCACGTCGTCCCAGGTCGGGTTTCCGTAAAAGAAGATGATCGGGGTCTTGTCGTTGCGGTCGGCCAGAGTGCGCAGGATACTCATTATCGGAGTGGCCCCAACACCACCTGCCAGCAACACATAGCCGGGTGCAGGATGGAAATCAGGACCGAAGGTGCCGTACGGACCATCGATGTACAGCCTCACTCCGGCAGGGATATCCTTCACAGTGCGGGTGAAATCGCCCAGCTCCTTGATGGTAAATTCGATCCAGCCTTTGCGCTCGGCGCTGGAGGAAAAGGAAAAGGGATGCTGGCGCACATCAAAGGGGGACCTCTGCACAGCCAGCCAGGCGAACTGCCCTGGTTTGAATGTCAGGCCGGGGTGCCCCACAGGCTCCACCGCCAGCGTCCAGGAACCGGAGCGCTCCTGTCTGACTTCCTTGAGTTCGTACGGTTTCTTGAGCATCAGAGCCGGCTTGATGCCGCGGGCGTACACGATCAAGGTAAGCCACAGCAGGGGCAGGACGATCCACAGGGCGCGCTGCAGGGGCATGGCCGTGTAGTGATTGACGCTGAAAATGTGGATCAGCGACAACGCCAGGGCAGCGACGGAGAGAATCCCGTGGGTCAAACGCCAGGGTTCGTAGATGAAGCGAAAATCCTTGCGCAGGACGGAACTGGCAACCAGGACAAATGCCACCCCGGCAGCGATGACACCTGACAGAACGCGCCAGGGGGTTGTGGCCGGATTGAGGAACTGGGCGATGAAGGGGTTGCTGAGGAGCAGGATCATTGGGTGGGCCAGCACAAAAGCGAGAGACGCGACGGAGGTCGCATGGTGCAGGAAGTATACCGTGTCCATAGGAAAAACACAGCACAGGAAGGGCAAGCGAGCAGTGGGTACAAATTGCAGGCCCATCAGCGACAGCCCGATGAACCCCAGGGCTACGGCGAACTCACGCCAGAACTCCCGTCCAGCCGGCCTCGGTCCGATAAGGATGATGATGAGGGGAGCAAAGATCATCAGGAGATACAGGGCAATCCAAAGAATGGCCTTAGCTGAGGACTTCATTTCTCGTGCACCTCCAGCGAATCGAGTTGGCTGTGCGCTGCGCGGCCGGAGTAGTCGCACACGCAGGTTACCGCGGAGATTGACTCACCGGTGCGCCCCGGCCCTTGGTTTGCGAGTCTACTACATTGTAAGCAAAGCGTCAAGAGGGCTGGCCATTTCCACACTCACGGATTCCTGTGCTATTATTTGGGCACATTGTGCGGGCTGGAGCTGCTCTGTGGTCAGGGTGAGGGTCAAACGAGCGCTCTTGCACGCGCAGTAGACCGACCGGGAAAGGGTCCAAAAAATGACATCCAGAAATATCCTGATCGCGATGACACTGGCATTCCTGCTGTTGTTGATGCTCTTTGCCCTGAGGGAGCAGGCCATGAGGCCATCTGTCGCGCAGATCAGCGACGGGTGGTTCTCCTCCGCTCACGCAGATGCTAGCTCCGCGGCCTTCACCGACTGGGATGACACGGATCCACCGTCCGTGCCCGTTCGTTGCGCCATGTGCCACAGCTATTATGGCTTCATGGATTACCTGGGTGTGGACGGCAGCACGGTGGGCAAGGTAGACAAGGAGGCCAAGATCGGCAGCGTGCTGTTCTGCAATACCTGCCATAATCCTGCAACCCCCGGGTACACGACCGTCGAGTTCCCATCGGGCGTCAAGCTGAGCGAGCTGGGACCAGAGGCGGCCTGTATGACCTGCCATCATGGGCGCGAATCGACCGTGGGGGTAAACAAGGTAACATCCGGGAAGCCGCTGGATGCGCCCATTGAGAAACAGGGCTTTATCAACCCACACTACTTTCCCGCGTCGGCAACCCAGGCAGGTGCCCTGGCGCAGGGTGCATACCAGTACGATGGACAGACTTATGTTGGGCGATTCGAGCATACCAAGACGATGCAGACCTGCTACCAGTGTCATGACCCACACAGCCTTGAGATAGACCCACGAACTTGCAGTCCCTGCCACTCCAACGTTGTTGACAACGATGACCTGCGGGATGTTCGTGAGGCCAAGGTCGACTATGACGGAGATGGTGATGTGAAGGAGGGCATAGCCGCGGAGCTGGACGACTACACGGGCAGACTGTATCAGGCCATTCGCGACTATGCCGCCGGCGCGCTTGGAGCGCCCATCGTCTACGATGAGAGTGCTTACCCCTACTTCTTTGTGGACACCAACAACGATGGGCGGACGGATGAGCAGGAAGCCACCAACGCCAACCGGTATACCCTGTGGAGTCCACGGCTCCTTCGCGCCGCCTACAATTATCAGTTCGCGCACAAGGATCCCGGCGGGTTTGTGCATAACCCCAAGTATCTGCTTCAGGTCACATATGATAGCCTTGCTGACCTCGGTCAGGCAGTTGCGGTCGATATGCAGGGCTTGGTGCGCCCATAGCAGCCAGTTGGCTGGACTCGAGACCGTGGAGGCAGCGTAGCGACCGCCTCCACGGTCTTCCTTTGCAGCACAGGGAGGAACATCTTGTATCATCTTTTTACACCCGTAGCCATCGGAGGACTTGAACTACCCAATCATCTGGTTCGGTCTGCCACGGCCGAGTTCCTGGCTGACTCTGAGGGCCGGCCCGAAGAGGCGCTCAAGACGCTCTACAGCGACCTTGTTGACGGTGGAGTGGGGCTCATCATCACCGGACATATGTATGTGCACCCGGGGGGCCAATGCCATGACCGGATGGTGGGCATCTACGCGGATGAGTTGATCCCGGGTCTGCGGGAACTTGCAAAAACGGTGCACACGAAGGGCGGGCGTGCTGTGGTGCAGATCAACCATGGTGGAATGCAGTGTAGCACTGAGACGGTCGCCGATGCGGTGGCACCTTCCGCTATTCAGGCCGACTGGCTCAAGCGGTCGGCCCGCACGATGAGCAACAGCGAAATCGAAGAGGTGATTAGGGCTTTCGCCCTGGCTGCCCGCCGGGCCAAGGTGGCGGGGTTCGATGGCGTGCAGATTCACGCCGCGCACGGCTATCTGGTCAATCAGTTCCTCTCCCCTCTGGTGAATCGCCGAGAGGACGAGTGGGGCGGCGATATCCATGGCCGAGCATCGTTCTTGCGGTCCATCTGCTCGGCGGTACGGAGCGAAGTAGGTTCCGGCTACCCCATGCTCATCAAGCTGGGACTGGCCGATTCGGTTGATGGCGGGCTCTCGCTTGCCGAAGGGCTGGAGGTGGTGTCTGAGCTGGAGTCGATGGGGCTTGATGCAGTAGAGATCAGTGCTGGCATTGGAGGAAGACGCAGCGCGGCCATCCTGCCGGGCATCCGAAAGGAAGGCGATGAGGCGTACTTCAGATCCTGGGCCAGAGAAGCGAAACGGAGGACGCGGCTGCCGATCCTTCTGGTGGGGGGTCTGCGCTCCCTTTCCGTAATGGAGGATGTTCTGACCAGCGGCGACGCGGACCTGATCTCGATGTGTCGCCCGCTTATCTGCGAGCCTGACCTGCCAAGGCGTCTGGTTTCGGGTGCGCAGGAGCGCTCCTCCTGCATCTCGGGCAACCGTTGCTGGCCCGAGGGCGAGGAAGCAGCGATCAGCTGCAAATGCCCCAGGTAGCCCAGACGGGTCAGAGGTACACGTCGGGGCGTGGGGCTGTGCCACCGTTCAGGGCATGATGACTGTACGAGCGTTGCCCTCGAAGCGCTCCAGACTATCCATCACCGTGTTGATTGCCCCCGCGTCCAGGGGTACGGTGTGAGTAACGACTTGCGACAGGTCTAGCAGCCCCCTGCGAGCATATTCCAGGAGCAAAGTCAGTTCATGGGTGAGGTGGTCGTCTGAACCGATGATCTCCGCCTCTTTGCCCAGCACGTCGTGATAAGAGTTCAGCGTTACGGGCCGCGTGGTGATGCCCACCCAGACAGCACGCCCGAACACAGCCAGAGACTGCACGGCCTGTTGCATGGTCTGCGGTAAGCCGATCAATTCCAGAGCTACGTTCACACCCTTCCCGCCTGTCGCGTGCAGGATCTCTGCCACCGGGTCGCAGCGCGAAGCATCCACGGGTATAGCTCCGTAGCGAGAAGCGACCTCCAGCTTGGCCGGGTTTACATCCACGGCGAACACGTCCAGTGCCCCCCGGATTGTGGCAAGCTGAATCGCAGACAGACCCAGCCCGCCAATGCCGAATACGGCTACAGTCTCTCCGGCCCTCTGGCGACCCTTGCGTAGAGCATGCAACGCGGTAGCTGAGGAACACATCATCACCGCGCCGTGTTCAAAGGAAGTGTTGTCCGGAAGGCGGAGGGCGTTGCGGGATGGTACTGCAACATACTCAGCGTAGCCTCCATCGCGATGCTTGCCCAGCATCTGGCCCCTTGTGCAGAATTGCTCATCACCTGCCTGGCAGGGAGGGCATTCGCCACAGGTGACCAGGTAGTGCAGGCAGACCCGGTCCCCGGGCTGCAGGTCGCGAACCTGTGCTCCAACCCGGGCAACCTCCCCCGCGATCTCGTGGCCCAGTGTGACGGGAAGAGATGCGGTCGGCGACGTGCCGGCGCGGTAATGTACGTCGGAGTGACAGATTCCGGCAGCGCGTACACGCACGAGCACATCATGCTCGCCGATGGTGGGAGTAGGGACATCTCGCATCTGCAGCGGGGATCTGATCTGGGTGAGCTGTACAGCTTTCACTGCGATTCCTCACTTTGACAATGGGATAGATATGGACTCTGGGTCCTTCGACAACTTCTTGTCTGGCGCGTGACGTCAGGCGACGGAGATCTGCGATCCTTGTGCCGTTTTGTACACGTCGATACGCACCGGGAAGGCATCCTTTAATTCCTCGATGTGGGTGATCACCAGGATCAGCGCAAAATCGTATCGGATGGAGTTAATGGCCTCCACAAGCTTCTGTCGTCCGTCAGAATCTTGAGTACCGAAGCCTTCATCTACGATGAGGGTCTGCAATTGGGCGCCGGACCGCCTCGCCAGGAGCTTGCTCAGGGCGATACGAATGGCCAGGTTGATACGAAAGGCCTCACCACCTGAGTACATTTCGTAGCTGCGCGAGCCGTTTTCGTCTGCGACCTTGATATCCAGGGTCTCTATGGTGCTGTGGCTTCTGGTGTCTCGCTGCGTATCAAAGTGCATGCTCATGCGACCGTCGGTCATTTTCGACAGAAGGCGGTTTGCCTCCTCTTCGAGCTCGGGGATAGCGGTTTCGATGATCAATGCCTGCAGTCCCTTCTTGCCGAAGGCGAACTGCAGATGTTCGAAGAGTACTCTCTCCTCCGCTAGCTGATCCATTTCGCGCTTGCGTTCGCGTTGCTGCCCTTCCAGATAGTTGCACGTGTCCAGCTTTTGTTGTGCCGCACCCACGGTCTGCCGTGCCCGTCCCTCGCTGGCATGCAGGCCATCGGACAGATGTACTTGGTCATCCAACTGTCGTGTGAGCTGTTCCAGGCCTGCGAGAGCGACAGCTAGCTCAGTGTATCGTTCCTGATCTGCCAGCAGCGCGCCTTTCCACTCCTCGCGAGTGCGCAGCAGCTGAGCGCGGTTCTCCAGTAATTGTTCGAGTAGCTGCTGCGATTGATGCAGCTGAGTTCGCCTGGCTTCTGCATCCTTGAGAGAGACGATGGAGAGGCGGAGGCGATCATGCTCGGCCCTGTTGTAGCCCAGGGCAGCTATGCGCCTGTTGAGCTCGCCCAGCCGGGCCTGTTCGTCCTGCGCAAAGTCCTGATGCTGGAGCTTGGCCTGCAGTGCACGCAGCGTGGGTTGCTGTTCGGACAGGGTAGCTGCGGCGCGTG
>DCVA01000052.1:37516-72384 GCA_002327925.1 Anaerolineales bacterium UBA2200
CCGCACAGGGGGCATGCGGCGCCGGGCAACTGAAGAAGGTCCAGCTTGTCCTTGGTCGCAGCCATGTCCGATTTGAGCTGGGCATTGAGGGTGTCGAGCGTAGCGGCCTCGCTGGTCAGGTCCCGCAGGGCTGCTGAGCCCTGTTCCCTCTGGGCCTGTCGCATGGCAAGACGGTCCAGCTCGGATGATACCTGGGCGAGTTCCAGAGCGGAGGCGTCGCGACCGTCAGTCTGCCTCTGAAGGTCGGCCAACCTCTCTGAAAGAAGGCGGATCTGCAGTTCCACGCTCTGGCGGGCTTCGGCGATTCGCCCTTCGAGGGTGTTCTTCTCTTCACTCAGCTCCAGGAGTTGCGTAAGCTTGTCGGCGTAGCTCCTCTCCTGCTCTCGCGCCTCCACCAACATGGCGTGAGCCGATTCGATCTCATCGCGCTGGCGAAGAACGGTTTCACTGGCGGCGATTCGTCCTTCCAGTCTTTCGACCTGAGAATCCAGCTCCTCCAGTCGCGCCTCCGTTTCCGAAACACGTTTTGCCAGGTCCAGCGATTGCCTGTGCTGTGCCTGCAGGGTCTGCGTTCGATCCCGAAGAGACTGCAGGGTGGCATCGGCGACTCTTGCCTCTGCAGCGAGGCGAGCAAGCTCAGCCTGGGCCGCATTCAGCTCGATCACATACTCCGGGCGGTGCGTCAGCTCGCGCTCGATTTCCTCGATCCGTGCGGCTGTCTCGCGCTGGCTCAGCTCCTTCTCCTTGGCGCGCTCCTTCGCCCTCTGTTCATACTCATCATAAATGGAGAGCCCGAGGATTTCCGCCAGAATGCGCTTGCGCTCGCCCGGAGGCTTAATGGTGAACTCATCGGCGCGGCCCTGCAGAAGGAGTGCGGAATTTATGAAGGTGTCATAGTCAAGGCGCAGGACCTCATTGATGCGAGCCTGGGTATCGCGCAGTGTGGCCGATGTGAGGGGACGAAACCCCTCGCCATCCTTGATCTGGAACTCGAGGGTGCTCTTGCTGGTGCGCCCCAGTTGACGCTTGCGCAGGACGCGATAGTGCGAGTCGCCCAGTCGAAACTCCAGGTCTACGTCCATCTCTCCCTTGCCGTGGGCAATGAGGTCGTCGTCGGACCTGGCCCTGGCCCTCCCCCAGAGAGCCCAGGTGATGGCGTCCAGGAGGGCCGATTTTCCGTGCCCATTGTCACCCGCTAGGCAGGCAAGCTGGATGCCGTGAAAGTCCAGAGTCTGTGGCTCCTGGTAGCACATAAAGTTGTGCAGCTGCAATCTGAGTGGAATCATTCTGGAGGTTCCCCGCCTCTCACTACCAAGGTCCGGCTATCTTACCATATCGATCAGGGCCACGCCAATCGCGCGCGGGGAACCGATTGGCCGGTAATCCGAGCGGCAACGTGTCCTTTTGTCGGGTGATTTGGAGCGACTGCGGCGCTGCCCTATACTTGAAGCAGGCAGGGATACGTGGATCCATTCGAGCAGTTGTTGGATAAGGTGCTCCAGTATTTGCCAGACGCAGACACGGCGCTGCTGCGGCGTGGGTACGAGGCTGCTCTGGCGGCGCATGCAGGGCAGGCTCGCAAGTCCGGGGAGCCCTATATCCATCACCCGCTCGCCGTGGCTGACGCCCTGGCAGACCTGCGCATGGATGTCCCCACGCTCGTCGCTTCTCTGCTGCACGATGTGCCGGAAGACACTGCCATTTCCCTGGAAGCGGTTCGCACCCAGTTTGGTGATGAGATCGCCAGGCTCGTGGATGGGGTTACCAAGCTGGAGCGTTTGCGTGATCTCAGCCGTAGCCAGGAGGGAGGACTGGCCGAAGCTCAGGCGGAGAACATCCGCAAGATCTTCCTCGCAATGGTCGACGATATCCGGGTAATCATGATCAAGCTCGCCGACCGGCTCCACAACATGCGCACCCTCGATTCGCTTCCCCTGGAGAAACAGACCCGCATAGCCCGCGAGACACTCGATATCTACGCACCGCTTGCCAACAGACTCGGCATTTGGGAGCTCAAATGGCAACTGGAAGACCTTGCTCTGCTCCACCTTGAGCCGGCAGAGTACCACCGCATCGCCGACCTGCTGGCTGAGAAGCGCAAGGAGCGCGAGGACTATGTGGAGCGTGTCATCACCGTTCTTCGCCGACGATTGCAGGATGAGGGACTGAAGGCGGAAGTCACGGGGCGCCCCAAACACCTGTTCTCCATCTTTAGCAAGATGAAGCAGAAAAGCCGCGAGTTCGAGGAGATTTACGATGTGCGCGGAGTGCGCATTCTGGTGGACGAGATACGAGAGTGCTATGCAGTACTGGGGATCATCCACAGCATGTGGAAGCCGATTCCCGGGCAGTTTGACGATTATGTTGCTATGCCCAAGGACAATCTCTATCAATCCTTGCACACAGCGGTTATCGGGCCGGAAGGAAGGCCTCTGGAGGTGCAGATACGTACTCGGAATATGCACTATATCGCCGAGTATGGTATTGCTGCGCACTGGCGCTACAAGGAGCAGACCAAGCGTGATCTCAATCTGGAGGCGAAAATCGGCTGGCTGCGCCAGGCTTCAGAGTGGCGACAGGAAGTCAAAGACGCTGGCCAATTCGTCGAGTCGCTAAAGAGCGACATCTTCCCCGAGCGTGTCTACGTATTTAGCCCCAAGGGGGACATCGTGGATCTTCCCCAGGGAGCGACACCGGTCGACTTTGCCTATCACATCCATACAGAGATCGGGCATCGGTGCCGTGGTGCGAAGGTGAATGGTCGTCTGGTGCCCCTGGACTACAGGCTTCACACAGGTGAACAGGTAGAGATTCTCACGGCGAAGAGAAGCGGCCCGAGCCTCGACTGGCTGGATCAGGCGCAGGGCTACCTTACTACTGCGCGTGCCAGGGAGAAAGTCCGGCAGTGGTTCCGGCAGCAGGAGCGTGAGACGAACATTGCCCAGGGCCGCGAGCAGCTGGAGAAGGAGCTACGCCGCCTTGGCCTCGAGCAAAGGCCCTTTGAGGAAATTGCCCGTCTCTTCAAGTATGACAACGTGGACAATTTCCTGGCGGCGGTTGGTTACGGGGATATAAGTCCCCCTCAGATCGCCACCAAGCTGGCCGACATCGTAGTGCAAAAGCGGTGGTTGCCAGAGGCGACTCTGCCCTCGCCGTCCATGGTTGGCGTACAGGTCAAGGGAGTAGGTGATCTGCTGACTCGCCTGGCCAAGTGCTGCTCACCGGTCCCGGGCGATCCCATAATCGGCTATATCACTCGTGGAACCGGAATCACCGTGCATCGTCGGGATTGCTCGAACATCAAGGGTCTATCCGATTCGGAACGCCTGATTGATGTTCAGTGGGGATCCACCCGCGAAGTATACCCGGTGGACATTCGGATTGAGGCCTTTGACCGTTCAGGGCTGTTGCGCGATATTGCCGCAATCGTGACGGACGAGGGCATTAACATGGGTTCCGTGAACGTATCGGTGCACCCGGACAACACAGCTACGTTCCAGGTGGTCTTGTTGATAACAGGCGTGGAGCAGCTCCGGGATGTGTTTGCGCGCCTGGAGGGACTGCGCGACATCCTGGAGATCCGGCGCGAGAAGGCATAACGCCTGCGATCGCTCCATGGCAGAGAACGAAGAAGCGGATGGGTGCCAACACCCATCCGCTTCCGAAATTTCGCTTTGCGTGGGCCGCCTCCGGCAGGGGCCCTCCCTCCCGGCTAGTTGTAGGTGATCTCCGGGACCATGCTTGAACTCCAGTAGCTCTTCACTGCGTCTGACGCTCGTTGTGTTGCCAGCCAGTCCTCCAACGCGGAGGCCTTCTTTGACTCCAGAGCATCTTCGTCCAGCGCACGATTTGGGTCCCGTTCGATGACATTGATGATGTGGTATCCATAGCTGGTCTGAATTGGCTCGCTCGTCTGCCCGGCGTCCAGAGCGAAGGCGGCATCCTCAAACTGGGTAACCATCGCCCCTCGAGCGAACCAACCGAGGTCTCCCCCGGATTCCTGGCTACCCGTATCTGTCGAGAGCTCCTTGGCCAGAGCGGCGAAATCCTCGCCGGCCTGTAAGCGTTCCAGGGCCTTCTTGGCCTCGTCCTCGGTCGCGACGAGGATGTGGCGAGCATGAATCTGCTCTCCGGAGGTGGACACTTCAAGAGCCAGAGCCTCTTGCAGCTTGGTGCTGTAGAGGTTCGACTCGAACAGCCTGCGGAAAGACTGCTCGCTGAATCCGATATTCTTGCGCAAGGCCGCCGCATAGTTGCTGTAGTTTGTCTCGAACTCGGCGAGAGTCATTGGTGCTTCGGTGGGCGTCGGCGTAACGGAAGTATCCACCGTTGCGGTGATCGGAATGGGCGTCGGCGTGGGAGGGTTACGATCATAGCCGAACTGCACTTCGATCTCGGCCTGCAGCTCCTCCGCCGTCACCTGGATGTTCCGCCTGGCTGCTTCCTGGCGTATCAACTCATCGTCAATCATCTCATCAAGAGTATCGAGCGCAACCGAGTTGCGTTGCGACTGGAGCGACTGCATCTGCTGCTGCATGTACTCCACAAGCCACGTCTGATCCTCATTGGTTGGGTCCAGTGTATCGATCTGGCTCTTGACATTGGCTATCACGTTCATCAGCTCAAAGTCCCGGTACTTGACCAGAGCCTGATAATCGCGCGTGGTGAGAGCCTTGCCGTTCACAGTCGCGACCGGGGCCGATGGTTTGGCCACGAATTCCTGGTACCAGCCGAAGGCGAGCACCAGGATCACAGCGGCTGCCGTCAGGCCGAGCAGGATGTTGAGAATCCGGCGCTGCTTCATTTCTTGCTCTTTACGAGAGAGCTGTTTCTTGGTAACTGTCTCTGTAGGTCTGAACTTGGTCATTCGTGATCCTCGGCTTCCAGGTACGCCTGTCCAACTCATCCAGAGAGCAGTTCCTGCTCTCTGGATGAAGCCATAATGCAGCTAGACCTTGCGCACGTGTTCGGCAGTGTAGGGCAGTAGAGCCAGGTGGCGAGCGCGCTTGATGGCCAGGGCCACGTCACGCTGGTGGCGGGCACACAGGCCGCTGTGCCGTCTGGTGCCAATCTTTCCGCGCTCTGTTGTATAGTTGTGGAGCATGTCTACCTTCTTGTAGTCCAGCTCCAGATTCTTGTTCGCGCAGAAAGCGCACTTTCTGCGTGCAGCGGGCGGGCCGTAACCCCGCCTTCCGCCACGCCGATCATCATCCGAAGAACCGTAGCGCCTTGAGCGCGGTCCGTCTGATCTTCCTTGTGAATCCATAGCTAAATCAGCCTCCTTGTATCACACTCGAAACGCGAGCTTATTGCTTCGGCTCCGCTGGTGCAAAATCCTTGCGCACGACCAGATAGCGGATGATGTCTTCCATCAGTTTGATGGATCTCTCAAGAGAGCGCACGGCCGAGGGAGGCAACTCCATCTGCACCACGACGTAAAATCCCTCATGGAGCTTTTTGATGGGGTATGCCAACCGTCGCTTACCCCAGGGGTCAAGTTTGAGAACCTGGCCTTTGAGGTCGCTGATTGTCTGAGTAACCTTGGCAATCAGCGCATTGCGGGGCTCTTCTTCCATATCAGGCTGGACGATGAAGACTAATTCGTACCCTGCCATCGCCACACCTCCTTTCCTTGGGATTGCTGCAGGACCGGCCTGTTGGGTGAACAGAGCGGCCTGGAGCGGAAAGGTTTGCCATAAGCGAACCTTCAAGAGTGGCGATTCTATCACGAATGTCTGGAAAAGCCAAATTGCCTCACCCGTGATTGGACAAAACTGCGGAAGATACTACAATACGCTAGCCCGGATTTTACCAGTCAATCATCACGGTGGAGTTCGGGACCGTGGCGGCCCTTTTCTTATCACGCGATGATGCGCAGAGGAGGTGACAAGCCAAACAATACCCCGATCCGCGCCCCTTGACGGCGCGCCAGGAAGCGGTTTTGGCCTTCGTGCCCATCCCTAGAGGATGACCGAACAGTTCTGTTCCTGGGGCGTTGCGCCTGCCTTGTGCAAAGGCAGACCTAATATTCTCCGTTGGAGGCATTCACTGTGGCACGCGTCATCTACGATCATGTGTCGAAACGTTTTGGAGACGTTTTGGCCGTCAACGACGTTTCGCTGGACATCCCGGACAAGGAGTTCCTCGTACTGGTAGGTCCCTCTGGTTGCGGCAAAACTACTGCCCTTCGGCTGCTTGCAGGTCTGGAAGAGATTACCTCAGGGACGATCAAAATCGGCGATCGTGTGGTGAACGACATAGCGCCCAAGGATCGCGACATCGCCATGGTCTTCCAGAGCTATGCCCTGTACCCCCATATGAGCGTCTACGACAACATGGCCTTTGGCCTCAAGCTGCGCAAGACGCCCAAGGTGGAGATCGACCGGCGGGTCAAAGAGGCGGGCGATATTCTGGGCATTGAGAAGTTGCTGGATCGTAAGCCTCGTCAGCTATCTGGCGGGCAGCGGCAGCGCGTGGCACTGGGCCGAGCCATCGTACGCGAGCCACAGGTATTCCTGATGGATGAGCCCCTGTCCAACCTCGATGCCAAATTGCGAGTTCAGACTCGCGCGGAGATTTCCAAGCTGCATCAGCGGCTGCAGGCCACCTTCATCTATGTGACCCATGACCAGACCGAAGCCATGACCATGGGCACTCGCATTGCCGTGATGAAGGATGGCGTTCTACAGCAGACGGATACCCCCTTCAACCTCTACAAGCATCCCGACAACCTGTTTGTGGCTGGCTTCATCGGCAGTCCGGCCATGAACACCTTCGATGTGACCCCTATGGGCACGGCGGAGGAGATGTCGCTCGAAGGCCCAGGTTTCAAGGTTAAGGTTCCGCCAGCTAAGGCCGAGGCGTTGGTGCCATTCCTGGGCAAGCCCCTGGTCTTTGGCATTCGTCCCGAGGATATTCACGACCGCAACTTCGCTCCGCCGGGCATCACTGCCGCGTATGTCACAGCTCAGGTCGATGTGACGGAGCTAATGGGCAGTGAAGTCTACCTGCACCTGCTGACTGATGATCAGCCATGCATCGCCCGGGTGGATCCTCGAACATCGGCATGCATGGGAGGCACAGTGGATATAGCCTTCAATATGGACAATGTTCACTTCTTCGACAAAGTGACGGAAAAGGCCATCCGCTAGTTCGTTGGAAAACAAAGGGGGGCGGTTACAACCGCCCCCCTTGTTTTCTAGAGTCTGATCCTTCTCCAGGCCCCGCGGCGGAAGAGAAGATAGAGGACGACTGCTCTGGCCGTCCAGTCCAGCGCCGTGCCCCACCATACCCCGTCAAGACCCAGACCGAGATAGACCGCGAAGAAGTACACCACAGGTACGCGGAAGAGCAACGTACCCAGTAGAGTAGCATACATGGGAGTGCGAGTATCACCAGCTCCGCGCAGGCCACCCGACAGGACCATTTGCACGGCAATGGGCAGTTGCTCCACAGCGCCGATCCGTATGGCACTGCCTGCCAGGGCCACAACCTCCGGGGTGCTGCCAAATAGCGAGGCCAGGGAGGGCCCGAACAGGGCAAAGATGCCACCTACCATCCCCATCACTACCAGGGCGAAGCGCATCGAAGTGCGGATGCTTTTTTCGGCCAGATCAGGTCTGCGTGCACCCAGGGACTGGCCAACCAGCGTCGTACTGGCCACGGACAGGCCAAAGCCGGGCATATAGGAGAGGGACTCGACGTTCACGGCGATCTGATGGGCAGCCAGGGGGGCTTCACCCAGTCCGGAGACGATGCGCATAAACAGGACAAAACCTGAGCGCGTGACGATGGACTCGCCCGCTATGGGCAGGCTCAATCTCACCATCTGCCCGATCAGAGTGCGATCCAGGCGCAGCAGGTCGCTCCAGTGAATGCGCAGGAACCGCTTGCCGCTCATCACTATGTAGAGGGCGACGACTCCCCCCAACAGACGCGCGGACGCAGTTCCCCAGGCTGCCCCGGCGAGTCCCAACGGGGGCAAGGGCCCAACGCCAAAGGTCAGGGCCCCGGCCGCGAGTACGTTCCAGACATTCATAATCAACGTGACGGTCATCGGGGTCTGAGTGTCACCAGATCCTCGTAGGATACCGTTGAGCACGATCATCGGAAAGCCGAGCAACGAGGTGACCAGTATGATGCGCACGTACTGGATGCCCAGAGAGGTGGCTCGCTCCGAGGCACCCATCAGCGACAACAGAGGGCCTGCGGCAGGCCACAGTACAAGGATGGCGAGAACGGCAAACAGAACCCCGACCACGATGGCCTGAGCGGCAATTCGCCTGGCCCGCTCTCGCTCTCCAGCTCCCCAGGCATGAGCTACCAGCGTTGTGGCGGCCACGGCGATACCGGCAAATAGCTGGTTGGCAATGTTCAGGAACATACCGCCCAGGCTCACCGCCGCCAGGGCTGCCGGATCCCGCAGCCAGCCGATCAGCAGGGTATCGACGATAAAGACCATCGTCGTAAGCAGGTTCTCGCCGATGGCTGGCAGTGCCAGTCGCGCGACAGCACGCGGGATATCGCCAGAGGTATACTGGAGCCCGCGAGGCGTTGCCGTGTTGTCTTCCATGCTGGTGTTCATGTCCGTAGACCGTCCGTGCTCTGTCGGGAACGACAAACCCGGCTATCATAGCACGCAACACCGGCCATCGCAAGGAGAAGAGGTTAGAGCAGGGGTAGTTGGCCGCGTCCTTCGGTGGTCAAGGGGTCGAGGCTGACGATCGAGTCCAGGTCCTCGAATCTGGTGTCGTGCTGACTCGCCCAATGTACCAGATCCTGATCATGGATGAACTTGCAGCCCCTCGCTCCAATCGCGCGGCGCAGGGCAGGCGAGCGCGCGAGCCTGGCCCGGACAAGATCCAATCGCACGTCCGGGATAATCGCATAGAGGCTCTTCACGGTTTCCGGGATAGTCAGCCCGATCAAGACGCTAACGGCCGCAGAGTCGAGCACAACCAGAGCAATCGTGTCCTCCCCACCCAGAGTCCAGAAGACGACCGCCTGGTTCTGGTACTGCCTGCAGCCCAGCCCCCAACCCTGCCCCAGCGACTGAAGCAGCGCAAGGGTCTCATGGCGTATCTCCTTGCGCGCCCGGGCACCGTCTGAGGGATTGATCTGCCAGCGTCCAGGCGCCACAGCGTTGCCATACGATGTCAGACAGGCGTTCACCCAGGACTCGTCGGGAGTGAGTTCCTCCGGGAAGTGGTCATAGACCAGTTGTAGCAGGTTCCGCGTGTCGAGCGGACCACTGGACTCCAGCAGATCACAGACCGATTCCTCCACTCGCTCTGAGAGCGGCCTGGCGCCGTCCGGATGCTGCAGCCACCACAGACACTCCTCCTTGGAATCATCCTGCCACAGCTGAACAAACACAGTGCCTACTGCGTTCTGTAGCGCCGCCGTGACTTGCTGGCGAATCCATTCTAGGGGGAACTCCAGATCCTGAATGGACAGGGCACGCTTCAACAACTGACGTTTGGCCAGGGCCTCCCAGATGTACGAATGGAGGCGGGCAAAGGAGGTCGGTTCGGCGCGAGCTTGCAGCAATTCCCTCGCCGCAAGCACTGTAGCTTCGCGGCATCGGGTCAGAAGATCGGATATCTCGACTGGAGCCGGTCGATCAGCTGTGCTGGGCCTCCAGGTGGACCGGTAATCACCACGCAGGCCGCCAAAAGGTTTGGTGGCCAACTCCGGCTCCAGAGAATGATAGAGAGACGTCTCCAGCTGAAGGCCGGCACCCGCAGCCGCCATGGTCACTGTCTCGTGGAAGGCCAACCCCTTGCTGGGCCCAACCAGGACCAGTCGCCCATCTTGGTGCAACGTGCGCCCCAGGGCGCCGAGAGTGGAGCGCATCACAGACAGGTACCAGGGCCAATCGGAACTGCGCCGTCGGACGAGCGGCCAGAGTGGGGCGGCTACTTTTGAGGCAAACAGGAAACCAGTCCACAGGTAAGGCAGCGCCCAGTGCGTGCGCCCCAGAGGCGGGGCGTGAACCCAGACCAGATGCGCGCTGGCCTCCGAAACGGCTGAAACGAGTTGGCGTACGGGGAGATGACCGACGAAAGCCCTGCCCCCCGGTGAGGCCGCAGCTGTCACGCCCAGTGGCTGAGCCTCCAGCGCGACTTGGAGCGCTGGCTGCTGCTGTGCCAGGGACTGCAGTGCCTGCTCAAACAGACTCCAGACATTCCACTCTGCGTATCTTTGTGGAACCCGTAGAGCAGGGGCGTGGGCAGGAACCGGCTCGCCCGGGACCGGATTCAATTTGCTGCCGCGCTCAAGAGCGTGCAGCAGACCCAGGCGCAGCACATCGTACATCGGTGTGCCGGAGAATAGCGCCTCTATCTTGAGCTGCAGATTCGACAGGGTGTAGAGGCTGCGCGGGGTGTATAGTTCAAGGAGACTGGCCGCCAGCTTGCGGGCGTTCCCTTCCTGAGAAACGATGCGGTCGAGGATGTACCAGTAGTGCAGGCCGCGCGGCTCGATCTCCTGAAGCGGCAGGGAATCGCTTTCTTCTCTGTTCTTGAGACCCGTGGCACCACAGGCAGGGCAGGAGTAGTAGACCTGCCTCGGGAGGTCCTCCCCGCGCTCCCACACAAAGTAGTCTGCGGCGGTCGGCTTCCCGCAGCGGGGACAGGTTGTGCGATGGAGGCGGGCTAGGTGCTCACGCAGTGACAGGCCAGATTTGGGCGAATCGGCAATGCGGGTGATGGCCGAGTCTATATCGCGAGGCGGGACTGCCAGCAGGGCGACGCGCGTGCGCAATGCGTCCAGGGGGTTGGAGGACACGGCGATAACACGGCGGCCCGCAGTTGTTGCGGCTTGGACCAACTCTGCCGACTTGCAGAACGGATCCAGTACCAGATTGCCTTCGCCGGTGAAGGCCTGCAGGTAGGCTTCTATCGTCTGGCGTTGGCCCTCACTCTGCGTGTCGGGCACCCAGTAGCCAATGGCCCCCACGGTCGAGCTCCCTGCTGTCCAGAAGGGCGATGGGCGATCGTCCACCACCGCGATACGCAGCCTCTTTACCGTAATTCTACCTCAGACGGCGCCTTATGGCAAATGGACTTCATTGCCTCATCCACCATTGGCCCTGGTAGTCCTTGACCGGCCCTGCGAAATGGGGTACCATCTGGCCGACCTCAGGTCGATGGCTACGAAAGGGGCTGGCAAAGATGGCTGGCTACGCGGGCGCAATTGATCAGGGAACGACGGGCACGCGGTTCATGATTTTTAACCGGGATGGCGGTGTGGCCGGCTCCGCGTATCAAGAGCACAGGCAGGTCTATCCCCGGCCGGGCTGGGTCGAGCACGATCCGCTCGAAATCTGGAACGTGACCCGCAAAATGATGCAGGAGGCCCTGGAGTTGAGCGGGCTTCAGCCTCATCAGCTTGCCGGGATCGGCATCACGAATCAGCGCGAAACTACTGTAGTGTGGGACAGGGTGACCGGCCAGCCCCTGTACAACGCCATCGTCTGGCAATGCACACGTACCCGCGAGATCTGTCAGGACCTGATCTCGCGCGGCATGGAGTCGATGATCCGCGACCGCACTGGTCTGGTGATAGCCACTTACTTTTCCGCTCCCAAGCTCAAGTGGATACTGGATAACGTGCCCGTTGCGCGGGAGAAAGCCGAGCAGGGGCAGGCCCTCTTTGGCAACATAGACACCTGGTTGATCTGGAATCTCACAGGCGGACCCAATGGCGGGGTGCACATCACCGACCCGACGAATGCCTCGCGCACGATGCTGATGAATCTCCGCACACTGGAGTGGGACGGCGAGATCCTGGATATGCTGGGTATTCCCCCTGCCATGCTGCCCTCTATCCGGCCCTCGATTGACAGGAGCCACTACGGCCGAGTCGCGGTTGGCAGTCGGTTTGCGGGGGTACCCGTTTGCGGCGACCTGGGTGACCAGCAGGCAGCCCTGGTAGGACAGACCTGCTTTGATCGGGGCGAGGCGAAAAACACCTACGGCACCGGCTGTTTCATGCTGCTTAACACCGGAACGGACATTGTTCTATCCAGACAGGGGCTCTTAACGACCGCTGCCTACGGTACGGAGCCGGGCCGCTGCAACTATGCACTGGAGGGATCGATCGCCATCACAGGTGCGGCTGTGCAGTGGCTCCGCGATAACCTCGGGCTGATCAAGACCGCGGCTGAGACGGAGACCATTGCCCGCTCGGTTGAGGATAGTGGGGGGATCTATTTCGTTCCTGCTTTCTCAGGGCTTTTTGCCCCTTACTGGGATATGGACGCCCGGGGAGTCATCGTGGGTCTGACCCGCTATGTAACCAAGGCGCATATCGTGCGTGCAACCCTTGAAGCCATCTGCTACCAGACACGCGAGGTGCTTGACGCCATGAACGCGGACTCTGGGATCACCCTGTCGGCTTTGAAAGTGGATGGTGGTGCAGTTGCGAACGACTTTCTGATGCAGCTCCAGGCCGACATTCTGGGCGTTCCCGTTGTACGCCCCACTGTGCGCGAGACCACAGCCCTGGGCGCAGCCTATGCAGCCGGTCTGGCGGCCGGGCTTTGGCTGAGTCTGGATGAGCTCAGAGCGAACTGGGCAGTGGAGCGGGTCTTTGAGCCTCAATGGAGTGCGGACAGGCGCGAAAGCGGCTATGCTGGCTGGCGGAAGGCCGTCCAACGCGCCATGAGATGGGTCTAGGCGGCGAGCGAAATCTATGAATATCCCTTACGATGTGATCGTTATTGGCGGCGGGGTGGTAGGTTGCCTCACCGCGCGCGCCCTGTCGCGCTATCAATTGCGAGTCCTCCTTCTGGAGCGAGGAGCTGATGTTTGCTCGGGCACGTCCAAAGCCAACACGGCGATCATTCATGCTGGTTATGACGCCAAGCCCGGCTCCCTCAAAGCCAGGCTGAACGTGGCTGGCAATCGGATGTATGCACAGTTGTGCGAGGAGCTGGGGGTACTTTCCGAACGCCACGGCACGTACGTGGTCGCCATGGCGGACGAGGAGCTGCGCACCCTGGAGGAGCTGCGTGAACGGGGCAAACAGAACGGCGTGCCAGGCCTGAGCATCATCTCCGGCTCGCGGATGCTTCAGGCGGAGCCCCTGCTCAATCCGCAGGCCAGAGCGGCCCTCTACGCCGAAACCGGAGGCATCGTTGACCCCTTCATGATGACCATTGCGGCGGCGGAGAACGCGGTGACGAACGGTGTCACGGTGATGCTTGAGACCGAGGTTACCGATCTTGAGCGACAAGATGGGCGAATCAGCGGGGTGAGAACCGACAGCGGGGTATTCTCCAGCCGCTTTGTCGTGAACGCCTGCGGAGTGTATGCCGATACGATTATGGCTCAGGCGGGGTTGACCGGGTTTCGCATCAAGCCACGCAAGGGGGAGTACTACGTTTTCGACCGCGAGAAGAGCCGGGTGCGCCAGGTACTCTTCCCATGCCCTACACCGGTGAGCAAGGGCATCGTGGTCACCCCGACCAGCCACGGCAATACCCTGATCGGACCCAATGCGGAAGATACGGAGAGTCGTGATGACATTGTGGTCACAAAGCAGGGATTGGACGAGGTGTTCAGCGGAGCACAACGGCTTGTTCCCTCGCTGGACAAACGAGATGTGATCGCGGTCTTTGCCGGCCTGAGAGCGGCAGGCAGCAGCGGTGATTTCTGGATTGATGCCCCTGCCGAGGCCCCGGGATTGGTGAATGTGGCCGGCATCGAGTCACCCGGGTTCACCGCTGCGCCGGCCATAGCCGAGTATGTCGTCGACCTGCTGAGGGAGTGTGGGCTGCCGCTGGTGCCGAATCGCGCCTTCAACCCGGAGCGCAAACCCGCACCGCACTTCAGCGAATTGTCACACACACAACAGCAGGAGCTGATCGCCAAAGATCCTCGCTATGGCAGAATCGTGTGCCGTTGTGAGATGGTCACAGAAGGCGAGATCGTGGCTGCGATTCATGCGCCGGTACCGGCCCTTACCTATGATGCGCTTAAGCGCCGTACTCGCCTGGGGGCAGGGCGGTGTCAGGGTGGATTCGATACCCCGCGCGTGATCAACATCCTGGCCCGCGAGCTGCAGGTGGCTGCCACTGCGGTTACCAAGCGGGGTTTTGGCTCGGAGTTGGTCAGGCGCAAGACGAAGGACATCGGCACAGGCGGGATGGGAGAGTAAGGTCACCGGTGGCTGCCGGCTCCCAGCCGGAGCGCTGAGACTATGAAGGGGTGTCTTTGACTTGGAGACGTTGACTTGTGATGTGGCTGTGATCGGCGGCGGTCCGGGAGGACTGGCTGCTGCTGTGGCGGCTCGCGAGCGGGGCGCCGAACGGGTCCTGGTCATAGAACGGGCCGAGGAGCTGGGAGGCATCCTCCAGCAATGCATTCACAATGGCTTTGGTCTCGAGGCACTGGGGAGGGACCTGCCTGGCCCCGCCTATGCGCAGCATTTTGTGAATCGGGCCCACGAGACCGGCGTGCAGACCCTGCTGGACACCATGGTGCTCGAAATCACGCCCCAACGGCGCATCTACGCAACGAACTCCCGGCAGGGAGTGATCGAGCTGTGCGCCGGGGCGGTGGTCTTCGGCATGGGATGCCGCGAGCGAACCAGGGGTGCTCTGGCCATCCCTGGCACCAGGCCAGCCGGGGTCTTTACCGCCGGTACTGCCCAGCGGCTGGTCAACATCGAGGGATACATGCCCGGACGGCGATTTGTCATTCTGGGCTCGGGCGATATCGGGATGATAATGGCTCGCCGCCTGACCCTGGAAGGTGCCCGGGTGGAGCGCGTGCTGGAGATCATGCCCTACCTCTCCGGTCTGAAGCGCAACTGGGTGCAGTGCCTGCAGGACTTTCACATTCCCCTGCAGTTGAGCCGCACTGTGCTGGAAATCAGAGGCACGCAGAGGGTCGAGGCAGTTGTGTCTGTAGCCGTCGATGACAGGATGCTGCCGATTGCCGGCACCGAGGAGACCATACCCTGCGATACTCTTCTGCTGTCGGTAGGTCTGATCCCGGAAAACGAGCTGTCACGCCGGGTGGGTATTGCCCTTGACCCGCTCACTGCCGGGCCGATCGTGGATGAGGGCATGGGCACCTCCGTCCCCGGTTTCTACGCGGCCGGAAACGTGGTCCATGTCTACGACCTGGTGGACTGGGTAACGCTGGCGGGAGAAGTCGCCGGACGCAGCGCTGCCGACTACATCGCGGGCAGGGTGCGCCCGGCCGTGCATCGCCTGCGTACCTGCGCCGGAGAGAATGTGCGCTATGTGGTTCCCCAGTGGCTGGATCCCGAGAGCCTGGCGCTGGGTGCTCAACAATTGCAGCTGCGCGTCCGTCGGCCAGTTGAAGAGAAGGTGAAGGTGGTCGTCACCGCGGATGGCGTGGAGATAGCTCACAAGACCGAGCGCTACGTCCGCCCTGGCGAGATGGTGACCGTCAAACTGGCCCCCGAGCTGTGTGAGTCGCTCAGGTCGGCCCAGGAACTGCAAGTGAGTGTTTTGAAGCCATGATAGAGAAAAAATCGCTGATCTGCGTTACCTGCCCGATGGGTTGCCGCCTGGATGTGTCATTGGACGGCGGCTCTGTCGTTGCCGTCGAGGGAGAGGGCTGTAAGCGCGGCCTTGCTTACGCTCAGGACGAGATAAAGGACCCCCGCCGGGTGCTGACCACAACGGTTACGATATTCGACGGGATACATCCGCTGCTGCCGGTCCACACGACGGCGGCGGTACCGATGGCACGGATTCCGGAGCTGGTGGCAGCCCTGCGCAAGGTGTCTGTCACAGCGCCAGTGCGCGTGGGGGATGTTGTCGCTGCCGACGTGCTGGACAGTGGCATCGACGTGCTGGCGAGCCGTGACATCCAACGCAGGTAGTCCAGTGCGTGTCCTGGTCTATGGTGCAGGAGCTATAGGTTCGTTTCTGGGATACCTGCTCGCAAGAGCCGGTCACGAGGTGACCCTGGTTGGCCGGCCCGCCCTGACCCGCATCGTTCGCGAACAGGGTCTCCGGCTTTCCGTGAGAGTTCCACCAGTGCCCCGCAGCCCGGCCGTTGGTTTCGGATGGACTGCCGGAGGTGAGGTCTTCAGGGAGGCAGAGCCGGCCAGCCGCGCGAACGTGGTCTGGCCACACACCACCGAGAGCATGGCCAGCCTGCCGGCAGAAGAGCGGCTCTGGGACCTGGCGCTACTTACGGTCAAAGTGTATGACACCTGGGAGGCGACGCGAGACCTGGCCGCGTTTCTTCCGACCGGCACCCCCGTACTTCTGGTCCAGAATGGAGTCGGGGGAGAGGAGCTTGCGCGACAGGCTCACCCCCCGGCCCATGTCATCTCTGGTGTGCTCACCATGTCTGTTTCGGTCAGTGGCCCCGGACAGATCTGCCTGGAAACATCCAGCGGGGGTCTGAACCTGGCTCCAGCGGACGCCTCCCAATCCATCAGCAGGTGGGCTGCGCTTTTCGGCAGCGCGGGGCTACGCGTTGCCACCTTCCGCAACTATCGCTCCATGAAGTGGTCCAAGCTGCTGTTGAATCTGCAAGCCAATGCGATACCCGCTATCCTGGACATGGATCCGGGTGAGGAGTACAGAAACCCAACGCTTTTCGCTATGGAGAGAGAGGCTTTTCTGGAGGCCCTGGCGGTCATGCGCGCCCTGAACCTGAGGATTGTGAGCTTTCCCAATTACCCGGTCAGAGTCCTGGCCTGGGCAATGGGGCACGTTCCTGTGCCGGTTCTGCGCCCCATGATGTCGCGGCTGGTTGCCTCCGGGAGGGGCGACAAGAAGCCGTCGCTTCATCTGGACCTGGTCAGCGGCAGGGGGCAGTCAGAGGTGCGCTTTCTGAACGGAGCCGTCGTTGACCACGCCCTGCAGATGGGTCTGCCGGTGCCCGTAAATCGCGCCCTCCTGGACACCCTTCTGGCCTTGCAGGAACAACGGCTGTGTTGGGACGAGTTCCGGCACTGTCCCGAGCGACTGCTCTCGGTGGTTCGCGGCGGATGATAAAGGGCTGAAAGAAGAAGAGCTCACAGCGAGGTACTCGCTGTGAGCTCTCTTGGGATGCCGAGGGTGGGACTTGAACCCACATGGGCGTTGGCCCACTAAGCCCTGAACCTAGCGCGTCTGCCAATTTCGCCACCCCGGCGGGAATGCCTGACCAGTTTACGCGGCTCCGATGCATTTGTCAAATCCTGCTGCTCAGACACCGTCAAGCCCTACCAGGGCGGTCAGCGCCCGTTCCAGAGCGGTTGCTCGCTCACCAGCACCCTGCGCTGGTTGATGTACCAGTCGGTGATGGTGCGGAAGCGGTCCGGGTAATCGTGTAGAGGACCAACGCGAACATCATGCACCAGCTTGTCCACCGCATAGCAGTGAACGGGGTGGTACAGGGGAATGACGGGCACGTCCTCGGCCAGAATCTCCCATAATTGCCGATAGAGAGAAGCTCGCTGGGTGTCATCGGTGGTTTGGCGAGCCGCCTCCATGAGCAGGTCCGCTGCCTCATTGCCGTATCCGGTGTAGTTCTGGCCACCGCCCTGCCTCTGGGTGGAATGCCACTGCGGATAGGGATCTGGATCCGTCGGCAACCACTGCCATTCGTACACGATGGCATCATAGCTGTGGGGCTGCAGAAAATCGCGCACGACCCCCGCTACCCCCGCAGTCTGTGGGATGGCTCGAACGCCCACCTCAGCCCACTGGCGAGTCAGCTCATTGATGATCTGGATTCGTGTGTCGTCGTCGTTGGTCAACAGGGCAAACTCGAGCTCAAGGTCGCCCTTTTCGCGCACACCATCCTGATCACTGTCGATCCACCCTGCCTTCTCCAATAGAGCAATGGCTGCGGCGGGATCATACCCGAACCGGCGTGCGGTTTCGGCAAAGGCCCAGGATGTGGGGAGGACGGGACCGTCTGCCTTGATGGCTTGGTTGTCGAGGACGTGGGAGATCAGGCGCTGGCGATCCGTGGCCAGCAAGAGCGCCTGACGGACCTCCTTCTGCTGAAAGACGGGCCGCTCAAGGTTGAGAAAGACCAGGCCGTAGCCTGCCAGAGGCGAGCAGAACAGGTTGAGATCGTTGTCTGCAGATACTTCGGACAGGTTACTGGAGGCCACGTGGCTGATACCCTCTACCTCACCGTCAGCGTAGGCACCGTACACGCTGGCATAGTCCGGGTAGAAGACCAGTTCTATTCGGTCCAGGTAGGGACGCCCTCCGCGGTAATTCTCACTGGGAGCGAGGAGAGCATGCTCGGGTGTGACCTCAACGACTCGGAAGGGTCCTGTGCCCACTGGCTGCAGATTGAAGGGATGGCTGCTGAGCTCGGCTGCCGCCACGTCCTTGAGCAAGTGGACCGGCAAGAGACCGAGCGTGGTGTAGTGCAGAAACGGGGCAAAGGGCTCGTCAAGAATGAAGACTACCGTGTAGGCGTCGGGCCGCTCGACCTTCACAGTGCTCCAGAGTTCGGCCAGGTTATGTGGCCCGTTCAGATCCGGAGAGTGAAGCAGGTCGACCGTAAACACAACGTCGTCAGCGGTGAACGGTACGCCGTCTTGCCACAATACGTCCTGACGCAGATGGAAGGTATAGCTGAGGTTATCCGCCGAGACTTCCCATCTCTGTGCCAGAAGTGGCTGTATTTGCCCTTTGTCGTCAGCAACGGTTAGGCCCTCAAAGACCAGGGCCACCAGGTCGCGGTCGACATCGTTGAAAGCGCTTAGCAGCGGGTTGATGTAGCGGGGGCTACCGGCCACGGCCTCGCGATAGGTGCCGCCGGCGTCGGGGACGAGTACGGTGGTTGTGCGATAAGCTCCGAGCCCGGCCAGGACCAGTGTTCCAACAATGGCCAGGACTGCAATCAGAACCTGCCAGCGCATGCCGCAACTCGGTTCACAATCGGCGCGTGACACAAAAGGACCCGGTTGGCAGCAATGGACGAAACAGGCCGGCCGGTACCCTGGCCAGCACGCCGTTGTAAGTTGCTGCGGCAATCGGGTCCGGGTGTCGCCCTACTGGAACATGACACTGAGCAGGGAAAAGACAAAGAAGGCTACGATTACAACGACGGTCACGTTGAACAGGGTCTTTTCGAAGCCGCGTCGGGTCTTGTACACGCCGCCTTCGCCGCCGAACATACGGCTCAGACTGCCGCCCTTACTCTGCAGAATGACCAGGGCGATCAGCGCCACGGACAGGATGATCTGAACAATATTAAAGTAACTAGCCAACGATAGGACCTCCTCCCAAGCTGCGGCCATTATACAATGATTCCCGACTTTGCCAAACGCAGCGGGATCTCGTCGGGGATGCTTGACTTTTGATCCTGGGTGCACCAAAATGGCCGAGGCAGCCCTTCCGGGCCACAGACGGACGTGGGACCTCAATTCCAGGTCGGAGTCTTGTTTATGGAGATGATTCGTACTTTCGTGGCGGTCGAGTTGGATGGCGCGATGAAGAGAGGCCTGACTCAGGTGCAGGATGTTCTGAAACGCGCTCCGGCAGGGCGACTGGTACGCTGGGTTGCCCCCACAGGCATCCATCTCACGCTCAAGTTCCTCGGCGATGTCTCATCCGACCGTATTGCCGAGCTGACCGAGGCTCTGAAACGGGCCTGTCGGTCGTCAATGCCGTTTCAGGTTGGCCTGACTCAGGCCGGGTTCTTTCCCGATGCGCACAGATTGCGCGTGGTCTGGGTGGGCGTAGGTGGAGAGGTGGAGAACCTACTGCGTCTGCAGCGCGCTGTTGAGGATGAGCTGAACGCCGTAGGCTTTCGCCCGGAAGGTCGCGGTTTCCAGCCCCATCTCACTCTGGGCCGTGTACGCGATTTCGCCCGAGCGGCGGAGCGTGAGGAACTGGCCAAACGCATCGCTGCGACACAGGTAGACACAAACGTCGCCATGCTGGTGCGTGAGGTGCACCTCATTCGCAGTGATCTCCGCCCTACCGGTGCGGAGTACACGATGTTGGCGACTGTTTCTCTAAAGTAGGACCTGGAGATATTTTCTGGCGGAGGGGGTCATGTTGTTCCAGGACCGAGGGGAAGCAGGCAGAATGCTGGCGGAGAGACTGGCGGATCTGAAGGGAGCTGGAGATCTGCTGGTTCTCGGTGTGCCTCGTGGTGGAGTAGTGGTGGCCTATGAAGTCGCCAAGGCACTCGACGCGCCGCTGGATGTGTATATAACGCGCAAGATTGGGGCTCCCCACAATGAGGAACTCGCCATTGGCGCCGTGGCGAGTGATGGCACGCAGGTACTGGACAGGGACCTGATCGCACGGCTAGGGGTGCCTGAGACCTACCTCTTGGCTGAAACGGAACGCCAGCGCCAGGAGATCCGTCGTCGTCTGTTTGTCTATCGGGGTGCGCGTGAGGGGACGGATTTGCGAGGCAGGATCCTCCTCCTCGTCGACGATGGTGTGGCGACCGGAGCAACAGTGCGGGTCGGCCTGAGGGCTCTGAGGCAGTGTGAGCCAGGACAACTCATCCTGGCTGTGCCGGTTGGTCCGGCGGACACCATACGACTGCTCGCGCACGACGTGGACCGCTTGGTATGCCTGCATGCGCCCGAAGCCTTCTGGGCTGTGGGCGCCTTCTATGTCCGATTCGATCAGACCCAGGATGAGGAAGTCGTCCGCTTGCTACGGGAGCGAGATAACTCGCTGAGGCAGGCTGCGGGCGGCGCAGAACTCCAGGACTAACCGGATTTGCCGGATCTGCGTCTTCGAGTTGGCTTTGGTGCGGCCGTGTCCGAGGCCGTTGTACTCTGAGCGTGGGTCGCGATCGGCGCAGAGGGGAGGTCGTCGGCGATTGCCTCGGCGGCAACGCGCTCCACCGGAGTTGCCGGCGAGTCAGTAGACTCAGCGGGTTCTGGTTCGAATGCCGTCTCGGTTACAGTTGGTGAGGGCACTGGGGCAACAGGCCGGGTCATCAGCTTGCGGCTCTGGACCTGCAACCAGATTACGAACTGGAACGTGAGCCAGGGAAGAAGCCAACCTCCGAGCAGAAAACCTCCAAGACCGACGAGTTGTGCCTGGAGCTGACCTGAGCCACCTGTCGCCAGACCCGGCGCGGCAAGTAGACCGCTAACCCCCTGACCTGGCACACTCATGTAGTGCTCGACTCCCACTGTGTTCCAGCCGGCGCCCCAGCGGCCATCGGCGAAGAGGCCTACTACCAGCACTCCCCAAATCGCAGGAGCACCCAGCGTGGCGATCATTCCGCTCGGGTCGTCCAGGTGGATCTTTTGCTCCCAGACGTACAGCCCCAACAGGAATAGCATCCCCCCGATGGCGCCGCTGAGCAGCGCTGCCCAGGAAGGAATGAAGGGGCAAGCGGCGCTGGTGGCGACCATCCCGGCCACCACACCGCGCCCGATGGCCATAGCATTGGGCTGAGTTGTGACAAACCAGGAGTAGATAGAGACAGCGAGCCCTGCACCGGCGGCAGCCAGCAATAGGTTTAGAACGACCACCGCTGGAGCGACCTGGCTGGCGATAAGCGGGTTCCCCAGAATCAGGCCGGACCAGCCAACCCATGCCAACAGAGATCCGAGTACCATGAGCAGGGGAAAGTGTACGGGGGGCAGCCGTGCTGGCTCGGGTTCGCTGTCGCGCCGAGGCCGGATGATCATCAGCGCCCCGAGAGCAACCAGCACGCCCAGCAGGAAAGCGGGTCCAGCTCCAGCAGCATCAACATAGCCGTGTCCAAGATTCACGGTCAGTCCCAGATTGGCCAGCCACCCGCCACCCCATACCCAGTTACCGACCAGAGGATAGACGAACCCGGAGGCCAGCAAGCCAATGGCGAGCAGCACTATGCGCTTTATGTGAGAGCCAAGAGTAAGCAAAACGATGAGCACCACAGTGGTCACAGTTGCCAGGTGAGAGTAGAACAGGGCGTAGACGTCCGGATCATAGGACTCGGCGCTCAGGAGAAACCCGCGAAAGCCGAGCAATCCCCAACCCGATCCCCATACGAGGTCCAGAGGAGACCACTCAGCGGTCAGGCTCTGCAGGCCCGGAAGACCTGAAACGAAGGCCACTCCCCCGAACTGAAAAGCAAAGCCGCACAACCAGTAGCCAAGAGCTGCCGAGGCCAGAGCCAGCAAGGCAGTGGAGGCCACTTGCTCGGCACGCTCTTCGCGGGCTGCGCCGACGGCCAGAAGAGCCAGGCCGACGGGCACGAGCAGGGCCAGCAGGTTCCACAGGGCGAGGGTTGAGGTCTGCGTAATCGGCATACCGCCTCCAACCGGAGATAGCTAACTGTAACGGACGCTCGATGCGCGCAGCGTGACGAAGGGCACGAGGGCCAGGGACGTCAGGCGCAGGCGTGAGAGTCTACCGGTCATCGGATGTCGCGGTCTCTGCTTGATCCAGCAGGGACAGAATGCGGGCGATGACCAGTTCGAGCGCCGCAACGTTCTGGCCGCCCTGGGGAATGATGACGTCGGCGTAGCGCTTGGACGGCTCTACGAACTCCAGATGCATCGGGCGCACTGTCGAGAGGTACTGGTTTATCACCGACTCCACTGTGCGGCCACGTTCCTGAACATCCCTGGTCATGCGTCGAATCAGCCTCAGGTCCGGGTCGGTGTCGACGTAAATCTTGACGTCAATCAACTCACGAAGCGACGGTTCGGCGAGGATGAGGATACCATCCAGAATGACTACCGGGCGGGGAACCGCGGTTCGCGTGGCGGGAAGCCGGCAGTAGGTCGAAAAGTCGTACGTGGGGATCTCGATGGCGTAACCCTGGCGAAGGTGCCGCAAATGCTGAACCAGGAGCTCTGTATCCAGCGAGTTGGGATGGTCAAAATTGAACTTGCGGCGCTCCTCGAGGGGCAGATGGCTAAGGTCGCGGTAGTAAGAGTCGTGCTGGATGTGAGCGATGCGCTCCCGACCTACGCGGTCGAGGATGGCCTGAACCACGGTTGTCTTGCCAGAGGCAGTACCTCCGGCAACACCGATGACCAGGATTGGTTGGCCTACTATACCGCTTGGCTGTCGGGGTTGCGCCATTGTCCGGCTCCTGCTCCTGAGATGGCCTCAGTATATCGCAAACCACAAGAGCCGTACAACAGAACCTGCGGGAGCAGGCCGGGCCACCTCAAGGAGGGCAGGCTACTTGCCAGCTCCCGGCGTGAGCAGGAGGCAGTCTCCCGTCAGTCTACAGACCTTCGAGAGCGGTAGCCAGTACCAGCAGGCCCCATCCAGCCGTCACAAGCCAGAAGGAGTAATCGACCAGACCCTGAATCTTCCCCAGAGCGCCCAGAACGCCCACAGCGCCCAGGATAACGCAGATCAACCACGTTGCCACCTTCGGAGCGCTAAGTGACAAACCCTTCCTCCGTCTTGCCATTGGTCCTCCCTTGCCTGTGCAGGTATGTGCTCAAGTCCATCCGGTCTTCCTGGTCAGCGCCCCTGGCCCGGAGCGGTCTATATACCCGTCGCGGCCAGGGGAAAACGGAACGAGTGGTAGAGCGTTCCGCGGTGGGGCGCCATGTCGCCCTGGGTTGCATTGTAGCTCGAAACCGTGATTCGCACAACAAACGTGCGGAGCAACTCGCGCATCGCCGGCACATCCTCTGCGGTCAGGGTGCTCTGCATCTCTTCGACGAGCGTACCCAGGGCGGCGCGCGAGATCCGGATCCTGGACTGGTGAACGCGGTCGACCACGGCGGCGAGCTCAGCTCGCATCTTATCCCGATCCAGCTCACGCTCCCGCAGGCGGGTGCGGATTGCAGGGCTGTCCTCTGATTCGACGGCATCGACCAGGCGGGCGATGCGGTTCTCCTGGGAGGCGATGTCGCGCTGGAGCTGGTGCTGGCGCTTTGTCAGTTCGTCGTGTTGCCCGCTGAGGGCGTCATTGGTTTCCTTGAGGATGGCCTCTAGGCGGTTGACGGTGAGCACGTCACGCACCAGGGTTTCTATCACGGCCTGCTCGATAGCCTGGGCTTTGATCTTTCCGGACGGGCAGGCGTTCTTACCCTCGCGGGTCTTACTCGAGCAAACGTAGTAGCGCCAGGGGCGGCGCGGGTAGCCATCCGTGGCGCGGGCGCGTGCCGCGCACGTGCTCCCGGACATGGGGGAGCCACAGTGCTCGCAGAATAGCAGGCCGCTCAGGAGGAAGGAGCTTGTGGCGCGGCGTGGGTGGTTATCATCCCAGCTCTGGCCGCGTCGACTGGTGCCGGTCCGCGCGCGCCGCTTCTGGACCTCGTTCCAGAGCTCCTGGGTGATCATTGGTTCGTGGGCGTGCTCGATGACGAGTTCGCCGCAGAGGCGGGATCCGAGATAGGTCCGGTTGGTGAAGAAATCCGTCAGGGCATTCTGGGCGTTGAACAGGTGGGTCGCCTGGTGTATCTGCTCGAAGCTGGCGCCGGCGGCGCGCATCTGCCAAGCCTGCAGGGCGGTGTCCCACAGATCGGGGTCGGGGACCCATCGCCGGACCGGCCGGCTGCGGCCCTCGATGTCAAGCATCAGCACCTCGGCTTTGTAGCCTTTCGGCGGGAATCCACCTGGAGCGTAGCCCAGGCGGGCAATGGTCTGCAGGCCGCGCTGCACGTCTTTGGCGATGTCAGCGCGGTCCTTCTCCGCTTTCCACTCCAGGATGGTTTCGTACACCGGGGCGAAGTCCGTCTCGGGGATGTCGTCGCTGAGGAAGATCAGCGTGTACCCGCGCCTCCTGAGATCGGCTTTGTGGAACTGGCTGTCGAGCAGGTTGCGGGCGAAGCGCTTCAGGTCCCAAACCAGGATACCGTGGACGGGTGCGGGCTTGGTGCGTGACAGGTCGATCATCTCATTGAACTGGTCGCGGCGGACGGTGGAGCCGCCGCTTTTGGCTTCGTCGATGAACCAGCGGGTGATGACGAGCTGGTTGGCGTCGGCATAGTCCTGGGCCTTCTGGCGCTGGCCGGCGATGGGGACGCCGCGGTCGGCCTGTTCGTCACCTGAGACGCGCAGGTAGGACCAGACGAGGGAGCCGGGGGGAAGGGGACAGGTGGATTTGGACATGGCTACCACTGGAAAGCCGGATGCACCTCGACGCTGTCGGCGATGCGGTAGAGATTGTGAAGGTCGACGTTCTGCCAGTTGACCTTGGCGGCAGTCGTGGAGGTCATCACATAGTGGATGACGGTCATCTCGGAAACCTTGCCGTAGATGTCTACCATGGAGTAGGTACCGTTCAGGGTGACGCGCTGGACGCCGGGAAAGGCAAAGAGCTGCTCGAGGATATTGGCGATGTCCTGGTTGGCGCCGAGCTTGGTGTAGCCCTCGGTGAGGCTCTCGTTGATGGCCCACTGGGCGGTGACGTCGCCACCGGAGACAGTAACCGGCCCGAGGCGCTGCGCGTCGCGGTTCGATTTGCCAAGGGTGGAGGTGAGCAAGGCGGTGATCAGCTCCTGGGTGGACCGGGTGGCGGTTGGCCTGGGGGCGGGCGTGTTGGTGCCCGTGGGGGCAGGCGTTGACGTGGGCTCAGGCGTGCGAGTTGGGGCAGGGGACGCGGTGGGAGCAGGGGTTCGGGTTATGGCGAGCGTGATAGCGGCCTCCGGGGCGTCGGTCGGGATAACGGTGGGACTCGGGCGCGGAGTGTAGGTGGGGGCTGTCGTGTAGGTGGGCTGCAGGGTGTATGTCGGCTGCGGCGCACAGGTGGGAGGAAGCTGGGTGGCCACTGGTGCGGTGGGCGTTGGCTTGGGAGTGGGAATGGCCAGGATCGTGACGATGGTGCAGGCCAAGAGCAGGGCCAGGAAGACTGCTATGATAAGAATCTTGCCGAGACAGCCAGAGTTCCACCTGGTGCCGAGGCTTCTGATGAAAGTGTTCACGACTGACCCTCCTGACTGGGCGGCGGAAGCGGTTGGCCGAGCGACACAATTGTGAGAGCGAGGGGCGGACTCCGACAGGGAGCCCGGGGAGATGGGAGAAGGGCGGTCCGGACCTGGCCGGGGCGCCTACGAATCCAACGACGAATCCGGTTCACCAGCCAGCTCGGGCTCGTCATCCAGCCAGCCGACCCACACGCGGGGGAGCGGTTGGCCGGTGGTGATAGCGGCTACCATCTGCTCGAGGGAGCCTTGATAGGCAGCCGGCAGCCGATGATAGGCGCGACGCAAGCGACGCAGTCGCAGCTCAGTCGCCAGTCGGCGAAAGGTCATTTTCGGTGTTTCCTCCTTCGTTATTGTCGCCCACGACATGAGGGGCGGGGTTCGGATCGGGCAGGGCGCCCAGGGCATTGACGATGGCGAGGACCTCGTCCTGGCGAGACGGAGACAGGTTGCGGAAGGCACGCTCGAGCCGCTTGAGGCGCAGCTCGCCGGTGCGGTCGTGGCTGGGCACGATGCCGGCCTGGATGTAAATCTCTTCGACGGTAACATCCAGGGCGTTGGCAATGCGGGCCAAGACATCCGCGTCCACTCGCTCGCGGGACAGGGTCTCGATGCGACTGAGACGGCTCGCATGGAGCCCACTGCGGCGGGCCAGCTCGGCCTGGTTGTAGCCGCGCTGCTCGCGTAAGGTTCGTATTACGACGCCAAGTCGGGACGTTGCGATAGGCTCCTCCTGGGTGCGGTCTATCTAACTCTATTATACTGCCTTCCTTGCGTTTTGTCATCGACCTGGGCAGGGAGAATTGTTAATAATTCGCACAGTTGTGGGATTCGTATTGACCAATCGCACGAAATCGGATACAATGGTGCAGAACAGCAAGACAGGGGGAGGACGAACGGTGGCGGAGCAGGTGGGTACGGCAGGCGAGAGTGGGTTCGTTGAGGCGCTGCGGCAGATCGCGGCGCGGTCGAGCCAGATGGAAGTAGCGCGCAAATCCGGGGTGGATTCGAGCACGATCAGCCGGATGCTGAGCGGTGAGCGGATGGGGCACATGGCGACGGTGATGCGGCTGATTGAGGCGTATCCCGAGCTGAGGGGTTCGTTTGTGCCTCAGAACTTCCCGAACTGCAAGAGTTAGTGCGAGATGGGAAAAGGGGCAGGGACGCGCTCGAGCTACGACCGTCTGGGCAACGGTCTGGGCGCTAGGGGTGCTGGGCACACTCCGACCATTCGCCCTGCCCCCTCCCCTCGCTTTTGGGGGGGCGGATTGACGATTGAGACGGTGGGTGAGGCGAGGGGGGCGACACGGGGCGGGGCAGCTACGCTACAGGATGATCGAGCTGCTGGAGGACATGCAAGGCGAGCGAGCCATCGCACGCGATCTGCGCCAGGAGGCGCGGGACGTGGACGAGAGGCTCGATTTTTATCTCGGGATGCTGCGTGATCCGAGCGTGTGGAAGCCGGACACGTGCTACCGCGAGGTGAAGCGGCGGGCGGCGATGGAGTACGGCAAGGCCAAGGACAGGAGGGAGGCGCACCGGGCGGGAACCGTTGAGTGAGGAGAGCCAATAGCGGGGATCGCGTTCAGGGCTGATGCCCTGGCAGGGGGGCACGACGAAGAGGGTCGTGCTTCCCAGCGAGGACAGCAGAGCAAGGAGGACGTGAACAACAGCGCGCCGGCCGGGAACGAGTACGTGTACATCCGGACGGCGGACTACGCGGGGGGCGGCTCCGATCCGTATCTGGCCGTGACGGTGCAAATGCCCGGGTTCGCTTGCATGTTTTAGAAGCTGAAGGCGAGCCGGTTTGTCAGCCGCGACAGGTTTATAGACAGCGCCCCTGGAGGGAATCGAACCCACGACGCAGCACTTAGGACGCGCTCGCTCTATCCGCTGAGCTACAGGGGCGAGTGTGGAACCAGGCTAGTATAGCACACCGTTCGTCCGGTGACAAGTGAGTGTACAGCGGTGCTCCGGTACTGCGCCGAGGCGCCGGTAAAAGCGGAGTATATTTGCACGAATTGCACTTGCATACTAGAATAACCTTACTCGGAAAGGAGGCCATCGGACAATGATAAGTCTGACTCCTAAAGTCATGGGCAGCTCGCTGGTCACCGTTCTTCGCTTTCTCCTCCTTATCATCGCCGCACTTGCCCTGATCGAGTTCGTCCTGTACACTCTCTTCCACCGTCGTCCCAAGAATCTCCTGTTTGGCCTGCTCGCTCTGGCTGTGACCATCGCACTGATCTTGACTTTCGTGCGCATCGTCTGGCCGTCCCAGGGACTGGACATGGTCAGGAAGGTTCTCATTGGCGTGGCTCTCGTCCTGGCAGACGTTGGCCTGTACCGCATGCTGAGTGTGCCGCGCAAGTCGACGGTCGGGCTGGCCTATCTGTTGCTGGCTCCATCGCTGATCGGAATCTCCGCTCTGGTCCTCTACCCCTTTGTCTATAACGTCTTCCTGGCCTTCACGAACATGGGTATGACCACGATCAGGACCTACACCTTCAGCATTCAGAATGGTCTCGCCAACTTCAGGTCGGTCTTTACCGGTGTCGTGGCGCACGATGCAACCTTCTGGCAAGTCCTGGGTCGCAGTATCCTCTGGACAGGAATCAACGTTGTCTGCCACCTGGCGGGTGGCATGGGCCTGGCGTTGTTGCTGAACCGCAACCTGCGCTTCAAGGGTATCTACCGCACCCTGCTGGTCTTCCCCTGGGCCATTCCGCAGACCATCGCCTGTATGTCTCTGCGCAACGAGTTCAACTATCAGTACGGCTTTGTGAACTCCCTGGTGCGCAGTGTCGGCCTGACAGCCATACCCTGGCTGACCAAAATGCCCTGGGCCTTTGTGGCGGTGATCATCTCCAACGTCTGGCTGGGCATCCCGTTCATGATGGTCACCCTGCTCGGAGGGCTGCAGAGCATTTCACCGGAGTACTATGAGGCGGCCGAGATCGATGGTGCCTCCAAATGGCAGCAATTCCGCAATGTCACCATCCCGTTGATCAAGCCGGTAACGACGCCCTCGATAATCCTGGGAACGGTTTGGACATTCAATGCCCTGAACGTGATCTACCTGATCACACAGGGGGGGCCACAGGAGAAGACGGACATCCTCGTCTCCTCCCTCTACAAAGCGGCTTTCGAGTTCTATCGCTATGGCTTTGCGGCCGCTTTTGCCCTGGTGATCTTTGCCTTCCTGTTGATCTTTAGCGTCGTCTATATCAAGGCGTCGGGCGGCCTGAAAGCGGCCTACGAGTAGCGGGCGCCTCTGGGGATTGAAAGGAGCCGAACACAATGAAGACGAGCGCATTCTTCAGTCGCACCCGCGGAGATAGCGGCTTCAAGCGCCTGCTGATCCATCTGGTCCTGATCATGGCGTGTATCGTCGCCGTCTATCCCATTCTGCGGATCTTCTCCATCTCGATCCGTCCGGGAGATAGCATGCTCTCCACTGACCTGAGCATCATTCCCGATAACGCTACGCTGAACAGCTACCGGCAGGTACTGTTTGGTGACCCGGCTACCAAGCGCAAGTCCGACTTTTTCCTGTGGTTGTGGAACAGCCTGGTCATCACCCTGACCACGGCAACCATCGGTGTGATCCTGTCGTCATCTGCGGCCTACGCCTTCTCCCGTTTCAAGTTCCATGGGCGCTCGGCGGGCCTGATCTTTTTGCTGACCACGCAGATGATCCCGGCGGGCATGCTGCTGCTTCCACTGTATATGATGCTGACGCGGCTCAAGTTGATCAATACCTATCTGGGCCTGATCATCGCCTATTCCGTGTCGGCTGTGCCCTTCAGCATCTGGCTGCTGAAAGGCTACTTTGACACGATTCCTCCGGATCTGGAGGAAGCGGCGATGATTGATGGCACGTCACGGTTGGGAGCGTTCTACCGCGTCATCCTGCCCCTGTCAACGCCGGCCCTGGCAGTGGCCTTCCTGTTCAACTTTACCAGTGGTTGGAGCGAATATCTGGTGGCACGCGTGGTGCTGCAGAAGGCGGCCATGTATACCTGGCCGCTGGGCATCTGGACTTATGCCGGTCAGTACACTCTGGCAGCGGGACGCTTCGCCGCCGCCTCGATGCTGTTGGCCCTGCCATCCATGGCACTCTTCCTGTACTCGTCCAAATGGCTTGTCTCCGGCCTGACGCTGGGTGGTGTCAAGGGGTAGCTCAAGTTGACTAGCCCGGCCAATTGGCATATACTCACTTGAGCATGCCTAACATTCTAATCACAGCCTGCCTTTTGAAAGGAGGTGCAGACGGCACCCGCAGAATTGTAGCTTCTGTTCCGATATCACCTTACATTTGCTACGGAGGAGAGATAGACGATGCGTAAATGGTTTTCGACTCTAGTTGTGCTGGCCGTGGTGCTCGCCATGCTGGTGACCTCTTGCGCCCCCACGCCGGCGGCGACGCCCACGACAGCACCCAAGCCGACCACGGCGGCCACCGCCACGCCCAAGCCTGCGGAGAAGGTAACGATTACCTTCTGGGAGCAGGAAGGCGACGACATTGACGCGAACATCCTGGACCCGCTCCTGAACGAGTTCATGGTGGCCAACCCCGACATCACCGTAGAGAGAACACACTACGGGAATGAGGACCTGCGCACGCAGTTCCAGACCGCCTCTCTGGGCGGGGAAGCCCCCGATGTCATCCGCGTCCCCAATGACCCGATCGGCGTGTTCGCCGTGATGGGCATCGTGCTTCCCGTGAAGGACATGTTCGACCAGGCATTCCTGGATACGTTCCTGCCCGGTGCTCTGGCCGGCGGCGTCCTCAGGGGTACGATGTATGGCATCCCCGACGTGTATGGCAACCACCTGATGTTGCTCTACAACAAGAATCTGGTCACGAAAGTGCCGGCGGACTGGGACGAGCTGATCGCCACCGCCAAGGGTCTGACCAACGAAGCGGCCGGCACCTGGGGCCTGGTCATGAACATCCGTGAGCCATTCTGGCTGGCGCCGTTCCTGGGTGGTTACGGTGGCTGGGCACTGGATGCGGCCACGGATCAGCCCACGCTCGGCACTCCCGAGATGGTCAAGACTCTGCAGTTCCTGAACGACCTGAACAACGTACACAAGATCGTGCCCCCTGGCTGCGACTACAACACGATGGACACCCTCTTCAAAGAGGGCAAGGCTGCGTTCTGCGTGAACGGCGACTGGTCGCTGAGCGGCTATACAGAAGCCGGAGTCAACTACGGTACGGCTGCCATGCCGATGATCAAGGAGACGGGCAAGTATCCGTCCCCCATGACCTCCGGCAAGTACTGGGTAATCAGCAACCAGGTCGAGAAGGGCACTGCCAAGTTCGACGCGGTCAAGAAGCTGGTAACGTTCATGACCGGTGAGGCGACTCAGCAGGTGTGGCTGGAGAAGAACAAGCAGCTGCCGTCCAACAAGATTGTGGCCAATTCGGCCGCGATCGAGTCGGATCCGATTCTGCAGGGTTCGATGGCACAGCTCGCCAATGGCAAGAGTATGCCCACGGCTCCTGAGCTGCGCTGCTTCTGGGATACCACGCGGCCAGGTCAGGAAGGCGTGGTCGACGGTAGCATTACGCCCGCGGACGCCGCGGCCAAGATGCAGCAAGATGCTGACCGCTGCATCAAGGAAGCCGGCCTTGGCCAGAAGAAACAGATCAAGGTTGGTCTGGTCACAGACGTAGGCAAGATCAACGATGGTACCTTCAACGAGTTCGCCTACACGGGCTTTATGCGGGCTGTCGAAGAGTTCGGTCTGCAGTCAGCCTTCATCGAGACCCTGGCCCCGACGGACTATGAGAAGAACATCGAGCAGTTCGCCAAGGAAGGGTACGACATGATCATCACGGTCGGCTTCATGATCAATGATGCCACGACCGCGGCGGCCAAGAAGTACCCGAACATCAAGTTCGCTGGCGTGGACGAGGGCTCGGATCAGCCGAACTTTGCCGGTTTGCTGTTCTCAGAAGACCAGTCGGGGTTCCTGGCCGGGTGTCTGGCCGGTCTGATGACCAAGAGCAACGTGGTGGGCATCGTGGCTGGCATGGAGATCCCGCCGGTAATCAAGTTCCGCAAGGGTTATGAGAACGGTGTCAAGTACGTGAACCCGAACGCGAAGGTTCTGGGCGTGTACATTGACAGCTTTGTGGACGCGGCCCGTGGGAAGGAAGCTGCTCTGTCTCAGATGGCCGAAGGCGCCGATGTGATCTTTGGCGCCGGCGGGCAGACTGGTTCAGGCGGCATCATGGGCGCGGCTGCGCAGGGCGCGTGGGTCATTGGCGTAGACCAGGACGAGTACCTGACCACTTTCGGCAAGGGCAGTGTAGCGGGAGCGAACAAGCTGCTGTCCAGCGCCGTGAAGAGGGTGGATGTGGCCGTCTACAATGCCATCAAGATGGCTGTGATGGATCAGTGGCAGGGTGGCAACGTCCTGTTCGAGGCGAAGAACGACGGTGTTGGGCTGGCCCCGTATCATGACGCTGAGAGCGCGATTCCTCAGGAAGTCAAGGACAAGCTCAACCAGATCGCTGCGGACATGAAGGCAGGCAAGGTTACGAGCGGCGTCACACTCTAGACCTCAGGCCTAGGATAGTTTGAAGATGGGTGCTGTACCGTCACTGGATACAGCACCCATCTTCATAGGATAGAGCCGGCGAGTCGAATCGGCGGCTCTCTTGGCGCCTGAGGGCGCTGGTTGGTTCTACCCGGGGGTTCCATCCCGGTCTACGAAGTCTTCCGCACTGGAGAAGGAGAGACGAATGACCCTAGCCCTCGAGGTGCGCGGCATCTCCAAAGCCTTTCCCGGTGTCCAGGCCAACGACCACATTGACTTCCAGCTTGAGAAGGGCGAGATTCACGCCCTGCTGGGGGAGAACGGTGCCGGCAAGACCACCCTGATGAACATCCTGTATGGCTTGTACCACCCGGATGAAGGGCAGATCTTTCTGGATGGGAAAGAGGTCTCGATCAACGAGTCCAGCGACGCCATCCGCCAGGGCATCGGCATGGTGCACCAGCACTTTATGCTCATCCCTGTGTTCACGGTCGCCGAGAACATCATGCTGGGCACGGAAACCGTGAAGAAGGGTGTCCTCGACCGTGAGGGTGCGGCTCAGCGAATTCGCGAGTTCTCGCACCAGTTCGGCCTGGACGTAGACCCGAAAGCCCTGGTCAAGGATTTGCCGGTGGGCGTGCAGCAACGGGTGGAGATTGTCAAGGCACTCTACCGCCAGGCGGATATACTGATTCTGGACGAGCCCACGGCCGTGCTGACGCCGCAGGAAGCAGATGACCTGTTCGTTGTGATGCGCTCTCTGGCTGCACAGGGCAAGTCCATCATCTTTATCACGCACAAGTTGAGAGAGGTCTTTGCCGTGGCGGACCACATCACCGTGCTCCGCGGCGGGCGAGTGGCGGGAACTACTACGCCTGCTCAAGCCACCGAGTCGGAACTGGCGGCGATGATGGTGGGCCGGGAAGTCATCCTCACAGTCGAGAAGGGGCCGGCCCAGGTTGGCGAAGTTGTGCTCAAGGTCGAGGATCTGCAGGTCCTGGACGAGCGGATGTATATGTGTGTGGCCGGTGTCAACCTTGAGGTGCGCGCCGGCGAAATCCTGGGAGTCGCCGGGGTTCAGGGCAACGGGCAAACCGAGCTGGTGGAGGCGATCACGGGTTTGCGCTCCGCGGTCGGCGGCAAGATCGAGATTCTCGGCCGCGATACAACCCGTGGCTCTCCCCGCCAGATTATTGAAAGCGGCGTGGCTCATGTGCCGGAGGACCGCCAGAAGCATGGCCTGGTCATGAGTTATCCCCTGGTGGACAATCTGGTTCTTTCCACTTACTATCGCCCACCGTTTGCGCGCAACGGGTTTCTGCTCAATGACAACGAAATGGACGAGAACGGCCGGCGCTTGATCAGCGAGTTCGATGTGCGGACGCCCAGCGAATACGCGCTGGCGGGCACCCTTTCCGGAGGGAACCAGCAGAAGGTGATTGTGGCCCGAGAGTTCTCGCGCCCGAGCAAGCTGGTCATCGCGGCTCAGCCCACACGTGGCCTGGATGTGGGCTCCACCGAGTTCATCCACCAGCGGCTGGTGAAGCAGCGTGATGCCGGCAGCGCGATTCTTCTGATTTCGGTGGAGCTGGATGAGATTCTCTCCTTGTCGGATCGCATTGCCGTGCTGTACAAAGGGCAGATCATTGACACTCTGCCAGCAAGCGAGGCTACACCTGAGCACCTGGGACTGCTAATGGCCGGGGTAAAGAAGGAGGAGGCACAGTGAGCGCTGAGACGAAGACGGCAGCGAGGACTTCCAAATCCTGGTTAAGCTCGGTGCAAGAAGCGGCTATTCCGGTCCTGGCGGTACTCACGGCCCTGGCAATCGGCGCGATCGTCATCTGGGCCTCGGGGGCCAGCGTGACCAAAGCCTACAGGGGACTGCTCGAAGGCGCAGTGGGCAGTGTCAGCAACTTTACCGAGACTCTGGTCATCGCCACGCCGTACACTCTGGCCGGACTGGCCGTGACTCTGGCTTTTCGTTGTGGGCTGTTCAACATCGGCGTCGAGGGCCAGTTCAACATGGGGGCACTGTTCTCCGTTGCTGTAGCTGTGAGCTTGAAGGGACTGCCCACTGCCATTCATCTCCCTCTGTCCGTACTGGCGGGTGCCCTGGGTGGGGCATTGTGGGGGGCGATACCGGGATTCCTCAAGGCTAAACTGGGGGCCCACGAGGTAACCAACTCGATTATGCTGAACTATATCGCCGTCAAGACCATGGACTATATTGTCAAGAACCCGCTCCGAGACAAGACCGCGAGCATCCCGCGCACAGCGTTCATTCTCAAATCAGCGACACTGCCGAGGCTGATGGCGGACCACCGGGTACATGCGGGGCTTCTGATCGCGATTGCCGCAATCTTTGTCGTGTATTGGCTTCTATGGAAGACGACGCTGGGTTTTGAGATCCGTACGGTGGGCGCCAACCCCGATGCGGCCCACTACGCCGGCATGAGTGTGACGCGCAATTTCATCCTGGCCATGGTTCTGAGCGGTGCTCTGGC
>DCVA01000052.1:72436-133331 GCA_002327925.1 Anaerolineales bacterium UBA2200
GCTCTTCGCAATGGTGCCGGGCTGATGCAGGTACGGGCGGGAATCTCCATTGACCTGATCAACATTGTGCAGGGGCTGGTGATCGTCTTTATCGCCGCTGACGAGATCATCCGCCAGCTTTACCGCATCAGGAAACCCAAGGAAGCAATTCGGGAAATGGTCTTTACCAGAGGCTGGGGTAGATAGGAGAGGATGGCCATGGCAGAAAAAAGCAAGTCTCGCTTCTCGCGTGTGCAGGTCCTTGCCGCGTTGCTCCTGCTGCTATCCCTGTTTCTGGTAGTGATCGCCGCAAGCAGGATCAATCCAGCCAGCATCTCAAGTCTCGGCTTTGAGAAGCTTGGGCAAGCCAAGGTACCTTCGCGGCGTGGCGTAATGCTTCTGGGGACTCTCAGCGCGGCTGCGTCGGTGGTGGCGCTGTTGCTGAGCAAGCGCAACGCCCGTACCGCTGTGACGACTCTGGTTGCCGGTCTGATGGTGGTCATCCTGTCGATCCTGACAGCCCTGGCGCAGGGTGGCAGTATCGACCTGGTGGGTATGCTGGCTTCCAGTCTGCGTATGTCTACCCCCATCGCTCTGGCGGCTCTGGCAGGCATCCTGTGCGAGAAATCCGGAGTAATCAATATCGGCATTGAGGGGATGATGCTGGCGGCGGCAGCGTTTGGCTTCGGAGCGAATCTGGCGGCCAAGAACCTGTGGGTGGGCTTGTTGGCCGCGATGTTGGTCGGAGGGCTGATGGCCGCGCTCCACGCTGTGATGTGCATTCGCTACAAGGCGGATCAGGTCATCAGCGGCACTGCCATTAACGTGCTGGCTGTGGGCCTCTCGGGGTTTCTGCGGCGCGCTTACCTGGTCAACGCTTTCTCCGTTGGGGCTACGTTGCCCATCGTCAGGATCCCGTTCTTGTCACAGGTTCCCGTGCTGGGGGCCCTCTTCTTTCGCAGCCAGCCCATCCTCTACACCATGATGATCCTTGTGCCCGCGATGTACTTTGTGCTGTTCTATACCCCCTGGGGCCTGCGCACGCGGGCCGTGGGCGAGCATCCGCGGGCCGCGGACACGGTGGGCGTGAATGTGTACAGGGTCCAATACATCAACGTGATCGTGGCCGGGATGATCGCTGGCCTGGCGGGGGCCTGGTTCTCGCTGGAGACGGTGGGCAGCTTTGAGGATGTGATGACCGTTGGCAAGGGGTACATCGGCCTGGCGGCAATGATCTTTGGCAACTGGAACCCGATTGGTGCCTTTCTGGGGGCGCTACTGTTCGGGTTCGCGGATGCGCTGCAGATCAAGCTGCAGATCTTGAACGTGCCACTGCCCTACCAGTTCCTCGGAATGGCTCCTTACCTGGTGACTATGGTGGTGTTGGCCGGTCTGATTGGCCGTACCACGCCACCTGCGGCCGAGGGCAAAGCGTACGAAAAGTAGCGCTGGAACTCGCGCCAACTCGCGGGGAGGCCGCACTTTCCACGAATTCCGTTGTTTACGCGGTAAGCGAGAGACCCAGGCCATTCAATGGTCTGGGTCTCTTGCCTGTGAAGAGGACGGTTCCGGTGAGGGGAGGCTTTCAGCTCTGGTTCCGTCGTTGCTGCCACGCCTCGTACAGAACGATGGATCCGGCGACGGCGGCGTTGAGCGAGTGAATGCGGCCGCGCATCGGCAGCTTGATCCACAGATCACAGCGCTGGCGGACAAGGTGCCCCAGGCCGTGGCCTTCACTGCCGATTACTAGAGCAAGGGGCATATTCAGGTCAGCGGAACGATAGTCCTGTGCCTCCGGGAGGCTCTCCACGCCGGCGATCCAGATCCCTTCCTGCTTCATTTCTTCCATGGTTCGCACCAGGTTGGTCACCTGGGCGATCAGCAGGTGTTCCACTGCTCCGGCCGACGCGTTGCTGACGGCAGGGGTGATTTCGGCAGCACGATGGCGAGGAATCACTATGCCGTGAACACCAACGACCTCTGCGGTGCGCAGCAGTGAGCCGAGGTTCTGGGGATCCTGCAGCGAGTCCAGTAGCAGCAGAAAGGGAGACTCTTCTTGTTTGCGCGATAGCTCGAGCATAGCCTGCCAGTCAACATAGGGATAGGACTCGAACTGCCCTGCGACGCCCTGGTGGTTGACTGCTCCCAAGCTGTCCAGCTGGCTGCGCTGGATCCTCTTCAAGGGGATATTCTGCTGCGCGGCCAGAGCCAGTATCTGCTCGGCTGTACCCTTCTCCTGAACGCCCTCGGCAACGGTAATGTTAAGGCAGCGTCGGCGACCTGCCAGGAGAGCTTCATGGACCGCGTTGCGACCGTAGAGCAGTTCCAGCATGGTAGGCGTTACTCCTGGGACGTGTACTTCCACAAAGTCGACGATGCCGCATCTTCCAGAACTACCCCGAGCTCAGCGAGGCGATTGCGAATCTGGTCAGCGAGCGCGAACTGCTTGGCTGCGCGCAGCTCGTTGCGAGTCTGTACCAGCAAGGCGATGAATGGTTCTACCTCACTGGGTCCGCTGACACCCTTTAGCGTGAGGCCAAGGACTTCGGTCAGCTCAAGGAGTATGCTCTGAGCATAGGCAACCGAGTTGGATGGCGCTCCGTTATCGCGGGCTGCGTTGATTGTTCGGGCTAGGTCGTAGACCTGGGCGATGGCGCGAGGTGTGTTGAAGTCGTCATCCATCGCGAAGACAAATGCGCGGCTGGCCTGGTCGGCTTGCTCACAGAGAGCGTCCGCCGGGTTACTGCTCGGGCCGGCCTCGTAATCCCTCAGGGCAACCCGCAGTCTCTCCGCGCCGTGCCGAGCGGCAATGATGTTCTCGTCCTTCCACGTCAGAGGGCTGCGGTAATGCGATGATAGAATGAAAAGGCGAATGGCATCGCCACCGTACTTTTGCAGGGCCTCTTGGACACTGACGATGTTGCCCAGATGCCGCGTCATCTTCTCTTCATCCTCATGTAGGCGCAGAAGGGCATTGTGGACCCAGTACTTGACAAAGGGAACCTTGCCCGTATAGGCCTCAGACTGGGCGATTTCGTTCTCATGATGGGGAAAGATCACATCGTGCCCGCCGCCATGGATATCGAGCTGCTCGCCGAGGAACTGCATGGACATCGCCGAGCATTCGATGTGCCACCCAGGGCGGCCCTTGCCCCAGGGGCTATCCCACGCCGGTTCGCCGGGCTTGGAGGCCTTCCAGAGGGCAAAGTCCATGGGGTGTTCCTTGCGCTCATCTATCTCGATACGTGCCCCTGCCTCCATGCCGTCCAGGGAGCGCTTGGAAAGCTTGCCATAGTCCGTCATACGAGTAACCCGGAAGTAGACGCCGCCTTCGATAGGGTAGGCGTAGCCTTTGGCTATCAGTCCCGCCACGATCTCGATGATTTTGGGAATCACCTCTGTGGCTCTGGGGTTATAGTCCGCCCGCAGCACATTGAGTGCGTCCATCTCGGCATAGAATCGTGCGATGTATTTTTCGGACAGATCTTTCACCGTAGTGTTGAGCGAGCGTGCTGTCTCAATAATGCGATCTTCGATGTCCGTAAAGTTCTGCACGTAGCGAACTTGAAAGCCCCGGTACTGCAGATAGCGGCGGATGGTGTCAAAGACGATGTACGACATGGCATGGCCAACATGGGCCGGTCCATAGAGGTTCGGCCCGCAGACGTACATCTTGATCACGCCTGGCTCGAGGGGAACCAGATCCTCCTTCTGTCGCGACAGAGTGCTGTAGATCTTAAGAGCCAAAGTCCGATCTCCTTTCGGCAGGGGAAGATTCCGGCACGAGGCGCTGTACCTGGGTCATCACCACGAGCTGGATGGCCGTCGGTATGGACACTCGCCACGTATTGATCACCAGGTCGTACAGCTGTGGGTCGAGCCAGTTGACCCCGTAGTAGCGGCGCAGGTAGTCACGGCGTGCTTCGTCGCTGGCGAGAATACGCTGGGTGGCCTCCCGTTGCGTGCACGAGCCCAGCGTCATCAGTTTTTGCACGCGACGGGGCAGGGGAGCAACGATCTGCAGGTGAAGGGCTTCCGGGTTGTCCCGGAGGAGCATCTGCCCGGCCCGGCCGTTGATAAGCACGTTGTTCTCCCGGGCCATGTTGTGAATGACCATACCCACCATGCGCACATAATCGTCCATCGCGGTACTCAGCAGGGGCAGGGCAGGGGTGAAGCCGACCCGCGGCGGAGTGGGGGACAGAGGTATGCCTGATTCTCGGCGCTCCATCTCCGTGAGGCTTGGGATGGCCGGTGAGGTCTTGAGGGCGTCCAGGATCTGCTGAATCAGTCCGCGCCCGCCTTCGTAGCTTAGCTCGTCCAGTGCGAATTCCGGAACGCCACACTCCTTGGCAGCCTGGTCGATCGCCTCTCGGTCGATGATGCGCAGTCCGAGTGCTTTGGCCACGCCGGCGGCAATCTCAGAGCCCCCCGCACCCAGTTGTCGAGAGAACGTGATGATAGGCACTGTCTTTCACCGTCCTCCAAGCGCTCTTGTGGATGATGCTTGCCGTTAGCGTCTGTTCGTCAGTTGTGCAAAGATCATCCGGCCGGCAACAGTCTGCAGCACCCGGGTTACCGTTACTTCGAGGCTCTGATCAATGAAGCGTCGGCCATCCTCGATCACAACCATCGTTCCGTCGTCAAGGTACCCGACTCCCTGTCCAAGCTCCTTGCCTTCCTGAATGACACTCACGGTAATCGTCTCGCCTGGCAGCACCACTGTCTTGACCGCATTAGCGAGCTCGTTGATATTGAGGACCTTGACCCCCTGCAACTCGGCCACCCGATTGAGATTGTAATCATTGGTGATGATCGGACAGGCAAGGTCCTTGGCCAGTCGCACCAGTTTGCTGTCTACCTCTCGCGCGTCTGGAACGTCCACGTCACTGATACGAATGGGGGCGCTTGATTCCTTCTGCAATTTGTTCAGCATGTCCAACCCGCGGCGTCCACGATTGCGACGGAGCACATCCGCTGAATCGGCGATGTGCTGCAACTCGTTCAGCACGAATCGGGGAATCACGATGGTGCCATGGATGAAGCCAGTCTGGCTGATATCGGCGATACGCCCGTCGATGATTACGCTCGTGTCCAGCAGAACTGTTTCTTCCTTATCCTTGCGAGAGCCTTTGTCCTTGAACAGTCGCACTCCCAGGAATCCAAAGATCTCTTTCTCGCGGGTGACCATCACCATCACTCCAAGGTAACTGAAGAACATAGCAACTACCAGGGGCAGAATCTCACCCAGTGGCGTGGGCAGGACGGACAGGGGTAGTGCGAGCAATGCCGAGATGATCAGCGCAATGACCAGGCCGATAGCTGCTGCTACCAGCGTCTGCATAGGCAGTTGGCGGACCTTGCCGCGGATCCAGAAGAAGGGGCGCGTGGTGATGTGCGGCGTGAACAGCAGCCCCAGAAACCCTCCGACCACGCCAAAGGCGTAGGGTAGGAAAACAACTCCTGTCTCGCCAAGCCATCTGACAATGTATCTGTATATTGGCTGTGCCTCGCTGGTTACAGCAAAGCCCAGACGCCACGCCACGAAAGCGAAGAAAACTGCCCCGATAATACGGGCGATAAGTTCAACGTTCATGCGTCCTCCTCGATGATTCGGTCGCCTGGATCGGCGAGCTGCCAGACCAGGCACGAACGCTCCGAACTCCCCAACCTTTCACCTCCCTTCCCTGTCGATGAGCGGGGGTCGGAAAAAAAGAGAGTGCACCAACAACGCACCCTCTGACCTAGAGTCCATGCGGCCACGTCGCCGCGCTGCCTTACTGCTTCCTTACTACAATCGGACAAGGGCTATGAGTCGAGTATGGCAATGGATGAAGGCAACGCGTCAGCGAGTAGCCGACAGGTGTCAGACGACTCTGCCATCTGATGCTTGATGGCAGCAATTCTAGCACAAGCGAGGGCGAATGTCAAAGCCAAGCGATTGACAGCCCTCTTTGTTGCGAGCATAATGCTTTCCATGAGCGACAATCGGTTGATGAGATGAGAAGTCGGACCAACAGCGGCTGGAGCCGGCGCAGTTTTCTGCGCTGGCTGGCAGGTATGGGATTGGCCACTATCCTGCCTGCCTGTCGCGACACCCGGATACAGCCGTCCCCGGCAACTACTCCTCAAGGCGTGGTGCCAACTACACGGTTCAAGAGAACTCCCCCCTGGCGCATCGGGCGAGCCGGACTCGGTGATCTCTCTTCGTGGTGGATTATGCTCAGCGCTCACACCGAGTATGGCATCAAGGAGAGACACAGCGACGTCTTTCGGGAGTATCTCTCCACGTCAGCCAACTGGGATGCGGATAAGCAGGCCCTGGACATTGAGAGGCTGGCCTCCGCAGGGCTGGATCTTCTGCTGGTTGAGCCTCTGAACTCACCGCTTGTGGCTTCGGCCGTGAGCCGGGTGCAAAAGTTGGGTCTTCCGGTCATTCTGGTGTCTGGCAACCTGGCGGGCGCGGACTATGTGAGCTGGGTGACCACGGACGAAGAGGAGCGCGGCAGGGCAAGTGCCAGTTGGCTGACACGGCGTGTCACTGGCGGCCGCGTGATCGTGTTACAGAGCGAACCGGCTCAAGGTGACGGACAGGCTTGGCTCGAAGGAGTCCGCGACGGCCTGGCGGCAGCCCCCGGGCTGGATATTGAATACGCAACGAGCTTCTGGACTGTGGCTGACTCTCGGAGACTGGTAGAGCTGGCGCTGGATCGCGACCCTGCCCTGGCTGGTCTGGTGGTCAACCATGGCACAGTGGCCCAGGGAGCGGTTGAGGCGCTGGTGGAGCGCGGACTGACGATCCCGCCTGTCGCCGGCGCTGACGACAACAACGGCTGGCTGAGGACGGCCAGAGAGCACAGGGTTTCCTTCCTTGGCTTTGGCGGTAGCAGCAGATTGGGACTGCGCTCTGTGGAACTGGCGGTGGACGTGCTGTCCGGCAATTCCGTTCCAGTCCGCTGCCAACAGGTGCAAGAAGTATTTGATGAAACGGCAATTGAGCAGCTCTACCGCCCGGAACTGACCGATCACTACTGGGCGAATCACGAACTGCAAGAGACCTGGATCCAGGCCATGTTCGGCCGACCGGGCTAGTCTGCCTGGATTCCGGCCCGCTGGCCGCTGCAACGGGGATCAGGACCGCTCACGCTAGGACCTTCCAGAACGCGTCGACAATGCGCGATAACCCCCCGTGTTTCCGCCTCAGTCCGGTTTTGTGTATAATTGCGAAAAGCGGCGAAGGGGGCAAAGATGCTTCTTGAAGAGCTGGTTCAGGTCGCTCGCGGTGAGGTCGAAGTCGACCTGCTTCTCAAGAACGCCCAGGTAGTCAACGTCTTCTCCGGCCAGATCCATGCTGCAGATGTGGCCATTCACCAGGACCGTGTGGTTGGATTCGGCGAGTATCGGGCACGCGCGGTGACTGACCTGCAGGGTCAGTATCTGTGTCCCGGCTTCATCGATGGGCATGTGCACCTGGAGAGCTCGATGCTGCGTGTGGCTGAGTTCGCCCGCGTAGTTGTGCCCCAGGGGACTACCACCATCGTATGTGACCCCCACGAGATCGCCAATGTGCTTGGTCTGGATGGCATTCGCTACATCCTCGAATCCAGCAAGCGCACCCCGTTCAGCGTCTATGTGATGTTGCCTTCCTGCGTGCCTTCGACGGACATGGAGACCGCCGGGTCCAAGCTGGCTGCCGAAGACCTGGCCGCCATGTTCGGAAGTGAGTGGGTGCTCGGCCTGGGTGAGGTGATGAACTATCCGGGCGTCATCTTCCGCGACTGGGAGGTGATGAACAAGATCCGAGCTGCGACGGGCAGGGCTATCGATGGGCATGCGCCGGGGCTGTCTGGTCGCGACCTGTGCGCCTATGTTGCGGCCGGCATCGGTTCCGACCACGAATGTACCACCGCCGAAGAAGCGCAGGAAAAGCTGCAGCTCGGCATGCACATCATGATCCGCGAGGGGACAACGGCACGCAATCTGAAGCAACTCCTTCCTGCGGTGACACCCAGTAATGCGGCCAACTGTATGTTCGTGACAGACGACCGCCATCTGCCCGACCTGCTGGGCGAAGGGCACATCAACTTTATCATCCGCCAGGCCATCCATCTGGGGCTGGACCCGATCACGGCGATCCAGATGGCAACCATCAACACGGCGCGCTACTTTGGGCTCAAAGACAAGGGGGGCATTGGCCCGGGCATGAGTGCTGACCTGGTGGTGTTCGACGATTTGAAGGAGCTGACCGTGCGCAGGGTGTACCGCCGCGGTCAGCTTGTGGCGCTGGATGGTGAGTTGCTTCCTCTGCCTCAAGCCCCCAAAGAGGTCCCTCTGCGTAGTTCGATGAATATCAACTGGCATAACGCCCGCGACCTCAGAATACCGGCCGCCGGCCAGTACGCCAAAGTGATCGGGGTGATTCCCGAGTCCATTGTCACGGATAACCTTGTAGAAGAAGTCAAGATTGAGGGCGATTTTGCCGTCGCGGATGTGGAACGCGACATACTCAAAGTGGCAGTCATCGAGCGTCACCTGTCGTCGGGCAATGTGGGTCTGGGGTTTGTGCGGGGGTTGAAGCTACAGCGGGGCGCTCTGGGTTCGTCCGTAGCTCACGACTCTCACAACGTGATCGTGGTGGGCACGAATGACGCGGACATGCTGATGGCCGCTCGCGAGATCGAGCGCATGCGCGGTGGACTGGTCGTCGTTGACGAAGGCAACGTGCAGGCCGCCCTGGCCCTGCCGATTGCCGGGCTGATGTCGGATCGACCCTACGAAGAGGTCAACGCCGGTCTGCGGGCGTTGATCGAAGCAGCTCACCAGCTTGGATCTGACCTGCACGATCCCTTCATGACCATGGCTTTCCTTGCGCTGCCGGTCATCCCGGCTCTGAAGCTTACCGACCGCGGGCTGGTGGATGTGACACAGTTCCGTTTCGTGCCGCTGTTCGAGGACTAGGTCAACCCCGTAGCAGAGGCCGCGTCAGGCAGGTCGGCCCGCCCTCAGCCTTGAAGGACATCTCGCGGCCAGCGATAGTCTGTACCTTACAACCCGCCTTCTCCAGTCGCTGCCTTGTGATTGGGTTGCCTTCCAGCATTACACAGTTGCGGGGCGCCAACGCCAGTACGTTGGCCGCCATGGTCGGAAACTCAGAGTCGGGCACTTCGACCAGCTGGAATCCCCTCTCGTGCAGTAGCTGCCAGAAGGGAACGGGTATCAGCGGTGGGTACACAACCGCCAGGTCATCATCGATCACACTGATGAATGACATAAGGTGGAGGCACGCCTCAGCTCCTCCGAAGTATGGCAAGGGGACGGGGATAACCTCAGCGCCAGTGGGCGACAGAGCCTGCCGGAGCTGCTGCAGCCCGGTCTGGTTGGTGCGAAAGCCCTGTCCTACGGCCAGGGTATCGTGGTCCAGCCACAAGAGGTCGCCACCCTCTGCGGTTGCCTCACCGTGGAGGGTGTAGGCAATCGGGATCCCTAGTCTCGTCAGGTAGCGCGCCATCGCCGCTTCCTCGCCACGCCGCAACGCCTTCCCCATCTGCAGAATGACGGCTCCGGCATCCGTAACAATGACCGGATCGTGAACAAAGATGGCATCCGCCAGATCCTCAGGCGGCTCGTCCTGGTACAACACCTCCGCTCCGGCCTCTTGGAGGATGGCGGCCAGGGCATCATGCTCCTTGCGGGCAATCTCCAGATCCGGGCGGGCTGAGTAATGCCAACGTGTGGGATCCGCGGCGCCGAACGCGGCATCAGGACGCCGCACGATTACCCGACGCAGCGGTGCGACCATGGTCTGACTGCCGTAGGTCTTGAGCATACTGGCCCGGCCTTTCAACTCAGGATAACGGCTGTGCGGCGGCTGAGCTGGTCAGCTCACCGCAGTGCTCGCTGAGGATCTGATCCGCGACGCGACAGCGTCGACCGTTGAAGCGGTTGCAGGCCTGCCGTGGTGTGCTTGCCAGGACGACGCCAAAATCGCGAAGCAGGCAATACAGATGGCACAGGGGAAAGCCCATTACATTGGCGTAGCAGCCTACGATACGCGAAACCGGACGAAAGGCAGAGTACTGGATCGCGTAGCTCCCGGCCTTGTCGAGCGGGTCACCACTGGCAACGTAGGTAGCTATCTCGGGGTCGCTGTAGCGGCGCATCTGCACCCGACTCTCGATGAGCGCCGTCTGTGCCCTGCCTGAGGCGGAATCCAGGAGAGTCAGACCGCTGTACACCGTGTGAGTTCTTCCTCTCAGCTGGCGAAGCATTCGCTCTGCGTCCGGTGAATCGTTGGGCTTGCCGAGTACCCGTCCATCCAGCGCCACAGTGGTATCCGCTGCAATGATCAGCCTGCCAGCGGCGCGGTGCTCAAGCGCCATGGCCTTGGCCCGGGAGAGGCGGACCACCATCTCAGCGGCAGGCTCACCTTCTAGGTTATCCTCCACTGCATCGGAGGGTAGCACACAGAAGGAGAGCCCCATCAGCTGGAGCAGGTCCCGGCGTCTGGGCGAGCCGGAGGCGAGTACTAGTAGCGTCGAAGCGCCTGGGTCAGATGGACACATAGGCGCGATTATAGCGTAACGAGGGAGATCCTGGCAAGCATGGCTGGTTTCTCCGGTCCCGCGCCGTTATTCGTTGCTGCACCCGGGGGGAGCTAGAATGGGGCCGTGCGCCCCGGCACGGGCCGAAGGACGTGGTCAATGCTCTCGAAGACTGTCGGCCGCGAAGGTCCGGATTGAGAAGAGGCCTCAGCCACGGAGTTGAGGAGGTTGAACAAGCGCCTGATGCCTGTAGCGCTGAGACCAGTCTGCTCCCTCTTGTCTCCGCGGTCGGCGAGCAGCCACTCCCGGTAGTCGGAACAGGCCCCCGTGTCGAAAGCAAACACATAGCCGTCCATACAGCAGACTTGAAGCGCAAAGCTCATCGGCTCCAGCGAGTAGGGGCACAGTGCCATCAGCACATGGGTGAACCGCCTCAGTTCGAGGGCCGGGATCAATATCTGTTCGGCAACGTCCAGGGCAGAAGTCAGGATGGCGAAACTGGCACCGGCCCGGAGGGCTGCATGTCCCAGAACGCGCACAAAGCAATCCTCGCAGGCCCTGCTGGCAAAGCGTTCGGCGGGGGGGCCAAGCTCCAGCGCTGTGAGAAACAGGCAGTCGTGGTTGAAGCGGCCTGCAGGGCAGCCGTCATGCTTTCCAGCCACTGGAACAGGTTTCTGGCAGAACCCGGTGGCCACCAGGAGGTGTTCAGCGGCACAAGCGGCCCGGGGAACAAAAACATCTTCGCCGCTGTCAGATAGACGATATTCCTGAATGTCGGTCACCGACTGCAGCCAGTACCTGCGGATACCCAGCATGGCACGCACTGGATGCCGCAGGATGATCCGGCGCAAGAATATGCGAGCGTAGGGATGGGGCAGACTGCGTATCGAGAACTCGAGCAAACCCGCCAGTCGATCTGCTCTTGAGGGATTGAGCATGGCCCATTCTAGCACAGATGAGATGGAATGCCCACCATTGTTTGGCTCGACGACATAGCCACGATTGACGGCCCAAGGGTCGGGTCCAAGGCCTCCAATCTGGCCAAGGTGAAGCGGCTGGGCCTGTCCGTTCCGGACGGTTTCTGTATCACGACCGAGGCATACGCGGAATTCGTGCAACAGAATCACCTGCAACCGGTCATCGACAGCGTCCTGGCGTCTGCGAACAGGTTGGGTCAAGCCGCACTCTCCTCTGCCGAAGAGGCCTTTCGCGGCGGGCAGATGCCTGCTGATGTGCGAACCGACCTTCTTCGGGCCTATTCGCAGCTGGCGACAGAGACCGCGCTCGAACGGCCCGTTGCCGTGCGCTCGTCGGCCAGTGTAGAAGATCTGACAGCAATCTCCTCCGCAGGACAGCATGCCACCCTGCTGAACGTGCGAGGCGAGACACAGCTCATAGCGGCGGTGATCGGCTGCTGGGCCTCGCTCTGGTCCCAGAGGGCCGTGCTCTATCGTGCACGCATTGGTCTGCTCCCCGTACCGGCCATGGCAGTCCTCGTGCAGACGATGGTGGACGCGGAATCGGCGGGCGTGGCCTTTTCTCTGGATCCCGTCACTGGCCTCGATCACATGGTCATAGAGGCCTCCTGGGGACAGGGCGAGGCAGTCGTCAGCGGTCAGATCCAGCCGGACCGCTATGCGGTAGCGAGAGACAGTCTGGAAGAGCTGTCCCCGCCGAGGATGGGTGACAAGGCCCGACGCATGGTCATGGGGGAGTCCGGGGGTCTGACCGTTGTTCCCGTTTCTGCGGAGGATAGACGGAGGCGCGTGCTCTCCAGGCAACGGGTGCGCGATATTGGTGAGGTTGTGCTGAACCTGGAGAGACATCTGGGTGGCCCGCAGGACATTGAATGGGCTCTGTGCCAGGAACGGCTATTCGTGCTGCAATCGAGGCCAATCACTGTCTCTGGTGCGAGTTTCTTCAACACTCCACTGGCCGACGATAGCTGGGTGTGGACGGCCTCCTTCCTGAATGAGCGCTTTCCTGTCCCCGTCTCACCCCTGGGTTGGACACTGGTCAACGAGCTGCTGGAGAAATTTGCTTTCCGTGACCCCTTACGCTATCTGGGTCTTCCGGCAGCCGAAGCGCTTGCCATCACCCGCCTCTACCGCGGCCATCCATACGTCAACATGTTCGTGTTCCAGACCCTCTACAAGGTGTTCCCGGAATGGCTGCTCCCGGAGGACGCCTACCACTACTTTCCTGCTGGCAAGACGGAGCTTCGCCGTGCGGTGGCCTATCCTCGGTCGCTGCTCGACCCTCGCTTTGCGTGGTCGATGGCCCACCATCTGCTGTGGCGACCGGCTGTGTGGTCACCCTGGCACAACCACCATGTTTGGAGCGACTTTGTCAAACAGCATGAGCAGTGCAATGGTGAGCTGGAACAGTCGTATGCGGAACTGGTGCAAACGGGTGCGTCGCCCGGCGAGGTCTGGGCACTGATTCGCAATGCACAGGCGCTGAATGCCGGGTTGCTGGCAATACATCGCTGGACCCTGACCTGCACTGACCTGATCTACAGCCTGCTGCGTCGGATGGCACGTATCTGGGGAGGAAGCCAGGCGACGGTGCTCTGCACAACCCTGGTAGCGGGCCTGCCCAACCGCTCTGCGGAGGCGGACCGCGCGCTGCATGACCTCGCGTCGAAGGAGGAGGGAGATCCGGCGTACGTTAAGGAATTGGATGACTTCCTGAAGGCCTTTGGTCACCGGTCTTTCTACCTGGATATCTACCATCCGCCTCTGGGTGCCCGGCCCTCGCAGGTGACGGAATTGGTGCGCGGGATTCGGCAGCAGTGCTCAAGGGCGCCCGCTGGAAGAGCAGACTCTCACAAAGTGGCCCTTGATGAGCTGCGGGCCAGGGTGCGCCGGGGACCTGTGGGCACGCTGAAGTGGGCGCTGTTATCCCACCTGCTCGGTCTGACCCGGCGCTATATGCCCCTGCGCGAAGAACAGCGCTTCCACTGGCAGAAGACACTGGCGCTCATGCGCAGGCTATTCCTTGTTCTGGGCGAACAGATGACCGAAGCGGGTGCGCTGACCGAGCGGGAAAGCATCTTCTTCCTCCGTAAGGATGAAGTCGAGAACTGGGCACAGGGCATGGCCGGGACGGACCTGGCGGCACTCGCTGGAATGAGGAGGGTGGAATTCGAGCGTCTGTGCCGCGAGTCTCGAGTCGCCCCCGATACAGCGTATCCACCCTTCCTGCAGGGCAACAGCGCCATGGAAACGGTCAGAGCAGCGAGCCCGAAGGGCTTACAGGGTCACGGGGTTAGCCCGGGTCTGGCCGTTGGCCGGGTGTTGATCCTGCACTCGGCCGATGAGCTTGGTCGGGTCAAGGCGGGAGACGTACTGGTAGCACCAGGTGTCGACTCCGGGTGGACGCCGGTATTTGGTCTGCTAAAGGCGTTGGTGCTTGAGCATGGGGGACAGCTCTCTCACGCGGCTGTCATCGCCCGTGAGTACGGACTTCCCGCAGTGACCGGTGTTGAGGGGATCACCAGCGTCTTGCACGACGGCGAGGAGATCCTCGTGGACGGGCTGAGTGGATTGATAACCAGATTGAAGGACCAGGATGTCAGTTAGGGTGCGCGCCCCGTCCGAGTATAATTGTCTTCTTGAGGAAGGTGGAGTAAGTGCCTTGTCGGAACGCGTTGGCGCGACAGTATTGAGTACGAGCAGACACGATACGCTTGTCATAGGGCAGAGACTTGGGCAACTGCTCCAGGCGGGCGATGTGATCTGTCTTCAGGGCGAGCTCGGCTCGGGCAAGACGTGCCTGACACAGGGCATCGCGGCCGGTCTGGGAGTGGCTCGGCCAGTGACCAGCCCGACCTTTATCATCGTCAACGAATACGCCCTGGCCGGCAAACGCCACATGCTCTACCACATCGATCTCTATCGGGTGGAGAGCGTTGCCGAAGCATGCGCCACGGGACTGGAAGAATACTGGTCGGGAGATGATGTGTGCGTGATTGAGTGGGCTGAGCGAGCGAGGTCGCTTCTGCCTCCAGAGCATCTGTGGATCACCCTTCTCTATCGGGGTGAGGGGCTGCGTGAACTGCAGTTCGAGGCGCTGGGGGCGCGTCCGGCGGAGATGTTGAGAGGCCTTGCCGGAGTGTTCGATGAGGTTGGTGGCCGGCCGGAGAGTCGTCCGGAGGTGCCTGCTTGCTCTTAGCCATCGACACGACTACCCGGTTTGCCGGTATCGCCCTGTACAATGAGGACGGTCTGCGGCTGGAGCAGCTCTGGGAGACGGGTAACAACCACACAGTGGAGCTGATTCCTTACATAGTGAGGGCCTGCGAGGAGCAGGCCGTCAATCCAACGGACCTGCAGGCAGTGGCAGTGGCTCTGGGCCCCGGCTCATTCACAGGACTACGAGTAGGTTTGAGTGTTGCCAAGGGCCTGGCCCTGGCTTTGAGGATTCCCGTTCTGGGAGTGCCTTCACTGGATGCTGCCGCTTACGCCCACAGGCGGGACCCGCTGCCCGTTTGCGCGGTGCTACCTGCCGGCCGAGCCAGATGGTGCGTTGGATTCTACGAGGTGATCGATGGTCAGTGGCAACGCTGCGGCGACTACCTGCTGGCGGCGGTGCCGGAGATCGCCTCCCGGCTGATGCGGCCAACGCTGCTCTGCGGGGAAATCACCAACGAGCTGGCGCAGATTCTGACGGCCTCAGTGCCGGACAATGCCGTCGTCGCAGGACCGGCAGCGGCAGTCAGACGTACCGGATACGTGGCCGAGCTGGCCTGGCAGAGATATACCCGGGGAGAGCAGGACGACCTTTCGACCCTGGCTCCTATCTACTTGCAGCATGCCTGATCAGAATATGAACACGGAACCTTCTCCCTATGTTGTCGAGCGTATGAGCCGGAAAGACGTGCCGGTAGTGGCGGAGATGGAAAAGCTCATCTTCACCCTGCCCTGGTCTGCTCGTGCATTTGAGTACGAGCTCCAGTACAATGCCATGGCACATTTCGTGGTAGTCAGACGGAGGGCGTCGGTCGATCCGGAAAACAGGGCAAAGCATGGTCTTGGGTGGGGACACGAAGCGCCCTCGCGGCAGCCCATTCTGGGCTATGCGGGGCTGTGGCTGATCGTGGACGAAGGACACATCTGCACTATCGCCGTGCACCCTGACTGGCGCCGGCGTCACCTTGGCGAATTGCTGCTGGTAAGTCTGATAGAGAGATCCTGCGCCCTGAACGCCTCGGTTGCTACCCTGGAGGTGCGCGCGTCGAATCTTGCGGCCCAGGAGCTCTATCGCAAGTACGGGTTTGTTGTGGTGGGATTGCGCAAGGGCTACTACTCGGACAACCACGAAGACGCACTGATCATGACCACTGAACCGGTCTGCACCGCGGTCTATCAGAGCCGCTTTCAGGAGCTCAAGACAGCTATGTTTGAATCGCTCTCCGAGCAGTTGACGGTCTCTGCCTGCTAGAGCTACAATCGGGACCGGAGTTAAGATATGCAACGCAAGACAAGTTGGGTTCTGAGTCTTCTCACTGTGATCGTGGACGCTGCCATGCTGGTGGTTGCTTTCATCGCTGCCTACTACTTGCGCCGGGTCACTCAGTATCCCCGCCCGCTGAACGAGCGTCCCTTCAGCTACTACAGCGGTATGCTGGTCATCCATACGGCCACGGTTCTGGTGACGTTCTTCCTCTACCGCATCTACCATTTTCGGCGGGGGATCTCTCGGATTGACAAATCCTGGTCGATTGTAGCAGCGATTTCCTTTGGTTCCGTGGCAGCGGTTGCTCTGACCGCCTTTGTATACAAAAACGAACTGGACTACCCGCGTGCCGTAGTTGTTTATGCCTGGCTGCTGTCTATCGTATTCGTGATGGTGGGCAGGCTGTTCACTGACTGGTTCCATGCGCGCTTCCGCCAGGCGAACCCAACGCGGGTGATCGTCGTTGGTGCGGGTGATATTGGCCGCATGATCATGCAAAAGATCACCCAGTCACCCAGGCAAGGTTATCAGATGGTAGGGTTCGCCGACGACCTGCCCGGTCGTAAGGAAGTAAGCGGATTCCCGGTGCTCGGTCCCACCAACCAGCTGCGCTACTTGATTCAGCAGCACAGCGTGGAGGAAGTGATCATTGGTCTGCCTGAGGCGAACCATGAGGAGATCCTTGACCTGATCTCTCAGGCGGAGCAGCAGAAGGCGACGGTTCGGGTGTTCCCGGACGTTTTCCAGATCATCGCCTCCGAGATCAGCATTGACGACCTGAATGGCCTGCCTCTGCTGACTGTTCGCGATGTTGCATTACGCGGTTGGCGGATGGCGGTCAAGAGAGCCATGGACCTGGTGGTTAGCGCGATTACCCTTGTGCTGATCTCCCCGCTGATGGTGTTCATCGCTCTGCTGATCAAAATGGATTCGCCAGGGGCTGTGTTCTACGCACAGGAGCGCATGGGCCTCGACGCCAAACCATTCCAGGTCCTCAAGTTTCGGTCTATGCGCGTGGATGCCGAGAGGGACACAGGTCCCGTCTGGGCGAAGAAGAATGATCCGCGAGTGACGCGCCTGGGGACTTTCATCCGCAAACACTCTCTGGACGAACTGCCGCAGTTCATTAACGTGCTGGTGGGTGATATGAGTCTGGTCGGCCCTCGTCCGGAGCGCCCGGTGTTTGTGGAGCAGTTCCGACAGGTTGTGCCGCGCTATATGGACCGTCACAGGGAAAAGGCCGGCCTGACAGGATGGGCACAGGTTAATGGGCTGCGCGGTGATACCTCGATTATCGAGCGAACCAAGTATGACCTGTGGTACATAGAGAACTGGTCGCTCTTTCTCGACATAAAGATCATCCTCAAGACGGCTTTCGGCCTCTTCCGCGACGAAAACGCCTACTAGTACCTTCCTCATTCGGGTCCTCCACTACCCCCGCATGCGCGGAGGCACGGTTCCCATGTCCGGCTTCTGAGCCGGGCGATTGTACCCCATGCCGCGCCATTAGACTTTTATATGAGTACACTCAAGGCTATTGACAAGGACGGCATATCGTGCTATGATGCTAGCACTCGGAAGGCAAGAGTGCTAACCGGGTTGAGCTGGCAGGAGACCGAGACTTGGACGAGCTGACGCAGAGACAACAGGATATTTTGGGATATGTGGTCGGTGAATACATCGCTACGGCCAAGGCCGTAGGTTCCGACACCATCTGTCAATCCTGCGGATTGGGCGTTAGCTCGGCTACCATCCGCAATGAGCTTGTTGCCCTGGCGGATCAGGGTTTCCTTTCGCAGCCGCATACGTCGGCAGGTCGAGTGCCAACGGCAAAGGGGTACCGGTACTTTGTAGAGAGGCTGATGCAGCGGTCTGAGCTGTCTCTGTCCGAACAGACGATGATCCGGCACCAGTTTCATCAGGTGAGCCAGGATCTGGATCAATGGATGAGGCTGGCTGCGACTGTTCTGGCCAAGATGTCGCAAGGCGCATCTCTGATTGCCGCTCCGCAGTCGCATCAGACGCACTTTCGACATGTGGAGCTGATCTCGATCAGTGAAGCGACCGGGCTGATGATCCTGGTGCTCCAGGATGGTTCGGTCCATCAGCAGATGATGGTGTACGGCAACCCTGTTTCTCAGGAACAACTGAGCCGCGTCTCCAATCGACTCAATGCGCAGTTTGCGAACCTGGGCACGGCCCAGGCGCGCGCAAAGGCCCTGGGAGAAATGGGTGGTGAAGACGAGGCGCTGGTCATAGAGGTTAGCCGGCGCATGGTAGACGTGATGTACGCGTACGAGTCCCAGAGCAACCGCGAAATCTACCGTGACGGCCTTGTGCATATTCTGGGGCAACCGGAATTCGAGGAGATCGAGAGGGCGCGTCAGGTGGTACGAGTGCTCGAACAGGACAGCGCGCTGGAAGCGCTTTTCGGCCGGGTACAATTGGCTAACGGCGTGCAGATCATCATCGGTAGCGACGACCAGACGGATGACATCCGGGATTGCAGCTTGGTTCTATCCGGGTATGGCCTGCCAGGCGAGGCCGATGGCATAGTTGGGGTCCTGGGCCCGATGCGTATGCAGTATGGAAGAACCGTCTCGGCGGTGCGCTACGTAGCCGGGGTAATGAGTGACCTGCTTCATCGCCTTTACGGCGAACAAATGACTGGGTAAGTAACTTCGTTGGAGGATATGGATATGGGAAAGATTATCGGTATTGATCTGGGGACCACTTTTTCCGTCGTTGCCGTAATGGAAGGTGGCGAACCGGTGGTGATCCCCACTTCTGAGGGCGAACGTTTGTGCCCCTCCGTGGTGGCTGTGAACCCCAAAACGGGAGAGCGCATGGTGGGCTGGGTGGCTCGCCGGCAGGCTGTGACCAACCCGGAGAACACCGTGTTTTCTATCAAGCGTCTGATGGGACGCAAGTTCAGCGACCCGCTGGTGCAGAAGGCAATGAAACGCCTCCCTTACAAAGTGGTGGAGGCCAGCAACGGTGATGCCTGGGTAGCGATGGGTGGAAAGCAGTACTCCCCGCCGGAGATCTCGGCCATGATCCTGCAAAAGCTCAAGACGGACGCCGAGGCGTATCTGGGCGAAAAGGTGACGCAGGCCGTGATCACCGTCCCAGCATACTTCAATGACTCGCAGCGACAGGCGACCAAGGACTCTGGACGCATCGCGGGTCTGGAAGTGCTCCGCATCATCAATGAACCGACTGCCTCTTCTCTGGCCTACGGGCTCGACAAGAAGAAGGATGAGCAGATAGCTGTTTACGACCTGGGCGGTGGAACGTTTGATATCTCCATCCTCAGCATCGGCGACGGCGTGTTCGAGGTCAACTCTACCAATGGGGACACCTTCCTGGGCGGCGATGACTTTGACCTGCGCATCATCGATTGGATTGCCGACGAGTTCAAGCGTGAGAGCGGTGTGGACCTGCGGCAGGATCGTATGGCCCTGCAGCGGTTGAAGGAAGCGGCAGAGAAGGCGAAGAAGGAACTGTCGACCGTAATGCAGACGGAGATCAACCTCCCCTTCATCACGGCGGATCAGTCTGGCCCCAAGCATCTGGTGATGACCCTGACTAGGGCCAAGCTGGAGCAGCTAGTAGGCGATCTTGTGGAGCGCACGACCGGACCTGTGCAACAGGCACTCAAGGACGCGAAACTCAACCCCTCCGACGTGGATGAGGTGGTACTCGTTGGCGGGCAGACACGAATGCCGCTGGTTCAGGAGACGGTGCGCAAGTTCTTTGGCAAAGAGCCCAACAAGAGCGTCAACCCGGACGAAGTGGTTGGCATCGGCGCAGCAATTCAGGGAGCAGTGCTTGGTGGTGAGGTCAAGGACGTGTTATTGCTCGACGTTACGCCCCTGACTCTTGGCATTGAGACACTGGGCGGTGTGGCGACCCCGATCATAGAACGCAACACAACCATCCCGACCAAGAAGAGCCAGATCTTTTCTACGGCAGCGGATGGGCAGAACAGTGTGGAGATCCATGTTGTCCAGGGCGAGCGTCCGATGGCGGGGGATAACAAAACCCTCGGACGGTTCATACTGGACGGCATCCCACCGGCACCACGGGGAATCCCGCAGGTCGAGGTGGCGTTTGACATCGATGCCGACGGCATCCTGCACGTAAGCGCCAAGGACAAGGCCACCAGCCGTGAGCAGAAGATCACCATCACGGCGTCGAGCGGCCTGGCCAAGGACGAGGTCGACCGCATGGTGCGTGACGCTGAGCTGTTTGCTGATGAGGACCGCCAGCGCAAAGAAGAGGTAGAAGCGCGCAACAACGCAGACTCGCTGGCATACCAGGCCGAGAAGACTCTGAGGGACCTGGGCGACAAGGTGCCGGCCGATGTGAAAAATGAGGTAGAGGGCAAAGTCGCGGCGGTTCGTTCAGCCCTGCAGGGGAAGGATACACAGCGGATTCGCAGCGCGGCTCAGGAGCTCAGTGAGTCTCTGCAGCGGGTGGGCTCGGCAATGTACCAGCAGCCTAGCCAGGAGCAGACGCCCCCGGGGGGCGGTGAAGGGCCGCAGCAGACGCCGCACGAGGATGGGACCGTCGAGGGTGAGTTCCGCGAGGTCTAGCGCCTGAGGCATGCATCTGTAAGGGGGGGCCGCAAGGGTTTCCCCCTGTTCTTTTGTCAGGAGGACGCCATCATGTATACTATCCTGTTCTATCTCACCGGAAGGCGGGGCAAGCTCCCTGGGGAACGGCAGGCTATCGTTCAGGCCGCACACAGGAGGGTGCCAGAGAGAAAAGGATGAGTAGCAAACGAGACTATTACGAGATCCTGGGAGTTGGCAGAGAGTGCGGCACGGAGGACCTTCGCAAGGCGTACCGCCGGCTGGCGATGCAGTACCACCCGGATGTCAACAAGAATGGCGACGCAGAGGACCGCATCAAGGAAATCAATGAAGCGTACGAGGTGCTCAGCGACGAACAAAAGCGCCAGACGTACGATCGCTATGGACATGCGGGTCTCAATGGCGGAACGGGCGATTTCTCTGGCTTCTCCGATATCTCGGATATCTTCGAAAGTTTCTTTGGCTTCTCGGGCGGGGCGGCTCAGAGAGGCCCTCGGCAGGGAGAGGATCTGCGCGCCAATGCTACCCTGTCCTTTGAGGAGGCAATTTTTGGCGTGGAAAAGGAGCTGGAGATTGAGCGCATGGGAACCTGCCCGACCTGCAACGGAAGCGGGGCGGAGGCTGGCTCCAAACCGACGCGTTGTCCGGAGTGCGGCGGCTCGGGCCAGGTGCGACGGGTGCGTTCTTCTCTGTTTGGCTCCTTCGTAAACGTTACTACCTGTCCACGCTGTTCTGGTCAGGGGGAGATCGTTGCCAATCCCTGCAAGGAGTGCCATGGGCAGCAGCGGGTGCGAACGAAGAAACGGATCACTGTGACCATCCCTCCCGGCGTAGATGATGGCACTCGAGTGCGCGTGTCGGGGGAGGGGAATGCCGGCATCTTTGGTGGTCCCGCCGGGCACCTCTATGTCTTTCTCACGGTGAAGCAACACGCCTACCTCCGCCGCAAAGAGAACGACATTCACCTCAACCTCACCATCAACGTCGCCCAGGCGGCCCTGGGAGATGAGATCAAGGTACCCACCCTCGACGGCGAAGTACCTCTTACGATTCCGGCCGGGACCCAGACGGGTCAAACGTTCAGCATCAAAGGCAAGGGGGTGCCGTTCCTGCGTCACGACGGCCGCGGCGATGAGAAGGTGACTGTCTTCGTGTCTACCCCCACGAACCTCAGCGCGGCGCAGAAGGAATTGCTGCAGGAATTGTCCAAGAGTTTGGGCAAACAGGTGGTACCACAGGAAGAACGAGGCTGGTTCGATCGCCTTAGGGAGGCACTACTTGGCTAGAATGCGATGCCTCCGCACCTCGCCGCAACCGCGCCACCAGCTCACGGGGTGGTGAGGTGAAACTGATTGAGGTGATGGTGCAGGTGGATGAGGAGGCGGCTGAGGCCGTCAGTTCTGTGTTCAACCGCTACGGCAAGGGCGGCGCAGTGTTGGAGGAGCTCTGGTCTGGTGCCTCGTCCTCACCATCCGTTCGAATCAAGACTTTCCTGACGCCCGATGAGGGCTGCGCCCTCGGACGCATTGAAGAGGCCCTGTGGCATCTGGGACAAATCCACCCCCTCGGGGCGCCTGAAGTGCGCTGGCTCGAGGAGCATGAATGGGCCGACGCCTGGAAGGCCGGCTACAAGACTCTGAGAATCGGCCAGAGAGTGGTTATCCGGCCGTCATGGCTTGCCTACCAGCCTGCGACGGAAGAGCTGGTCATCGAGCTTGATCCCGGTATGGCTTTCGGAACCGGATTGCACCCTTCTACTCAACTTGCGGTGCTGGCTGAGGAAAAGCTCCTTCGACCTGGGGACCGCGTGCTGGATGTGGGTACCGGCTCAGGCATTTTGGCCATTCTCGCTGCCAGACTCGGGGCCAGCAACGTGGTGGGTTTGGATATAGATGCACTGGCCCTCGACGTGGCTCGAGAGAATGTACTGCGCAATGGCGTACAGGACCAGGTGAGTCTGCAATTGGCCTCGTTGCTTTCAGACAGGAACGGTGGTAGCTGCGGACGACAGGTTGAGCTGTTTGACGCGGAGGGGCGATGGAACGGGGCTTTTGACCTGGTCCTGATGAATATCCTGGCGGATGTGATTTCCCGTTCAGCCAGGGCCATTGCTGCCTGCCTCAATGCTGAGGGGCGTTTCGTGCTCTCGGGGATCATTCAGACTCAGGAAGCGGTCACACGCCAGGCTCTGATAGAGGCTGGTCTGAAGGTGACTCAACGCCGCTGCCGCCGCGACTGGGTGGCACTGCTCGGCCGGAAGGCCAGTCAGGAGCGAGTCAGGTGACGCACCGCTTTTTCATCCCCGGCGACCGGATTCAGGAAGAACGGGTCAGTCTGCAAGGTGCGGTGGTGCACCAGATTCGAGATGTTCTGCGCCTGACGCCCGGAGACTCCATCATTGTCCTGGACGATTCTGGCTGGGAGTTCCAGGTGCAGCTCACAGGGGTTGAGTACGACCTGGTGACGGGAACCATACAGAGCAAAGTGCTGGCACACACAGAGCCTCGCACCAAGATCTCTCTATACCAGAGCCTTCTCAAAGGCGACAGATTCGAATGGGTGCTGCAGAAGGGCACAGAACTGGGAATCGTCGAGTTCATACCGATGGTTTCCGACCGCTGCGTCATCGGTAGCGTTGATGATGTGAGCAAGGCCAAGGTGGAGCGCTGGCAGCGCATCGTTCTCGAGGCGGCCGAACAGTGTGCGCGGGCGCGCTTGCCACGAGTTCAGGCACCCATGCTCTTTGCTCAGGCTTGCGAGAGAGCCCGGCGCGCAGACCTGGCGCTGCTATTCTGGGAGGAAGAGCAGAAGCGAAGCCTGCGCTCGATGCTGGTTGCTTCCCCTGAGACTACGATATCGGCACATGGCAAGACAGAGGTACTTCGCAGACCCTTCTCGATCAGTATCTTCATTGGCCCTGAGGGAGGGTTTTCCGTGCGCGAGGCTGACCTGGCACGCCGCTACGGGATTGCCCCGGTAAGCCTTGGCCCGCGCATCTTGAGAGCGGACACAGCAGCGCTCGCGGCGGCAACCGCAATCCTGTATCAGTTTGAGGATATGTAGAGCGCGACGGCCGCTGAGGAACGCGTACATCCAATCGTCGGGACTTCCTCGCTCACAACCCCAAGAAGGGAAATGATCATGGGCCATGTTTTCGTCGCCGTCGATATCGAGACCACTGGTCTCGATCCCGAGCGCGACTCGATCACAGAGATAGGCGCTGTCAAGTTCCTTCCGCGGGAAGACGGTAAGGCACAGGACACCTTTGCTACTCTGGTGAATCCTCAGAGGCCGATTCCTTTCAAGATTCAGAAACTGACTGGCATTACCACGGAGCAAGTGCAGGATGCCCCACGGCTGGCCACGGTGGCTCCTCTGCTGGCGAGCTTCATCGGTGACGCAACAGTCGTGGGCCACAACGTCGGCTTCGAGGCGGCCTTTCTGCGCCGGCACGGGGTACTGGTGCAGAACTCGCTGCTAGATACCTTCGAGCTCGCCCGCATTCTGCTGCCACGACTCTCGACATACAGTCTCTCGGCGCTGATGGAACAGCTGAAGATACCGCTGACGGATCACCACCGAGCGCTCCCCGATGCGACTGCGGCCAAAGACCTTTTTGTCAGCCTGGTGCAGTGTGGACTGAGCATGGACCTCTCTGTGCTGCAGGAGATCAATCGAACCGCAGCGCACAATGATTGGCCGCTCAAGCAGTTGTTTCTGGACTGGGAGCGGGAACGAGTGCGCACTGCCTTCACCAGCAGCATCCGCGAGCAGCTTCGGGCCAAGGGAAATCTGGATGATGCAGCCCTGGGCCTTGTGCTGGACCGGAAGGAGCAGGCGCAGGCACTGGAGGCCGCTGAAACGAGGGTGCCGCTCGATGAGGATGAGTTGGCGGCGATGCTGTCGCCCGGGGGGCTCCTTTCGCGTCACCTGCAGGGGTATGAGCATCGGCCACAGCAGATTGACATGTTGCGCCGGGTGGTGCAGGCCTTCAATGATGGCGGTCAGGTCCTGGCTGAGGCAGGCACGGGCATTGGCAAGTCACTGGCCTACCTGCTCCCGGCCATCCATTTTGCGGTGCGAAATGGTCGTCCGGTGGTCATCTCCACGAACACCATCAACCTGCAGGATCAGTTGTTTCACAAAGACATTCCAGACCTGCAGGCTGTCCTGCCCACGCCGTTCCGTGCCACTGTCCTCAAGGGACGCAACAACTACCTCTGTTTGCGGCGGCTGGCGCTGCTCCGCAGGAGCGAGGCGTTATCGGCGGATGCCGTGCAAGTGCTGGCCAAGGTGCTGGTGTGGCTTCCGATCACAGAGACGGGCGATTCAGCGGAACTGTCCTTGCGGGATGCCGAAGTGGCAATCTGGCGTGAGATTCAGGCGGAGCAGGAGACCTGTCTCGGCGAGCGCTGCCCTCATATGACCAAGGGGCGCTGCTTCCTGTATCGTGCCCGTCGGGAGGCGGAGGCCGCCCACATTATCGTGGTTAACCATGCGCTGCTGCTGTCCGATGTGATGGTCTCTAACCGAGTTCTGCCCGAATATCACCACCTCATTGTGGACGAAGCCCATCATTTGGAGGCGCGCGCCACGGAGCAACTGGGTTTCGCCGTCAACCATGGGCAGGCCGACGCCCTGCTGACAGGACTGTCGCAGCAAACGCCCGCGGGCCAGGCGCGCGGTTTCCTGCATACCATTCCCCAGCATTTCCGGGGAAGCAAGGTAAGCACCGACGTCCAGAGACAGGTGGGCGAGTACCTGAACAAGATGGCGCCGCTTGTCGCAAAGGCCCAGCAGACGATGGACGCGTTCTTCAGCGGGTTGAAGGAGTTCGTGGAGCAGTCCCTGCCGTCTGAATCGGGGGGTACGAATCCGAATGCCAGAGGACGCGGCTCCAGCGACAGTTACGACCGACACGTGGAATTGACCAGGGGAGTGCGCAATCAGCCCGGATGGACGAGCATTGAGGTTGCGTCCGAGGATCTTGGGAACGACCTGATGAGGGTTGAACAGGGTCTGCAGGGCTTGCACGGCGGCTTCGCCAATCTGGACGACCAGAACATTCTGGAGTATGACGACCTGGTGCAAGAGCTCTGGGCTCGTCTGGAGCACATACGAGTGGCAAGGGAACAACTGCTGGCGATCGTCTGTGAGCCTGTCCCGGCAGGCATTTACTGGCTGAGCATCGCGGCGCGGGATGGCCAGATCACCCTGCATTCAGCTCCATTGCACGTGGGGCCTCTTCTCAACCAGAATATCTATGGCAGATTGGAGACGGTCGTCCTGACTTCGGCGACCCTGCGCACCGAAATGGAGTTCCACTACATCCGCGAGCGTCTGGGACTGGAGGATGCAGACGAGTTTGCCGTGGACTCGCCTTTTGACTACGAGAGCTCGACGCTGCTTTACCTCCCAACCGATATACCTGAACCAGCTCAACCGAACTACCAGAAGACCGTGGCCAATGCCATCACTGAGCTATGCCTGGCGACCTCCGGTCGCACGCTGGTCCTGTTCACCTCACACAGCCAGTTGCAGGCTACCTACTATGCCGTGACCAGACCGCTGGAGGAAGCGAACATCGTTGTATACGGGCAGGGGCTGGATGGATCGCGGCGACAGTTGCTGGAGAACTTTCGGACCACCCCTCGCTCTGTGCTCATGGGCACACGCAGCTTCTGGGAAGGTATCGACGTTGTCGGCCCGGCTCTGAGCTGCCTGGTGATACCCCGCTTGCCCTTCTCAGTGCCTTCTGATCCCGTCTTCGCGGCTCGGTCGAGGACGTTCGACGACCCATTCGGGCAATATGCCGTGCCCGAAGCTGTACTGCGATTCCGGCAGGGCTTTGGGAGGTTGATTCGTAGCTGCAATGACCGTGGCGTGGTGGTAGTGCTTGACAGGCGGGTGCTCAGCAAGGCCTATGGAGAGTCGTTCCTCGACTCGTTGCCCGGTTGCACGGTCTACCGGGGCCGCCTTGGCGAGATGTCGGCAAAGGCGGCAACGTGGATTGAGGCAACGTAGCCGCAAACGCGGGCGATGAGATCAGGGGGCGTTCAGGTCGTTGCCAGGACCAGTTCCGGGCGACGACCTGGTTCGGGAGAGAAATCCGGCAAGGCGAATTCCAGTGCCTTTGACACGGTAGCGACGAGCGCGCCGAGTGCAAATGGCTTGAACAAGACTGGCGCACCGGTAGCGGTCAGAAAGCGCAACGTGTCCGCGCTGGCGATGTCCCCGGTACAGAAGACGACACGATGCCGCAGGTGGGGAAAAGAGCTGCACAGAAGATGGTAAAAGGCCTCCCCGCCAAGGACCGGCATTCTCATGTTCGTCACCACCAGGGCATAGTCCCGATGTGCTAGCTTCTGCAGAGCTACAGCCCCGTTGCAGGCCGTTTCAACCCAGTAGCCAGCGGTCGTCAGGACACGTGCCTGGATGTCCAGTATGTCCTGCTCGTCATCGACAAGCAGGATTCTATGCGACTGGATCGAGTGCTGTCGTCTGCCCATAGCTCCAGCCCTTCCAAAGGCGCGAACCGCGAGGAGCTATGCCCACTCCGGCTCGTGGTCATTCATCCAGACGATGAGCCTCTCCGCGAACTGCTCGATGGTTGTGGCACGGAATGAGGCGATATCGCTTAGTTCCCTGGCATTCAGATTGAACTGAGCGAGCGCGCCCCTGGGGTTGTTGAGCAGGTTGCTTCGGAAACCATCGTCGATGACCGCGGTACCGATAATCTGCGAAAGTGCTGCTGTTGTCATACATCACCTCGACTGGATTGACTCGTGCATGACCCGCGTGCTTGGCCCAGCATAGCTCCCTGAATCAGAAGGAGCACTCCGAGGGCGACAAATACGTCCCCGACGCTGAAGACGCTGGGTACAGGAAACGGTCTAGCGAGCACGAAAACGTCGGAGAGCGGCTGCAAAGCAGTGCTCTCCGCTGGCAGCACAATGTTCTTGCTGCTAAAGAGGCGCGTGCCGGGTTCCAGCGATGACGCCAGGCCGGAGTAGCCGGCTCGAATCACCGCTTGAGGGGCAACGGGCATCCATCCGCCGTTGGCGACCATGACCACCAGATTCAGGAGTAGACCGGCGCCCACCCAGAGCATTCCTGGAAGGCTACGGTTGACCCACACCGTCACCAGCAAGAGGACGTGAGAGGACAGGAAGAGCCATTCCTGCCAGCTCCAGATGGAGCTGTCCTGTTGCTCAGGCGCCTGATAGATGAACAGGGCCTGCACCGCAAAAGCCAGGATTGGGAGGACTCCCCACCTGACCGGCACATTCACCAGTGAGGCGAACCTGCCACCTCTTGCCAGCGCGATGACGATTGCCACGGCGATAGCCAGAAGAAGAATCATACTGCACTATGCCCCCGCAAGGTCCGACTGTACGCGCAGCGGCACACCAACACCGAGTAACCACCCTACGGTCCCACACCGCCACCAGTACCAAAGGCCAACGGGGCACCGCTGGCCATTACCAGCGACACAATGATCAACAGAACCCACACAAGGCGTGCCGTGTTGCTGTTGGCGAGTTCGTCTACGGCTACCAACCATTTGTTCATTTCGGACTCCTCCCAGATTCGATTTGACATGCGCCTGCACGGGGAGAGCAGCGCATGCATGACTCTGTATACCACAGCTTGCTGAAGCAAGTGCTAAAAAAACATGGTACAAGTTGCTTGAAATACTCGCGCTTGTTTGGATCCGACTCGTCTAGACGCGGGGGACGAGGGTGCAGATATGCAAATAGCAGACGGGGAGAGGTGTGATGGGGAGAGGAAAGCCCCTCCGCTTGCATCAGGGCAAGTTCGTTAGCTGACCTCGAAGTTGGCCAACTATGCCTGCTGGGATGGGCCGATCTCGCCGCGCAGGATCTGTTCGTACAAGGTTGTGGTCTCGTTCGACGGGCCTGTTCCAAGCTCCTCCTCAAGCAGCCTGGCGAGTCGGTGATAATTCTTGAGAGCGGCGCTGCGCTCTCCATGCAGTGCCTGACAACGCATGATTCCGCGATACGCGGCTTCCTGATAGCTGTCCTTGTCCAGCAGTTGTTCGTAGAAGCGAATGGCCGTCTGGTGATCGCCCTGCGCGGAATGGTAGTCGCCCAGTCTCTGCAGGGCCGTGATGTGCTTCTGCTGCAACTCCTCCTCCTTGAGCAGACACCACTCTCCGGTGGGAGACAGGTCGTGGAGAAAGTCTCCCCCGTACAGGATGGTAGCGGATTCGTAGTATCGGGCGGCTTTGGCCCTGTCCGTAGCCCATGCCGCCGCCCCCTTCTTTATCGCCCTGTCGAATTCCTCAACGTCGAACCAGAAATTGATCTGGCGGTTGAAGAAGTAACCTTCATGCTCATACTTGACACAATCTTGCTGTCCGAGCGCCCTGCGCAGGCGATACAAGGTTACGTGGAAGGAGGCCCGCAATCTGGCCGGGGACAATTCTGGCCACAGGTCGTGGCCAATCTGTTCCTTGCTGCGCGACCGATGGCAGAGCAGATAGTACAGAAGCTCTTTTGATTTGGCCATGCCCCACTCGGCGTTGCCAATCAGACTATCGCCGCGCAATATGCGACTCTCCCCCAGACCATAGACGCGCAGCGCGGGCAGGACCTCCTGCCTTGACTTGGTGTCGACATCGGTCTGCGGAGGAACCGCAGCGTCTAGCCTCTGCAACAGGGATCGAATAAGCGAACTGCCAGTGCCACTCCGCACGGCCAACTCGACGACGGGTCTGGTTTCTCTGACCACCGGAAGCAGAAACTGATCATAGCCAAGCCTGAGCAGACACCCCAGCACCGTGTTGACACACTCGAGGGCCTGGGGGAATTGCCCGGCCAGGTAATTGGTGTGTGCCAGATAGAGACTGGCCTTGGCCAGCTCCCGCTGTGCACTGCTCTGGGCAAATACGTCGCATGCCTGAGAAAGGTACTCCTGCGCCTGCCGCAAGTTGCCCTGCTGGTAGCTAATCACACCGAGGGAGGTCCGATACAGACCGATTTCGTAGGTAGATTCGCGCTCTCTGGCATCTTCGTAAGCTTGACGCACGAGGTCCAGGGCGTGGGTGTAGTCGCCGCTCAGGCGATAAGCGTTGCCCATCGCGTCAAGGAGGTAGCCTATGAGCGTTGCGTCCCGGGCCTGGCGTGCGGCCTCCAGACCCTCCTGATAAGTGCTGAGCGCTTCCGCATGAGCGCCTTGGTCCTGATGGACGTCGCCCATTCCGGCCAGGATGTATGCCCTGGAGCGATCCAGACCGGCCTTCTTGGCGCGGTTGAGTCCATCTTCATAGAGCTCGAGAGCGTTGCTGTACTCGCCACGGTAGTGGTGTCCGACGGCGATGTTGTTGATCGTCAGGGCAGCCATACCCACGTTTCCGATCTGTTCCCAGAGATCAAGAGCCTGGCGAAAATGGGCCTCTGAGCCGGTGAGATTTCCGCTCCAACGCAGGATGACCCCCAGATCGTTGTGCACGTAGGCGATGTTGGTGACATAGCCGATCTGCTCGTAGGCGTGCAATGCGACGCGCAGCTCTGCTTCACCTTCCACCAGGCTTCCGAGGCTGGCCAGGCAGGTGCCTATCTGTCGATGAGCTGACGCGACAATCTGTACTACCTCGCTCTGCTTGAGGCTGCCCTGGACCAGCATCAGAGCCTGCTCGCAGGCGCTGATTGCCTTGCGAAACTCACCGCGAAGGCGCAGCGCGGCACTCTGGTGCACAAGAGTCTGGGCCTGGCCGATACAGTCTCCGAGGCGGGCAAATCCTGCGTAGGCCTGGTCGAAGAGTGTGGTCGCGCGGTCGAGCTGACCGACGTCCGAATGGATATTGGCGCGCAGGAACAGCAGGCGGGGCCGGGATTGCACCATCTCAACCGGCAGTGCGTCGAGCCAGCCGGCCAGAGTCTCCAGTTTCCCCGCATCATAGGTCGGGTTTGCGATTTCCAGAATCGCCTCTGTTGCTCGCTGGTGGTCCCCAGCAGCCAGGAAGTGGTGAATGGCCTGTTCAACCTGGCGGTTTGCGCTGAGAACCTCCCCAGCCCGTAGATGCAGGTCACGGACCCGCGATGGGCCTTCCTCGTAAAGTCTGGTCTGAAGAAACTCGCGGAACAGGTGATGGTAGCGATACCATCGCTCCTCGTCTCGCTCGAGCCGGCTGACAAACAGATTCTTGTCCTCAAGCAGCTTGAGTGTCTCGCGGGATTGGCTGACACCGAGCATCTCGTCGCAGAGCAGGGGGCTCATCTCTTCCAGAATGCTTGTGGACAGGAGAAAGGTCTGTAGCTTGGGAGGCTGCTGGCTGAGGACTTCGCTGGCCAGGTAATCGTAGACCTTGCTGTCAGATCCCTGAATGCGGATCATGCCCTCGAAGAGACCCTTCCACATCGTGTGCGTGGTCAGCAGGATGCCTGTAATCCAGCCCTCTGACTTTTCGGCCAGCTCCTGGGCGGCCTTATCTGGCAAGCGCTGGCCGTAGTTCTGCAGGAGAAGGGCCTGGATCTCATCGGCGGTGAAGCGCAATTCCTTCACTCCGAGTCCAGCGATCTGCTGGCGTGCTGTCAGCAGTGCCAGACCGCGAGGGGTCAGAACAGGAATGCTACGGCTGGAGATGATAAAGTGGCAGTTCTCCGGAAGGTGCTGTACCAGGGTGTCCACCACCTGGTTGAGAGAACGGCTACTGTCCACGAGGTGATAGTCGTCGATAGCGACGACAAAGTAGTCGGGTATGGTCTCGTAGATCTCATTTACCAGCGTGCCCACGAACAGGCTTGGATCTGACATCGTCTCACTGGATTGCAGTAGACCCAGCGAGTTCTGACCGAACTGGGGAAAGTGGTGATTGATGGCAGTGATCAGGTATTCGAGGAACACGCGCGGGTCACGGGCAGCAGCGACGACGGAGAGCCAGCACACAGGCAAATCAGTGTCATGGACATAGTCGACCAGTAATGATGTCTTTCCGTATCCGGCGGAGGCGGAGATGAGGATGAGCTTGCGGTCGATATGCTCATGGATGAAATCCACCAGTCTGGGGCGGCGCAGGAGATCTGGTCGCTTTTTGGGAGTGAGTATCTGGGTTACAAATAGCGGCGAGAGATCAGGCATTGCCCTTCTCACTCATCCCAGGGAAAAAGACGCTGGTCGCTCAGATGAGCTCAGTCCATTATAGCACACTGAGCCTCATATTGACACCGTTCTTCACGAAACTATAATGTCCGCAGCATGGAAACCCCCTTTGTTCAGACCGCGGGTCTACTCCGGGCGATTGGGCTCTTCCTGAGCGGTGTGTGCCACCAGTTGCCGGAGCACACTCTCTTTCACACAGGCGTTCAAATGCCCCTCTGCGCGCGCTGTACGGGGACGTACTTGGGGGCGATGGTAGCATTTCTGCTCTTGTCGCGCAAGAGGCATTCATGGCCCGCAAGGCTGCCACCGGCGCGTTTGATGCTCCTGCTGGGAATTCTTGCGCTCTGCTGGGCTGTTGACGGCACCAACTCTTACCTGCACTATCTGACCGGCCGTGTCTGGCTTTACGTGCCGAGCAACGCGCTGCGCCTGGCGACAGGGCTGGGATTCGGGCTGACCCTAAGCGCGTTGGTGTGGCCTCTCTTCCATGAGTCGCTTTGGAGAGACCCATCGAACGAGCGCGTCTTGAGCGGCTGGGGCGACTTGGCCCGGGTGGTTCTGGCTATGGTGCCTTTGTGGGCGGCACTTCAGATGGATCATCCCGTTCTGGCAGGGCTGATTCCGCTGCTTGACGCTCTGAGTGTCACCGTCGTTCTGGGTGTGGTCAACAGTTTGATCGTGCTGATTGTGCTGGGGAGGGAGAACAAAGCGGAGCGATGGCGTGAGACGCTGGTGCCTCTGGGATTGGGGTTGCTGCTGGCCACGGGGGAAGTTGCTGCCATCGCCTGGTTACGCGCCTTCCTGTGGCGGCTTCTGCTGTAACTTGTCATTCGTGGAGCTTGTGCTGTATACTGGCTCCACTCAACAGAGCTGGTGAGGAGGTCCCCGATGAGGTTTTCTTGTCTGCAGGAGAACCTGGCCAAAGGGCTGGCGACCGTCGGACGGGCGGTAGCCACGCGTAGCACGTTGCCCGTACTCTCGAACATTCTCCTGGCGACCGAGGAAGGCAGACTCAAGCTGTCGGCTACGAATTTGGAGGTCGGCATCAACTGCTGGATTGGGGCCAAGGTAGAAGAAGACGGGGCAACGACCATCCCGGCGCGCCTTCTGGCCGACTTTGTGAACTCACTGCCGCCGGAGCGTATCGAGGTGCAGTTGATCACTCGCACGCAGACACTGAGCCTCAAGTGCGCCAACTATGAAGCGAACGTAAAAGGCATTGATGCCCAGGAGTTCCCGATAATCATGACTCTGGGCGATGACATGACCGTCAACCTGGAGCCTCAGGCGCTTCGTGAGATGATCAACCAGGTGGCTTTTGCAGCAGCCCTGGACGAGAGCCGCCCTGTGCTAACAGGAGTGCTGGCGGAACTGTCCGGCTCGCGTCTGACCATGGCGGCAGCTGACGGTTTTCGACTCTCTGTGCGCAGTTCGGACCTTGCCGCGGCGGCTCCTGAGTCAGTATCGGTGATCATCCCTGCTCGCGCTCTGCAGGAAGTGGCACGCGTGAGTGCTGAGGAAGAGAATCCGATTCGCATGTCCGTTGCCTCCAACCGCAGCCAGGTCTTTTTCCACATGACGAACATTGACGTGGTATCTCAGTTGGTCGACGGCAACTTCCCCGACTATAAGCAGATCATCCCCAAGAGCCACTCGACGCGGACCGTGGTGGACTCTGTGGCACTGTTGCAGGCGATCAAGATCGCGTCCTACTTTGCACGCGACTCGGCGAACATCGTCCGGCTGAGGATTACTCCGGGTGAGGCAGGCTCTGGCGGCAGACTGACCGTCATGGCGAACAGTGCAGAGCTGGGAGACAACGTTACGGAGATGGGGGCCGAGGTTGAGGGGGCTGCCATCGAGATTGCCTTCAACGCCAAGTACCTGCTCGACGTGTTCAGCGTGATCTCCGCACCAAAGGTAGCGTTGGAAACCTCAAACCCGCAGAGCCCGGGCGTGATTCGTCCCGTGGGCGATGACCGCTTCATCCATGTCATCATGCCCATGCACATTGCGCGTTAGGCAGCTGAGGCCGCTGTCTCTCTGCATGGATGCATGGGCCTGGACGCACGCCCGCTAGGGTTCTGCGTCCGGTTCAGGCAACGGCCTTACCGATCAGCTCGGGAGCATGTCTCTCGAGCATGTTCACGGTCAGCTCACCCCCGCGGATGATTTCCCCGTACAGTTGTCCGCTGTCGTGCAGGGTGCGTTTCCCCGTCTCTACGTCCAGACCGATCAGGCCAAAGCGAGCCGTGTAGGATTCCTTCCACTCAAAGTTGTCCACCAGAGACCAAAAGTACAGGCCTCTGACTGGCACACCATCCGTCAGAGCGCGGTGGATGGCGGCAAGATGCGTGACCAGGAAGCGAGAGCGCTTGGAGTCGTCGTTGTCTGGGATCCCCGTCTCTGTGACGTAAATGGGTTTGCCATAGGCCCCCAGACGCTTCAATAAACGGTACATCCCCTGGGGATAGACCTCTCCCCATCCGTCCATGCTGAACTCGGCCCCCGGCTTTGCGAAGCGGCGCGTGAAGAGCATCCCTGGCTGTCTGGCGTCGAAGGTGACCATATCACGAGAGTAGTAGTTCAGGCCCACATAGTCCTGGGAGTCGACTAGCTCCGGCACCTTCACATTCATGGCGAGCGGAGGTCGCAGGACACCGTCGACCGGAGGACTCAGTACAAGCTCGTTGAAGAGGAGATCCTGGAGCCATGCCCCCCAGCGGTCAAAGGCGCACCGTGGACGATAAGGGTCAAACACGCGCAGGTGTTGGGCCAGCCCGACTCGCGCCCTGGGCTGAAGCCGGTGGATGGCCCGGTAGGCCATCGCATGGGCCACCAGCTGGTGGCGAATGACACGGAAGGTGGACAGCAGGTCGTGCCTTTCGGGCGGCCATGCGCCCAGCAGGTACGAGTAGGTGCCATAGACGTTGGGCTCGTTGATGGTGCACCAGAAGTCGACCAGGTCTCCCAGGGCATCGACTACGTGAGTAGTGAACCTCTCAAAGAGCCTGACCGTTGACTCGTTCAGCCAGCCGCCCTTTTGTGCCAGCCAGGAAGGGCTGACAAAGTGAAACAAGGTAACCATTGGCTCGATGCCGCGCTGGCGCAGGGCGCCCAGGATTTCGCGATAGCGAGCAATGGCAGTCTGATCCCACTGTCCCTCCCGTGGCTCGATGCGCGCCCAGTCCACAGAAAGTCGCAGGGCATTGTGACCCATGGCCTTCGCCAGGTCCAGGTCCTCGACATAGCGTCCGGCCCACCATTCGCAGGCACGTTCAGCAGTGGCGCTGTCCCGGGTCTTGCCAGGGATCTGCTCCCAGGCCCACCAATCGCTGTCGGCAGGCTGGCCTTCCACCTGATGGGCTGCCGTGGCCGCTCCCCAGAGGAAGCCCTCCGGAAAGCGCAGGGAACCGTTCTCCGTCAGGGTCACGGGTAGATCTTCTCCAGCATACGCGGGAAGGCAATCGTCTCGCGGATATGTGATATACCGCAGATCCAGGCTACCGTACGTTCGATGCCCAGCCCAAATCCAGAGTGCGGGACCGTGCCGTAGCGTCTCAGGTCGAGGTACCACTCGTAGGCAGAGCGAGTCAGATGATGCTCCTGGATCCTCCGTTCGAGAAGGTCAAGGCTGGCGGTTCTCTGCCCTCCGCCGATGATCTCTCCATAACCCTCTGAGGCAAGCAGGTCCACGGACAGACAGACCTCCGGGCGTCCAGGCATCTCTTCCATATAGAAGGCCTTGAAGGCGGTGGGGTAGTGATGTACGAACACGGGACGGTCAAAGCTCTCGCCGATAGCGGTCTCGTGCGGGGCGCCAAAGTCGTCACCCCACGCGAAGGGAAGACCCTTCTGGTTGAGCATGTCGACTGCTTCGTCGTATGTTACGCGGGGGAAAGGCGCCACAACCTTCTCAAGGCGGGAGATATCTCGCTCCAGGGTACGCAGTTCGGCGGCACGATTCTTCAGCACCGTCTGCACGATGTAGCTCACGAATTGCTCCTCTACCTCCATACAGCCGTCCAGGTCTACAAAGGCCATTTCCGGTTCAACCATCCAGAACTCGGTCAGGTGACGCCGGGTCTTGGATTTCTCGGCGCGGAAGGTGGGGCCAAAGCAGTACACTCGGCCGAAGGAACCGATCGTTGCCTCGTTGTAGAGTTGGCCGCTCTGTGCGAGATAGGCCTTGTCCTCGAAATAGGCAGTCTCGAAGAGGGTTGTGCTGTCCTCGCATGAGGAAGGGGTCAGGATCGGAGTGTCCACGTTGACAAAGCCGTTGCCGTCGAGCCAGTCACGTACTGCCCTGATGATCTCGGCGCGAATGCGCAGGATCGCGTTCTGACGGGCCGAACGGATCCACAGATGGCGGTGCTGCATCAGAAAATCGATGCCGTGGTCCTTGGGAGTGATGGGATAGTCCTTCGCCAGTTGCAGGATTTCCACATGGGTGATGGCCAACTCAAAGCCGCCCGGAGCGCGCTTGTCCTCCTGCACCATCCCGGTGACGATCAGCGAGGACTCCTGGGCGACTGCCTGAGCTGCAGCGAAGACTTCGGGTGACACATCCTTTTGCGAGGCCACACACTGGATGACCCCTGTGCCATCGCGCACCAGAAGGAATTGCAGTTTTCCTTTGTCCGTATGATCGTACAGCCAGCCCTTGATGGTGACCTGCTGACCTGCTGCAGAGGCGATGTCTCTGATGTAGACCCAATTTTCCATAACATACCTCCAACGAACGTAGCGGATGTGAGCCGCGAAGGTCAGGGCATTCTAGCGGCAAAGGTAGAGAGCGTCAAGGCCGGTTTTTCGCTGTGGGCAGGCGTCGGAGCACACTCTCGGGGATCAGTTGCAGCACCAGGCTGACGTCTGGCTGGCGAAACGTCCCGAGGGCTATCAGTGCTACAAGGTACACGATGGCCGCCAGAGGAGCAACGAGCAGAGGCGGCTGACTCCGCAGCGCCCACATCGAGAGCGCCATCATGGCGACGGCCAGCGCAGGACGGCCGAAGATGTCCCGCCAGGGCAAAGAGGTGAGATTCCTTCGCGTGCACCGGTAAAACGGAATGAAGAGGGCTATCTCGGACAGAACAGTCACGCCCGCGGCCGCAGCGTAGCCGAATCGGGGGATCAGTAGCAAGTTGGAGATGATATTGAACGCAGCCCCGAACAGAAAGGCGCGTGTCAGGAAGCGCTGCTGGTTCAGCGCAATCAGCACGTAGTGAGTAACGCTGTTGATGAATCCAATGGGCATATACCAGATCAGCAACTGCAGCGCAACCGCGGAGTGCGGAAGGTAAGTGGACCCGGCCAGAACGAGGATTAATTCCCGGGCCAGAAACGTGGTGCCAACGGCAATGGGCAGGGCCACCATCGTGAGGAGCTTTACCGACAGGATGTAGGCCCGTTTCAGCGACTCGTGGCTGGACTCAGCCATGCGTGAGATGAGGGGGAAGATGGCCATGGTGAAATAGGACGGGATAATGTCCAGCGCCCGGATGTAGCGATACGCTGCTCCATAGTAGCCCACCTCTGTGTCGCCACGCAGGGGCTTGAGCAACAAAACGTCCACCTGGAAAAACACTCGAGAGAGAAGGTTGTTCAGCATCAGCGGGAGGGACTCGCGGGCCATGTCGCGGGCAAAGGATGGGTCAAACTCCGCCCTGGGCCGGAAGAACATCCGCGAGGCGAGCGTTCCCAGGATGAGCGCAGTCGCCAGATTAACCACCATCGTGGACGCCGCCATGCCCACAAAGCCGTATCCTGCCAGCAGGGCAAGCGTGCCCAGCGTGACGCGCAGCAGAGTGGTCACAGACGTGATGGCGGCCGGGTACTCCATCTTTTCATTGGCATAGAACACGGAGGTGAATGCGTCGGATAGCTGCGATGGAATGAGAGCCAGGAAGAAGAAGCCGATTGCCGCGACTGTGTCGCGCGTGAGATTCGAGTAGCGGATGTAGCCATACACAACCAGCGCTATTACGGGAAGCAGCAGGAGCCAGAGGAGAAAGCGCAGTGCTGTGCCGTTGCTCACATAGCGGTTGGTCTGGTCGCGGCGCTTGGATATCTCCCGCGTGAGCAGAGTGCCCATCCCGAACAGCAGCGCTGTCTCAAAATACCCGATAAAGTTCATCGCAAACTGGTAGCGTCCCGCCATTTCTGGGGCCAGGATGCGGAGATAGAGCATGGCAAAGGCCATGTCGATCACGCGGTTCAGCAAGGACAGGGCCATGGGGGTCAGGGCATTCTTGGCGACGCGCTTGACGTCGCCTTGATCTGTAGCGGGCAGGTAGTGGCGCCGCCAGAGCCAGTAGCTCAGCAGCAGAAGCAGCACGGCACCGGCGACAAAACTGATGAAGAGGCCGAGCTTGACCGAGTTGGGAGTGTACTTGAAACGCACACTGTGCTGGCCTGGCTCCAAGGCAACGGCACGGAACGTGCCATCGGCGCGGTACAGGGTCAGCTCCCGTTCGTCCTGACCTCGCTGCGTGTCGTACGCCTTCCAGCCGACAAACCAGTTGTCGGCGAGCACGAGGTACCCAGCAACAGGAAGATTGACCTCGACGGTGACCTCATTCAACTCGTACCGTATTGCCGAGACTGGTTGCCAGTCCCTGCTGTCATCGTTGCTCGGGAAGGGAGCAGGCTCTTCAAGAACTACGTTCTGGCGCGGATCCAGATGGCGCAGGGCCTCCTCGCGAGCAGCATCGTCAGGCACAACCTGCGAGGAGAAGACCACAAAGGCGCGCGGCAGATAGTCCTCATTGCGATAGATGCGCAGCTCGCCGTCATACACAAGCGTGTAGCCCGGGCTATCGATGGTCTCGGCTGTGAGAACGTACTTGACGTTCAGGAGGTCCAGCAGAGGCGACTCCAGGGAGCTACGCTGACTGAGCGGGGCAATGCGGTTGTACAAAAGCTCGCCCTGTGGCTCGATGAGCTGCATGAACTCTACGTACTGTCGAGAGATGATCGAGTCGTAACCCCGCACGTCCGAGAGGTTAAAGAGCATACCCGCATTGGCGTTCATAGCCTTGTCGGCACGATACGTGGTAAAGCGCCACAGTTCTGTATCCTGGCGCAGGAAGGCAACCAGAGGTGGCTCAAAATCGAGAATAGTTGGGTCGGAGCGTGGGTTGAAGCCACTGCCAATCACGAACAACTCGGCCACCAGCACGAGGACAGCGAGCCCCTGCCAGATTGGAATGCCGGCCAGGCGCAGGCGGGTGCGGCTGAGCAAGAGTGTCAGCCCGGAGCCAAGCAAGGCCAGGAAGAAAATGAGCAGGTTGCGGAACTGGTAGCAGTAGAAGGCGCGTCCGCTGGCGAAGGCCTCTGGTGCCTGTGCCAGGGAATCGACCGCCCTCTGTGCCAGCGCGATAAAGGGCTCCGGCATGACCAGACTGACGCCCAGTACGGCAATCCCGAGCATCCCTCCGAGCAGGGCAAGACCTCCGGCGATGTCGGGTAGTCTTGACTTGATTCGTCCTCTCTGATCAGCCAGCCAGGAGGCTCCTGAGCCAGCCAGCACAGACACACTGAGCGTGTAAGGAAAAATCCAGCGGAATGGAGAGTGTAGCTGCTCTATGCCCGGCAGGAGGTAGTAGAGCAGGGCATAGAAGGGAGTGCCAAAGACGAAGAGGAGAGAGACCACGGCGAGAGACAGAAAGATCCAGACATACTTGCTTCGTGCCTTGAGCACTGCGACCAGAGCCAGAAGCAGGGGCAAGAGCCCTGCATAACTTCCACCTTCCACATAGTTCTTAGCGTCCCAGTAGATGGTGTTGATGGACTGACCCTCGGCATTTTGGAGCGCCGTGATGGTCTGCCGGCTGAGGACATCGAAGTAGCTGTGGTGAGCCGGGTTGCCGAAGAAATCCGGGATAAGGAAGGCCAGCAGCCGTCTCCATCGATAAGCCCAGCCGATGACCTGCCGGTAGGTTGCGGACTCCTGCCGAAAGTTCTGGGTCACTACCTCGAAGAGGGGCACCACCTGAACAGCAGCCAGTCCAAGGCCCAGCCCCACCATCAAGACGATTCCCAGTGCGAGCTTGCCTACCTGAACAGAGTTGTGCGTCTGACGCCAGAGCATCGCCAGACGGCACAAGGCGTAGAAAGCGCTGACCAGCAGGACATAGTAGGCAATTTCCACGTGCCCTGCCAGAAACTGTAGTCCCACTGCCACCGTTCCCAGACCGATCCAGGGCAGGTAGGAGACCAGGCGAGGAGTCTCGCCTCGAATGAGTGGCTCCTGTGTGCGGACGATGCGCTCAATTACCCCCAGCAGGAGCGGCAGCCAGGATGCTGCAGCGATGATCATGGGGTGTACCACGCTGACGATCATGAACCCACTGAACGTGAAGGTTATGGCGGCCACAATGGAGCCAAATCGCCGCAGCCCGATGGTGCGGCAGAAAAAGTACATGAACATGCCGCCAAGCAGGAGCTGTAGAACGGTGAAGTAGCCATAAGCCCTGGCCAGGGGGATGACGTAGAAGATGGCCGAGAGCGGATAGAGGGCCGACTGTTGACCGGCCGCGAGAAAGGGCAGACCGGAGAGAATGTATGGATTCCACAGAGGCAGCTGGCGGCTCTGCAAGGCCTGCACGATCAGGCGCTTCCAGACATAGTTTTCCAGGATGAGGTCACTCAGCAGTTCGTTGTGAGGGATGCCAACCTGAAACTGAGCGGCGTAGGTTCTCCAGGGTTCGAAGGCAAAGAGATTATCGAGGGGAAGTAGTGTCTTGCCCCCCAGGATCACCGGCCAAAAGAAGACAACAAGGAGCAGCAGGAGACCCAGGGCCAGCACTAGATTGAGGAGCAGGTTCTTACGCGACAACGGTCAGGAGACCTTTCGACAGAACGGCAGGATCAGACTCCCTCCAGAGGGAATTCTTCGGTGAGCAACTGTCGCGCCAGATGAGCGTCTTCTGCCCGCACCAGCAATCGGACACGCCCGATACCGTCCACGGTCAGGCCGATCACCCGGCTGGCAGAATCGTAGGACAGCATAACAGGGATCCCTGCTGCTTCCAGCTTGGACTTGGCCACGCTGGCGCGCATATGACCCTGCGTGGCATAGACCTCGATGAGCTCGGCGTCCGGCTGCCCCTCGTCGGCCGCTTCCTCCTGCCCTTCGCAGGCAACGTGGGTGACTAGCAGCAGTCCATCAGCCAACTGCACTCGGGCACTGCTGGAGATCATCAGGTTGCTCACACCGCGAGCGGGACCAGGACGCAGGGTAGCGTGGTCCAGAGCCCATTCCAGGCCAGTGGTGGTGACTCCCGTCGCGTCCCTCCCCAGCGGCAACAGGGTAACGATGTCGCCTTCTTCACCCCGGAGCTCGAGTTCGGTGCCTCCGTGCAGAACCCATAACTGGGTGTCGCCGTCGATCAGTGTCGTGGGAATCCGTTCCAGCTCAGGCATAGTGAGCAGAAGGATGTTGGCCAGGGTATGGTCCAGACGGTCTCCTACCGCCCCAAGGAGCACAAGCTCACTGGCTCCGGCCTCGAGAGCGTAAAGTATTGCCAACTCGGTGTCGGTCTCATCCTTGTCGGGAGGATGGACGACGAACTGAACGCCACTCTCCTGCAGAGTTGCCCGCAATTGCGGGGGCAGCGAATCGAGGTCACCCACAACGACCGCTGGCCTGAGCCCGAGCTCCAGAGCGACCTCGGTACCGCCATCTACGGCGATAATGAGATCGTCTCCCTGTTGAAAGTCGGCATAGCTCTCATCGACCTCAACATACCCGTTGGCCACGATGATCGCGCGCATACTCATCCCCTTCCACCCGGCTGGACGTGCGCTCATTCTACCACAAAGACCGGCAGACGAAGAAGCCCGGCCGCTGGGATGGGCCGGGCTTCTTCATGGGGTTGGGGAAGGCTAGTCCTTCTTGAGACCGGGCAGGTACTTGATGGCCTGGCGACGCTTGGCTTGCGACTTGGCGTCCATCTCCTGTGCCGCCAACTCGGCAGAGACCAGCTTCTCGACCGCGACGACCCACGCGCCTGACTTGACCGGTGTATGACGCACGCGGTGGCGGCGTACCAGCAAGGCCTCTGGAGCCGGGCAGAGCTGGGTGCACGCGCCGCAGTAGAGGCAGAATCGGTCGTCCAGAATCAGCTTGCCCTTGTCCATTACCAGCGCGCGGGTCGGGCAGATATCCGCGCACGCCTGGCACCCGGGGGGGCAGAGACTGCGCTCCAGCCGGATGATGCCATCAAAGGGTGGAGTGACGGAGAAGGATTCCGGGCTGGCGGCCTCGCACTGTTTGCAGTAGATGCAGTTGGTCGTGTCGACCTGCACATCCTTTACGGCGGTGAGCTTGCCACTCTTGTCGCGCTTGCCATCGACTGAGATCACGGCTGTGGGGCAGGCATCAGCAGCCGCTCCGGCCGACTTGGGGGTGAGACTGCCAGCATCCCACTTGATCTCCTTGATTAGCTTGGGGAAAGCATCATAGTCCCAGACAGGTATGTTGGGCTGGCCATCCACGAGCATCGTGAGGGCATTTGTCGGGCACACCACCACACACTCGCCGCAAAAGTTGCACTTAAAGGGATCGATATCCAGAGTCGGGCGCTGGGTCATCCGACCATTCTCCACTGTACCCCTGGTCAGCGACATGGCCTCCTGAGGGCACACGGCCGTGCAGAGGTCACAGCCCACGCACCGCTGGCGATTGAGCGTCAGCAGGTGGGCGCGCGTGATCATCCTTCGATCCAGCACCACGCTCTGGGCATCGGTTCGCTTGATCGTCTCACCGCGTTTCATAGTTCCTCCGCATTCCGAGTAGTTACGCGGCCGTTTTCATCGCGGCTCAGCACCGTGATCAGCCTGCCGTCCTCATCGTGCAGCTTGATGGTCAAGGGCATCTGCCCTGGCATAGCATGCGTGGCACAACCAAAGCAGGGGTCGTAGGCACGGAAGGCCATCTCTACCTGATTGAGCAGGCCCTGAGTGACCGGCTTGCCTGGCTGGATTACGCCCTGGGCCGCCTTCTGCACAGACATGCAGATGGGGGCATGGTTGTTGGTGGTACCGACAACGAGGTTGACTTTGCGCAGCAGACCGCGCTCATCCGTGATGTAGTGATGGGTCAGCGTACCGCGTGGAGCTTCGACGATGCCAACCCCCTCGTCCGGAGTGGCGGTTGGGATCGTACGGATGTTAGTGCTGGTGATCTCCGGATCGCAGGCCAGCTCGAGAGCCCGCTCACCCGAATACAGCAGCTCGATCAACCGCGCCCAGTGCGTTGCCAGGGTGGCATGGACCGGCTTGCCGCCCAGAGCATGGTAAAAACGCTCGTAGTGGGCCTGAGCGAGAGGTGTGGCCATGCCATCAGCCGCATTGCAGCGGGAGAGAGGTGTGGCCCGGTACACTCCGCTGTCCTTGCCATCCACGAACCCCTTCCATCCGACATTCTTGAGATAGGGGAACTTGAGGTAGGTCCAGGGCTCAACCCGCTCGGCGATGTGCTGCAGGTACTCATTTGGGCCGTACTTGACGAACTCTTTCCCGTCGGGATCCACCACGCGTACCTTGCCATCGTAGAAGTTGGTGCGGTTCTGTTCGTCTACCAGGCCCATGTAGTAGGTGCGGTGCGTGAAGGCATCGCTCTTGATCATGGCCACATACTGCTTGTTCTTCAGCACAATATCCTCGAACAACTTGAGCGACAGCTGGCCGAACTCGACGCAGCCTCTGGCGATCTGCTCCAGCCGGGCCCGTTCCTCTTCGCTGATCGGTTTGCTGACCCCGCCCGGAAGAGTGCCCACCGGGTTGATGTAGCGCCCCCCGATGATGGCCACCGCCTCGTGGGTGTCCTGCAATGCCTGGATGACCTTGCTTCCTATGTCCAGACCCACCTTGGCAATCACGCCAAAGATATTGCGCTCAGCGGGAGGAGCATCTGGCCCAACCACAAAGTCCGGGCCGCCGAGGATGTAGAAGTGGGTGGCGTGGTCCGCGACGAAGAAAAAGTTGTACATCATTTCGCGGATCTTTTTGGCGGTAGGCGGCGGATCCACGTGGTAGACCGCGTCGGCCGCTTTGATGGCGGCCATGTGATGGGCCGTTGGGCACACACCGCAGATGCGCTGTGTTATGCGCGGCATCTCTTCCACAGGGCGGCCTTCGCAGAACTTTTCAAAGCCGCGCAGCTCGGGAATCTGGAAGTAGGTCTTGACGACCTTACCGGCCTTGTCCAGGAAGATGTTGATGCTGCCATGCCCTTCCAGACGAGTGATCGGGTCGATACGAATCTTGGTTGTTTGGGTCATTTCTTCTCTGCCTCTTGCCATTTGATCTGCTGCAGAAGTGAGTCCGACAGGCTGAAACGGTAGAGGGTGCCCACTGGGTCTACAATCTGGCTGACCAGTTGTTCGACGTCCGCCTCAGGGTCTATGACCGCCATGATCGCACTCAGCAGCTTGGCCCCCTGGTCCTTCACCCCCTCGGGCGGGCCATAGCAGCCCCGGCATGGCATGCCGACCCGGATGCAGGGACGACCGCAGCCGGCCCGGGTGGCCGGCCCGGAGCAGACGATACCCTGCTCCAGAAAACACTTCTTGGGATCGGCGATCACCTCGTGTGGTCGCACGAATTGTTTCACCTTGGTGCCGTCACGAACTCGCTCGCACTCCTCGCAGAGGTTACGATCCCCGGCGCCCAGCACTGCCCCCACAGGGGGCAGTTTGCCGGCAATGATCGCCTCCAGCACACCCCATACCTGCGATGCGACGGGCGGGCAACCGGGCACGGAGTACTCTACCGGGACAACCATCCCGACCGGCTTGACCGATTCGTAGAACTCGGGTAGATCCAGGTCGCCTTCTGGAACCTTGCAGTGTGGCTGTGGGATGACTCCATCCGGGTTCTCGGTTGAGGGTGTTTCCTGGTACACTCGTGTGAGGATATCTCCCCGGTTGTACAGGTTGGCCAGGCCAGGAATGCAGCCCTCGTAGGCGCAGGAACCGAAAGCCACCATCACCTTCGACTTGGCCCGCAGGAGCTTGGCGATGTGCTCGTTTTCCGAGGTGCGAACGCTGCCGTTGAAGAGGCAAACATCGATATGCTTGTCGGGCATCGCCTCAACGTCCGAGTACTTGAAATCCATCGCCGCAGGCCAGAAGAGGATATCGGCAGCCTCCTTCAACTTGAGGAGGTTGTGCCCGATCTCGACCACAGCTACATCGCATCCACCGCAGCTTGCGGCCCAGTAGATAGCGATCTTTAGTTTGTTGTTCTTTGCCATTGTTGTCTCCGTGTCCCTAGGCGACCGCTACGGTAGAAGACTTGAGTTCGGCCACCAGGTCCAGAATCGTTGCGGGAAGTCTGCCGCGATCCTCCGTGCCAATCTGCACGAATTGAACCCGCTGAGCATCCATCCCCATCTGCTCGAACATGTGGTTCAAGGTGTGCATCCTGCCCTGGGCGATACGGGTTCCTTGCTTGTAGTGGCACTCTCCTGGCTGACAGCCGGCCACCAGGACGCGGGCCACTCCTGCCTGAAGAGCCGTCAGCACGAACGTTGGGTCGATACGTCCTGAGCAGGGCACGTTCACCACACGGACATTGGCCGGAAGTTCGCTCATGGCGTCACGGTCGGCCTCTGCTCGCAGGTTCCAGCTGCAGTTAAACACCAAGACCTTGGGATCGCCTGACTTGGCCTTCTTGAGCCAGTGGCCGGCCTGGATCTGGGCGGCGACCTTCTCGTTGCTGTAGTCTTCGACCGTTATGGCCGACAGCGGGCAGGCGGCGGCGCAGATGCCGCAGGCCATACACAGGCTCCGGTCAACTTGCGAGATCTTGCGTTCCTTGCCATCGATGGTCTTTGCCGCGAGGGAGAGCGCGCCGTAGGGGCAGGCCTTCTCGCAAATGTCGCATCCGGAGCACTTGTGTTCATCCACCTTGGCGCTTGGCAGGGGTGATTCGTAGCCCGCTCGCAGGGCGACATTCTTGATGGCGCGCATCAGGTCCGAGATGTGTATGCCTTGGGGACAGTGAGGGTGGCAAAGGTCACAGGCTGAACAGTGCCAGATGGTCGGATTGCGGAAGGTCTCCTCGCGCATATCCAGCATGACCATTCGCATCGTGCGGCGCGGGTTGTAGTCGGGACAGGTCTGGTTGACCAGGCACATGCTCACGCAAGTGCCGCACGAGTAGCAGCGCTGCAGGAGCTCGCCGCCCGGCTCGGCCATGACCTCATCCTTGAAACTGTGAGGGGTATTGTCTGTGTGTTGCATGGCTGTCTTCCTCGTTATACCTTTCGCATCTTTCAAGACGTTGCCTTGGCCAGCTCAAGCGCAAGGGCCACATCGGGAATCTCGGGCAGACGGCGGACGCGCCGTTCAAGCTCGGGCCGGGTTCTCTCGATCTCTTCCTTCAGCGCCTGCGGGTCGATCTGTCTGAGGGTCTGATCCATCTCGCGGATCACCTGGGCGTACTTGGCGCCTTCAGCGGCCGAGATCCACTCCACGCGGAAGCGCTGCGGGGAGATACCCATGTCCACCAGGCGCTTGGTCAGCTTCTCAAAGCGCTCGGCGCCGACTCGCTGTCCGGTGATGTAGTGGCAGTCCTGTGGATGGCAGCCAGATACGAGCACCACACCCGCTCCCAGGCGGAAGGCCTCGAAGATAAAGTCCGAATCCATACGGGCGGAGCACATCACTCGGAGGCCGCGCTGGGATGCTGGGTACTCAAAGTGGCTGGTTCCGGCATTGTCTGCGCCGCCGTAGGAACACCAGTGGCACATAAAGGCCAGGACCTTTTTCTCCGGTTCATGCCGCAAGAGCGCGTGCAGTTGCGAGATCACCTGGGCGTCCGTAAAGTGTTTCTGGGTGATGGCATTGTGAGGACACTCTGCCACGCAGCCGCCGCAGCCATGGCACTTGGCCGCAGTAACCATGGCGGCCTTGCCCGTTTCAACCAAGATTGCCCCGTACGGGCATTTGGTGGCACAAATGCCGCACTTTTTCCCCTGGGCCGAAATGCACCGATCTTCCCAGACCATGGCCACGATCGGTTCGATCTCCCATTCGTCGGCGTTCAGGATACGCGCCGCGCGAGAGGCGGCGGCGCTGCCCTGAGCCACACTGGCCGGGATGTCCTTCGGACTCTGAGCCGCTCCACACAGGAACACACCATCGGTTGGCGAGTCCACCGGGCGCAGCTTGGGGTGGTACTCCATGAAGAAGCCGTCCGGGCTGCGGCTGATGTTAAGCACGGAACCCATTGCATCAGTGTCCACGCGCGGGATGGCGGCCGTCGAGAGGATAACCATCTCTGATTCAAGCTCGATGGTTCGACCAAGGCCGACGTCTTCAGCCTGAATGAAGAGGTTGCCCGTCTTGGGGTCCTCTGTGATGATCGACGGGCGTCCCTGAATGAAGCGGATACCCATCTCGCGTGCCCGGCGGTAGAACTCTTCGTAACCTTTGGAGGGAGTGCGGATGTCCATATAGAAGATGGTGATATCCGCATCCGGGTAGGTCTGTTTCCACTGCACGGCATTCTTGATTGTGTACATGCAGCAGAAACCCGAGCAGTAGAGGTTGTAGCGCTCATCACGTGAGCCGACGCACTGTATGAACGAAATCTTGTTGGGGAACTTGCTGTCGGAAGGCCTCATGATACGACCGGCTGTGGGTCCAGCCGAGTTGTTGATGCGTTCGAGCTCCATCGCGGTGATAACGTTGGCGTAGCGGCCAAAGCCGTACTCTTTGATCACAGACGGGTCAAAGTTGTCAAAGCCGGTGGCGACGAGGATGCTGCCGACGTCCAGCCACTCCTGCCTTGGCTGCTGGCTAAAGTCGATGGCGTCGAGCTTGCCGCAGGCATCCACGCACTTGTAGCAATGGATACAGGCCTCTTCGTCAATCACGTAGCGCAGGGGCACGGCCTGGGCGTGCGGGATGTAAATGGCCTTACGTGGGGCAATGCCTTCTTCGAACTCGTTCGGGATCTCGATCGGACAGACAGGAGAGCAAGCTCCGCAGCCGTTGCAGCGGTCCATGTTCACATAGCGGGGCTTTTCCTCGACCAGCACCTTAAAGTTGCCGATGAATCCCTCGACCCGCTTCACCTCTGTGTAGCTCTTGACAGTGATATTAGGATGACGCGCCGCGTCAACCATCTTGGGGGCGAGAATTCAGATGGAACAGTCCATCGTGGGGAAGGTCTTGTTCAGTTGCGCCATCCTTCCCCCGATGCTCGGCTCTTTCTCTACCAGGTAGGTCTTGATGCCCATGTCCGCCAGGTCAAGGGCAGAGCTGATTCCGGCCACACCGCCGCCAATGACCATGGCCGTCTTGGTGACGGGCACCTTGATCATATCGAGCGGAGTCAGGAAACGAGACTTGGCTACCGCGCTGGCCACGAGGTCCTTGGCTTTTTCCAGGGCCCCTTCCGGCTCGTGAGAGTGGACCCAGGTGTCCTGCTCGCGGATGTTGGCCATCTCAAACAGGAATGGGTTGAGGCCCGCCTCGGCCACACAGGCACGGAAAGTTGGCTCGTGCAGTCGGACGGAGCAGGCAGCTACCACGACGCGGTTCAGCTTGTGGTTCTTGATGTCCTCTTGGATCTGGCGCTGACCGGCATCCGAACAGGTGTAAAGGCTGTTGTTCGTGAGCACCACGTCGGGCAGGGCGGATGCGAATTCCGCTACTGCTTTGGGGTCGATGACACTGGCGATGTTCGACCCGCAGTGGCACACATAGACTCCAATTCTCAGGTCTTCGTTTTGGCTCATATGACTCTCCCGTTAGGTGTTGGGTCCCGTTCAACCGATTATCCCCGCTGTCAACGGGGCTTCCTCCCAAAGGCATGCCGGTGAGACTCGTATGTCTCATCGGACGATTTCGATCACCCTCCTGCCTCGAGAAACAGCAGGAGCAGCCTCTCGCCTTCCTTGGGGATGTAGTCCAGGCTGCGCGGCACATGTCGTGCGTCGATGTTGAAGAAGTAAGGAGGCTCGAACTCGAGTGTTTCTGGATTGATGAGAGGCCCGAGGAATGCCGGGAACTGCTCCGCCAGCGCTTTGGTGATGTCGCGCAGCGTAGCGTTCTCTGCAACCTGAACGGTGGTCTCCCGGGCGCCGCTGAGACGGCGCGGAAGGCCGAAAAACTCGACGGTGAACTCCACAGGATCCTTACCTGCCTTTTGCGCCAGCGGACTTCAGGGTCGGGGGGGACCCCTGCCCTGAAATTCGCTCGGACTGTGACCTGCTACGATCGGCCGAGCGTGCCCCTGCCGTACCGAATGAAGTGATATCCTACCAAAGACGGTCCGATTTTGCAAACAGGCCTGCGGACTGGCTCAGGCACCAGCCACGGTAATGGCCTCGAATAGCATTGCCCGAGGGCCGAGATAGTCGCCCAGGAAGGCGGTCTCGCGCGACAACCGTGCTTTTGCCAGCGCGGCATAGAGGTTTCCGCTGATGGAGCCCCCGCGAATCGGATGAGTGCCGCCATCGCACACCTCATAACCCAGACGGATCTCGCCCACAAAGTCGCCCGTGATCGGATCGGGTGACATGGCTGAGAACGACACCACATGGTAGAAGGGAGCCTCGCCCTGCACAAGGGTGCTGAAAGGCTGGCTCCCCGGCTTCAACTCGAGATTGCCAAAGGCGCCGGTGGCCGGAATGTTCAAGTACTGAGCATAGCGCTGAGGGGCCCAGAAGGCGCGAAGGACACCATTCTCGAGGATGAGTGTCCTTCGGCCCGGGTGGCCCTCATTGTCAAAGCTACCACTGCGGGCGCCAAAGGGCAGGAGACTGTTGGAGTAGATTGTGATCTCGTCGCCGCTCAGGGACTCCGGCAGGACGGTCTGGCCAACTTCCCAGGGAGAGATTCGCTGATACTTGGCCTGGGCCGACGAGCGCAGGAGTAGCGGCGAGTGGCCTTCGCTCATCAGCAGCTCGGCTAATGCTTCGTCACTGATTACTACAGGGAAAGTCCCCGTCCTTGGCATGCGGGCCACAAGGGCATCGCGGGCATACTGAACGTGGCGGGCAAGGACGGCGGGAACGTCCAGATCCGCGTGACGCCGGCGCTGCAAAGCAACGTGGGACTCCATCTCATCTCCGTCACCCGCGGCAAGCAGCACAAAGTCCAGCAGCAACCCGGTCTCTTGCTTGCCACCTTGAGCGCCAGCGCTGTTCCGAAAGGCGATGCGGCTGTCCTCAATGAACACTTCCGCGCTGGAGAGGCGCACACCACGCTCTCTCTTTAGCGAGTCCAGTAGCTGCTCCACCGTGTGCTCCGCCAGTTCGCGTGGCGCGGCCTGTATCTCCGTATCTGCCATCGGCACGGAGGGATAGTCAACTGGACCGGCCAGTGTATAGGGGGGATTGTCGGTCAGACTGGCCATGAACACGGCCTGAGCCAGCCTTGCCTGCAGGTCTGGCAAGTCGCCGGGCAGAATCGACACCTCGGCCTGCCCGCGCGCCTGCGAGGAGCCATCCCTTGCTGGGTGGTCGTTCATAATAGTCACGAGGTAGCGCTCGCTGTGGACTCTGCGCGAGTTTTCGATGCTACTGCCAATGACATAATACTGAGTCTGTCTCTTTTCTGCCTGCTGTACGGACCAGTCATGCGCGCCCGCAGTGGAGCCGAGGGTCCGAATGATGGCGTCCAACATCAGCCCAGCCTCGCTTTCAACCTGAGGTGCGGACCACCCGAAGAAACGGGTACCCACTCCTTGTGGCCCTTGCCACACGTGCCTCCGGACAGAACAAAGTCGTCGCCCACGGCGCACACGCTTTGCAGGATGTCGGGCACATAGCCCGTGATTCCAACTGGTGCAAAGAGCCGTCCTGTGAGCTTGCCGTTGCGAATCTCCTCTCCATACTGACTGGTGACTTGCATTCCCCAACCCTTGGGGTCTTCCATGCCGCTCGAAGTCTTGTTGAGGTAGATCCCATGCCCCACACCGGCAATCAGGTCGTCCAAGGACGTAGCACCCCGGGCGAAGAAGGTGTTGGACATTCGCACGTAGCCCTTACGCTGGTAGCTTTCGCGGCGCCCGTTGGCTGTGTGAGGCATACTCAGTCTGTGCGATGAATACATGTCCGATAGCCCCTGGTTGAACACGCCATCGCGAATGATGTAAGTTGGCGACGCCACCTGACCCTCATCATCGAAGAAGTAGGTTCCGTGTCCGCCCGGGTAGGATGGATCGTCGACAATGGTGACCAGGGGCGACGCAATCGCCTTCCCAAGGTACTGCCGCGAGCGGGCGCGATCCTTGAGAAACATATCCAGCTCCACACCATGCCCGAAAGCCTCGTGAGCGATGACTCCCGAGACATCCGGGGAGCAGACCACGTCGTACATCCCCGGCGCGACCTTTTCGGCTGTGAGCAACGCTACGGCTCTGCTACACAGGTCGCGCAGCTCGAGGTCAGTGATATCAAGGAGCTCAAGCCCTCCGGTGCCTTCCTTGGAGAGCCAGTCGTATTGCACTCGCTGCCCATCCGTGACGACCACAAGCAAAATCAACGACAGGCGGAGGACATTCTGCGAGAGCAGCCTGGTGCGACTGGCAAAGGCCCTGGACTCGCAGCGCTCAGAGTAGCGTACCTGAACGTTGACGATATGAGGGTCGAGACTGCGCGTTCTCTGGTGCAGATCCTGGCAGAGGGACAACTTGTCCCGGGGTGACATGAGTGTCGGGTCTTTCTGTTGCTGAGTCGCCCAGTGCCTTTGGAGAGGGGGACCCGGGTCGAGGTCCGCGCCGGGTGCTGGTTGCAGGCTGCTGGCGAGCTCACGGGCCATCGACGAGAGTCGCGACTTGTTCAGGTCCGACGCAGCCATCTCCTCGAAGTAGTTGCCATTCCAGGCAGACAACACAATCCCCTGGCTGGGCTCTACATCGGTCACCTTCTGCTCGCGATCATCTAAGGTGATCTGCAGGCCGCTGTTTCGGCTCAGCAGAACATGGGCGTAGGAAACTCTCTTCTCCATCTCCCTTACCAGTGAGGGAAGTTGATTGTTCGCCTCCTGGAGTCGGGTGGGTACTCTGTTCCACTCCATGGATGATGCTCCTTGTTGTGCGGTCGATGGTCGACCACGACATTCTAGCCTGATCACAGAGGAAGACAAAAAGCCTCACAGGACGGGCGCTGCAGCAACGGGTCATTTAGTGAAAGACCGAAAGATGGCTAGAATAGGCCCTGCTCTGGTGGTCCCACCAGAGGGTACAGTACTCACCCCACTTGGAGTCCCTATGGATTTGCTGAGCCAACTCAACCCATCACAGAGCAAGGCAGTTCAGGCCATAGAGGGCCCTGTCCTGGTGTTGTCTGGCCCGGGTTCGGGCAAGACCCGGGTGCTAACCCACCGCATTGCCTTCCTGGTCAAGAAATGCCAGATCGACCCGTATAACCTGATGGCTGTGACGTTCACAAACAAGGCGGCACGCGAGATGCGCGACCGTCTTGTCACGCTCATCGGACAAACGCAACTGGACCGCTTGACGGTTGGCACTTTCCACGCCATCTGCGCTCGCATACTGCGCCGAGAGGCGCAGGCGATTGGTATGCCGACTAACTTTGTCATCTACGACCGCGATGACCAGCTATCGGTGCTCAAGACAGCGCTGCGAGAATTGAACCTGGACGACAAGATGTACCGACCTCCGGCCATCCAGGGGGCGATTTCCAAAGCCAAGAGGTCCCTGCTGTCAGCCGAAGAGTACAATCCGCCGACCTACTGGGATGAAGTGGTCGCGCGAGTCTACAGCCTCTATCAGCAGTTGCTGAAGCAGAACAGCGCAATGGATTTTGACGACTTGCTGATGCTCACGGCGCGGCTGTTCGATCAGCAAAAGGAGGTTCTGAGCAAGTACCAGAAGCGTTATGTGCACGTTCTGGTCGACGAGTTTCAGGATACTGACAGCGCTCAGTACCTGCTTGTGCGCCTCCTGACCGCGGCTCGGAAGAATCTGTTTGTCGTCGGAGACGAAGACCAGAGTATCTACGGCTGGCGCGGCGCCGATTACCGCAACATCCAGAGGTTCCGCAGGGATTTTCCTGACGCACAGGTCATCCTCCTGGAGCAGAACTACCGGTCTACGCAGAACATCCTGGACGCAGCCCGCCACGTTATTGCCCTCAACCGGCAGCGGACCGAGAAACGGCTGTGGACGAAGAACGACTCTGGCGGACCAGTCACCGTGTATGAGGCGTACGATGAGCAGGAGGAGGCGGAGTACACGGTTCGGGAGATTGAGAATCTGGTGCGGGGGAAGGTGTGTCGCCTGCGCGACTGTGCTGTGATGTACCGCACCAACGCTCAGTCACGGGTGCTGGAAGACGCCTTTGTGCGCCATGGAATGCCGTACAAGTTGGTCGGCGCTACCCGTTTCTACGAACGCCGGGAGATCAAGGATGTTCTGGCCTACATGCGTCTGGTGCATAATCCCTTTGACGACGTGAGCCTGCAACGCATTCTCAACGTGCCGCCGCGAGGGATCGGTCAGCGGACTCAGGAAACCCTTCAGCAGTTTGCCAAGCGGCTCAACGTACCCCTCCATACCGCCTTGCAGCTGCTTGACGCGGATCGGCAAAGCAAGGTCAAAACAGACCAGCCGGCGTCAGGCGAGGAAGCCGGCGCTCCCCAGCCGGCCCCCGCCTTTGAGGGACGCGCCACAAGGGCCCTGCTCTCGCTGCTGGGCTTGCTGGACAAGATGCTGTCCTTGCGAGAAGACAGTGATCCTCTTCAGATCATCGACGCCCTGGTTACAGAGTCCGGCTACAAGGATTACGTTCTGGATGGCACAGAGGAGGGGCAAGAACGCTGGGAGAACATCCAGGAGCTGCGCACCGTAGCACGCAAGTACTCGGGTCAGGCTCCCGAGGAGGCGCTCACTGGCTTCCTGGAGGACGTGGCCCTCGTCTCGGACGTGGATAATCTGAGTGAGGAGGGGGACGCGGCAACGCTCCTTACCCTGCACATGGCCAAAGGGCTGGAGTTCGAGGCGGTCTTCATGGTCGGTCTTGAGGAGGGAATCCTGCCACACAGCCGCTCTCTGGAGGAGCCCGACGAGATGGAGGAGGAGCGCCGCCTGTGCTACGTCGGAATGACGCGCGCCAAGCGCCGTCTCTATCTGATCCATACTTTTCGCCGCGCCCGGTTTGGCAACCAGGGACCGAGTGAGCCATCTCGCTTCCTGCGAGATATCCCTACGCAGCTGGTCAGGGGGCGTGAGGTTCGCGCGCCCGCAAGGCCCAGAGAAACCACGCCTTCAGCATCGTCTCTGGGTTTCCCGTCATCCGCAGGGGCTTTTCGGCCAGGGGACAGGGTACGCCATCCGCAGTTTGGTGACGGGACCGTGGTCAGCAGCCAGAGACGAGGGGGCGACGAAGAAGTGACCGTGGTGTTCGTTGGCAAGGCCGGCATCAAACGGCTTCTGGCCGGGCTGACGGATCTGAAGCGAGTAGGGCGCCCGAACTAGCGAGCAAGGACAAGAAAAGGGAGGAGGCATACGCCTCCTCCCTCTGCCTGTCCAGTTTCTGTCTACTGCAGCGGGCTCACCTGCTCGAACTCTTTGAGGATGGCCAGCAACTCCTGCAATCGGCGCTCGAGCTTGATGAGCCGCGCCTCGAGCGCGATCAGGCGGTCCTCGGGACGTTCGGTAAACAACAAAGTACCGAATAGTTCTGGAGTGCTGCTGGTGCTGGGACCTTCCCAGATGAGATAGGCATCCCAGTTATCACCGTCGTCGTCGTCGTGGAGACCCACCGTAAAGCCCATCACCGTTCCGGAGATGGGCGTTCCTGCCATCAACTCGGCTACCGGGATCTTGACCTCAATGTTGTAGCCTCCCGTGACCTCTTGTACCTTGGCCATTAGGCTTGTCGTAGGCACTCCACGGTCCGCCATGCGACCGTCGACCACCAGGGTGTACTGATGATCGTCCCGGCCCCATGGGTACTGATCGTAGAGACCATCGAGACCGAGCTCGACAGAGTCATCTCGCCACACATCGACACTGTCCCCGCCAATCAGAATATTGTCCGTGACCTGAATGGCCAGATAGAGACTCTGCTCGTCCCAGCCGCTGCGAATCGACGCGCTCAGGTCGTCGAGGCTATCAACGCGCCCCGAAAAATAGTAGCAGGTATTGCGATTCAGTTCAATGCTCTCGATTCGGGGCCACTCTGTCAGGTAACCGTCGATGATGGGCGCGTTAACAAAGCGCATGCTGTGCAAGCTGCGCGATTCGCTTTCCGGGTAGACGGGCAACGAGTTGACAGCGGTCGATTGCACCGATTCATCGGCCCTGGAGCCCAGCAGCCGCGCGCCAAGCACAGTGGCAGCCAAAAGCAACAGGACTAGCAGGCTCTGTCGCGGCATTGCGAAGAACCAGGCCGGCTTTCTCATTGAGTCAACTCCTTGGACTGTCTCATGTTCCCTATGTGTCCAGTCAGCGAGCGCAGGCTGCGGGCATGGCCACTAGGGGGACTGGCCAACCCGTGCTGCCCGCTGGAAAACGGCAAGGATAGCCTCCAGGATCTGTTGAATGATTCCCAGTCGACCTTCCATCTCGGTGATGAATTCGTTGACGGGTTGAGGTGTGGGCGTGATTGTGGCAATACGTGACGGCGACGGAGTTGGAGTTATAGTCGGCGACATCAACGGAGTAGGAGTCAGTGTCTGGGTAGACGTTGGGGTGGGCGTGAACGGCGTCGTCGTGGGTACCGCAGCCGGCACAGTGTACTCAAGCTGTAGCTGTGGGCGAACTGACATGGAAGGATAGTTCGAGCTGGCAAAGCTGTAACTGACAGAGTCGGAACCGGTGCCGCGAAGAAGCATACCAAAGTTGGCATCCGGATTAGCGACCCACTCAGCCACCAGGGCGGTGATGTCAAACGAAAACCATGTACTCAGGGTCGCAACAGAGCGGGACGCGTAAGGGGCCTCACTGCGGTCAACTCCGGGGCTGCTGGCCCCTGGTTCGGCCCACAATTCACTGCTTGTAGCGCTCCCCCAGTTGGCCTGCAGGTCGGACCAGGGGCGCAGCATCCTGTATATCTGCACCTCCGTGGGGAGCCCATAGTCGCGATTATAGGTGTAGAGACGAAGGACGGCCTGGTTGACTATTGCGTTGGTCGGGATGCTCAGTAGGTTAAAACGCAAGAGCCCTGAGTAACTGCCGTCATTCTTGACCATCAAACTGGCCATGTAGCCATAGTTGCTTGAGGGACTGCGCGCCGCGATATAGGTGTCGTTGGTCCCGCCGTAGCCCAGCACGCCCTGCTGTAGCACAACCTGACTCTTGTCGAGAGGATACTGCGTCGGGCTAGGAGCAAGCACTGTCGTGGGCGAAGGTGGCAGGGTTGAGGTCGCCGCCGGCGTCAGCGTCGGCTGAGTAGTGGTCCTGGTGGGCGTATTGGTGGCCACGGGAGACAGTGTCCGCGTGGGGGTCCACGTGGCGATCAGAGTCGGCGTACCCGTCCGTGTCTTGGTTGGAGTGCGGGTCTGTGTAGAGGTAGGCGTGACGGTTCGGGTGGACGTGGGTGGACGCGTTCTCGTCGGGCTAGGGGTGGGCAGCTGCAGTCCGGTGCCTTTGACGATCAAGCGATGTATGTACTCGTTGCCGTCGTTGTTACAGTTGATGCGAAAGTCCATGGCGCCGGGCAGGCCGTTATCAAAGAAAGCGTCATCGATCCTCCAGACGTAGTCAACCCACGTATTCAGTGTACCCAGGGCTGCGCCTTTGGTGATGCGGCGCTCGACCATCTGCCCGTAGTAGTTCATATACTCCAGGGACAGGGTGTCTGTGCCTTTGTTCAGGAGGGTCGTCGTGATAGTCCAGGATACAGGGCCTCCGGCGTTTTTGGGCTTCTGCCCCGCGAACGGATAGCGGTCCTCAACGTCGAAGGACAGGTAAGGGTTGCCCGTTGACTGGTCGGTTCTCCTCGTGCTATGGGCGCTGTAGATGTGGGTGAGAGCTGTGGCCGGCAATTCTGCGGTCAGGGCCGTACCCGACAGGGCCACGCTGCGACTGCCGGGAGCAGTATCCCGTCGATATAGCCAGTACTCAAAGTCGCCATGATGTGGGCCATAGCACTTGTAGATGCCGTCACTGCCCAACCAGCAACTATCTGTCTTTCTCGTCTGTCGCAGCACAATCCACACATCCGGGGTATTCTCCACCTGTTTTCCGAGGTGTTGTCGCGCAAAGTTCATGATCGGGAAACCGGTTAGCTGCTCCGCTGTGTAGGTGTCGGCAATGTTGGGCAGCTGGATGTCCAGGAGGTAGGGGTGCACGCTCAGGCCTTCCACGAACATCCAGTATGAGCCGGCCACGCGAGGAGCGCCGGCTGGCTCGAACCCGGTGGGTATCCGTTCAAAGAAGAGGTTGGACGTTCCGATCACGCCGCCGATAACAACGCCGTCGTGGCGGATCTCGGCGTTTATGTGGTCCCAGTCCCAGCCGTTCACCTTGACGCCTGTCATCTTTGAGGGCAGGGAGGCGGCGTGGGCAGCGTGAGCATGGATGTGGTGGATAGTGGACTGGACGAACTGCGGGGTGTTGGGAAATGCCAGGTTGTGAGTGCTCATCGTACGCAGCACCCAGTTGTTGAAGGCGAGGCTGTTCTCGACGTAGTAGGCACAGCCGGCGGTGCTCTTCCGTTCGACAGTCTCGCCGTCAGCACCAGTGTCCAGATTGATCCATGCCAGATTGTAAAAGTCCGGGTTGTTGTCGTAATGGCGTCCCATTGCGAGAACGAATTGATCCCACCAGTACTGCCAGGTGGTATTGGCGAAATTGGGAGTGCAAAACGGTTTGCAGGGACCCAGCGCACCATCAGGATCGTAGCAGCTGGTGATCGAACCTCCGCCCTGCTCGGCAATCCAGCCGGGTGTATAGTTCGTTCCGATACGTTCGTCGTTTTCGTCCATCGCCCAGGTAGCCACGGCGACGCCAACGGGCTTGGCAATGACGCCGCCGTCCGGGAGAGTGACTCGGTATTGCTGAGCTGTCAGAATGAACTCGTCGATCACCGTCCAGTTGTAGACACCCTTGGCCGGGTTCAGTTGGTACCAGGCGAACTCGGCCCAGCCCCCCAGTGCACCGTACTCGGGGTGACCGCTGACAGTCTCATACTGTCCCCAATGATTCAGGTAGGTCAGCGAGTAGGAGGGGTCTGACCAATCACCGTTCATCCAGTCAAGCATCACAAAGATGACGGGAGGAAGATTGGCGGGCGAGAGGGTGCCGGCACCCGACAGTTGCGAGTCAGACTCGAGGACAGTTGGGATCGGTGGGACGAGCGTCTCCGTGGGCGAGGGGGTGGGCTCTGTGGTGCACGAGACAAGCAGGGCGCCCGTCAGAAACAACGTGGTCACAGACAGCATCAGCACGGCGAGCCAGGGTCCGCCAGGGCGCTGGGGCGTAACACGACGGCCGAGGTTGAACCGCACCCGTGGGCTGTTGCGGATCAAGTGAGTGGACCTCCCGATTGTCTCAGTCGTTGGCCTGCGACCAGTACGTTCCGTGCGGTCTGGCATCGCCATTCCGCCAATTATACGGCGAAAGCAAGGTCTGTCAACTGCTTTGGCCGTGTCGGTCAGTCAATGACGATGCCCGCGCCGGCCCCGACCTCCCCGACGATCCAGGCAGGCTCACCCTCCGCGTCAAGGAAAGCCCGCAGGTCGTCGAGCCGGTCAGAGGGAACGGCTATCAGCAGACCCCCGGACGTTTCGGGCGTGTAGAGAAGCTGCACCAACTCCTCCGCAATGGGCTTTGCCAATGTGACCCCAGTCCCGTAGTAGTCCGCATTGCGTTTGGTACCGCCAGGGAACAGCCACTTCTCTGCATAGCCGATGGCCCCCGGCAGCAAGGGAACCTGCTCAGAATGGATGTGCAGGCGGACCGAGCTATGGTCGGCCATTTCGCTGGCGTGACCAAGGAAGGCAAAGCCCGTGATATCGGTCGTCGCGCGGATGCCGAAACAAGATGGAAGAACAGCTCCGATACGATTCAGGCGCAACATGGAGGCAATGGCCGCCTGCAGGTGCTCCGGCTCGGCCGCATCACTCTTTGCCGCAGTGGTGATGATTCCGACCCCCAGCGGTTTGGTCAGGAGCAGCACGTCGCCCGCGCGCGCGCCGGCTTTGGTGGTTACATGGTCAGGATGGACCACGCCCGTCACGGCCATCCCGAACTTGGGTTCCGAATCGTCGACCGTGTGTCCGCCAGCAACCACGCCACCCGCCTCGCGGACCTTCTCCCCACCTCCGCGCAGGATTGCGCCGATTGTGTCCGCAGGCAGGTCGGCGGGAAAGCAGGCGATGTTGAGGGCCAGGGCAACCTGGCCGCCCATGGCATACACATCGCTCATTGCATTGGCCGCCGCTATGGCTCCGTAGGTATAGGGATCATCAACCACCGGGGTGAAGAAGTCGATCGTTTCGATGATGGCCAATTCGTCGCTGATACGGTAGACGGCAGCGTCGTCGCTGATGGTGAGACCGACGAGGAGATTTGGGTAGTCCGCCGGGGGGAACATACCTTGTAGTGGGCGCAGAACCTGCGCCAGGGCGGCCGGGCCACGCTTGGCCGCTCAGCCAGCCGCCCGTGTCATGGCGGTCAGGCGCCCCAAGTGACAAGTATCACCCATGGATGGTATCTCCTAGGCTCTTTCCTCAATGTGATGGACGCTGGCGAAGCTGGCGTTTGCCAGGTGAAGGGCGGCCTGCACCGCCTCTGAATCCGACCAGTCGCAACGTAAAGCCGTGCCGCAGTCTGAACTGATCTCACGGGGTGTAGGGATGAGTTTGATGCTGAAGCCGGCGCGCAGCAGCGCTCGCTCGGCTTTGAGTGCCCCCTGTGTGGAATCAAAGAGAAAGATCGCATACCCCTGAGGACAGGGCTCTGATCTGGTGTCAGGAGTTTTCATGAGTTGCGCCTATCCGGGTGTTGCGTGCCTGGCGACTTGAGCGACCGCCTCCACCGCAGAGCACACGTCCTGGACCGAGTTGAGATAGCTGAGCCCGAAGCGGACTGTTCCGTGCGGGAACGTGCCTAAGGTTCGGTGCGCAGATGGCGCACACTGTAGCCCCGGTCGGCACAGAACGCCAAAGTCATCGTCCAGGCGCAGTGCGACGTCCGAAGGCTCCATCCCGCTGAGATTGAATGAGACCGTGGCCGTCTGGAGACGGGCATCCCCCGTTCCGTATACTTGCACTCCGGGAATCGCCTTCAACCCCTGAATGAGCTGTGCCGTTAGTTCCTGCTCGTGCCGTCGTATGTGTGGCACACCGTGCTCGAGTACGTAGCGGACGCTGGCTCCCAGCCCGGCGATGCCAGGGGTGTTGGAGGTTCCGCTCTCGTAGCGGTCGGGAAGGAAACCGGGCTGCTCCTCGAGCTCGGATTGGCTGCCCGTTCCGCCGCGGGTGAGGGGTAGCAGCCGGGCTGTGTCAATGCGGCTGCCTACCCACAGGCCGCCTGTCCCCTGGGGGCCGAAGAGGGCTTTGTGCCCCGTGAAGGCGAGCAGGTCGATGTTCATCGCCTGACAGTCTATCGCGCAGACTCCGGCCGTCTGGGCTGCGTCCACCAGAAACGGAATTCCGCGATGGACGGTGATGGCTCCTACCTCGGCAACGGGAAGGATCGTGCCCACAACGTTGGAGGCATGGTTCATGACGACCAGCTTGGTGTCTGCCCGAATCGCCGACTCCATGTGCCGCGCATCGAGGCGCCCGTCAGGCGCACAGGCCACGACCGTGACCTCGACCCCCAGTGACTGCAGGTGGCGCAAGGGACGCATTACGGCATTGTGCTCCATGGATGTGGTTACAACGTGGTCCCCGGGGTGCAGGAAGCCGTAGAGTACCTGGTTGATCGCCGTTGTGGCGTTCGCGCATAAGGTGATGGACAAAGGATCGGGAACATTGAACAGACTGGCCAGGAGCTCGCGAGTGTCATAGACGATCCGGGCCGCGGCGATAGAGAGGCGGTGCCCGGAACGCCCCGGGCTGCCGCCAACGTCCCTCATGTAGTGAAGGACTGCGTCGGATACCTCTTGTGGCTTGGGCCACGAGGTGGCTGCGTTATCCAGATAGATCATGTGTATTCCTTCTTCAGGCGCCGGGGCATAGCGGCTGACCCGGTGTCATTATATGGCTCGCTATCGGCAGGGTCAAGGTCCCGCATTCTATCACGTAAAATGTC
>DCVA01000033.1 GCA_002327925.1 Anaerolineales bacterium UBA2200
GAGACAATCGGGCTGCAGCAGGTGCTGGGCATGGTGCTGATCGGCGTGGGACTGGTGGTCATCGACGGGCGAGCGCTGGAGAGAAAGAGGGGGGCCAGGCCGGCGTAGCTTACCCCGGGCGTCCACGAGTCGCCCGGGGCCGTCCGGCGCGACCGGGACAGGCGCAAGGCCCAGCTGCGCCCGTGACAGAGACATACTGCGGGTGGAGGGTGGAATTGGCCGGAGAATCGAAACGAATGGGAAGGGTGGAGTGGGCGCTCCTGATCCTTCTATCTGCTCTGTGGGGAGCCGCCTTCTTCTTCGGCAAGGTGGCCGTGAGGGAGCTGTCGCCCTTTACCGTCGTCTTTGTGCGGGTGAGCCTGGCGGCGCTCATCCTCAACGCCGTGCTGCTGCTGACCGGCCAGCGCCTGCCCCGCTTCCCCGGACGCTGGGGCGAATTCATGATCCTGGGCCTGTTCAACAACGCGGTGCCCTTCAGTCTGATCTTCTGGGGCCAGACCCGCATCGCCAGCGGCCTGGCCTCCATCCTCAACGCCACCACGCCGGCCTGGGGCATCCTTCTGGCGCACCTCTGGACAGAGGACGAAAAGCTCACCCCCAACAAGGTGCTGGGCGTTGTGCTGGGCCTGTGCGGCGCGGTCACCCTGATCGGGTGGGACATCCTGTTCGGAGAGAGGGGCAACGTTCTCGCCCAGCTCGCCGTGCTGGGCGCGGCCCTCTCTTACGCCGCCACAGGCATCTACGCCAAACGCTTCAAGGGCACCGCTCCGCTGGTTCTGGCCACGGTCCAGATCTCCTGTGCGGCACTGTGGATGCTGCCCGTTGCCTTGCTCACGTTTCCATCCGGTCAGAGGTTCGACCTGTCCCTGCCCGTTGTGCTGTCCGTTCTGGGCCTGGCCGTGCTGTCCACCGCCCTGGCCTATCTCATCTACTTTCGCGTCCTGGCGTCTGCGGGAGCGTCCAACGTCCTCCTGGTCACCCTGCTCATTCCCGTTAGCGCTAACGCTCTGGGCGCGCTGGTGCTGGGGGAGAGGGTCGGCGTGGAGCAAGTGCTGGGGATGATGCTGATCGGCCTGGGGCTGGCGGTGATCGATGGGCGAGTGGTGGCCGCGCTTGCCGGAAGCCGCAAGTATCGGGCGGCTTCGGCGCGGGCCGATCCTGAGCCCCCGGATGCGTCTGTCCACTCGAGAAAGCCCTAGGGGATCGTCAGCACCTGCCCGAGCTGGATGCGGTTGGGGTCGCTGATGCCGTTGGCCTGCGCCAGGGCCTCCAGGGTGACCCCGAACTGCGTGGCGATGCCGCCCAGGGTGTCGCCCGCCTGCACGACATAGGTGCGCTGCGGCGGCGGCTCCGCCGGCGCGGCGATGGAGAGGCCGCTCAGGGCCGCTTCGAAGGTTGGCGCGAAACGGTCGTACTCCAACAGGTGCGCGGAGCAGGTGATCGAGTAGGCCAGCCCCTTCTCCTGCGGGATGATGGTCAGACTCTGCATCTGCGATTTGCGATCGGCCCCGAGATACACGGTCTCCACTGCCGGCATGCCATTCACGTCCGTTCGCCGGAAGGACAGCAGGCGGCTGCCCAGGCTCTGTGTGCTCTCTGCCTTGAGGCTCTCCAGGGTTCCGTCCGTGAGCTGCCCCTCGAACCGCCTATCCCTCAGCACGACCAGCACGATGCTGGCGCATCCCTCGCGCGGCTCCAGGCCGCCCGTGTAGACCCCGCCGAGGTAGGTGTAGCCGTCCTGGCCGAGGTCAGCCAGCGAGGTGGCCAGCAGGATCCGGATGGCCTCATCGTCGATGATCCGCCAGTCGCCCGGGTACGGGAAGGAGAACAGGTCGTCCCGGAACACTCTGGCCTCTGATGTGGGCGTGGCGAGGACGGACACGGTTTGCCGTGTGGCGGTCGCAGCGGGCCCGACTGCCGGCTTGCTCTCCGGGGAAGGCCGGGGCGTCAGGAGGTAGGCCGCCAGGGGGACCAGCACGCACAGGAGCAGGGCCGCCAGGATCGCCATCCGCACCGTCCGCCTGAAGCGGCGCGTCTTTCTGGCCGTCTGCTCAGCGTCCTCTTTCAGGCGTGCGGCGGCCGCCCCGATTGCCGTGCTGGCCACGTACTCGTGCCTCGCCAGGTCGCCGCTGCAGTGCGGGCATTTGCCGTCCGCTCCGGGTACCACGGACCGCCCGCACCGTTCGCAGTAGCCCACGGCTGCCAGCTCCCCCGTGGCCAACGCATCCCGTCTCAGCTTTTCGATTCTGGCCTCGACGCTCTTGACCCCGTCGGCCTTGAACGTGTCCAGGAAGGCGTCCCTGTCCACCGGAAGGATGTTGCCGAGCAGGCTGGCGCCCTCACTCACCTCGGCGTCCGGCGCCTGCAGGTAGTCCTCGAGCTGCTGGGCCGCTTCGGCGTACCTGCCCAGCTTTTCCAGCAGCTCCGCGCGCACTTTGAGCAGGTTCGCGCGCTGCCCGCCTTTGGTGCCGGGAATCGTGCGCTCGACGTGATCCAGGTAGGTCCGCAGGTCCGCCGTCGCTTCCTTCGTACGGCCCAGTTGCTCGTACAGAGAGGCCCGCTGCTCCAGGTAGCCGCCGTGCTCCGCCTCCGGAGTCAGCTCGATGGCCCGGGTCAGATCGGCCAGGGCTTCCTCGGTGCGGCCCAGTTTCCCCAGGGCGGCTGCCCTGTCGCGCAGGTATGGACCGCGGCCTCGTTCGGGCGCCAGCTCGATGGCTCGCGAAAAATCGGCCAGCGCCTGTTCGGGATTGTCCTCCAACTGCTGTGAGGCCCGGGTGTGATACTTCTCGTGGTCCGGCACGGGCCGCAAGGATTCGTACAGGCCATAGGCCAGGCCGGCGAGGGCCAGGAAGCCGATGCCGATGATCATGGCCGGCATCTGGCAGCCGGATGACAGCAAACCGCCGACGCCGCTTCGCTGAATGCCGACGATCAGCAGCACGGCAGTGGCGACAAAGACCGCTCCTGAGACCAGCGCGCCAACCAGGCATCCCAGGCGGTCGCTGAGCTTTTTCCCGGGCAGAAGGTTGGCCCCGCAGGAGTGGCATGTGGTTCGCTCCGAGTCGTTGGCCGTCTTGCACCTGGGGCAGATAATCATGGCGCCTCCTTTCGGACCGCTGCTGGCCGCCGCGCCCTGCGCACAAACAACTACAGCCCGTCCACCGGCGTGCAGTGGACGGGCTGTGATGTAAGCTGTGTTGGGCACTGCGTCGCGGCCGTGCCCCGTGCTCCTGCCACAGTAGCAGGATATTCCTCTACCTGCCAGTATAGGTCACCGATTGGCCCCTGTCAAGCTATTTCCGCGTCACGGCATAGACCTGCACGCCCTGACCCCAGACGGAGAAGGCGACCAGCGCCCCGTCCGGCGAGAAAGCCACCGCCCCCAGCTCTTGCCTGAGCACGCTGACCGTCTTGACGTTGGCCCCGGTCCGCAGGTCGAACAAGCGCATCGTGCCGTCGTCGGCCGCCGAGGCCAGCAGGCCGCCGTCGGGTGAGAAGGCGAGCTGGTAGGGCGCCCGGGTATGCTGGGGGAGCTCGCGGACGAACTGCCCCGTCGCCGGATCCAGGAACTTGATCTCCACCGGCTCCGTGGAGGCGATCACAAGCTGCCTGCCGTCCGGCGTAAAGACCACGCCGTGATGGCCGTTGTTCGGCTCCAGGGGAGGGCTCAGGGTCTGCGTTGCCCCCCAGGTGGCCGTATCCCAGAGCGTCAAGACCTTCTCCGGCAGCCGGTAGCTTGCCAGCAGGGTCCTGCTGTCGGGGGAAAAGGCCAGAATGTAGGTCTCTTCGCCCTCGCTCTGCAGGTCGGCGATCTGCCGGCCGGTCACCGGGTCCACCACCAGGACGCTCTTTTTCAGGCCCGCCACGGCCAGATACCTGCCGTCCGGCGAGATGGCCACGCTGTACACCCGCGCGCCCAAGGAAAAGCGATACAGCTCCTGGCCCGCCGGATCCAGCGCGGTCACCTCGCCGGAATCCCCGTACGCGGTGGCCAGGACCCTCCCGTCGGGGGAGAGAGCCATCGTTCCCCAGAAGTAGACGCTCGCCGCGTCGTCCTCGGCGCGCGTGCTGCGGGCCGGGGCGAGAATCGTTTTGGCCCACGTGTCGCGCTCCCAGCGCAGCACTTCCCCGTTGCGGTCCGCGGTAAAGAGCGTACCGCCGTCGGGCGAAAAGACCACCGTGTTGATGAACGAATCGGGCACGTCGAGGGACGCCGCCTTCTTCAGTTGGACGTCGGGCGCGGAGGGCGTGGCGGTGGGCTGGGCCGACCCGCAGGCGGAGAGCAAGAGGGAAAGAACGATGGCGGCCTGGAGGACTGGGTGACAACGCATGACTGTCCGGCTCCTTCTTGGTGAGGCGATGGTTGTGCGGCGCTATGGGGAGTACCGCTCATCGGCGGGGCCGGTTCAACCGTTATGGCTTGCCGGGGAAGGCGCACCGTGTGGCGTTGGCGCGCCGGTTTGAAGGGAGCGGGCTCGCGGCGCATAATGTCCCTGACGCTCGAGCCGGGCGGATCAAACCGCCCTGTTCGCGGGATCATGATAAAGGAGGCAGGCATGGCATCCCTGCAGGACTACATGGTAGAGTACACCGGACAAGTGCGCAAGGGGGTCATCCGGAAGGCGTACCTGGGACTGATGGAGTACATCATGGCCCTCAGAACGCACTTGCATAGGGAGCATCCCGACCTGGCCGTGGCCGGCGGCATCTACTACGGATACATGGACATGACCTACTTTGCCGTCCTGCCGGAATCGTTAAAGAGGCGCAATCTCAAGGTGGCGGTCGTGTACCTGCATGAGGCGTGCCGGTTCGAGGCCTGGCTGGCGGGCTACAACAAAAAGGTCCAGGCGCAGTACTGGGCGTTGATCAAAGAGAGCGGCTGGAGCAAGTACCGCCTCGTGCCGGCGACGAAGGGCGCCGATTCCATCCTCGAGCACGTCCTGGTGGAGGCGCCGGATTTCGGAGATCTGAGCGGGTTGACAGAACAGATCGAGCAGGGGACCCTGCGGTTCATCCGCGACGTGGAGGAATTCCTGGCTGGACATAACTGAGCATGGTTGAGGGCATTTGACCCGTCCCCCGTTCGCTGTATACTGGGCAGCGACCCAATGCTCACAAGGCGGTGGCATGGCACGCAAGAACCGTTCCTCCCCCTCCGGCGCGCAACTGGCCCTTGAGACTCACGAGCCGCTGCGTCTGTCTGCCCTCGAGTCGCACCTCTGGGAAGCCGCCAACATCCTGCGCGGGCCTGTGGATGCCGCCGATTTCAAGACCTACATCTTTCCGCTGCTGTTTTTCAAGCGCATCTCCGATGTATACGACGAGGAGCGTGAGGTGGCGCTCGCCGAGGCAGCCGGCGATGAGGAATACGCCCACTACCCCGAGAACTATCGGTTTGTCATCCCCGAGGGCTGCCGCTGGCGGGATGTGCGCACCGTGACCGTCAATGTGGGCCACGCGCTGCAGCTTGCCATGCGCCGCATCGAGATCGCCAATCCGCAGACGCTTGTCGGCATCTTTGGCGACGCCCAATGGACCAACAAGGATCGGCTTTCCGACTCGCTCCTTCGCGACCTCATGGAGCACTTTTCCCGCCTCAACCTCGGCAACGAAGCAGCCCAGGCAGACGTCCTCGGGCAGGCCTATGAGTACCTGATAAAAAAGTTCGCCGACGCCACGAACAAGAAGGCGGGCGAGTTCTACACCCCGCGCTCGGTAGTGCGGCTGATGGTGAACATCCTTGACCCGCGCGAAGGCGAGACCATCTACGACCCGGCCTGCGGCACAGGCGGCATGCTGCTGGAAGCGATCCACCATGTACGGGAGCACGGCGGCGATGTGCGTACGCTGTGGGGCAAGCTTTCGGGCCAGGAGAAGAACCTCACTACCTCGGCCATTGCGCGTATGAATCTCTTCCTGCATGGGGCAGCGGACTTTCGGATTGTGCGCGATGACACTTTGCGCAGACCGGCGTTCTTTGCCGGCGACAGTCTCGCCACCTTCGATTGCGTCATCGCCAATCCTCCGTTCTCCCTGGAGAACTGGGGTGAGGAAGTGTGGTCCAGCGACCCGTTCGGCCGCAACTTTGCCGGCATGCCTCCATCCAAGAGCGGCGACTATGCCTGGGTGCAGCACATGATCCGCTCCATGGCGCCGGCCACGGGTCGCATGGCGGTGGTGCTGCCGCACGGCGCACTTTTCCGCATGGGCGCCGAGGGCAGGATCCGGGAGAAGATTCTGGGCATGGACCTGCTGGAAGCGGTCATTGGCATGGGCCCGAATCTTTTCTACGGTACTGGCCTGGCTGCCTGCATCCTCGTCTTTCGCCAGCGCAAGATCCCCGAACGAAGGCACCGGGTGCTGATCCTCGACGCATCGAGGGAGTTCAAGGCCGGCCGGGCGCAGAATGAGCTGCTGCCGGAGCACGTCGAGCGCATCTACGGCTGGTACCGCGACTATGCCGACGTGGAGGGTGTCGCCCACGTCGTCACCCTGGACGAGATCGCCACCAACGACAACAACCTCAACATCCCGCGCTACGTTGCGCCCCCGGAGCAGCAGGACACAGTGACGGTTGAAGAGGCAATGGCCCGTCTCAAGGCGAGCGCGGAGGCGGCCTTTGCAGCGGAGGACCGGCTGATCGACCTTCTGGTGAAGGAGGGACTGCTCACACGTGAGCCTTAGCGAAATACAGCTCTCACTTCTGCACCAGGCGAGCCGAAAACTGACGCGAGTGGATCTGGCACCCTACGTCAGACTCAGGTGGCTTCTTCCAGTGAAAACCGATGAGGCGCGCGCCGAGTTCCGAAAAGTGTTCGCGCAATTCTACCGTCTCGGTGGCGCTGGGTTGACCGAAGCGTGGAAAGATCGATACTTTCAGTTGCTGTTTGACTTCAAGCCGGGTGAGGTCGATCCGCATGCACGTCTGCTGCGCGACCTGTACAAGTACCCTCGCGCAAAGGGCGACCAAGCGCTCGAGTTCTCGTTTGTATCCAAGCTGGTGGCGACGCACGACGAATCCCAGCCTATCTACGACAGCCACGTGCGAGCGTTCTTTGGCCTCGAGCCGGTTGGCCCGGGACCGGTGAAGGAGCGCATACAGGAATTCCGGGGCATCGTGGCCACGGTGCGGAAGAGCTATGCGGGCTGGGTCGCGGACCCGCGCTTCCCACCCCTGCTCAAAACGCTGGTTGACACCGAACCGGAGCTGGCCCACAGCCATCCACGCCGCCTGTGCGACATGCTGGTCTGGACGGTCGGGGGGAAGCATCTGACAGCAGGTGCGAAAGGGAACCAGGTATGAGTCACGAGCCTCGCGTATCTGACACGCAGGGTGAAGCCAGACTGCAGGAACTTATGAGTAGACTCCCGAAGAAGGCCCGAGTTGGCAGTAAGCCACGGTGCCATCTGCTGACCCACGGGTCACCAGCAGAGGTGGCCAGTCGGCTGTCGGAGCTGGTCGTTGGGTGGGGAAGAGTGTCCGAGCAGGATCACTGGATGCCGCAGGGATTCGAGCAGGTCGAGGAGGCGCAGCTGGGCGCGGCAGGGCTCCTGATCCCCGACGAGGCCAAACGAAGAGCTCTGCTTGACTGGTGGCTCGCCGCGCCAAGAGGTGCCAGGACCCCCAACTGGGACATCGCCAGCACTTGCACGCTGAGCGGCCATAAAGAGGGAATCGTGCTTATCGAAGCCAAGGCGCACGACGCAGAGCTGCGCATCGCTGAAGCAGGCAAGTGCCTGGGACAAGGCGTCGACGGCGTGTCGATGAACAGCCGACGCAACCACGTTCGTATCGGCGCTTGCATCGACGAGGCTAACCTCGCTTTGTCAAAGGCCACCAAGTTGCCATGGGCGCTTTCTCGCGACTGGTGCTATCAGATTTCCAATCGCTTCGACTGGGCCTGGAAGCTGGCCTCGCTCGGCACCCCCGTGATCCTGGTTTACCTGGGATTTCTCGGGTGCAGGGAAATGGAGATCAAGGATCAACGACCCTTTGAATCACCGCAGCAGTGGGAGCAGCTGGTCAAGGACCATAGCATGGGAATGATCCCGCCTAGCGTGTGGGGTACCACCATTCGAGTCGGCAAGGCCGCGCTCATCCCGCTGAGCCGTTCGAGGAACCAGCCTCTGGAGTTGCCAGCGTGACCCGCATCGCCCAGCAGCAACTCGAATCCTACCTCTGGGGCGCGGCAACGCTGCTGCGTGGCACCATCGACGCCGGCGACTACAAGCAATTCATCTTCCCGCTGCTCTTCTACAAGCGGCTGTGCGATGTGTACGATGAGGAGACCCGCACCGCGCTGGCGGAATCGGACGGCGATTCGCAGTTCGCGCTGTTCCCCGAGAACCACCGCTTCCAGATCCCGGCGGACGCGCATTGGCGAGAGCTGCGCAAGGCGGCCACCGACGTGGGCGGCGCCCTCCAGAACGCCCTTCGCGCCATCGAGACGGCCAACCAGAGCAAGCTGTACGGCATCTTTGGCGACGCTCAGTGGACCAACAAGGAGCGCTTGTCCGATGCCACGCTGCGCGACCTGGTGGAGCACTTTTCGTCGCTGGAGCTGACTCTGGCAAACCTGCCTGAGGATGAGCTTGGCCAGGGCTATGAGTACCTCATCAAGCGCTTTGCCGACGACGCGGGCCACACCGCCGCCGAGTTCTACACCAATCGTACCGTCGTCCACCTGATGACCGAGCTGTTACTACCCCAGCCCGGCGAGAGCATCTACGACCCGACGTGCGGCTCCGGCGGCATGCTGCTCTCCTGCATCACCCAACTGCGCCGGCAGGGCAAGGAGTGGCGCAACGTCCGGCTCTACGGGCAGGAACGCAACCTGATGACCTCCTCCATTGCCCGCATGAACTGCTTCCTGCACGGCATAGAGGATTTCCGCATCGAGCGCGGCGACACCCTGGCCGAACCAAAGTTCGTGCAGGGCGACCGCCTGATGCAGTTCGACATCGTGTTGGCCAATCCACCCTACTCGATCAAGGCGTGGGATCGCGAAGCGTTTGCCTCGGATCCCTGGGGCCGCAACCTGTTCGGCACGCCGCCGCAGGGCCGGGCAGACTATGCCTTCTGGCAGCACATCCTGTGTAGCCTGGCGCCCGAGACCGGCCGCTGCGCCATCCTCTTCCCGCATGGCGTGCTCTTCCGCCAGGAAGAGGCCGAGATGCGGCGCAGGATCATCGAGGCTGATGTGATCGAGGCGGTGATCGGCCTGGGTCCCAACCTGTTCTACAACTCGCCGATGGAGGCCTGCGTCGTGGTCTGCCGCGCAAGCAAGGCGCAAGAGCGCCGGGGCAGGATTCTGTTCATCAACGCGGTCGACCTGGTCACCCGTGAGCGCGCGCAGAGCTTGCTGGCCGAGGAGCACATTGGGCGCATCGTCCGGGCCTATGAGCGCTTTGGGGACGAACCCGGCTTTGCCCGGACCGCGACGTTGGAGCAGATCCGCTCCAACGATGGCTCGCTGAGCATCCCTCTCTATGTAGCGCCGTCCCCCTCTGTCCCGCCTGACGGGGCAGCGGATGTGGAGGCCAAAGGCGCCGGGCTGCCAGCCGCCTTGACTGGATGGCTGGATAGCGCGCGCCGTGTACGCCGCGAGTTGAGGCAAGTGCTGTCAGATGACGAGTCGCCGTTCCAGGGGTCGACCGCCAGAGAGGATAGAGTGGCAACTTGACAATTGAGTTGCAACTTGTATAAGTAAGTTGCAACTCAAGATTGACTGTGTGTAGATCAAGGCATAGAGAAGGAGGCCTATGGCAAGCCTCTATTCGTACCGACCGGACGCGGAAGTCGATGGTTATTGGGTGGAGATCAAGCATGGGCTGAGGGCCACCCGCGCCCTGCGCGAGGCGCTGGTCACGCTCGCCTACGCAATCTCGGATGCTCCGGAAAAACAGGCATTGCTGGTGCTTTCCGAGCCTCTCATTTCTCCGGCGCGACTCCATGAGGAATGGCGTCTGGTCCGCAGCGTGTTCCGGCCTGAGGTGATGGCCCGTCTGTTCCTGGTGGTGGTCAGGGAAGGGCACTACGCAGGCGTGCCGAATATGGGGCCTCAGGCGCGGACGGTGCTGGAAGGCGTCGTTCAGGCCGAGGCGGCCAGGACGACCGGGCGCCTGGCTCGCAAGGACTCGTACTATGTCATCTTTGGGCTGCTGGTCCTGCGCTGGCTGCAGGGCAGCGAGCCAATGACCACAGACTGGATCTCGCAGACGGCGGGCTACAGCTACCCCACCGTCGCCGCCTCCCTGGAGCGGCTCGGGCCCCTGCTCAGGCGCCACTCGGACCGGCGGGTAGAGTTGCGCGCCTTCCCACGCGATGAATGGGCGCGGCTGGTGGCCGTATCCGAAGGGGTCCGCTCGACCACTTCCTTTGCTGATCGCTCGGGCCAGCCCAGGACGCCTGACTCCCTCCTGCGCCGATTGGAGCACCTCAAGCGCCCCGACATTGCGGTGGGCGGCGTCCACGGCGCCCGACACTACTACCCTGAGCTAGACCTAACGGCCGGCCCGCGCCTGGACCTGTCCGTGCACTGCCATCAGGGCTTTGTGGACCTTGGCTTTGTCCAAGGCCTGGATCCCGCCCTGGCGCCCGTGCGCGACGCATCCGAGCCGGCACGGGTGGTGGTGCACGTTCTGCGCCGCAAAGAGCCGTTCTTCGATTCCGGCGCCGACGACACTCTCTATGCCGACATGGTCGAGTGTCTGCTCGACCTGCACGAGGCGCGCCTGGAGCCACAGGCCCTCGAGTTCCTTGACGAGCTCATCTCCCGTCAGGAGGAGAAGAAATCATGAGCGATGTCTCACCCAGGCAGGTACTTACCCAGGTGGCCCGCGCCGTGCCAGCGGAATGCCGCGAGAACATCATCATCGTGGGCAGTCTGGCCGCCGGCTTCCTCCTTCTGACGGGAGAAATGGGCTTTCAGGTGCGCACCAAGGACATTGACTGTGTGCTCTCGCCTCGCATCGAGGCCGTCAGTGCTGGCACGGCCATCGCCGATAAGCTGCTGGCGAGCGGATGGACGGCGCGGCTGACGGGAAAGCACGCCAGGCCGGGCAATGCAGAGACACCCGACGACCAGCTCCCTGTGGTCCGCCTCTACCCACCTGATTCGGTGGACTGGTTCATTGAGCTGTTGACTGTGCCAGATCCAAATCAGAACGAGAAACGCGCCTGGATGCGCATGGAGCTGTCCAGCGGGCACTATGGGTTGCCCAGCTTTCGCTTCATGGCGCTGGCCGCGTTCCAGCCAAAACTGACTGACCTGGGTATCTACTGCGCGCGCCCGGCCATGATGGTGCTCGCCAACCTGCTCGAGCATCCCAGAATCGGTCCGGAGCTGATGGAGGGGCCAATCGAGGGCCGCAAGATCAAGCGCACCAACAAGGATCTGGGTCGCGTCCTGGCGATTGCCCGCCTCAGCAGCGAGCAGGACATGGCCCTCTGGCCTGGGGCGTGGCAGGAGGCCCTTCTGGCGTGCTTTCCACAGGACGCGAGAAGCCTGGCAGAAGGAGCGGGTAGGGGGCTGCGTGCGCTCCTGGGTGGCGAGCCGGATCTGGAGGAGGCGCTCTGGACCTGCAACAACGGCCTGCTGGCGCAGTTGCCGCTGACCCTGGAGCGGCTGCGCCTCACAGGTGAGCGCCTCATGTTGGACGCCATCGAGCCCATCGAGGGATGGGGTCGCTCATGAAAGCAGGGCTCACTCCGGACCTGGTGGACGAATGGGGTGAGGGTGGCAGCCTGGCAGGAGTGCGCATTAATCCGGACTGGGCCAACCTGCCCCTGTTCGACCGCACCGGGTGGACCCGCGTTCGCTTCGGCGACGTGGTGGAGAATGTGAACGAGACTGTGCGAGATCCGGCCGCGGCGGACGTCGAGCGCTACATCGGGCTGGAGCACCTGGAGCCAGGCTCCCTGCACATCCGCTCGTGGGGCAATGCGGCCGATGGCACTACCTTCACCCGCCGCTGCCGGCCCGGGCAGGTCCTCTTTGGCAAAAGGCGCGCCTATCAGCGCAAGGTGGCCGTGGCCGAGTTCGAAGCGGTTGTGTCCGGCGACATCTATGTGCTCGAGCCCAAGAACGAGCGCTTGCTGCGTGAGCTTCTGCCTTTCGTGTGCCTTTCAGAGCGGTTCTACCAGTTCGCAGTTGAAACCTCCGTCGGCTCGCTGTCGCCTCGCACCAACTGGAGCCATCTGGCCACGTTCGAGTTCGCCCTCCCGCCGCTCGACCAGCAGCGCCGCATCGCCGAAATCCTATGGGCGACGGATAGGGCAGCGCGAGACCTAGCCTCTGCGGTCGCAGCCGCGAGCACTTGCTTGGAGAGCGTTCGCGAGAGTGAACTTGATGAGATGTTCGGTGGCCCCTGCCGGAGCTTGGCAAACGTGTGGACGAGAAGCCCTGACAGCGGCTGCTCTGCTCCTTCAAGTTGTGAGGACACAGGCTACCATGTTCTGTCTCTGGCAGCCCTCTCGACCAGGGGCTACGTGTCTGGTAATCTCAAGCCCGTTGAGCCGACACCCGCGATGGTTCGCGCTCGATTGTCGCGCGGCGATTTTCTGGTCTCGCGGTCCAACACGCCGCAGCTTGTCGGCCTCGTTGGGATCTACAATGAGAAGCGAGACGACGTCTCGTTTCCCGACACCATGATGCGAATGCACGTCGACGAAGAACGGGTCTCGCGGCCCTTCCTCGAAGCAGTCTTGCTCTCAAACAGGGGACGTGCTCAGATGATGCGATTCGCCGCTGGCACCAGCGGCAGCATGAAGAAGATCAACAGGCGCATTTTGGGGCAGTGTCTTGTCCCAACTCCACCGTTGGCTGCACAGCAGGCCCTCCTGAACAGATTAGGGGCAATCCAATTGGTCGTGCGACATGGGGACTCAGCTATCGCAGCTACTCGGGCGCTCACGATGGCAGTAACGAATGCGGTCTTGGGGGGCGGGGGATGACCGGCGTCGGACTGTCCAACGACGTGTTTGACCGCTGGCTGTCGATTGATCAGGCCAATGTAGGCATGCACGTGCTATACCTGTGCCGCGAGACGAATGGCTCGCCGGATGACATAATCGAGGAGCTGCGGAGCGTTGTGCGCGCCCACTATGTGGCTCCTGAGACCACAGCGAAGAGACTCTCCGACCTTGGAGCGCCGGAGACTGCGAAAACGCTTAGGGAGCACCTACCGGTATCAAAGACAGCTCGCTCTGGCGATCTTGGCGAAGTGCTGGCCACGGAGCTAACTGAGCGCAGGCTCGGCTTTCGGGTGCCCATTCGCCGACTGCGATGGAAGGATGGACGCGACATGGCCCTTCGCGGCGACGATATTGTTGCCGTCGCTCGAGACCGCAAGATGAGGCTGGTGTTTCTGAAAGGTGAGTCGAAGAGCCGTGTGGAGCTCACGTCAACCGTGGTTACGGCCGCCGAGGTGGCACTTGACAGCTGGGATGGTCGACCGACCCGGCATTCGGTGTACTTTGTGGCGGACCGACTACGGGACCAGGGAGAACACGACCTTGCCAAGGAGCTTGAGACCGCTGTGCTCAAGAGTTACCGTGGGTGCGTTATCGAGCACCTGCTGTTCACCGTGTCGGGCAACGATCCCGGTGCCACGCTCTCGCAGCACCTATGCGTATGCATAAACCCGATTCGTCGCCATGCAGTCGGGGTCCTTGTCGTTGATGTCGGCAGGTTCATCGAACGCCTATTCTCGGAGTTCTAGATGGTCGAGTCGGTCATAGAACTTGAGAGTCGCCTGACCGTTGCCATCAGCCCAGGCTTTGGTGAGCGCCTGCTGGACAGAGGGCAGGCTCGGGGCCTCATTTGGCGCGATGGAGTGCTGCCCCAGGGAGCCCCGGAGTTTCGGGAACGGCTGACTGAGGATCTTCTCGACTACGGGCACACTGTGTTGGAGATGGCACTGCGCCTGCGCTCGGTCGGAGGGAAGCAAGCGACACTCGAAGAGGCTTTCCTCGTGGCGGGGGAGGCGATTGAGGCGGCTGTATGTCGCGGGGATCAGGGACGCCCTGACCGTGGTTTCCACCTAGTTGCGGCAGCCGTCGCGTTTCACCTTGCGCGCTATGCGGCGCGGGCCTATTCAATATTGCCGGCTGGAGTGAGCGCGCAAAACCTCGCCCCGACGGAGAGGGCTCTTGTCCAGCTTATGCGGAGATCTCTTGATCAGCTGTATTCCACGACTGCGGCATGGCTGCTTGACGCTGAACACCAGGATGAGAACATTGCGAAGCGACTTGTAGAGGACCGGGAGTTCGACGACAGCGACGCGATTCACAACGTTCTCACGACTTCCTTCATGCGCGGACTCGCGATGTTCGACCACGCCATCAGAACGGGCGAACACGCATCGGCCGTGGAGGCTCAGGGCCGGTTGTTTCTGACGGCGGGAGCAGCCAAGGACTTGCATGCAGTAAGCCATTGGTGGACGTCCACGATGGCGTCGCACCTCGTCGATGACCTGTGGAAAATGAGTCTGCATCGGCAGATCCCTATTCTTCCTCCGAGCGTCGACGACGCGGAGAGGTGGAACTCCCTGCGGCGGAGTTACATACAGAGGCTGCGAGTGATGAAGCGATCGACCATCGAACTGTGGCCCTCCCAGCTCGAGGCCGCGAGCCGTGCAATCGACCCCGCCGATGATCTGGTGGTAGCGCTGCCCACGAGTTCAGGTAAGACTCGAATCGCAGAGCTCTGCATACTTCGCACCATGGCAACGACGCGGCGCGCTGTGTATGTTACCCCTCTACGGGCTCTCTCCGCACAAACCGAGCGCGACCTGGCAGAGGTGTTCCTACCGCTTGGGATATCCGTGTCCGCGCTCTATGGGGCGGCGGCGATCGGAAACCGAGACTCTGATATGCTTCGCCAGGCGAAGATCGTCGTAACCACACCGGAGAAGCTGGACTTTGCCCTTCGCAATGATGCCAGCCTAATCGACGATGTCGGGCTTGTGGTGCTGGATGAGGGGCAGATGCTCGCGCCAAGCGGGGGGGACATCGGCGTTTCTGCGCCAGGCGAGCGCGAGGTGCGATACGAAGCGCTGGTTCAGCGATTGCTTCGCCGTCCAGACGCCGATTCTCGGCGCGTGGTTTGCCTTTCTGCCCTGTTCCCACCACCAGAGGAAATGACCGACCTAGTCTCGTGGTTGCGACGCGACAAAGCGGGAACGGCAGTACACTCGGTATGGCGACCCACGCGGCAGAGATATGGCGTCGTGAGATGGCAGGGTGGTGGTGGGCGCTTGGAGATCACCGTCAGGAACCAGGGTCCGTTTGTGCCTCGCTTTGTGGCGCCAAAGGAACCACCTGCCACGGGTCGACGACGTCTGCCCTTCCCACACACAAAAAACGAGCTCGCCCTGGCGTCGGCGTGGCAGTTCGTGGCTCAGGACAAGGCCGTACTCATCTATTGCCCGACGCGGCGTTCCGTCGAGACTTTGGGAAGACTTGCCGCCAAATGCATTGAGCAGGGTCTGTTGCCCACACTCTCCAGCTTCACGCCGAAGATCCAGGATGCGGTAGAGACCGGAATGGAATGGTTGGGGGTAGACCACCCCGCGGTTCGGTGCCTGCGGCATGGTATCGCCCTTCATCATGGTGGTCTTCCTCGCCCGTTCCTTGACGATGTGGAGCAGATGCTTCGGTCCGGCGAGTGCCTTCTTACAATAGCATCGCCCACACTTGCACAGGGGCTGAATCTGACAGCCAGTGTGTTACTGATTCCTTCTATCTGGCGCAGCGGCCAGATTATACCTAACGGCGAATTCGCGAATGTGGCTGGGCGTGCGGGCCGCGCGTTCGTTGATGTTGAGGGGCTCATCCTACACGTGGTGTGGGAGGACGATCGGTACGCCGAATTCAGGGCAATTCGTGATTGGGAGCAGCTCGTGGCGAGGGCGAAGCTGCCCGCCATCGCCAGCAGCCTGCTGCTTCTGGCCGATGTTGTCTTGGGGCGGATTGCAGGCGCCGCAGGCGTAGCCTTGGAGGAAGTCGTCGAATACCTCACCGGCCAGGGGGATGGTTGGGAGCTGAAGGAATCGCAAGTCGAGCGCGCAGGTGTGGGCCTAGATGAATGGGAGCGGGACATTGCCTCCCTCGATGCTGCTATTCTTGCACTACTGGACTGTGCTTCACAACCGGAGCGCCTCGCCAGTGAACTCGATGCCGCGCTGCAGGGGTCGCTCTTTTCCAGGCAACTCGCCATTCGAGCCCACGACCTGCAGGCACTCATACGACGCTTCCTTGTCGCCCGGGCGTGTCACATCTGGGCCCACACGGACCAGCCCCAACGGAAGGGGTACCATGCAGCTGGAATCGGCCTGAAGGCGGGCAGCTTCTTGGATGCGAACCTGCCAGTGTTGGTGTCTCTTCTGTTGCGTGCGGAGGGGGCAGTGGAGTCGGCTAATTCCGCGGCTGCGGCAGACGCCATTGTGGAGTTCGCTCGGCTAGTGCTGATGGTCCCCCCATTCCGGCCCTCCAAGGCCATGCCGGCCACATGGGAGGACGCACTGAGGGGATGGGTCATGGGCCAGCCAGCTTCAGCTGTTGTTGACGCTTGTTCAGGCCGCTCCGGCGACATGATCTCAGATGTGTTCTCCTACCGGCTGCCGTGGGCGATGGAGGCTGTACGAGTGCACGCGTTGGCGGCAAGCCAACCGGGCGCGGAAGAAGTCAAGGGCGACGCGGCCATGGTCGTTGAAGTCGGGAGCACCAATCGGGCAGTAGCAGCACTTCTGCGTGCTGGGTTGAGCTCACGCGAAGCCGCGGCTGCAGCGGTTGCCTCTACAGGAGCGACGTTCCTGGAGCGTGCTGGAATGCTCCGTTGGTTGAGAACCCACAAGGTCGGCGTGCTCACCAAGACCGCTGGCTGGCCGACCCCAAGAAGCCGCCACGCGTGGCTCCAGTTCTTTGATCGCCAGGAGAGGGCTCACTATCTGAGATGGGCGCGCCAGACGGACTCAATTGGTGTAGAGTGGTTTGGTGATGCGCCAGATGTCAACACCCATGTAGTGGTTGAGCCGGGCACGGGCCTTGTGCTGACGATCGACCTCGTCCGACTCGGTGTGCTGAGGTCGCCGCTCGGACCACACCGTGGCGAAATCCTCGATGCCCGGGTGACAGAGACAAGGGCCGGAGTTGCTGTCGAATACTTCGAGCCGCCACCTTGCTGATCGGGTCCCAGGAAGCGATCTCGTTGATCCATCGTGCAGTATCAGCATGGATGCAGCTTGAGGACTATTGAAGACATACAAGGACACGGGCTGACCAGGAGCGGGCATTGGGAGATGATTTGATGACCTTCTGCGAATCCAATACCGTCGAACAAATGATCCTAGACGCAGCCACCCACACCAGTCGCGGTTTGGCGAGGGATACAGCCTCCGACTACCGAGACTCGTTGGGCCGCTCCCTGCTGCCTGCCCGCTGGGAATACGTTCCCGCCACGTCCATCCCGCGCCAGTCCGGCGACGTGATGGTCGAGCCGTGGCTGCGGGAGGCGCTGATCGCCCTCAACCCCGAGATCACCGCCGAGCCCGACCGCGCCGACGAGGTGATCTACAACCTGCGCGCCTGTATCCTCTCCGTCCAGTCCGACGGGCTGGTGAGGGCCAACGAGAACCTGACCGGATGGCTGCGCGGGGAAAAGTCCCTGCCCTTTGGCCCGGACGGGCAGCATGTCCCTGTTCGCCTGATTGACTATGCGCACCCGGCGCAGAACCGGCTGACCGTTACCAACCAGTGGATCTACCAGGCCGGCGCGGTGGAAAAGCGCTTTGACCTGGTGTTCCTGGTCAACGGCTTGCCCCTGGTCATCGGCGAGGCCAAAACGCCCACCCGCAGCGCCGTCACCTGGTTCGACGGGGCGTATCAGATCCACGAAATCTACGAAGAGGACGCTTCGGCCATGTTCGTGCCCAACGTCTTTTCCTTCGCCACGGAGGGCAAGCTGTATCGCTACGGCTCTATCCGCATGCCTATCGAGATGTGGGGACCGTGGCGGGATGAGGAGAATCAGGAGGAGGGCCGCTTCGAGCACGTCCAGGCCGCGGTGGAGAGCATGCTGCGGCCCGAGGTTGTCCTGGACCTTCTCCAGTACTTTACCCTCTTTGCCACCGACAAGAAGCACAGGCGCATCAAGCTGATCTGCCGCTACCAGCAGTACCATACCACCAAGCAGATCGTCGCCCGCGTGGTGAGGGGCTATCCCAAGAAGGGCCTCATCTGGCACTTTCAGGGCAGCGGCAAATCCCTCTTGATGGTGTTTGCCGCGCAAAAGCTGCGTCTGCACCCCAGTCTGGGCAATCCGACGGTCATCATCGTGGTCGACCGGATCGACCTGGATACGCAGATCACGGCCACCTTCAACGCCACCGATGTGCCGAACATGATCGGGGTGGCCAGTCGCGAGGAGCTGCAAACCCTGCTCGGTCAGGACGTGCGCAAGGTGCTGATCACCACGATTCACAAGTTCGCCGAGGCCAGCGACAGGCTGAATGAGCGCTCCAACATCATCGTCATGGTGGACGAGGCACACCGCACGCAGGAGGGCGACCTGGGGCGCAAGATGCGTCAGGCGCTGCCCAATGCCTTCCTCTTCGGGCTGACCGGCACGCCCATCAACCACGCCGACCGCAACACCTTCTGGGCCTTTGGCGCCGACGAGGATGAACACGGCTATATGAGCCGCTACTCGTTCCAGGAATCCATCCGCGACCGCGCCACGCTGCCGCTGCATTTCGAGGCGCCGGAGGTCAAGCTCAAGATCGACCGGGCGGCCATCGACGAAGCCTACCAGGCCATCACCGGCCGCCTGAGCGAGCAGGACCGCGACGACCTGGCCAAGCGCGCCGCCAAGATGGCCGTGCTGGTCAAGAACCCCGAGCGCATCCGCGCCGTGGTGCAGCACATGGTCACGCACTTTCGGCAGAAGGTGGAGCCCAACGGGTTCAAGGCGCAGGTGGTGGTCTTTGACCGCGAGTGTTGCGTGCTGTACAAGGCGGTGATGGATGAGCTGATCGACCCGGAAGCGAGCGCCATCGTGATGACCGGCGGACCCGGCGATCCGCCCGAGTGGAAACAGCACGTGCGAGAGAAAGACGCCGAGGAAAAGCTGCTGGACCGTTTCCGCGACCCGGCCGACCCGCTGCAGTTCGTCATCGTCACCAGCAAGCTGCTGACCGGCTTTGATGCCCCCATTCTGCAGGTGATGTATTTGGACAAGCCGATGAAGGACCACAACCTCCTGCAGGCCATCTGCCGCACCAATCGCACCTTTGGCCAGGAAAAGACCCACGGGCTGATCGTGGACTATATCGGCATCTTTGACGACGTGGCCCGGGCTCTGGACTTTGACGAAAAGGCCGTGCAGCAGGTGGTCAGCAATATCGACGAGCTGCGCAAGGCCCTGCCGGTGCATGTGCAAAAGTGCCTGGCCTTCTTCGCCGGGGTGGACCGGACGGTGGGCGGCTACGAGGGGCTGAGCGCCGCCCAGCAGGCGTTGCCGAACAACGAGGTGCGCGACCAGTTCGCCGCCGAGTACGTCGTGCTGGGCACCATCTGGGAAGCCCTGTCGCCGGATCCCTGTCTGGGGCGCTACGAGAACGACTATCGCTGGCTGACGCAGGTCTATGAATCGGTCAAGCCGCCCAGCGGCAACGGCAAGCTGCTCTGGCACGCCCTGGGCGCCAAGACCGTGGAGCTCATCAACCGGAATGTCCATGTGGAATCGGTGCGCGACGACATCGAGACGCTGGTGCTGGATGCGCAGGTGCTGAGCGAGATCCTGGCTGACGCCGATCCGGCCAAGAAGGGACGCGAGGTCGAGATCATGCTCATCGCCCGGCTGCGCAAGCACCTGGGGCATCCCGCGTTCGTGGCCCTCGGCGAACGTCTGGAAAGGGTCAAGGAGCGACACGAGCAGGGATTCCTGACCAGCCTGGAGTTCCTGAAGCAGATCCTGGAGATCGCCAAAGACGTGCTAGAAGCAGAGAAAGAGACCGACGTCGAAGAGGAGCGCGACCGCGCCAAAGAGGCGTTGACCGAACTGTTCAACGAGGCGAAGAACAAGAACACGCACATCATCGTGGAACGGATCGTGGCGGACATTGATGAGATCGTGAAGAAGGTGCGTTTCCCCGACTGGCAGCACACGAGTCAGGGGGAGCGGCTGGTGCAGAAGGAACTTCGGCGAGCACTGTTGAAGTACAAGCTGCACACCGACCAGGAGCTGTTCGACAAGGCGTACGGGTACATACGGCAGTACTACTAGGCCGAGAGTCCGGCGAGCCGCCCCTCCTCGATCCCCCGGCGGCCGCACCACTGCAGTCAGTCAACAGGGGCGATCGAGGACGGCAATCTGGCCGGGTGGTGTACGCGCCCTGCGAAACAAAGTTGCAGGCGCTATCCTGCAGGGATGGAAAGGGAGACCCTGAATGAGGCCAATTCGCTTTCTCCAGCTGGGCTCAGCGAACAACACGCTGATCTCGAACCTGTGCGTAACCCTGTCCAGTCTGGGAACCGGGATCACGTTCACGTTTGATGGCGACGTTGTCGGTGTCGATGGGCTGGTTCGAAGTTCTGACGGGCGCTACGACACCAAAATCCTCACGGACGCTGCGCTGGACTATATGGCCCAGCATCGTTACAGGGAGTACCCCATTGCCGTGACCGACCTGCCCCTCCAAGACGATGTGGCTGCTTCCACGGACTCTGTTGGCTCTCTGTTGTCCACTTACGATTGGGTCAAGTTCTCGGCTTTTCCTGTGAGCAAGGGCCTCGAATACCTGGTGGCAGGTGTGCTTCTGGACATGCACGAGGTAGTAGGCGTTCACTATGATACCAGGGGATGCCTCAATGATTTCTGTGACGCACGAAAGGACCTCGATGTCGGCATAGGCAAGGCAGAACTGTGCCCTGAGTGTCGGCGCGCCGTCATGACCGCCCTCGAGAAGGAGACCATGTCGCCTCAGGAAGTGACGGCCACGTGGCGCGTCCTCGACCACGTGGCTGGCCGCACGATGTGCCTGGTGATCATGCCTTTTCGTGACAAGTTCGCCAAGCCCTATGAGGCAATGAAGAAGACCCTGGTGGAATGCGGATTCACCGCGGTACGCGCCGACGAGGTGTTCGAGACGCGGGGCATCGTTCAGATCGTGCTGGAGCAGATGGGCAGGGCGGAGCTTGTAGTCGCTGACCTTACGGACTGCAACCCGAACGTCTTCTATGAGCTTGGGTACGCTCACGCGTTGGGTAAGGCAGTCATACTTTTGACTCAACGCAAGGAAGACGTGCCGTTCGACCTGCGCCACCGACAGTATGTGCTCTACAGCCCACGACGACTCACGGACACGCTGACAGCGGGCCTGCGGCCTTACCTTGAGGCAAGGTAGCCGTGTGCACTGGGGACCTTCAGCCGCACTGGCCTGACCCTGGGCCCTTGTGGATAGCGTGAGAGAGCTCTGGCACAGGTTCTGGGGGAACGCCGAGTTGAGACCCTCTGGTCAGGGGACCAAACGTTCGCACGATATCGTGTTAGCGGCTGGCATTTGGGGCGGCTCATGAGATAGGGTGTTTAGTGGAGCTCGCCGGCCAGGTAGCAGAAGAGGCCAGAGCCAGTATGCTGTGCGCCGATTCCCAAGCGCCCACGTGACAAATGGAGGAACGTTGCATGCCATATCCTGTGCGCCATCTTATCGAAGGACGGAGCCAGCCAGTGACTGCCCGCGCGGCCGATTCGGGCAGAGATGCTCTGGGAAAGATGATCGAGCATGACTTTAGTCAGCTTCCGGTCGTCGATGACGCCCAGTGTGTACGTGGGCTTGTTACACAAGAGTCTCTGCTGCGAGCCCTCACCAATTTGGGGGTTCGAATTGACCAACTCACCGTAAACGACGCACTCGTTCGAGCGACCTCTTTTCACCCCGAGGAAGACCTGTTCGATGCGCTTGACCGGCTGAGGGACACGAATGCGGTACTCATCGTCGACGCTGCTCGGCACCTGCTGGGGATCGTGACAAGCTATGACACCACCGAGTTCTTTCGCCAGCGGACGGAGGATCTCATGTGGGTGGAAGACGTTGAGGGTGCCGTCAAAGAGCTCATTGAGGCGCCGTTTGCGGACAAAGCCGGTGATATTGACCATGATGAACTGAATTCCGTCCTGCAGGATCTGCTCGAGGAGCGCGACACCAAGCTCCCCCGTTATGAGGAGGCCTTGAGGCGGTACTTGGAGCTCAGCGGACACGACAAGAACGTCAGGCGGCAATGGCTCGAGGAGAGCTACACGGCTCTGGCATCGCCGCGCCGGTCGGTCGCCTTTGGCGAGTTGACCCTGTACCAGTACGAGAATGTCCTGCTGAACGAGGCTCGTTGGCCCGCGTATGCTCGGTTCCTTCGCCAGGACCGCGCTGCGATCCGCACCATGCTGGACGGGGTGCGCACTACCCGGAACCAGTTGGCCCACTTTCGCGGATTCATCACGCCGATGCAGCGAGCCCAGTTGCGCGACTGCGCTGAGTGGTTTGGACGGCACAGCGGCGTCGACTTCCGCAAATTCCTTGAGGAAGACGTCCCGTCGAGACTTGTGCTGACTTCGCGAAGCTCACATGTGGCGGTGCCGACTGCGGGCAAACCGAAGCCGCTCAGAGGTGACGCCTCGTCCGAGAGCGAGGTCGAGTTTTCGAGAGACAGCCGATATGCCGGGCTGGCGCAGTATCTGCGGCAGCGCCCACCAGGGGAGGAAACAGTCACGCTCAGTTTTGAGCAGGTGGAGGGAATCATAGATGCCCCCCTCCCAGTGTCGGCACGTCAACACCGTGCTTGGTGGGCCAACGACCAGGTAGCACACGTGCAGTCCAGGCAATGGCTGGCGGCTGGCTGGCGAGTTGCACAAGTCAGCCTGGACGAAGGGCCCGTCGTGTTCGCCCGCATACGCAAGCGCTAACTCGGTGGTATCGTTCCTGGAGGGCTACCCTCGGGACGTCAAGTTCGAGTGCCCCAGCGGATTTGGGTCTTGGGCAGGGTGGAGTCGACGCGGCCTCAAAGCTGGCCCTGAAGGCCGAGCCGCGCCAGCGGCCTTGCGACAGGCCCCCGCGGCTGCATCATCCAGACGGAGAGGGATCATGACCGGACGAATCTACCTTCTTCAGAACAACGGAACGCTGCAATCGCTGGACCAGCAGGCCTACGAGAGCGAGGCCCTTCTCCAGCGCCTGCTGGCGGAGCACCCGGACCTGCTGGCCGGCGAGCAGATGAACCAGGAGGCGCCCCGCCGCTGGATCCTGGTGGCCCGCGAGGCCGGGGTGCCGGGTGAGCTCGACGGGGCGACTCGCTGGTCCGTGGACCACCTCTTCCTCGATCAGGACGGGATACCCACGCTGGTCGAGGTGAAGCGTTCGAGCGACGCGCGCATCCGGCGCGAGGTGGTCGGACAGATGCTGGACTATGCGGCCAACGCGGTGGTCTACTGGCCTGTGGAGTCCATCCGGGCACGTCTGGACGTGACCTGCGGGGCGGCGCGGGAGGATCCGGCGCAGGTGGTCGCCGATCTGATCGGCGCGACGCCGGAAGACACGGCAGCGCTGGACGATTTCTGGCGGCGGGTGGCCGACAATCTGCACATCGGCCGCGTGCGCTTGGTCTTTGTCGCCGATGAAATTCCGCCCGGGCTGCGCCGCGTCGTCGAGTTCCTGAACGAGCAGATGGCGCAGGCCGAGGTGCTGGCCGTAGAGATCAACCAGTTCGTCGGCGAGGGGCTCAAGACGCTAGTCCCGCGGGTGATGGGGCAGACGGCGGAGGCGGAGCAGGCCAAGAAGGGCCCCAGACCCCTGCGGCAATGGAATGAGCCAATGTTCTTTGACGAGCTATCCTCGCGAGTGGCTCCGGAGGAGGTCAGGGCGGCGCGAGAGCTCTTCGCCTGGGCAGCGCGCAGTGCGACGCGGGTGTTCTGGGGCAGGGGCGAGCGCGACGCTTCCTTCGCGCCGGTTCTCACCCATAACGGCTTCAAGTACCAGCCCTTCGCGGTCTACACATACGGCAGGCTGGAGGTGCATTTCCAGTATCTGGCGGACCGCCCGCCCTTTGACTCCGAACTCAAACGCCGGGAGCTGCTGGATCGGCTCAACGCCATTCCCGGCGTGTCGATTCCCGCCGATGTCATAACCAGGCGCCCGAGCATCCCTCTGTCCGTGCTGGCCGACCCAGCGGCGTTGGAGCCGTTCCTGCGCACGTTCGACTGGGTGCTGGACGAGATCCGCGCGAGCTGAGGCGACCTGTCATCCCGGCACAACCGTACGAATTTGACAAAACTCATACGGTGCGATAGGATGAATTCGTGAAGATCCAGCGTCTTCTTTTGCAGACACTCGAGTCGGCCCTCCAGCCGGGCAAGGTGCTGGTCCTGTACGGACCACGCCAGGTTGGCAAGACTACCCTGGTCATGGACCTGCTGCCGCGCCTGAAGATGCCTCATCTTTACGTGAACGCCGACGAGCTCGTCTATCGTGAGGCGCTGGGCAGCCAGGACAGGCGCGTGCTGGGTGATCTGCTGGGCGGCAACGAGCTGCTGGTGATCGACGAGGCGCAGCGCGTCCCCGACATCGGCCTCAATCTGAAGATCCTGGTCGACAACTGCCCGCGGGCCGCAATCCTGGCCACGGGATCAGCCTCGCTGGACCTGGCAGCCAGGATCAGCGAGCCCCTGACCGGCCGCAAGCGCACGCTGACCCTTTATCCGGTAAGCTACTCCGAACTCACTCGTACCTGGGGCGCATTCGAGGCCAGGGCGCAGCTCGAGCGCTGGCTGGTCTACGGCGGCTACCCGGCCGTGGTCACTGCCGAATCGGGCAGAGAGTCGCTGCTGGGCGAGCTGGTCGGCTCCTACCTGTACCGCGACCTGCTTCAACTGGATGGTGTTCGCCGCTCGGACAAGATCGTCGACCTGCTGCGCCTGCTGGCCTTCCAGATCGGCCGGGAGGTTTCCATCGCGGAGCTGGCGGGCAGCCTGGCCCTGAACCACCAGACCGTCGGCCGCTATCTGGACCTGCTGGAGAAGGTGTTTGTGATCTTTCGCGTCGGGGGCTTTTCTCGCAACCTGCGCAAAGAGATCGTCAAGACGTCACGCTACTACTTTTTTGACAACGGTGTGCGCAACAGTCTGATCCAGAACCTCAACCCGCTGGCCCTGCGCAACGATGTCGGCCAGTTGTGGGAGAACTACCTGGCGGTGGAGCGAAGGAAGGCCAACGAGTACGCCGGCCGCAGCGTGAATTCCTACTTCTGGCGTACCTACGACCGCAAAGAGATCGACTGCATCGAGGAACGAGAGGGCCGGCTGTTCGGCTTTGAGTTCAAGTGGCAGGGCCGCGCCGCCGAGAGCGCGGGCCGCGCCTTTGTTGAGGCCTATCCCAACGCGACGGTAAGCACCATTACCCGCGACAACTTTGCGGCTTTTCTGGACGTCTGAGTCCCGGCTCCCCCCGACCGGATGCCACGGCCCCGCCTACTTCTCCCGCGCGTGCTTTTCGCGCGTCTCGACGGAGTACCGTCGCGTTGCCTTCGGCACGCCGCCTTTGGCGTCAGTGAGTACAGAGACCAGGCGCGGGGTTACTATAGGATTGCCTCGCTGGCTCGAAACCACCTCTCTGACCTCGCCTCGACGGAGTACCGTCGACACGGAGCGAGGTTGCTATAGGATTGCCTCGCTCTTTCGAGCTTGTCTCTCCTACCTCGCCTCGACGGAGTACCGTCGAGACGGGGCGAGGTTGCCACAGAATTGCCTCTCTCTTTCGAGCTTGTCTCTCCTACCTCGCCCTGCGGATGACCACCTCCTCCGGTTGACCCTTCAACCAATCGTCAAAAGCCGGGAAGGTCGGGAGAGCAAACGGCACCTTCGACAGGTCCGCGGCGATGGGGTACTTGCCGTAGGTGCGCGCTGCGGCGATGGCGGTGAACACGTTCAGCGGCGCTGTGTCCGCCGGGATATTGCCCACGCCGATCATGAACTTGCCGTCGCGGCCCATGACGTCGATCCAGCCGCGCACCCTGTCGGCCAGCTCGATCGGGCCGGCGTCGCGGATATAGCGGCCGTTGATGGAGTAGATGATCGGCAGCCGGCTGCGCCCGCCGCGGCTCTGGGCGTACTCTACCAGCCAGTGCGGGTCCCAGTCCTGCGTGCGTCCCATCAGCGCCTGGGCCATGCGCATGTTCATGATCGGGTTCTGGTTCATCACGTCCAGGCACTCGAACAGGATCTGCTTGTCGAATTTGCCCGGGTCTTCTTCGCAATAGTCGCCTGCCGCGCTGGCCGCCGATACGTTCCAGCCGCGCGCCTTGCCCAGCGCCCTCATCCGCTGCGCCGAGGGCAGCACCCACTCGCGGATCATCGGCAGGCTCAGGATGGGATAGGCAGACCAGGCGTCGGCGCCGGTAAAGCTCTTGACGCTGCACGCCCGGGCCTGCGCGGCGATAAAGGGCAGGATGACGTCGTTCTCCTCGTAGGCCAGCACGTCGCGGGCGAACTCGGGCTGCCGTCTGAGGGCGCGCACCGCGGCCGGGTAGCCCATCAGGGCGCACATCATGCTCCACGGAGAGCAGAACATGCCCGCGGCCAGCAGGCCCGGCGCCCTCTCTGTGACCAGCCGCACCACCTCCACGAACATGGGGATGCGGCCCCGGGTCACGTCCAGCGGCCTCAGCGCGGCCAGGTCGGCGGGGGTCGAGATCAGCGGGTGGGCCAGGTCCACGGTGGGCATGGCGTTGTCGCTGTAGATCATGCGCGCGCCGAGGGCCTCGACCTCATAGTTGTAGACGTCGTAGGTGATGATGTAGCCGTCCATGCCGTACCAGCGCTCGACGGCCATCTGCGTGGACACGAGCAGCTCGGCGTCCGTATAGTACTTGTGCGCCGGTACGCGGGCCACGGTCATGCAGTGGTCGTGCATCTGCGCGCCAGGGAAGGGCAGCACGTCGGGCTTGCCCATCATGGCTGCCACGGGACGGCTCGCCGAGTTCAGTTTGCCTATGTGCAGGCCCTTGGCCCACAGGAATCCGTGCGCGGCGGACAGCATCGCATTCGCCATGGTCTCACCCTCCCGACTTGAAGCAGGTAACCCTGGAGGTTCGGTGGGCACCTCCAGGGTCGGTGGGCCCTTCTTGCGCAGCTCCTCAGTCCGGGATTCAACCGATGGGTTGGGCGAATCCAGGTCAGAGTCGATTATACGTCCCGGGTCGCGCCGCTCGGAAGGGTCACCAGGCGATGGGGCGATGCCGTTGCTCCTGACGGTCCCCACCTGTCAGATTTCTTGCGTGTGGTGCGTGGCGGCAGTCAACGGCCAGAGGCGACTCATCCCGACCTGAGCATGCTGCCAGGGCCCTTTGGGGGCGCTGTTGGGGACGTTTGAGTGAACGCGGGCAAGTAGGGGAGGGCACGACTGGGCGGGTGTGCAGTGCCCGGAGGATGGCTGGCGAGGCGTGGCCGGCGAATTTCCCAGCAATGATGCACGTGCGCCAATTCGTTGCGCCGCGTGCCAAACAACTGAGCTAGCACTTCGCAGAACAGCACTCTGCCCGTTGCCTGAATGAGTCGCGTGAGTCCGTCCCCCGCTTTGAAATGCCACGGCACTTGCTCGCCGCGAGCCATCTATGTGTCCCCGACTCCGGCGGTGCTTACGTCAGAGGTTTGGCGCCCGTCCTCACCACTTTCGGAACTGACGCTGACAGCCGCCAGGTGGGCGGGAAGCAGCGGGTGTGCCGAGAACGAGCTTTCGAGCGGAGGAGCGTCGACGCTCTCTCCAGTTCGAGCTACGATGCCAGCGAAGCATGTATTACCATGCTGAGAGTACTCTCCGCAACGAGTGGATCGGCGCCAATGACATGGCCTAGGGCGTGGCACTCTGCGGCATACATTGCAGCTGCTCCTCCGACCGGACCATCCTTATCGACGTTTATGCCCAAAACTGGGCAGTGCTTGAAGCAGCGCGTCCATTCCTCGTAGAGCTCGCAGAGTCGAGCCAACTGTGAAGGTTCGAAAGGCGGCCGACGCTGGCTCCCAACCCTAATGATCATGTCGCCGATCATCGCGGGGGTGGGACGAAGATAGATCAGTAGTGTTGGGGGCTGAACCACCGCGCATAGGCGCCTGTAGACCCCAAGGTACGTGTTGTAGTCTCTAGCGGTGATGAGGCCCATCTCATGAAGGTTCCTCGCGAAGATCTCGGCGTCTTCGTAGATGCTGTGCACGGTAACCAGCGGCGGCCCGCCCACACTCGAAGTGGACGACAGGGCTTCAAGCCTTTGCAGCAGAAAGTGCAACTGGGCGTGGAATGCCCAGCGGGCGGGATTTCTACGGAAGCTGGCCAAGTACGGATTCGACTCCTCTGGCACAGAGAGTGTCCAACCGAGGTCGTCGGCCAGCTCACGAGCAAAGCGTTGCTTGCCCACTCCAACGGTCCCGGCGATCGCAATCAGGTCCGGACGGCGCGGTTCCCATCCATTCACCCAAGAGTTCATGGGCTACCTCCTGCAAGAAGCCTCCAGGCAGCTTGACCCAGGAGGCCGGCACAGAAGCCAACTAGCACCTGCCACCACGGAGGTGCCTTTCGGTCTACAAGCGATTCTGTCGCGCTGGAGAGGCCGAGGGCGACCACACCCGTGGCCCAAGCTGCCATCACCGACCTCCAGTCGAGCGGCTGGGCCAGCATAGAGGACTCGTACGCGAGTCTGCCAAGTGATCCAGCCGTCACGCCCACTGTCAGCCGAGCCAGCGCAGCGGAGGTTCTCGCTGACGACGGTTGCCCGCGTGACGATCTCCGAAAGCGTGCCGCGGCGCTCCTTAGCAGGTCGTGCTGTCCTTCGGTGTCCACCTTAGTCTTCCGGCCTAGCCTCGTTTCCATAGTCCCACCTCCCATGTTTGATGTCTCAAGTATATCAGGCGGGCGCGCGCTGTGAAGTGTCTTCTGCTGGGTGATATGCTGCTCCACAGTCCATCGTTCCGAAGGCCGGGATGATTGACCAGGTTACATCATGCGACTCGGTTGCGCATACTTGAGAATACTCGGTTGCAGCGGTAGAATGGGTGAGTGGTGTTCTTAGCCTGCTGGGTTACGCCGTGATAGGAGGTGGCGTATGGGCAAGGCAAAAGAGTCGATTGCGGAGGCCGTGACCAGGTACAGAGAGCAGGTTAGCGAGAAGCTGTCGTTGCGGCGTGGCGCGTCGCTAGGCAGGGATGCCGTGCTAGCGGAAGTCAAGCGACAAGGCGTCGATGGATTGACTTCGAATCGTCTGAACTACCTTGTCAAGAATGGGCTCATCGAGCCGGAGAAGCAGGAGCGTGGTTCGCGGGTCATATTCCGCTATGGTAGAGACCAAATCAGGGATGTCATCGTCGTGCTGCTGCTCCGCGCAGAATTCAGGGGGACGTCGGGCAAGGCGCCGCCCTACGCCCGAATCGCCACGGCGATGTCCGAAGGCAGTGCGCATGGCTCCACGAGTGGGCATGATCGGAGCCAACCCGCGCTCGAGATTCCAGTCGCACAGACTCAAGTCGAGCGTGGCTACTACTACTTCAGGTCGCGAATGCTGGGAGTCTGCCTGAACTGGCTGTGCCACGGTTGTGTCCCTCAGACTGGCTTCGTGTTGGTGCGTAAGCTTCAGGGAGCCGGGCGCACGCTTGAGAGCGATGGTGCGATCGCAATGTGCAGGACTTTGGACATGCAGGGCATCGACGACATTGTGCGCGAGTTGAAGGATTCCGACCTGTTTGGTGAGTTGACGGTGGAGGGGGAGGTTCTTTTCGGAGGCCGGCGCCCGACGGATCTGAGGTCCTCCCAACGCTGGACTTGGTACTACATTACGGTCGGCGCTAGTCACCACCGGCCAAAGTATGAGTTGGCACTTGGGGTGCCGCCGAACTCTGCCGGGACGGCGCCGTCAATGTCTGACATTGATGCAGCCCTTCTCAGCTCGGTTCTGGACTGCTGCTTCGTTTCGCTCGCGGATTGTGACACGGCGCCAGAGGAGCAGGTGACTCGGGCGTCTCGCGACCACAACACGCAACTCAGTACCATCACGGAGCTGATTCCCGCGTTGTCGGAGTCCTGGCATTATTGCGCGGTATTGACACCGAGCAAGGAAGGCGACGGTCACTTGAGACTGGCTGCTTTTAGTTCTGGCTTTCCCAGGCCCTTGCGCAGAGACCTCAACGTGGAGCCTGGCCGGTTGCTCTGCGGATGGGTCTACAAGTACGGTTGCTTCGCAGTCGTACAGCGAGCCCTGGGGCCGGAGGATCCGCGCGTGATGCTTCAGGACGAAGAACTGTCGACCGCGGCGCTGGCAGTACCGACCGTCGCGCAGGGAAGGCCGAACGGAGTTGTGTACGTTGGCACACGTACACCACCCGCAGAAGGAGTGTCGCTCTTTGGAGAGCCAGCCATTCGACTGCTGCACATCATCGGATACGTCATCGGTGAGCTGATCGAGCGCAACCGCATCCGCGCCAAGACCGAACAGGACTCCCGCGCTGCTCTGGCGCTGACGTGGGCGGCTCCGCGACCGTGGGCGGAGCTCAAAGGCGAGTTCTCGAGCGCACTGGAGGCCCTGGTCAGTAGCGACCGGATTCCTGGTCCCCTCGACAACTTGCTCATCGTGGTTGTGTCAGTGGACAATTACGGTGTGTTTGCGTGCCGGAACCCCGCAGTCGCCGAATGGTTGGTTGAGCAAGCGATGCATGTCGTGCGCAGCATGTGCGCTCAGACTGGCTTGGAGGCACCGATATTGTTCCAGAGACCGCCGGAAGACCCCTCTAGATTCGCATCTGTCATATACAACGTAGTCCGAACCGATGAGCAGGATCGCGAGTGGAGAACGAATCTTCGCGGAGTGCTTAATTCCATTAGCATCCCTTTCGAGGCCAGACAACCAACGCTAGCTCGGTGTTACGTCTGGTCCATGCCCTTCCGCCTGGCTGGGTTGAAGGCGAGGGTGAAGGGCGCCGATACCGACAATATCGCGACCTGGTTGGTCAAGCGAGCGGAAGAAGCTCTTCAGTACCTCCCGCACATTGAGCGCGGACACGCTTATGAGTTGGCGCGCAAATGGGAGCAGGCGCTTCAAGAGTACCTCGCAGCCCTAGCTCTATCGCCGAGAAGCGAGTACCTCCTTCGACACGTCGCCAAGACCCAGACAGCGGCGGGGTACTACACGCAAGCCATTGTCGCGTTGACCGGCCTCTTGAAGGGCGAGGACGTTTCGAGCCATCACAGGCGCCTTGCTAGGGCATACGCCTGCCTGGGGATGCTCGAGATGGCAGAGAAATCCTACCTGGAAGCAAGCAAGAGTCATACCGAAGGGGAGCACTTGTTGGAGTGGGGTGACGTGCTCATGGCTCGCGGCAAGTGTGATGAGGCGATTGAGAAGTACGGGATGGTTCCCCAGAACGACGAGAGTGACAAGGTGACCTACCTGCTTCGGATAGCCGAGGCGAACATGAAGCTCGGCAGACTCAACGAAGCATCCCAGTACGTGCAACTTGCCTTGTCCAACGACCCGTCTCGGTGGGAAAGCATCAGGCTACTGATGCGGGTGCAGCAGACGAAGGAACTAGCCAAGACGGAAGGAGAGACAGACGGTGGCTGTGCATCAAGTGCGCAGTGACCCGAACGAGCAGGCGCTGGTTGATGCCTTGGTCAGAGCGATTCGTGAGCGCGAGGGGGACCTTGCGTCCCAAACCGCAATTGCATTGGCGAACGGGTCCCACCTACAGCCCGGTCTCCCGCGAATGGAGCGGCCGAGCCGGGACGCGATGCATGTTGTGGTTGATGTTCTCGCAAGCGCAGTACCTGGACCGCGGAGCTCGGCTCGCAAGGTGCTTCAGGCGGCACTAGCTCGCTGTTCGGACATCGGCCAGCTCGGAAGTGTCGTGGCGCTGAATGGGCTTGATGGAGTGGAGGACATTGGCCCGCGGCTATACAATCACGTACGGCCGGCCCTTGCGACCCGCTTTGACAGCCCTGCGGCCGTCTGGCGCGAGCTCCACGGTGGATCATGGCTAGGTGACGCCAAAGTGAACGGTTGGGAATGCCAGGTGCACTACGGCCCACAGGGCGTTCGTCTGTTCTCACGTACGGGACGAGAGCAAAGCAGGACTTGGCGCGGGTTGGCAGCCAGTCTGGCAACGGTGGCATTTCGAGGGAGTTTCATAGTGGAGGCTGAAGCAGTCGCAGTTGAACCGGATTCTGGAGTGTATCTTCCGCACACTGACATGGCACGGCCGGGGATTTTGCATAGAGCCGTGGGGTTCGATTTGCTCTTGCTGAATGGTAGCGATTGGACACGCCGCCCCTGCGAGGAGCGGATAGAAGAGCTGAGGCTGATCATCCAAGCCTGCAAGTGCCGCGAGCTCGTCGTCTCGGAGCATCGAAGGGCAGAGGACCTGCGTTCTCTTGAGGCCCTCCATGCGGCGTGGCTATCGGCTGGCTATGAGGGCTCGATCTTCAACCGCCCGCTTGCCCCTTATGAGGCTGGAGAACGTTCAGACTCTCGTGTCAAGGTCAAACCATTCGACAATCTCGACGCGGTGCTGGTAGCATACAACTCGCGAAGTGACGCGTATCTGGCCGCGGTCCGCGATACCGTAACTGGCGAGCTGGTGCCGTTTGCCTGGGTCTCTGTGGGGATTACTGCCCATGACAGGTCGTCGCTTGCCGCGGCAAAGAGGCACCTCGCGACGTCCGGGCCAACTCTCGGCGCTACCTCGGCTGAGGTGGCGGGCGCGGTAGACGAATGGCTGATGCCCAGCATTGTTGCTGAAATCGGGGGTGATTGCATCCAGCCGTCGCTGAAGTTCTTCTGCGGTCGGCGGGAGGACGGCCGTGGATGGACGCTTTTTGGAGCCAGATTTGCCCGCGTGAGGGAGGACAAGCCTGCTTCGGACTGCAGTACCGTCTCCGATTTCCTCCGCATCCGGCCGGAGATGGGGGTCCGCCCACCGCGGAGCGGTGAGTGAAGTGGACCGCACTACCAAGCGCTGGCAATCACTGCCCCGCGAACAGCCTCGGTTGAAGACGAGAGCCCTCGCAGACCGTGCTCAAGCAGGCGGACCAACTGCCGGAGGCTAGGCGCTCACGGCCGGCGACTAGGGCGGCAGGCGGGTCACCCGCCACCCCTGTTGTGGCCTCTTACTTCTCGCACGCCTTGCGGATCACTTCCTCCTCCGCCTGGCCCTTGAGCCACTCGTCAAAGGGGGTAAAGACGGGCAGGGGCACCTCGACCTTGTTCAGGTCGGCGGCGATGGGGCAGCGTCCCAGCGTGTGTACGGCTCCGCTGGCAACCAAGACGTTCAGCGATGAGGCGTCGGCCGGGATGTTGGCGATGTTCAGCATCAGCATGCCGCCGCGCCCCAGCACGTCGATCCACTGCCGCACCTTGGCCACGATCGCCTCGGGCTGGCTGTCGCGCGCAAAGCGCCCGTTGATGCCCAGGAAGATGGGCTCTTTGCCCTGCGCGTCGCTATGCTCCTTCACCCAGTGAGGGTCCTAGTCCTGCGTGCGGCCCATGGCGCCCAGCACCATCATTAGCCCCAGCAGGTCGAACTGGTCGATGACGTCAAAGCTGGCCCACATCAGGTCCTTGTCGAATTTCGCCGGGTCTTCCTCGCAATAGTCCCCCGCCACGGAACCGGCCTTGACATGCCAGGCCAGATTCTTGCCCGCGGCCCCGATGCCTGGCACAATGGCCTTGTTGATGAAGTCTAGCACCTTGAGGCCTTCGGCGAGGGCCCGTTTTGCGGCGGCAGCAGCGATGTCGTCGGCGGCCTTGCAGTCAGTCACGCATAACAGCATAGGCTCGCGGTGGGCTGGTTCCAGCGTGGCGAATGCTGCAGCCTCAGCCTCGAGGGCTTGAAGTGTCAGCTTGGGTTTCATTGTCTTCTGTCCATCCAACGGCCTTGAGCCAAGCTGCCCGGCGGAGCGAGCAAAGCGAGCGGAGCACGGTCGGCTGGAGCGAGTTGTTGAGCAGCCCATACATCATATCGGCTGCTTACGCGCCACAACCATATCGTAGATTCTCTGGGACGCTTCCTCTGGATCTTCATGCTCCCATACGCGAATGGCCATCCATCCTGCTGCTTCCAAGCGACTAATTGTATCCACATCGCGTTCTTGATTCTGCTTGAGTTTCCGTGCCCAGAATTCAGCATTAGCTTTGGCTTGCGTTCCATGAATTGGACAACCATGCCAGAAGCATCCGTCAACGAAAATCGCTACCCTTGTGGGTCGGAATACGATATCTGCCCTTCTGTTCAAACCCCCAATGGGCTTCTCGTCGATCCGGAAGCGCAGACCCTTGCGCTGAAGTGCCGAACGAAGAGCCTTCTCAGGGGCAGTATCCCGCGGCTTGGCAGCTTTCATTCTAGCTAGGGCTGCGTCGGACGACGGAGTGGGCCTGGGAACTCCACTCGTTGCTTTGGACTTTGGCATAACCAATCAGGGGCTGGATAGCAGGGTTTTTATTCTTGCCTTGATGTTATCGTACACGGCCGTCAATCTCTGCTTTGCTGGATCGGCCAGCAAGGCAGTGTGTGCGACCGCGTCTCGCATGGGTTTGTACTCTGTAGCGTCTCTTGACAGTCCTGCCTGCTTGTTTGGGTCCTTCACCTTGTCTACCAAGTTGGCAAGGTAGTCCATCGACAAATAGCTCAAGTCACTGTTTGAGCGTCTAACACCTATACTGATGTTCGCCTTGTTCTTGTTCTCGATTTCCTTGCCCTTCCACTTGTCTCTTTCGGCCTCTGCTTCTGGCGAAAGAGTGATCTTCCTGTCCTCGATGTATCGCCTGACCAAGTTTTCCGAGATGAAGCAGTCAGCGTAAGAGGGAATATTGAACTGGGCATCCTCGGCCAATCCGTCCACCCATTCATCCACTTTTCCCTTTTGCGCGGAGCCACCTGGCTCAATGTAGTCCTTGGAGACGATATTGAACAGATCTCTGGACTTGCGTTCTCTCGGTGTCAGGTGAGGATGTTCGGAGTCGCCTTCCTCTCTGTGTTTGATTCTCCACTCGTCCCACTGATCGACAATCTGCCGCATCACTGCGTTCTTGAGAATCTGCAGTAGCTCGTTGAATTTCGGATCGTCCGCAACGATACCTTCTCGATTGCTGGTAAATCTGTCCGTATCGTCGTCTAGCCCATCGTAGTGGATTTGGCCATATAGATAGCTTTCATAGATTCTCGCAGTTGATATGTGCCGCAAGAGATCTTTCTCTCGCAGCCTGCCGTTGACGAAAAGGTCAACACCGACTTTCTGGTCGGTCGTGAAGATCCCCAGATCCCTCGGTTTTCGTACAGACGCAATGAATCCGTTCAATGACCCTTCTGCAGCGATGGATCCATGTTCAAGTGTCGTGGCAACGAGCTTCTGACTGACATAGGGGTCGTCGAGACCATTTATGTTCCAGAGGAATTGTGTGTTCTTGGCCAGGTCATCGAGATCATCGAGGGTGATCGGTTCATCGTTCACGAGGATTCTGAATCCGTCATCTATCAAGGAGAACCTGAAGTATAAGGCGATCACTTTTCTGATCTGATGAATGCTGTTGCGGACTCCGTCGGTTATCTTTTGGAAGTAGATTATCGTCCCGTGGTCGAGCCCCTGTTTATATGCCTGGAAGAGCTTTTCGTCTGCTCTGCCCAATGGGTACCCATCGGGGGTCAGGTCGTCCTTGATGGCTTCATCCAAGACAGAGTTGTCGATCACCCCACCTACGTACTCATTCTGAGGCGATTTCCTGGTCCAAACGTTGATCTTCTCCGCGCACGAAAGTAGCGCGATCTTGCCGATGCCCTTCCTGCCAATGTACGGTCTCCCATTGGTGGACTTTGAACCGACTTTCCTCTTCGAGTAGCCGATCTTCAAGAACTTGTTCTGGAAATCTTCGGCGTTCATCCCGACGCCATCATCTTTGATGACGAGCGAGTCTCGCTTCGTGTCGATGTAGACCCAAACGTTGTTCGCATCTGCATCCCATGAGTTCGATATCGCCTCGCCCAGCACGGTCATGAAGCTTCGGTACAGATTCCTCCCCAGATGGTTCAGAATGCTCAAGGAGATCTCGAAAGTAAACTGGCGTCTATCTTCTGCCATGATGCACCTCAAGATGACTCAGAATCGATTCGCCTATGACGACACCCAACTCTACGGGAACCGCGTTTCCGATGTAGGCACCCAGCCTCTTGAGAGAGATATCCTTTTCGCTCTCGTAGAACTCGAAGTCTTCGGGGAATGTCTGCAATATGGCCGCTTCTCTCATCGTCAGCGCCCGATTCTGTGTTGGGTGCCCGAAGCGCCCGGTGCCATAGTTGTAGAACTGAGTCGTAATGGTCGGGGAAGGCTCATCCCAGGCCATTCTTCCATAAACTGCCTTATAGGTTCTTCCCGTCTTCTTTCTATGACATTTCAATCGCAAATCCTCGCTCCAGTCAAGCCACGTTCCTCTTGGTCTAGAGGCTTCGATTCTCTGCAGATTAAGAGGAGAAAGCTTCGAGGTTCTATGCAAGGGGTCACTCTTGCAGACTTCCCCTGCTTCGATTAGCGGAAGATGTCCTATTGCCTGCCTCAGGGTGGCATACTCCCCTGCAGGATGTGACTTGGGGAGCAGATAGATTTCGCCGAATCGCGACGCAAGCAAGACCAGTCTGCGCCTATTCTGGGGGACTCCATAATCGGGACAGTAGACGTTGGAATACGAAACGCAATACCCGCTCTGTTCCAGAGAGGCAACGAACTCTATGAATACCGCCTGGTTCGCCAGGTTTGGAACATTCTCCATCGTCACTATGTGTGGGCTCGTCTCACCTACCAGCCTCTTGAATTCACGAAGCAGCCACCATTTCCTTGTCTGGGTCTTGTCTCTGATCTTGTTCGAGTGCGCAGAGAATGGTTGGCAAGGCGCACAGCCGGCGAGAATCTTCAGCACGTCGTTCGACCAGAATCTCTCGTTCAGTTCCTCGCCGCGGAGATTGGAGACATCCCTCAGGATGAACTCGGCCTGCGAATTCTTTTCGTAAGGATACCGGCATGATTCGTCGACATCTACGCCCGCAGCGACGTTGATACCAGCTTGCTTCAGGCCGAAAGAAAGCCCGCCTATGCCGCAGAATATGTCGATGGCCGACGCGATCATATTGTCTCGAAGATGAACATAGGACTGTTCACGGTTTCACTCTGCATTCTGCGACCTGCTGTGTGTTATGCTGCAGCCTGCTACACGGAAGGGTTTCCGTATGATAGGGCCCGGTTGGTGTGCTTTGCGGGAGAATCTCGGCGTAGGATTGCGGGGATATCCCGCAACGCACGAGCACAGGCCTTCCCTGTTCACATTGTATCATGCTTCCCTGAGGAAGCAAGGGCTTTCCGCCGCCGAGTTCCCGCCGAAGAAACCAAAGCGAACCTTGGGTCAGTCGCGCGACGCCATCCGCCTGAAACACTACTCCTACAGCACCGACAAGGCCTGCGTCCACCGGGTCAAGCGCTACGTCCTCTTCCACAACAAGCGCCATCCCGGCGAAATGGGCGCTCGTGAGACAACGACGTTCCTGACCAACCTTGCCACGCACGAGAATGTGTCCGCGAGCACACAGCACCAAGCCCTGACTGCGCTGCCGCTTTGGGCACCGGTGCGTGCTCAACCTGGACGTGGAAACGTTCATCCGCGCCCAGCGTGGGCTGGACCACGGCCATGGCGGCCCTAAACGTCTCGGCTGACATTCCGACGTCGGGCAAGCTGACCCACGGCGCGGGCTACGACCCGCCGGGCTCAGCGCTTCTCCCGTGCATCGCGGATCACTTCCTCCTCCGGCTGGCCCTTCAGCCATGTGTCGAACTCGGGGAAGCGCGGCAGCTCGAAGGGCACCTTCGACAGATCCGCCGCAATCGGGTACTTGCCGTAAGTGCGCGCGGCGGCGATGGCGGTGAAGACGTTCAGCGGCGCGGTGTCGGCCGGGATGTTGCCCACGCCGATCATGAACTTGCCGTCGCGGCCCATGACGTCGATCCATCCGCGCACGCGCTCCGCCAGCTCTTCGGGCTTGACGTCGCGGATGAAACGCCCGTTGATGGAGTATATGATGGGCAGCGGGGAGCGCCCGCCGCGGCTCCTGGCGTACTCCACCAGCCAGTGCGGGTCCCAGTCCTGCGTCCGGCCCATCAGGGCCTGGGCCATGCGCATGTTCATGATCGGGTTCTGGTTCATCACATCAAGGCACTCGAACAGGATCTGCTTGTCGAACTTATCGGGGTCTTCTTCGCAATAGTCGCCTGCCGCGCTGGCCGCCGATACGTTCCAGCCGCGCGCCTTGCCCAGCGCCCTCATCCGCTGCGCCGAGGGCAGCACCCACTCGCGGATCATCGGCAGGCTCAGGATGGGATAGGCCGACCAGGCGTCGGCACCGGTAAAGCTCTTGACGCTGCACGCCCGGGCCTGCGCGGCGATAAAGGGCAGGATGACGTCGTTCTCTTCATAGGCCAGCACGTCGCGGGCGAACTCGGGCTGCCGCCTGAGGGCGCGCACCGCGGCCGGGTAGCCCATCAGGGCGCACATCATGCTCCACGGAGAGCAGAACATGCCCGCGGCCAGCAGGCCCGGCGCCCTCTCGGTGACCAGCCGCACCACCTCGACGAACATGGGGATGCGGCCCCGGGTCACGTCCAGCGGCCTCAGCGCGGCCAGGTCGGCGGGGGTCGAGATCAGCGGGTGGGCCAGGTCCACGGTGGGCATGGCGTTGTCGCTGTAGATCATGCGCGCGCCCAGGGCCTCGACCTCATAGTTGTAGACGTCGTAGGTGATGATGTAGCCGTCCATGCTGTACCAGCGCTCGACGGCCATCTGGGTGGACACGAGCAGCTCGGCGTCCGTATAGTACTTGTGCGCCGGTACGCGGGCCACGGTCATGCAGTGGTCGTGCATCTGCGCGCCGGGGAAGGGCAGCACGTCGGGCTTGCCCATCATGGCGGCCACGGGACGGCTCGCCGAGTTCAGTTTGCCTATGTGCAGGCCCTTGGCCCACAGGAATCCGTGCGCGGCGGACAGCATCGCATTCGCCATGGTCTCACCTCTCCATCAGCTTGAGCGCTTTGGCCACCGTGTCGAGTGCATCCTTGCCCCAGGCGTCGGCCCCCACCTCGTCGGCGAACTCCTGGCTCGTGGGCACGCCGCCCACCATGAACTTGACCTTGCCGCGCAGGCCAGCGGCCTGCAGGCCGGCGAGGATGTCCTTGATGCTGAGCATGGTGGTGGACATGTAGCAGCCGGCGCCCAGGATGTCGGGTTGGAGCTCGGCCGTCTTGTCGAGGAAGGTCTTGACGGGCACATCCACGCCCAGGTCCGTGACCTCGAATCCCGCGCCCTGCAGCATGGCGATGACGACGGCCTTGCCCAGGTTGTGCATGTCGCCGGCGACCGTGCCGATGAGCACCTTGCCGGTTTTGGGGGCGCCCTCGGCGCCGAGGGCGGGCCGGACGACGGCCATGGCCGCGTTAAAGGCCTCCGCGGCCATGACCACATCGGGGAGAAAATACTGGTTTTCCTTCCAGAGCTGTCCCGCGCCCTGGATGCCCGGGACGATGGCGGAGTTGACGATGTCGAGCCCCTTGACGCCCTCCTGCAGGGCCTGCCTGGCGGCTTCCGCCGCGACATCATCCGCTCCTTCGATGACCGCCTGTTTCAGCCTTTGCAATGCTTCGGACATGCGCGTCTCCTTAGGGAAGGATGGCCTCAGGCCGCCGTGGTCCGGGGGCCGGAGGGTGATCAACCCCGTCTGGGCGGGGCGAACGGCCCCGTCTGCGCGCCTTGCCTGCGGCAAGACCGGGTACGGGGGCGAACGGCCCCGTCTGCGCGCGGCGAACGGCCGGGCGCACCGCCCGGGTAGATGCCACGTGCCAGATGCGACAGCGAGACGTGAACGGGGGAGCAGGCGGAGGAGACGGTTCGAAGCCAGAGGTGAGAGGATCCGGACGCGTCGGGAGATCCTGCTCGGTCAGGTTGTCCCTCGGGGGCGAGGATAGCGCGGTCTGGCACAGGTGTCAAATGCAGGTGTTCAGACCTCCGAAGTCTGGCTGAGAGCGGGCGCGCTCATTCGACAGAAAAGACCAGGCAATAGCTGTGGTCATAGCCATAACCGTACTTGTCCCAGCACACCACGATTTCACCTTGGAAGTGCAGTACCTCGGAAATCACTCGCCCGATATCCCAGGCCAGGGTGGTTACTTGCCCGCCTCGCTTCAGATTGGCGACTTCGAGAACGACTCGTGCTTGCGGTTTCATCCTGGTGCCAAGCTGTTCATAGATACTGCGAATGTCGCGCAGGTAGGAGCTGTAGGCATAGTCCTCTGCCTGATAGTCGCTGAATGGGTTCTCCGGATCATCCTTGTTCATGTAGGGCGGCGACGTCATGGAAAAGTCGATCTCAGGCAGGTCGAGCTCCTTCAGCGAACGCGAGTCGCCGTGGAGAATAGCTTCCGGGCGAGAGAGTCGGCTGCGCACATAGTCGACTTTGGCCTTGTTCAGCTCCACGCCAAGCGGGATGCGCCCCATGCGTTCAGCGACGAAAAGCGTTGTGCCATAGCCGGCGAACGGGTCCAAGACCACATCGCCCGGCCGAGTGTACTCTTGCAGAAAGTGCTCGAGCAGGCTCTCCGGGTAGCGAACGTCGTCGTTCTGGAAGATGGCAGGAAGGGGCGCCCGGTGCGTGAGCTCAAGGTGGAGGTAGGTCTTCACTAAAGACCCTGCCTGGCTGTCCCGCAGTTCAGGCACTGCGGTCTGTGCACACAGATCAGCTCTCCGCAAGTCGGGCAGGCCCAGCGGGCGTTCTCGTTTCTGACAAACTGCCTGATGCCCAGCTCCTCGATTTGTCCCAGATTGTCCAGCATGCTCATGCCGTATTTGGCGCGATACCTCTTGTCCAGGTTCCTCAGTCGCAGGCAAGGGAAGGAAGGGCAGGAGTGGTCGCAGTACTTGCCGTGACGTTTGTCGCAGAAGCGCAGGGTGCAGCTCCTGCCGCATTTGGTGTTGGGAGTCAGGCAGCCGTCACATTTGTTCTTGTCACGAAGGTAGCCGATGCAAAGCCGGCAGTTCATGCCGCAGGGAGCGATGTGAGAGATGTTGACGCGGGTTGTCATGGCAGGTAATTCCTGCCTTTCTGCCCATCGGCCGTGAGTCAACCTTTGCCTACCAGAAATGCACGTTACCCAGCTCGCTGCATGGCCTGCCGAAGAACTGCACTGACACCGCGCAGAACACTCCCCCTGCAGTGTTCTGGATGAGTCGCGTCAGCTCGTCGGCAACGTGGAGGTTCAACGGCATCAACTCGCCGAGAGTCCACCCTGACGGGTCGACTGTGGGCTGGCTTTCGTCATCCGACTCACACGCATCGTCGTCGCATTCTGTTGCGACGCCGAAGGCAGACAGATCAAAGGCGCCGATGTGGGGCTGCAGCCATTTGGTTCGCCGCATGAACTCTTGGCTCACGCGCCCACCGGCGTGAACATACAGGTTGCGAACGTTCTGAGCGAACCTCAGGTCGTTCAGAACGTGCGGAGGCAAGTTCAGCTGAAGACCGAAGGCCTTGCGCATCGCCGTGATACGTTTGGCTGCTGCCGCGCGCATGAACTCTTCCACGAAGGTAACCGGTAACCTCTGAGCCAGCTCATCCCAGTCTCCAGTCTCCAGCCCGAGTTGCTGGTCTGGTGGTTGGTCGGAATGGCGGACCGCCGGACGGGTCTCGCAGATGGCAAACAGAGTATCGGCCAGGAACGCATCCAGGTGTGCCAGGCTCATAACAAGCTGTTGCACGGACGCGGCGAGCTCACAATCTATGTCGTCCGGGTCCGCATCGAGATCCATGTTGTCGAGACCAGCCTCTACATGGGCTGTACCCAAGATGCTGCCCAGCTCAACGTAGGATTCCGCTGAGTGGGCTGCTTGGTCCAGCGACTGACGTGCCTCAACGAAGCCTTTGCCCGACGCGTCGCCCGCTTCCGACAGCACTGCCTTGAGGAATCTCTCCCTGGCGAGCTCCATGGCCCCCCGCAGCTCTTCGGGCAGATTGGAGGGAAAGTCGCGCAACACGCTGGCGGCAGCGGCGGCGACAATGCGGGTCTGCTGCAACGCGAGGTCAAAGGTCACGTAGCGACGTCGATACTCTTCCCAGTCCATGAAGTGACCTCCGTGGGTCTAGCAGTTAGCCTGGCTTGTCGTCTGGACCTCGGAAACGATGGCCTAACCAACGATGTCTAGGCCCTCGACGACCTCCTGCAGGGCCTGTGTGGCGGCGTCTTCCCCTTCGAGCGTTGTCTCTTGACTTCCGAAGCGCGTCTGACATTGGGTCCAGCTTCGCTCAGAACGATTCCTGGCGTTCATACGCCAGAGGGCGATCAACCGGGCGAGAGGCCCAGAAACGCGCCACGGGCGAAGGGACGGTCGCGGGGGGCGGGTGGGTCCGAGGCCAAGGAGATGATCCGGACGCGACCGGAGCCGCGGCTCGTGCAGTCAGTGCCTCTGGAGTATGGTAGCACGGGTGGGGGAATTGGTCAATTGTGGAGCACGCTACCCCCTGGAGGAGAATGGGCCTTGGAGGGGGGGGACAGGGGTTGCGGGGTTGCACGCACGGGCGGCGCATGATGTCGTGGCGGAGGTCGAGGCTTTCGATGTGCCGGTTGGTCGCCTGAGGTTGGCGCGCGGCGTGGAACGGGAGCCACAGGGCGGCGCGTGCCGGCCCGTGGGTCAGGCGCCTCGCTGTGTCGCCTGCCACCTTCTCGTCACACGGTTCTCATAGCGTCCTAAACCGGTCTCCATACTGCTCGAGCTGCTCCTCCTGCCAACAATGTGACCATGTCCAATCGCTCGGGTGTGGCTCTGCATCACAGCACTTGGTGCAGTGGTCTTCGCGAAAGGACCCGTACGCCGCGTCCAGACTCAGTGCGGAGATTCCATAGCCGTGGAGTGTGCAATAGAGAGTCTTGAATCCAGCGCTAGGAAGCTGGAGCATCCGGGCAGGCATGCCCCCGCCACTCAGCCTGAGGAATAGGTGCCGACATTTGATGAGAACCCTCGTGGGGTCCAGGTCCAGGATCCCGATCCGCACAACATTCGCGATCTCATCATTCGGGTTACCGAGGTCAATACCCAAAGACGCCGCCATCCGCTTGTAGATTCGCTTCTCGTCGGCCAGGTCGATGGCCTCGGGCGGCTCGTTGGTCAGAGAGCGCCTGATTTCGTTGGCGATACTACGGACTTGGGCGAGTGTTTCATCACGGACGCCTGAGTCGCGAATTGCCATTGCCATCTGCTCCCCCAATGCCTGACGAGCGTTGACGGACGCCTCGTCGTGCCAGTTGCAGAGCCATGCGGCGTGAGTGATGTTGAGGGAGGCATCGTCCCATGCTCCCAGTTGGACAGCGATATCAACCCCCGCTCGTGCCATGTCGCCAAGTGACTGCTCGTATGCCCTGGCTCCCTCGGTCATGTCGTCCTCCCACAGCCGTAGGACGAATGACTGAGCACTCATCGTGACCAACGCTGTGCTTCGCGGAATGATGTGGAACAGGCCGTTTCGCACCATGAACCGCAGAAGGCGGCTGCACTGCTCGAACTTCTGGGTCACCAACACGGCGGCTCGACTTCTCACAGCCGGCTGCATCAAAGCCCACAGCGGCTCCGTTGACTCTCTGTTGCGTGAATCCTGACAGACTCTCGCGTTGATGAAGAGGGAGAAATCGTGTTGGACATACTGGTGCAGCTTGGCAGCCCGAACGGCCAGGGCAGCAAACGCTCGAAGATGCAACGGGCCTCCCCTGCTCGTGGACTTCAGCCGCAGGGCGAACTCAAGCTCCAGTCTAGGGCATTCGTCTAGGCGGTCGGACAGGCGCGCTTCCTGCATTGCGAGCAACTGCAAGTGCAAGATGGCAGCGAATGTGGCTTCTACTGATGAGGTCTTGTCCTCCAGTATTCCTCTCGCCACCGCTTCGGACTCTCCGAAGGCAAGCCGCTTCTGGAGCCGGTCCAGCTTCTCAATCCGGAGAAACGAGATCTTCTGCTGCAGCCCGGATTCGATGTCATCGAGGTTCGGGACCGACGCCATAGCACCCAAGAACGTGTCTGCACTGGCGGCCGAGACTGAACGCGATGCTAGCAAGATCTCGCTATCGAGAATCGCTTTGTGGAGAGTGGAGATCGTGTCGGGTAGTTTGCGAGCAGAGTTCAAGTGTATCGTGACTTTGGCTCCGCTGGCCTGCTTGTGCCTCGAGAGACGTTCTCGTAGGTCGCGATCTAGCTGAATCGCATGCCACCAGGTCCGCTTCTGGTAAACGTCGGCCAAGACTACGACTAGAGGCACTGCAAGTTCGGCGCACCAGTAAATCACGTCGTCCGCGCTGACTGACAGGCTTATTGTGTGCCCGTCAGCCAACAGCCTGGGCCTCTGGGTGCCTTTGATCTGCACTTTGAACAGCGCGCCGGTACTGGCGCCCTGATCAAAGATCTCTACTTCGGCGTCTACCCCGTAGTCTTTGCCCTGCTCGCGGACGCGCCACGAACCAGGTAGCGTTTGCGCGAACTGCCTACACGCAAGCTCGTCTATCTCGTGTTGTTTGGGAAGCCGTTTTGACATGTTGCTCTTTCAGTGCGGTCGCTCCACGTTCGCGCTAGTGTGCAACGCCAAGCGGCAAATGTGTTGACCATGTCGGGTCTGGCGATTCAATTGACTTGATGAGTCTGATCGGCATGTCTGCGGGAAGCGACGGGTGAGGGTTGCGGTGGTTCTCCTATTGCGGCGACGCGGCCCCCGCTTTGCCTTTACTTCCCCGCACGATCATGCAAGGGACTGCTGCTTGAACTACAGTCGGGCAGGCCACAAGTAAGCCCCACGCCTCGCAGGACTACGCCGGGTTAGCCTTGGCAGTGGTCTTCAGCCGCGACTTAACATCCCCGGGGGCGAACAGGTACCAGTGTGGGTCTTGGTTCGCGTCGATCTGCCATTTGAACCAGTCGACCACGATGTCCCAAAGCCCCGCCTCCCGCTGATCCCAGATGTGACTTCCTGCCGCTTTACAGAGATCGATGAGATAGAGAGCCATAATCGCCAGTCGACACTGCATCGCTTTTCTCGGAGGCAACTGATTGGTCTCCACGAAGATGAACTGGAGCTTACTCGAGACCAGCTCCACGAGGTCACGGATTGCAGGGTCCGATGTGTACTTCGCCACAAACGCCTTCCAGTTGAGTGGACTCGCGACCTTTGTCGCTTCATGAACGGCGAGCATCTCGTCCCAGACAATCTGCAACTGTTCGCGGTACATGAGCTCCTTCCCCTGGTACCTCGGCGAGCAGACCACAGGCTCGATGTGGCTCTCCCATTTGGCCAGGAAGGCCGAATGCTCGGTGGTAAGGGGCCTAATCCATCTCGCACCCAGCGCCAGTCGAAAGGCGGCAACGACCTGGAACAATAGAAACGCCATTCTTATGCCGAGGGTGCTCTCGGGGTGGGCCGGGTCGATCTCGTCCGCGAGTATGTATCTCTGCAGCTGCAGGTACCGCTGAAGTTCGACCGGGTTGGCGTTGTCTGAGGCAATGTAATCAATCGAAGCGACCTCGATCAGCCTTGGAAGAAGGAGGTCGACATATTCCATCACGAGCAATCGGTCCGCTTTGTCCGCCTCGGCGAACTGACGCGTCCTTATCGCATCTTCGCGCGTCTGCTGCAGAGCGAGCACCTCAAGATTCTGCCGGTGCGTGCTCTGCAGTAGCTCCAGTTGCGACTTGTGTGCGGCATCACACTCCTTTCTGGCAACGTGGGCCTGGAACAATCCGGCTAGGATAGTTCCGACCACAACGGACAGCACGCCAAGCACAGGTTCGAGTTTCTCTAGCACCATTAGCAAGTCGCTCACGCTACCTCCTTATCGTGTTAGAGGATCGTGCAAGAGGCCGCTAGTGCGGTACCGTGAGTGTCGGCCTCCCTGCGCATCTCGGCCGCCCACAGCAAGGCCTACCTCTCTCGCGCCCTCCGGATCACTTCCTCCTCCGGCTGGCCCTTGAGCCATTCGTCGAACGGCAAAAAGGCCGGCACTTTGACCTCCACCTGGTCCAGGTCTCTGGCGATGGGGTAGCGTCCGTACGTATGCACGGCTGCCAGCGCGGCAAAGACGTTCACCGGCTGCGTGTCCGCCGGGATGTTGCCGACCATGGCGAACATGTGCCCCTGACGACCGAGTACGTCGATCCACCGGCGGACATAGGCCATGATGTCCTCGGGCCTGGAGTCGCGCACAAAGCGGCCGTTGATGCTCAGCACGCGCAGCACGCCCTTGCCCTTGCAGCGCGTGTCGATGTACTCCTTCAGCCACAGCGGATCCCAGAGCTGGGTCGGGCCCATGCCGCCGCCTGCAGCCGGCTGGCCCAGCAGTGAGATCTCGGCCGCGGCGTCGAGGCAGTCGAACAGGATCTGCTTGTCGAACTTGGCCGGGTCTTCCTCGGAATAGTCCATAGCTCCGCCGCCCGAGCTGATGGTCAGCCCCAGGTCCTTTCCCTGCGCTTTGAGCCGTTTGGCCGAAGGCACGACCCACTCGCGGAACATGGGGATGGTGATGTTGGGGAAGCAGGACCAGGCGTCGGCGCCCATAAAGCTCTTGACCTTGCCGCCCCGCGACTGGGCTTTGACCATGGGCATAATGGCCTGGTCCTCGGCAAAGGCAAAGAGGTCCTTGGCGAACGCGGGATTGCGCCGCAGGGCTTTGATGGCGGCGGGATAGCCCATCACCTGGCACATCAGGCTGAACGGGGAGCAGAAGAATCCGCCGGCGATGAGCGTGCCGCCGGCCTGCTGGATGCGCCAGGCCAGGTCCACCAGCATGGGCACGCGGCCCTTGGACGGGTCGAGCGGCGGGAGTTTGGCCAGGTCGGCGGGGGACGAGATGAGCGGGTGGCTCACGTCGACGGTGGGCATGGCCACGTCGCTATAGATCATCTTTTGGCCCAGCGCCTCGGCTTCAAAGTTGTAGCCGTCGGGGGCGATCATGTAGGCGTCCATGCCGTACCAGCGCTGGACCGCGGTGTGGCCGGCCACCAGGAGCTCGGCGTCCCAGTAGTACTGGCGCGCTGGCAGGCGGGCCACGGTCATACAATGGTCGTGCATCTGCGATCCGGGGAAGGCCATCACGTCGGGTGTGCCCATCATCGACGCCAGCGAGCGCGATGCGCCATTGAGCCGCCCGAGGTGCAGGCCTTTGGCCCACAACAGTCCCTGAACCATCTCCCACGTACTTGCCATCGTCCTTTCCTCCTGCGCTGGAATGGATAGGCCAAGGCGCCCAGAATCCACTGGAGATGGACGCCGACGATGATCGACAATAGGCAGAACTATCAGGGGGGCAGCGAACTGCGGAGGAGGACGGGGCAGAGGGTCCGAGGTCTAGCGTGATGATCCGGACGCGACTGAGCGCCTGACAGCACAGTTGGTACCCTCGGGCGCGAGGATAGCACGGTTTGCCCGGGGTGTCAAACGGGGGTGGGACGCGTTGCGCTCGCGGGCGAGTTGTCCCTCCTTTTCCGTCGTGGTAAGATACCTTCAGGGAGGCCAACCATGAGCGACAACTTAGGTTCCTCCTACCAGCCGGTCCCGATGGCCTATGAGCTCGTCAGAGCGCGCCTGACGGCCGGGGCTATACGTCCGACGAGGCCATCCAGCACCTGGTGCGCCACAGCATCCCCGTCGCGGGTGGCCGGCTGGCCCGCGAGGGGTGGGTTTTGCTGATCGGATTGGGCACGCTGGTGGCGGCGGGGATGGCCATCGCGCCGGTGCTTTCGGCGAGCTGGACCACCTACACCGACGCCGCGCACGGGTTCACGGTCAAGTACCCGCTGCTGTGGCAGCCCGTGGTGAACCAGGACGAGAATGGCGCCCGGGAGATCCAGTTTCCCCAGCGTTTCGGCTGGGCCCAGGAAAGAAACGGGCTGCTGATCTACCTCTCGCCCGCCGAGGGAGGCACGGCCCTCACAGCCAATCAGTGCGTGGCCACGGTCAAGAGCTTCTCCTACGAGATGGAGGGCTCGACCATTCAGAGCAGCCGGGTGCGGCTCGTGGGCGGATACCCCGCCGGCGAGGTGACAACGCTGGTGGACATGCCCGATGGTCCCACGGTGGCCCCGGTGACGACACTGTACAGCACAGCGGAGGGGATGGTCTCCTTCGAGGCCCATGACCTGACCGGCGACGTCGAACGCGCGCAGCGGCTGATGACCAAGTTCGTGGAGGGCTATGTTCCCCGCGTGGCAGGGTCGGGGGTCGCCCTGCCCGAGCTGGACTTGGCCTGTCCCTCGGGGTACGATCCCTATGTAGGCGACACGTTGTCCTTTGCCACCTGCTATCCCGCCGCGTGGCTGGCGGTCGAGGTGCCGGCCGGCGTGCTGACCGACACTCAGCAGACGATCTTTACCCCGCCCGGGTTCACGGAGCAGGCGGGGGCGCTGGCGGTGGGCAGGGCCACGCGCGAGAGCGACTGGACCGTGAGCGACGAGGACCTGCTGAAGAGGGCGCTGGACAAGCTGGTGGAGTCAGGCGGGAAGGTTGTCGAGGCGCCGCGGATGGTGACCGTGGCCGGGCGGCGGGGGGTGGAGTCGGTGAGCGATCACGAGAGCCGGACGGAGGCGGGGCAGATGCAGCGCTACCGCACTGTGTATGTGGCGGAGGGGGAGTGGATCTGGGCGCTGACGGCGATGCAGGAGGGGGAGGATCTGGGGCCGCTCTTTGCCGAAGGGTTCGAGGTGCTGGCCGAAGGGTTTAGGTTGGTGGGGGACTAGGGGGACAGGCTGACCCCGTCCAGTAGGACGGGACGCCAGTAGGCAGAGACTGAACTGCGAACCATGCAGGGGTGGTCGTTGCCGTGACTCTCGCGCTGCTGTATGGTTTGTAGTTGCACTAGTCCCTGCGCGACGGCGCGGGGACGAATATCTCTGCGGTACTCCGCGGAGGCGCTTCAGCGCTCCCTGTGCCTGTACGGGCGCGGCGAGTTGCTCCCGCGGCGCATTTGTGGCATCATCCGGCGCAGAATGCGACGGCGGTGCGCCGGCGGCTGAATGCGCGCGGCGCACTCCGCGGGAGGCGACTATTGTTCTGTATGAGCTGCGGCACAGAGCTGCCCGAAGAGGCGAAATTCTGCTGGAAATGCGGCCAGGCGGTCAACCGGGCGGCCATGGCCGCTCCGCAAACGCCGTTCGAGAGCTGCACGCTCCAGGCCTGTTACGAGCTCAACCCGAAGAGCACGGGCGGCTTCTACTGCGACCGCTGGTGGGAAGCGCGCCTGGAGGGAGAGGGCCAAGCGGGGTCATCCGTGCTGGTCAAGAGCTCTGTGGTGGCCCTGAGCGGCCTGTCGCTGGTGGAGAAGGCGACGCGCAATCCGGGCCGGGCGGCGCGGGCGCGCTTCGCCTCGGACTGGGAGGCCGCCTACCGGCAGGTGATCGAGGGGCTGCTGGCTCAGGGCTGGGAGCCGCAGGCGGTGGACAGGGAAGGGCACGCCACAGCGCTGCGCCGGCCAAGAGGGTCGCGGGAGCCGGAAAGGTAGCCCGCGCCGACGATTCCCTACGGAGGTACCTGTGACTGAACCTTCGTTCACACCCCTGCCCGACGGGCGACCGGTGCCTGCGGACCGCGCCGGCCGGCGGGGCCTGCGCCAGGTGGCGGCCCTGCTGCTGCTCGCCGTACTGCTGGCGGCGGCGGCGTACGCGGGCTGGCGTGCGCTGTCCGGTCTGTGGCGCTCCTATACCCATCCCACCTACGGGTTCACCGTGCAGTACCCGGCCCTGTGGGCGGTCAAGCCAGGCGGGCCGGACGACGACTATGACGTAATGTTCGCGCCGCCCGTCAGCCTGGGCTCGGATGACAGCATGCTGATGGTGAGCGTCAATTCGACTCTGGAATTCGCCAACTGGACCGCCAATGAGTGTCTGATGCAGCTAAAGGGCTCTGTACTGCGGACCGAGAGCGGGCGGCTGCTGGATAGCGAACTGCTCACCGTGGCCGGCCACCCGGCGGGGCTGATCGCCTACGAGCTCGACGACAGCGCCGGCGGGTCCATGCTGTACCGGTCGGCCATGATCAGCTCCGGCGAGGGTGCCGTGTGGCTGGAGGCGGGGGGCTGGCAGGTGGGCATGGACTCGCTCAAGGGCCTCCACGACCGCTTCCTCGCCGGCTTCAAGCCCCGTGTGCCGGGGGCTTTGACCTCACTGCCCGATCCGGGCCTGCAGTGCCCGCAGGGCTATGATCCCTACCTGGCCGATCACGCCGGCGTGGCGACCTGTTACCCCCTGGAGTGGACGGCGTTTGAGCTCCCCGACGAGTCGGACCCGGAAATGGTGGACCTGTTCTTCAGTTCGCCCACCGACGGCCCCCTCGAGGGCTATCTGCTGGTCTCGGTGCTGCCTGAGCCCGTGGCGGGGTTCCTGCCCACCGACGGGGATCTGCTGGCGGAGCTGACCGCCATGGCCGAGGTCGACGCGGAGCGCATGATCTCTGCGCCAGCGCTGACCACCTTCCAGGGGCGCAGGGCGGTCACCGGCAGATGGGAGAACGCCATGGAACAGAGCGGGAGGACGGGCCTCTACACATGGCGCATGGTGCGGGTGGTCGATAGGGGGTGGAATCTCATTCTGGGCGCGTACGGCCCGAGCGATGAGTTCGCGGCTCTGGACGCGCATTATGAGGTGTTCCTCGACAAGATGCGGCTGGGCGCGGGGGAGTCCCGGTCGCCATGACGGGCACAGCCCCCGTTTGACAGGCACGCCGCACTGGCCCATACTTCCCCCGTCCAGAGCGCCACGCCACCCTTTATCCAAGGAGACGCGCCATGTTCCGGTTCGCCACCCTCTCCCAGGACGAGGTTCTGAAGGACCTGTCGACCTCGCTGGATAGCGGCCTCTCGTCGGCCGAGGCAGCGCAGCGCCTGGCCACGCACGGCCCCAACGAGATCACCGCCAACCAGGTCCACTGGTACGACATCCTGCTGAGCCAGTTCAAGTCGGCCTTTATCTACCTCTTGATCGTGGCCGCGGTGATCGTCTTCGCCGTGGGCGAGCGCCTCGACGCGGTCGTCATCGTCATCTTTGTCCTGGTCAATGCCCTGCTGGGATTCTTCCAGGAATACCGCTCGGAACAGTCGCTGCAGGCGCTGACCAAGTTCATCAACCCGCGCACCCGGGTCCGGCGCGACGGCCGCTGGAACACGGTGGATTCGTCCCTCCTCGTGCCGGGCGACATCGTCAATCTGCAGACGGGCGACGCGGTCACGGCCGACGTGCGCGTGCTCAGCACGCACAACCTGGTGGTCAACGAGACCACGCTGACGGGCGAGTCGGTTCCCGTGCCCAAGAGCGCGCAGGCGCTGGCCCAAGAGCCAGGGAGCATCTACGACAGCCACAACCTCTGCTTCAGCGGCACCTCCGTGGTGGAGGGCGACGGCGTGGCCGTGGTGCTGGAGACAGGCTCGCGCACCAGGATGGGCACCATCGCCAAATTGACCGTGGAGACGACCAAAGAGAGCGAGTTCTCCAAAAGCATCAACCGCTTCAGCAATTTCATCCTGCGGCTGATCCTCATCACGCTGGTGGTCACAGTGGCCGCCAACCTGCTGCTCAAGGGCAGCGACGCCCATGTGGTGGAGCTGCTGGTGTTCGCCATCGCCCTGGTGGTGAGCGTGATCCCGGAGGCGCTGCCCGTGGTGACCACCGTGTCCCTCTCGCACGGCGCGCTGCAGCTCGCCAAACGGGGCGTGGTGGTCAAGCGGCTCACGGCCATCGAGGATATCGGCTCCATCGAAGTGCTGTGCTCGGACAAGACAGGCACCCTCACCGAGAACTCGCTCGACGTGTCTGGCACCTCGCCTGGGGCGCACCCGGACCTGCTGTACTGCGCCTCGCTGACGGTCGGCGAAACGGAGGACAAGACGGAGCCGTTCGACATAGCCATCGCCAAGGCGGCGTTCACGACAGGCCTGGACATGGCCAGTCGGCCGCGGCGCCTTGCCGGTCCCTCTCCGCTTCGCTCCGGGGACGGCCAGCGGGCGCCTGAACGCCGCCCTGAACGTCTGGCCGAGATCCCGTTCGATCCCCACCGCCGCCCCACTCCGCTACGCTTCGGGGACGACGTCAAACGGATTGCCGAAATCCCGTTTGATCCGGTAAGACGCCGCAACGCCGTGCTGGTGAAAGGGGAGGGGGACAACCTGCTGGTGGTGCGCCGGAGGACGTGATGGCCCTTTGCCCCGGGCTGACCCTGCAGCAGCGCTCGGACATGGACGACTGGCTGGAGCAGCGCGGCAGATCCGGCGAGCGCACCATCGCCCTGGCCCGGCGCGCGCTTCCGGCCGACCGGCTGCACATCAACCCCCAGGACGAGCGTGACCTGGAGTTCCTGGGGGCCATGGCCTTTACCGACCCGATCAAACCCTCTACCTTTGGCGCGGTCACCCGGGCCAGAGAGCTGGGCGTGGCTTTGAAGATCCTGACCGGCGACAGCCCGCAGGTGGCCGGCGCGGTGGGCAAGGCCATCGGCCTGCTGGACGATCCGGAGAAGGTAATCACAGGCGCGGCGCTGACGGCCCTGCCGCCCGATCAGCAGGCGGCGGCGGTGGAGGAGTACTCGGTCATCGCCCGGGTCACGCCGGAGCAAAAGTACGAGATCATCCAGACCCTGCAGCTTTCGCACATCGTGGGCTTTCTGGGCGAGGGCATCAACGACGCCCCGGCACTCAAGCTGGCCGGGGTCTCGCTGGCGGTGCAGAGCGCGGCGGACATAGCCAGGCAGGCGGCAGACATCATCCTGCTCGAAGCCGACCTCGGGGTCATCATCGACGGCATCCGCAGCGGCCGCGAGGTGTTCGCCAACAGCATCAAGTACCTGAAATCGACCCTGGCCTCCAACTTTGGCAACTTTTACGCCCTGGCCATCGGCAGCCTGTTCATCAACTACCTGCCCATGCTGCCGCTGCAGATTCTCCTGCTCAACCTGCTGTCCGACTTTCCGATGATCTCGATCGCCACGGACAACGTCGACAAAAGCGAATGGGCCAGGCCGCGCAAGTACGACGTGAGAGAGATCGTGCTCATCTCGACGGTGCTGGGCCTGGTCAGCACGGTGGATGACTTTCTGTTCTTTGCCACCTTTGTGGGCCGGGGAGAGCACATCCTGCAGACCAACTGGTTCATGGGCAGCATCCTGACCGAGCTGCTGTTCCTCTTCTCGATCCGCACCCGGCTGCCCTTCTGGAAGGCCGTGCGGCCGTCCGCGACGGTGCTGGGGCTGACGGCGAGCGCGTTTGTGGCCACGCTGGTCATCCCGTACACGAGGTTCGGACAGACCGTGTTCCAGTTCACCCCGCCATCGGCGGGGGACCTGGGCATCATCCTGGGGCTGGTGGGCGGATTCTTCGTTGCCGCCGAGCTGGTGAAGGCGCTGTACTACCAGCACATGGGGTAGGGGTTGCCAGACAGCGCTGTGCCTGCAACGTCAGCGCAGGTGGTTCCCCCTACTCGGGTCTGGCGCAGGCCAGAACGCTCGCGTCGTCGATACGGAAGGTGGACGGCACGGACGCGTCCGTTTCCACCTGGAGGGCGGTCATCACCCACCGTCCTGCCCACTGGGTCAGGTCGACCTCCACCATCTGCCACTGATCCAGCGCCCCCTGGGCGCGCAGCAACCCATACTGCAGGTTGATGTCCCCAACCTCCGTGTAGACATGCAGGAAATCCTCCGGCTGGGTCACGGACGTTGCTGCCTTCCACCAAAAGCGCCAGGTAACGGACTCGGCGTCGGCCGGGACAAAGAAGGACTGCCACAGCTCGCCCTGCGCGTTGTTCACGCCCCCAAGCTGCGCCCCGACCGGGCTGAGACGTCCCGCGCCGGTGGTGACGTTACCCCAGGAAGACCAGCCGCTCAAGCCGCTCTCGAATCCCCCGTTGGTCAGGAGCTCGGTGCAGTCCTGAGAACGCGGCGACCAGTGATGGCGCAGGAGCAGCGGCAGGTGCATACGCTTGACTCCTCCCGGGAGGGTGGGCCAGGGGGTGCGGGTACGAGTCAGGGTAGCTGTCGGTGTGGCGCCGCTGCACAGGACGCCGGTGCGCTTCAGGTTCGGGATCGACCCCAGCCAGGCCTGGAAGGCAGCGTCGGGCGGCTCGCAGAGGCTTGTATTGTCGAAATAGAAGGAACTAAGAGCCAGGTTCTTGAGACTCTGAGGCAGCGCGCCACTCATCTGTGGATTATGGTCTACGACCAGGTAGTAAAGCAAGGCTTGGTCGTCATAAGTGGCAGGGATGCTGCCAGTTAGTTGGTTGGAGGAGAGATCCAGTCCTTCCAGCACCGGCTTGTTGCCCAGAGTGGCCGGGATGTCGCCGGTCAGCTCATTGCCCGACAGGTTAATGTACAGCAGCGAATTCACGTTCATCAGGCTCTCCGGAATTGTGCCAGTGAGTTGGTTCGAGGAGAGATCCAGTCTTTCCAGCCCCCACAGGTTGCCCAGAATGGACGGGATCGTGCCTTTCAGGTTGTTTCCCGGCAGTAGAAGCCATTGCACCTGCCCTGCGCTTTCCAAGTCGCATTCGACGCCGTACCACGAACACGGCCAGTAGTTCACCACCCAGCCGGTCCTGTCGGTCCAGTATGGGCCGAAGGTCGAGTTGTAGAACGCGAGCAGCGCCTCGCACTCGGTCTTGGAAGGTTCGATCACCAGGTCGCAAAAGGGCCGGATCTCGATGCGGATGGAGTCGGCGCGGTCGCTGCCGATGGCGTCGTCGCCCAGCCAGGGGTCGTCGCCATTGAAGGTGGAGGATGCCCCGGAGTAGTAGGCGTGCTCGTAGAGGGTAGCGCTGGCGCGGCCGTTGGAATAGTTGAAACCGACGAACTTACACGAGGAGGCCTTGTCGTGAAAGCCGTCCTCGTCGCCGAACTCGGGGTCGTCGGCCGTGAACTTGCGACATGCCCCGCCATAGTCGATGTCCTCGTAGAGGTAGACGCCCTCGCCGGTGCAGGGCGATCCGGCGGCCGCGGCAGGGGTATCGGGCGAGGGCCTGGCACGCGCCGGGCGGACGCAGTCGCCGTCCTGCGGCTGCGCCGCAGGACGGCGTGTACAGGGCGCGCACACAGGCAGATCAGGGCGAGCGGAAGCAAGGCGCCGAGGGTCAGGCGCCGGAGCGAGCCGGGGCGAGTGGACATGATTCCACCTCCTCGCAAGCGGGGCAGGCGGGCCGGCAGGGCCCTGCCGGAACGCGGGAAGCAATGGCACAGTCCAGTATACCAATTCGGCACGGCCTGTCAAGGGCGATGATGCTACCGGCAGCGGTGTGGTCCCGGTGCAGTTGCACCGAGAAACGTCAGTCGAGGAACTCGACGAAGGCCGTGCGCCGGGGCGCCACTGGGCAAGTCGTCAGTCCGTGTCTATAAGGATCACCATTACTGGCACAGCCGGAAAGTGCCGCCGGAGTCGTTCGATGTCATACACAAGTTGCTCACCGTAGGATACCCCTGACGACATCTGCTTCTGAAGTCCGTGACATGGAACGATTTCCACTCCGACGGAGCACTTGTTCTCGTTGAAGAAGTACTGAAACTTGGCGAGATCGTAGAACATGAAGGCATACTTCCCGAACTGGACTTCAACGAGTAATCGGTCCTTGACGAAATCCACCTGCTTGAAGGCGCCGGGTATCTCCACGGGGCTGTTGGGCACCGTGATTGTGTACGTGTCCCTAAGCTCCGCGAATCCCAGCTCGTTGAACCGCTTACGGAACTGAGCATTCATGTCGGTTGGCGCATACAGCGCCTTGCCTGGCATGGTCTTTTCTTTGCTGATCTTGGTTCGGTGTGCTTCAACGCCCGCGATGACCTCGTAGATATGTCTACGTTCCTCGGGGTACCGGACCTGAAGTATCTCAGAGCCTCCAAGGTGGGAGTACTCGTAGACCACCTTCATTCTACGCCTCCATCCGAAGTGTACTCTTCCAAGTTCTCCAACAGTGCTGGCTGCAGACCGTCTGTTCCCAGATGGATGGCCCTGGGAGGCACAGTGGGGCTGCTCCCGGCCGGATCATACACGGAGCGCTCCATCGGACGAACACGGAGTAGACCCTGCTCCCCGAGTCGGATGCGCTCGCGCGCTACCTCGACGTATCTTGACACAATCTCCGCACCCACCGCACGTCTCTGGTGCATCAGGGCAGCGACAGCCGTCGTGCCCGTACCGAGGAATGGGTCAAGCACCCAATCGCCTGGGTCGGTGAGCGCAAGCACTAGCCGCTCTATCAACTCCACAGGGAATTGACAGGGGTGCTCGGTCTTTTCGACGTGGTTAGCCTTGACATTGGGAATCTCCCACACATCAGACGGATTCTTCCCCAACGGGTTTCCCGAGAGCTGGCCACGCTTGGGACCCTTGAAGTGCTTTTTCTCTGGGTACTTCTGTGGCTCTCTGACGGCGTCCAGATTGAAGGTGTATTCGTCCGACCGGGTGAACCACATGATAACCTCGTAGCGACCAGAGAACCTCTTCGTCGAATGTAGCCCGTGGCCGAACTGCCAGACGATGCGGTTTCGCATGCGTAGGCCCAGCGATTCAAACAATGGGAAGAGCTTGACGTCAAGCGGGATTATCTCGCCGTCATCCACAAAGTTCCCCACTTGCCAGCAGAGACTTCCCTGTGGGTGGAGCACCCGATAGCAGTGCTCAATGACCCGCTCTTGCTGGGCAAGGTAATCGGCGAGGCTGAGCCGCCTTTCGTACTCTTTGCCAAGATTGTATGGGGGAGAGGTGACGATGAGTTTAATGCTGTTAGCAGGTAGTGTGGGCAGCAGGTCCATACAGTCCCCGTGATAGAGGACTAGGTCCGCATGATCGTCATATCTCGGGCTTATGCGGAGGGCGCACATTGGCTCGTCCTACCCCAAGGATGCACCGCCACAGTGGTGGCATGCAGGACTGGCTAATCGAACGCCTCGCAGTATAGGCGCTGGCAGGTGATACGTCAAACATGTGTAAGTGGCCAACAGATCATTACCAGCCTCTCGGTCACAAGAGAGGAGCAGATCCGAGCTGATCGGGTC
>DCVA01000035.1:0-7830 GCA_002327925.1 Anaerolineales bacterium UBA2200
ACGATGTGTTGGCGCAAGAACAGGTGGCGTTTGCCGTGAGGCTGTGGTTGTGCTATACTCGAGATGGAGAAAGTGCGTAGGAGGCAGCTGGCGCTCAGGAACGCCGCACAACGAATGGAGGAGAAGGCGTGACAAAGGAGGAGCTCGTTCTGGCGTCGCTCTCGCCAGCCAATGGTACACCTCACGGTCCGGTGCAAGTGCAGAAGTTGTTGTTTCTGATCGACCGGAATCTTAGTGAGCTAATTGGCGGGCCGTATTTTCATTTCGCACCGTATCACTACGGGCCTTTCGACAAGGAGGTCTACTCGACCCTGGATGTTTTGGCTGGCAACGGGGGCGTTCAGATTGACTGCGCAGGTGGCTATCGCTGCTACCGCCTCACCGTCACTGGTCAACAGGCAGGAGAGAAGGCGCTTGAGACGCTGCCCGAGGCTGCGGGCAAGTATATTCGTGCCGCATCGTCACTGGTGCGATCCCTGTCCTTCGGGCAATTGGTCTCCGCGATCTACAAGGCCTACCCTGAGATGCGCGTCAACAGTGTCTTCCGAGAGGACCAATGACTTCGATAGTGGGGATTCTATGCGGAGACGGGGTTGTGATCGGGGCTGACAGCTCCGCCACGTTTGGATCCAGCCTGCAGTGCCTTACTGTGGAGCAGCCGACGAGAAAAGTGCACATCGTGAACAATCGGGTGATTGTTGCGGGAACCGGGCAGATTGGACTCGGCCAGCGCTTCACTGACGTGGTGAAGCGCCTCGACGATGCCAACTCGCTTAATTGCGCCCCGCTCGAAGCGGTCAAGCAGGTCACGAGAAACGTCATTAAGGACTTCATGTCGACTAGTGCTCCCGCCAAGCAGTACGGTGCCCTCCTTGCCTTCGTCGCCAAAGACAAGCCATGCCTTTGCGAGTTCGGGGTTGACGACCTCCAGCCGGAACTCAAGACCGAGGACATCTGGTACGTATCGATGGGGAGTGCTCAGCGCATAACTGACCCGTTTCTTGCTCTCATGAGGGAAGTGTACTGGGTCTCTGGTCCGCCTTCGCTGCAGGATGGTGTGTTCGCAGCAATGTGGACTCTGGATCATGCTATCTCCGTGAACCCCGGGGGAGTAAATGGCCCTCCTTGCATCGCGACACTGAGCCAGCACAACGGAAAGCTTCGTGCAGAGTACGTGGAAGACGCTCAACTGTGGGAGCACAAGCAGAGCGTGGTCGAGCTCAAGAAGCTGATGCGCGAATTCCGGCAGAGTCATCATGCGGAGCCGGCGCGACCGCTTCCAGAGGCGCCTTCGGCCGTGCCTGGCACGCGCAGTCAAGGAGATGTCTAGGCTCATGGACAGCGCCCGGTTCAGGTTGCCCACTCGGAGTCGCTCTGTGGAGGCTGTAAGGATTGGGCCACAGTCGAGCTAGACGTGTGGCGTCGCTACTGCCGGGCCTTCCGGTGTCGCCCGGTCGGTGCAGGTACTACTGGTGGGTTGTGAGGCGGGCATCACCATTCCACCCACGCCCCGGCGTGATTGCTCCTGTCCAGCGTCCCACGCATCAGCTCGTCCGCCCCGTCCAGCACTCCTGCCTCGTCCGGCGGGTCGGCGCCCCACCAGCAGCGGCTCACCGGGAGGCCGGCGCGCTGGCGCAGCGTCGCATCCCACGTTGTGCTGTCCAGGATGTTGCAGGAGCGGACGACGGGCGCGCTCTCGCCATAGACCAGCACACCCGTACCGTTGTAGCGCAGGGTACAGCTCATCACATCGCTCGCGGCCAGCGTGGCGAGGCCGTAGGTGCTGGTAAGAACGGATGAATGGCGCATGGTCATCCCGGCGCCGTCGTTGATGCCACGACCGTAGAGCAGGGTGGCATAGTCCAGTGAGGCCAGCGCACCCGCACGAAGGTAGAGCGGTCCCCAGGTCCCCATTGCCGTGGTCAGCTCGCGGGTGATGGTGATGGGCTGAGACGCGGTGCCCATCGCGCTGAAACTGCCCCACAGGTCCCAGTGGTGATCCCCCTCCATGGTCAGCTCTGTCCCCGCCGCCACGGTCAGGTAGTGCGTGGCGGTGAGCCCCACATTGCAGCCGATGCGCACCGTGCCGGGTCCCCAGGTCGTGTGCGCGCCCAGGGCCACGGGGCAGAGGGCCGTTACGGTTGGGCTAGCGGTGGGGGTGGCTGTGGCGCTGGGAGTCTCGGTTGGCGTGGCCGTCGACGTCTCCGTGGGCGTCGGCTCGGGCGGGGTGGTGTAGGAAAGCAGCAGGAAGGGGTCCGAGCCGGTCCCGGCATAATCGGCCGTGCGGATGAAAACGTACTGGTTGCCAGCCGGCGCCAGATTGCCCACATCTGGTGAGCTCACAAGCGTGTACTTGCTGTCCCCGGTGAGGCTGATGCCTCCCGTGGCCACGGTCATGGTGTAGCAGGTGCCGGCGGTCCATCCATCGGACGTGGAGCGCAGGGTGCCCTCCAGCGTCGCCGACGCGCCGTAGGCCCCGTCATAGTTGGCCTCGGTCGTGTCGCAAAGCCCCTCGCTCCAGGCATAACGGTAAACCTCTACATTGAAATCCGTGCCAGACAGGTCGGTGTCGGCGCAAACGCCCAGCACGGCCGAGGTGATCTCGGCGTCATCCGGAATCGATGCTGTGTCGAAATCGAGGTAGGCGCGATAGACGTAGTAGACCGTGCCGCCGGAAAGGTTCTGGCCGATTCGTGCCGTGCCGCCGGTGGCATCGCACCCCGCGGCAGTCGAGCGGGCGGTGGAGTAGGTGGCGTTCTGGCCGTAGACCTCACCATCGGAGGGGGAGGAGTAGATTGTGCTATCTACCGCCGCCTGAAGGGAGGCCCCGCGGCCGCAAGAGGCCAGCAACAGAGTTAGGGCGAGCATCAAGAGTTGGGTGAACATAACGCACCTCCTGGTGTGAGAGATTGCCACGCCCCGAGTACGGGGCTCGCAATGACAGACAAGTTGCCGGTGTGCCCTGATTGCGGGGCTCTCAATGACAGACAGGGTGCCGGTGCGCCCTGATTGCGGGGCTCGCAATGACAGGTGGCGAACGGCGGCCCGTGCGGCCCTTGCCGGGCATACGGCAAGGCGGGTGCCTTCGGCATCCATCCGCCTGTGCGCAGCAGCGCCGAGACCCTGGGCGACAGCGCCTAGTCGCCCGGAGGGATGACCTCCGTCTCCCTCTCGACGCGCCAGTCCACGTCGTCCAGCAGGCTCACCAGGGCGGCGCTGACCAGCATGTCGTCGTGCACCCTCGGGTCGGCCACGCCCCAGCGCATCAGCCGCCCCGGGCCGGGCAGGACCTCGAACTCGCAGGCCGCGGCCTCGCGCCAGAACTGGGCCGTGTCGGCCGCTCCGTCATCGACATAATCCTTGAAGCGGCCGCCCTCGACCACAGCGACAAAGGCCCAGCCCAGGTCGCTCTTGCTGACGGCGGTGAACTCGAAGGGCAGCACAGGCCCACGGCGCGCGGGTCGGGCACGGGATGGTGCACTCGGCCCGGCAGCGCTCTTGCTCTCCGGGCGGGGGGCGCGCCCCAGCCGCCGGCTCAGGTAGGAGGCCACGCCGGCGCCCACGCCCGTAGCGTCGACGATGAGGTACAGGGGATGCCACTGGCCCACTAGGTCGAGCAGGGCGGAGTACAGCTCGTGGTGCGGCATGCCGGTCCACCAGTAGCGGTTGAGCACGCGGTAGATGGGTCGGCCCAGCAGGGGATCGTCCACGCCGGCCAGGTCCACCTCGAACAGGGTGGCCACGGTCGAGTCGCGCCGCGGCTGCTCGGTGCGCAGCTCGGCTCCCTGCAGCTCTTCATCCTCTCCTGCCACGTCAACCGTGATGACATAAAACGAGGGACGGTCCCCTTCCTCCCGGCCGGCTGCCGCTTCTGCCGGGGTGCGGGCCCGCGGGTGATCGCCCTTCATCCTGGCCAGGCGCTCCGCGGTGAGCAGGCGGCCGGCGTCGTCGATCTCCTCCAGCAAGTACTGCGTAGCAACAATGGGGTGCCGGCTGCCCAGCCGGGCGATCTCCTTGCGCACATAGTCGCCGTAGGCGGGAACCGACTCGGCCACCACGGTCCAGGGCGCGGTAAAGACGCGCTGCACACCGTCGCCGGCCTCCTCCTGCCTGAGTTGGCGGATCACCTGGGCCAGCAGGGTGCGCGCGGTCCAGATGGTGCCGTAGAACACGGTGGTGACGTTGGTTGAGGCGCCCATGGGGGCGAAATCCTTGCTCCACTTGGCCGGGTCCACGTCCTGCGCCTCATCGCACTCTAGCAGGACCGTGGCCGTGGCGCCGACGACGTTGGCCCCCGGGTGGGCGGAGAAGAAGAAGCAACGGCACTTGCCGACACGGATGATATAGTCCTCATCGAGGTGCACCAGCTTGCGGGTGAAGCGGTTGTTGAGGCGGTCGTACAGCCGCTGGCGCGAGTTGATGGTCTGCGGCTTGAAGGTGGGGCTGGCCTTGACCAGGGTGGCCGTGCTCTTCCACTGCAGGAGGGTCATCAGGTAGGCCTCTATGTGCGCCGAGAGCTCGTTCTTGCCCGCCTGGCGGCTCATGACCACGGCAAAGGTGAGGCCGCGGTTGTGCACCACGCTGTCGACGATGGCCAGGGCGGGGGCAAGCTGGTAGGGACGCAGAGGCCGCTCGAGTACGCCCTGGCTGAAGAGGCGGATGTCGCGCAGGACGGCGGTGATGACGGCGTTCAGCCGGGCCTGGCTAAAGCCGGTCATTCGCAGTTCAGAAACGGCCCGTCGTTCAGCAGGCCCGTGTGCCTGTGGCCGAGCAGAGGGTCGAAGGCGGGGTCGGCCGCCGGGGGCCCTCCCCAGAGGGCCACGACCACCGCCCGGGAGAGGTCCAGCGTGTCCTCAAAGAGGATGGCGCAGCGCGTGCCGTCCACAGGCAGGTCGGCGCGGATGTGGTAGGCCACCGGCACGCCGGAGAGCACGGACTGCACGTAGCCGGTGATCTCGACGTCGGCCGTGTAGACGGCCGGGTCGAATCCGCGGATGCGTCCGAAATAGAGGATGGACATAAGGCACTCCTCTCGTACGTGTGTCNNCGCTACAACCCCTCCATCTTCACTTCCTGCTGCCAAACCCGCTCACCCGGCTCGTACCGCGTCTCAATCCCCGTCACCCGCCGCCGTATCTGGCTCAGCCCGGCCCCCGCCCGGCTCTCCGTAAACGCCACCACATCGAATAGCTCCAGCCCCGCGTTCGGCCGAGTCCGGAACCAGCCCCCGTACGCCCGGGCATCCGCATCGTCCAGCGCCCCATCCGCAATCTTGCCCAGTTGAGCCGCCGTCGTCCACTGGCTGGCCTGCACCACCTGCAGAAAGTCCATCCCCGCATCCAGCCCGTTCGCTATGTCCTCATCCTCCACCGTCAGGTCCGTCCCAATCACCCGCACCCGCGTCGGCCAGGCAAACGAATCCACATACTGCAGGTACATCAGCTCACCGTCACCGTACGTATGCACCGCCGCCGGGGCCTCGCCCTGCTCGCTCGGCACAAAACAGTACAGCACGTCCCTCGAGTCCCCGTTGCCCCACTTCGCCTGCCCGCCCACCAGCCCCAGCAAGCGCTCCAGTATCGCCCTCCCCGACAGGTGATCCCCGAACATCACCGTCGGCCCGTCCAGCGGCACCCAGCGCCCCCAGGCCCGGATGTACCACAGGTCCGACCAGTCATTGTATTGCGCCACCACCGTCAAGTAGGTCAAGCTCTCACTCCACACGGTTGACGAGTCGAACTCGACCTCGAACCAGCCCGCCCGCGCGGCGATCTCCTCGATGCACCAGCCCAGCGTCTTGCCCTCCCACTGGATGGTGCAGTCCGGCCTCCACATCTCCAGCAATTGCCACCCGTCCACCCCGTGCAGGCGCATCAGGTTCACACCCTCCGTGCACACACGGCTCGTCTCCCACAGGTAGAACGGCCGGCTTTCCACACGCTCATCGCCCGCGCTTGTCTTGACCCCCAGATCCACGTACAGCCGCGCCAGCGGCAGCAGGGCCGTATCCGAATCGTATGTCCCCCCTCGATTGTCCACCTCAATGTGCGTATCCCCGCTCGCCGGCGACTCCCTGATCCTCAGCCGCAGCACCTTCCCCTGGGCAATCGTCAGCTCCGCGTCCGCCTTCCCACTGTACCACAGCTCCAGCTCGTATGCCTCGTTCATCGCGTGCAGGTACACCGCCGAGTCCGCCTCGGTCACACAGATGCGGCGATCGTTCGCCGCCGCCGTAAAGCCCAGCGGAATCTTGTAGCTCCAGTGCTCGAAATCCCTCGACAGCATCGCCATCGGCGTCGTCCACGAGCTCGACCCGGAAGCGAATTTGTCCCAGTAGGTGAGCACGTACAGCGATCCCAGCGTCGAGCTGGTCTTGAACAGGCACGGCGTCACCGCCGTCGCCCCCACCGCCGGAAGCCCCGGCGGCACAATCCCCTGGTACGAGCCAAGCTCCGGCACAGCCGGATCCCACTCACAGGTCACGATCCGCCCATCACCGTTCGAGGCCCGGTCCAGCGACGCCGCCACCTCATACACGCTCGTCGTCGAGTTCCACACCACCGACAGGCCGTAAAAGTTCTCGTACTCCCCGCCCGTCTCCATGATGTACTGCACGTGAGTCCAGCCGCCCCAGGCGCCGCCCGAATAGTACCCCACGTACAGGTAGCGGTACCCCTCCCGCTCCACCGTGTACCACAGATCATCGTGCCCCGCCGAGGCCAGATGGAATGGATAACTCGCCGCGCCGCCGTCCACGGCCCGCACCGTGGCCGGGGAGCCCCAGGTCGCGCCGGCATCCGTGCTCGTGATCGAGAGCACCTCCGTGCCGTCGGCCTTGATGTAGAACAGGCGAATCGTACCGCTGTTATTTGAAATCGCCACGTCCCCCAGAGGCCAGCCCAGCGCCCCGCCCGCGGCCACCACCTGAGTGTACCCGCCCGTGTACAGGCCCCAGCCCGCCCCCGCGTCCCCTGTCGGGTCCAGCGTCGACCGGTCGGTCACCCGCCGCACCATGATCCGGCCCGTCGTGGCCAGGACCGCCACGATCGTCGTGCTCCCGCTCACACACTCCGCACACTGCGCATCCGTCGCGCCGGCCGTGCCGATCAGCGCAAAGCGCGGCTGTTTGTCCCGCACCAGCACCCGCACCCGCGGGCTCTGAGGATGCACCCGCTGCGCGGCCAGCAGGGTGGTGGTCAGGGTACGCATGGGGCAGCTCGGCTACACAAACCGCACCTCCTTGACCTGTCCTCTGGAGGCGGCTGACAGCTCGCGCAGCACCAGGGCGCGCAGGCGCGAGTGCAGGATGTCCCTGGCCAGGGGCGAGCGGCAGTGCAGGGTCAGTTTCCCGTCGGTGTAGGTTTCGACATGGGCCTGGTCGACCGTGGTGCGGTAAGAGCTCGGCGTGAGCTGCAACTGAAGCTGACGCAATGTCTCTTCCCACCATTGACAGGGTAGGATGAGTTCCTTGGGTTTCTTACAGAGGGCGAACACACCAGTGCTGGTGTCGGGAGCATCGGCGGGCGGGGCGGGATGGGGCTCGCTGGTGCTGTCGGCACCGGACGGGTGGTCTGCATAGGCCTGGCGGTAGGCCTGGTCTGAGATGCCGTGGCGGCTCAGCCAGTGGGAGTGATCGTGGCGGAGGGCGGGGGAGAGGGTTTCGACCTGTTCGGGGCGCAGGAGCGGAAGCTGCTTGCAGACGTGAAAGACATAACGGGCGGCTGTACCCTTCTCGGTCGGTTCGATGGTGACCAGGCCCTCGAGGCGCAGGCGGGCCAGGGCGCCGTCGCGGGGCTGGCTGCGCCGGCCCCCTTCCGCGGTTGACGTTTC
>DCVA01000035.1:7863-8242 GCA_002327925.1 Anaerolineales bacterium UBA2200
GCTGCGGGGACGGCTGCGCCGGCCCTTCACCTTGGCGCGGCTGTTGTCGCTGTTGCTCAGCATGCGCGCGAGATGGGACAGGGAGGGATAGGCCGTGTCCCGGTCACCGTAGCAGTAGGAGAGCAGCAGCTCCCACAGGGAGAAGGCCGTGCTACCCAGGTAGGGCCGCCAGAAGTAGTGCGCATAGTTGTGCACCACGGTAAAGCCGACGGCAGCCGGATCTCGCCGGGCGCCCATCTCGCGCCAGGGCGATTCGCTCTCCAGGAGGCCCTGCCGTCCTGGCTCAGGGGGCATGCTACGGCCCGCCCCCTGAGCCGCCGCGCAGGAGGAAGCGATGCACCTCGTCGCGCAGCTCCGGGTAGGCCAGCAGCACGCCGTG
>DCVA01000035.1:8273-17336 GCA_002327925.1 Anaerolineales bacterium UBA2200
GCCCAGCCGCTCCAGACCCACTTCCCGGCAGATCACCCGCTCGCCTCCTCCCCCCTGTTGCCCCACCCACCCGCCCGCCAGTCTCCCCTGGCGGCAACAGAATAGCACATCTGTTCTAATCCGTCAAGGGCAAAAGGCGAAATCGGGCCTGTTTGGCCCTCCAATTCTTCACTTTTGTGCTATAATGAAAACGCTTCCGGCATGCTCCGCGCAGAGGTCCGGCGCGTTGCCCGGCTCGCCACGTTCGGACGAAAGGACCGTGGATGCTGGCCCAGGAGTCCCCTTACATCGCTCCTCTCGTCGTTACAACGGCAATTGCCGTGGCCGCGGCCGTCTACATGCTCCGCCGCAGTCCGTCCCGCGGCATGCTTCCCTTTATTGCCCTGATGCTCGGCAGCGCCTGGTGGGCCGGCTGCTACGCTCTTGAGCTGGCCGCGATCGACCTGCCGACCAAGGTGATGTGGACGCGCCTAATGTACCTGGGCGTGGTCACCATGCCCCCTGCTTTCCTCTTCTATGTGCGGCGCTATGTGGAGAAGGAAGGCTGGCTGAGGGGCAGGGGCAAGGCCCTGATCGCGGTGGAGCCGATCCTCACCCTGATTATGGTCTGGACGAACGACACCCATCACCTGGTGTGGGACACGATCGGCATAGAGACCTACGCCGGAGGTTTCACCGCACTGGCCGTGACGCACGGCCCCTACTTCTGGGTACACGTCTGCTACTCCTTTTGCCTGATCGGTCTCGGTCTGGTGCTGCTGCTGCGAAAGTTGTCGCATGCTCCGCCTCTGCACAGGCGGCAGACGCTCATTCTCCTGCTCACAGGTGTGCTGCCGCCCCTGGCCACGACGGCGAACCTTCTGCCCGGCAGGCTGATCCCCATGCTTGATCCGACGCCCTTCGCCGCCCTGGTGACGGGGCTGGTTTTCGGCTATGGCCTGCTGCGCTTTGAGCTGTTCGACGTGCTGCCCGTGGCACGCGAGGCCACCATGGAGCGGATGGTGGAGGGCGTGGTGGTGCTGAACGCCAGGGGTCGCGTCGTCGACATCAACACGGCTGCCAGGGATTTAATGGGGCGCAAAATCGGAACATCCATCGGCCGTCCCGCCACGGAGGTGATGCCCTTCCTGAAAGGCGTTCTGGAGCGCGGCGCGGGCCGTGATCAATGGCAGGAAGCTGTGGAATGGGAGAAGGGGGGCACGCGGCGCCAGCTCGACCTTTCGGTCCTCGCCCTGCGTGACAGGCGAGACAGGCCGGCGGGTCACCTGGTGGTGCTGCACGATGTGACAGAGCGCAAGGCGGCCGAGGACGAGCTGCGCGTGCGCAGCACGCAGCTCGCCTGCCTGTACGACACGGCTCTGGCCGTTGCCTCCCAGCTAGACCTCAGGCGGCTGCTGCCGACCATCGCCGAGCGGGCCAGGGACCTGCTCCATGCCCACGCCGTGACCGTGTACATGTATCGACCGGAGAGCGATGACCTGGTCTGTGAAGCGGTCAGCGGCACACCTGAGCGGCTGGGCAGCGTCGTCGCCCGCGGCGAAGGTCTGGTGGGCAAGGTGCTCGACACCGGTCGGGCAGGGAAAGTCGATGACTATGACCGGTGGCCCGGGCGAGCTGCTCGTTATGATGATCTGCCGGACAGCAGCCTGCTGGCCTCTCCCGTGCGCTGGGTTGACCAGACCATAGGCGCCATCAGTGCGCGCCGCACCAAGCACACGCCCTTCACCGACGATGACCTGCGTCTGCTGGACCTGTTCGCCAACCAAGCGGCCGTGGCCCTGGGCAATGCCCGGCTCTACCAGGCCGCGCAGCGTGAGTTGCAGGAGCGCCGTCTGGCCGAGTCGGCCCTGCGTGCCTCCGAAGCCCGCCATCGCGCCATGGTGGAAGAGCAGACGGAGATGATCTACCGCCTGCGCCCGGACATGACCATCCTCTACGCCAACGAAGCGGCCTGCCGCTTCCGGGGCAAACCGTTGCAGCAGATCGTCGGCAGCAACGCTCTGGAGGGTGTGGCGCCCGAGGACCGGGCCCGTGTCCGCCGGCTCATGTCCCTGGTCAGCCGCCAACAACCTGTGGTCAGCGGCGAGAACCGCCTGCTCGACCCGGATGGCAATCCGCGCTGGTTCGCGTGGACCGACCGCGGCATATTTGACGAGCAAGGTGAGCTGCTCGAGCTGCTTTCCGTGGGCCGCGATGTCTCCGAGCGCAAGCGGGTCGAGCTGGAACGAGAGCGGCTCGAAGAGCAGCTCCGCCAGGCCCAGCGCACCGAGTCGGTGGGCATCCTGGCGGGAGGCGTGGCCCACGAGTTCAACAATCTGTTGACGGTAATCCAGGGCAATGTGGAGCTGATGCGGGACGACCTGCCCCCCGATCACCCGTCGGTCGGGCCTCTGGCCGCGGTCGCCCGCACCACGCAGCGCGCTGCGACCCTCACCCACCAACTGCTGGCCCTGAGCCGGCGCCAGGTGCTGACGCGCACTCCTACGGACGTCAACGCCCTGGTCAATGCCTTTGCCCCCATGCTGCGCCACGCGGTGGGCCAGAGTGTGCAGGTGTATTTGCGGCTTGATCCGGACTTGCCCGCCGCGCTCGCCGACCCGGGAGCAGTGGAGCAGGTGCTCACGAACCTGGCCCTCAACGCTCGCGATGCGATGCCGGATGGAGGGTTGCTGGTGGTAGCCACCTCGGCCGTACTGGCGGATGAGGCGTTCTGCGTGGCGCATCCGACAGTGGCGCCCGGGTGCTATGTCCGGCTCAGTGTGACGGACACGGGATCGGGCATGGATGAGGCTACGCGCCGCCACCTGTTTGAACCCTTCTTCACCACCAAGGATGTCGGCAAGGGCACTGGCCTGGGACTGTCCGTGATCTACGGAATCGTCCGCCAGCACGAGGGAACCATCGAGGTGCAGAGCGAGCCGGGCAAGGGCAGCACGTTCGACGTCTACCTTCCTGCGTCGGGAGAGCCCGCATGACCCTCTGGGAAAAGTCGCTGCGCATCATCGGGGTGATCGTGCTGGTGCTGGTGGCGGTCATCTACCTGGTCGAGCGTTCCATTCTGCAGCGGGACCTGGTGGAGCGGCAGCGCCTGACCATGGCCGAGCACCTGCGAACGGCACGCTACGTGGTGGATCTGGAGCTGAATCATCTCGACCTGATCCTCTCTGATTGGTCCCACTGGGACGGACTGTACCGGTTCGCCGCGGACCGGAATCCTGCGTTCCTGGAATCGGACCTGACCGACGAGGTCTTTGCCACGGTGGACCTGAACCTGATCGTGGTGTTGGACGCGAACGGGCAGGTGATCTATGCCCGCGGCCTCGACCCGCGCCAGGGGAGCCCGGCGGACCTGCCATCCCTGGCCTCGGGCCAGCTCGGCGAGTTGCTGCCCCTGGCTGAGCCCTTGGAGTTGGACGAGGGGAGGCGAGGAATCGCCCTGCTGGACATGGGCGACATGCTGGTGGCGGCCCGCCCGATTCTCACCAGCCGCAGAACCGGCCCGGCTCACGGGACTGTGATTATGGGCCGCCTGCTCGAAGGACGGCTGGCGCAGACGCTTGCCGACGTGGCGCAGTTAGTGCTGGTTGTGACCCGCACCGCTGAGGGCGGCCTGCCGGCGGGTTCGGCCGGAGAGCCGGGCGGCCTGAGCCTCGACCAGCCGATGTGGGTAGAAAGACGCGCGGGAAATCTCATCGCCGGGCACCTGCTGCTGCCGGACGTGAGCGGCCGGCCGGCCCTGGTGCTCACGTTTGAAGAGGGGCTGGACGCCGGCAGCTACGGCCGGATGATGCTCTACTCGCTCAGCACCGTGCTGGCCGTGGGAGCGCTGGTGCTTTTCCTGACCATCCTGATGGGCGTGGAGGTAATGGTACTGTCGCGCATCAACTCACTGCGCCGGCAGGTGGGCGAAGTGGGCAGCTCGGCCGACGCTGCCATGCGGGTCAAACTCGAGGGACACGACGAGGTGGCGGAGCTGGCCGAGAGCATCAATGGCATGCTGGCCGGACTGCAGGAGGCCCACGAGTCGCTGCAGCGCCAGGAGCATGAGCTACGGCAGTCGGAAGAGCGCTACCGCTCCATCTTTGAGACGGCCGGAACGGCCAACGTGATCGTCGACGCGGATATGACGGTATTGCTGGTCAACCCGGAATTCGAGCGCCTGTTCGGCTACAGCAGGGCCGACCTGGAAGGCAAACGCAAGTGGAGCGAATTCATCTCGGAGCCGGACCTGGGGCGGATGATCGAATTCAACCGCCTCAGGCAGGTCGCGGCCGGCGCGGCACCACGATCTTACGAGTCCAGCGGCAATGACCGGTCCGGGAATCTGCGGGACCTGCTGATCACCGTGTCGCCGATCCCGGGTACGTCGCGATTCATTGCCTCGGCGCTCGACATCACCCGGCGCAAGAGGATGGAAGAAGAGCTGCGCCAGCTCAAGGATTTCAACGAGGGCATCGTCGAAGGTGTGGCCGAGGGTTTGCTGATCGAGGACGGTGCCGGTAAAATCAGCTTTGTCAACCGGGCGCTGGAAACGATGCTGGGCTACTCGCGCTCGGAGCTGGTTGGGTGGAGCTGGACGCGCATTGTCGCCCCGGACCAGGTGAACGTGATCCGGGAACGGATGTCGGCGCGAGGGCCCGGGTCCAGTGACGTGTACGAGACGCGCTTCCTGGACAAGGCAGGCCGTGAGCTGCCTGTCCTGGTCAGCGCCCGGCCCATGCAGGAGGACGGGCATTACGCCGGCGTGCTGACAGCCGTGACCGACATGCGCGAGCGCGAAAAGCTCGAGGAGCGGCTGCGCCAGGCGCAAAAGCTGGAGATGCTGGGGGTTATCGCCGGGGGCATTGCACACAGCTTTAACAACCTGCTGACCGTGATCCGGGGCAATGCCGAGCTGGGCCTGATGGAGCCGGACGTGCCCGAGACGCTGAGGCACGACCTGCAGGTCATCACGGGCGCGGCCCAGCGCGGGGCGCTGCTCACCCAGCAGCTGCTGTCCTTCAGCCGCCGCCGGGTGCTGCAGCCCGTACCCACGGACCTCAATCAGCGGGTGGCCGAGTTTGTTGAGCTGATCCGCCCCTTGCTGGGCGGGGACATCCAGGTGGCGGTGGACCTCGCCCCGGGTCCGTGCACGATCCTGGCGGACGCCAGCGCCATCGAGCAGGTGTTGATGAACCTTTCCGTGAACGCCCGTGACGCGATGCCGCAGGGGGGCACGCTGAGCGTTCGGACCGCCGAGCGGACGGTCGGTGAGGGCGACCCAGACTGCCGTCCGGGGCATGGGCCGGGCCGCTACGTTCTGCTGAGCGTCAGCGATACGGGCCAGGGAATCGAGCCGGAGGCGATGGCGCATCTGTTCGAGCCTTTCTTCAGCACCAAAGAAGTGGGCAAGGGCACGGGACTGGGGCTGTCGGTCGCTTACGGCATCGTGCAGCAGCATCAGGGCTGCATCGACGTGCACAGTGTACCGGGGCAGGGCGCGCGCTTTGACGTTTATTTCCCGCTGTTTCAAAAGACGTGAGACAGGGCCAAGGAGACGAAATGGATCCTACCAGGCGCATTCTGATCGTTGATCACGAGCCGAAATCGGCGCTGGATATGGAGCGAGCCCTCACCTCGGCCGGTTACGAGGTGACGCAGACCGAATCGGGCAAGGAAGGCCTGCGCCTGGCGCGCGAGACCGTCCCGCATATGATCCTGGTCGACGTGGCGCTCACCGACATCAGCGGGATCGACCTGGTCAAGCTGGCGCGGCACGAGGACTCGCTGGATCGTACCTACATTGTGCTTCTGGTACGCGAGGGAGTGCCCCCGGCCATCCAGGCCCGCGGCCTGGAGAGCGGCGCCGATGCGGTGGTGATGCGCACCTACCTCACGCGCGATTTCGTGTCGCGCATCGATGCCCTGCTGCGGCGCCAAAAGTCCCAGGACGAACTCTACCACGCAGTGCGCGAATTCCGCGCCACCTTTGACGCCATTTCGGACGCCGTCTACCTGGTCGACCTGGACCACCGGGTGGTCGAGTGCAACACGGCCCTGATCCGCCTGCTGGGCAGGCCGCGCGGCGAGATCGTCGGGGCGCGCTGCCACGAGCTGATGCACCAGAGCCCCAAGCCGATTCTGGCCTGCCTGGGCGAGCGGGTGCTGGTAACCCACCGCCGCGAAACCTGGGAAGTGCCCATGGATGACGGCTGGCAGCAGGTGGACGTGGACCCGCTGATCGACGACAACGGCAAGGTCATCGGCTCGGTGCACGTTTTGCGCGACATTACCGCTCGCCGCCGGGTGGAGGATGCCCTGCGCCACAGCCAGTCCGAGATGCAGGCCCACCTGGATACGGAGGAAGCCCTGCGGCGCAAGCAGACCGAGCTGGAGCAGCAACTAACCATGGGGCGGACCGCGCTGGCCCAGGCTCACCAGCACACGGAGGACGTGCTGGCCTCGGCTCAGGAGCAGGTGCGCCTGGCCCAGATGGAGGTGACGGAGCAGCGCAGGCAAAAGATGGCCGGCCTGCGCCGCTTCGCCGCAGGCGTCGCGGTCGAGTTCGAGCGTCGGCTGGCCGAGGTGCTGGGCGGGATCGAGATCACCCTGGGGCGGCTGCAGCCGGCGCAGGGTTTCTACAACGAGCTGCTGGCGGTCAAGCTGGGTTTGGAAGGTGCTCTGGGCCTGGTGCGCCAGCTGCGCGCCTTTGCCTCGCGCGAGCTGCTCGAGCCGCAGGTCCTCTACGTGAACCAGGCGCTGCGAGCGATGGAACCTCGCCTGCAGCGGCTGCTGGGCCGGCGGATCGGGCCGGACCTGGACCTGGCGAACGGCCTCAGGCCCATCCTGGCCGACCCGTTCGGATTCGAAGAGATCGTGCTCAACCTGGCCACGCACGTGCGCGAGAGCTCACCCGTGGCCGGCACGCTCCGTCTCACCACCGCACCGGCCACCCTGAGTGAGGCAGATTGCGCCGCTCATCCCGATGCCCGCCCGGGCGACTATATTCTGCTGACGGTGGCCCAGGTGAGCGAAGAGCCGGCCCTGCCGGCCCTGGCTTACCTGTTCGAGCCCCTGCCCGGTACGTCGGGAAGCGGCGGCAACCTGGCCCTGACGGCGGTCGAGGGAATGGTCCACCAGCTTGGCGGGTTCGTGCTGGTGGCGCAGAGTGCCGCCACTGGCACGCGCTGGGAGGTGTACCTGCCGGCTCAGGCGGGCGAGCCGCCGGAAGAGGCCGGCCCGGCAGAGCAGAGTGCTGCGCCTGTCGAGCCGCGGTCGGGCACGACGCCCGGACCGGACTGGCCTGCCGAGGTGGCCGCCGCGGCCACTGAGGAGAAGGCAGCAAAGGAGCCGGGCCCATCGACAGCCCGCGGGCAGGCAGCGGCGGACGAGCCGCCGGCGGGCGAGTCTGCCGCTCCATTGCAGGCTCCCGTCGAGGCGGCGGGGCAGGCCGCGGCCCAGGCAGCCGCCGGAGTTGTCGCCGCGCAGGCCGACGCAGCCGGAGCGGAGGCTCCGCCTCCCGCGGTGGAGGCCGGTCCCGACACGGCCGAGGAGGGCGCACCGCCCCCGGTAGAAGAAGCGGTCTCCGCCGCTGCCGGCGAGAGCACAGTGCAGGACGAGACGCCCTCTCCCGAAACGGCCGGGTCCCTGGTGGATGAGGCCGCGCCCGGGGCGGCCCCCGTGGAGAAAGCGACGCCCGAGGCGGAGAACGGAGGGCACCCCGAGCTGCCCGCCTTCCTCTATGAGCAGGAGGAAGCGCCTGCGGAGCGCGAGGAGGAACCGCCCGGAGGTATCGGCGCCCGCCTGCGCGCCCGCCTGCGCCGCAAAGCGGCCGAGCCGAACACGGAAGCGAACGGCGGCAAGCCGGGAACCCAATCCTAGCCCATGTCGCGCACAGTACGGCTGGCCGAGGCCTGGGCGCACTTTGACGAGGATGCCTTCGACAAGGCGATCACCGAGACCCGCGCCCTCTGGTCCGAGCTGTCCGCCGAGGGGCGGCACGATGGCTGGCTGCTGCTGGGCCTGGCTCACGACGCCACAGGGGATACGGCGGAAGCCCTGCGCTGCTTTCGGGAGCTGTGCCAGGGCAGCGAGAACGCTGATGACTGGTGCCACCTGGCCGTGGGGGCCCTGCGTGCGGGCGATCGCGAGCTGAGCTCGGAGGCACTGGAACAGGTGCGGCTGTGCCATCAGGTGTCCCACTATGTGCAGCGGCCCGGATTGTTCCTGCACCTCTTCTTCTATGCCACAGCCCTGCTCAGCACGGCTGACCGAGAGGGCACGCGCGCCCTGCTGGACGAGATCGCCGATGGCATGCGCCGCCTGCCCAGCGTCGAACCGGCGCTGCTCCTCTCCCGCGGCATGCCCACTTTTCCCGGACTGATCTCTTTGGCCGTGCGCCACTTTCGCGCCGCCGGCACGCCGGATGCCGGCTCATCCTGGCTGGAGGCGCTGGGCGAAGGGCTGGATCCCGCCTCGCAGCGCCAGGTGGCCGGGGCCATGAAGGAGCTGCGTGAAACAGATGGCAAGTGAGCACCGCGGGGGAGCGCCCCTGTGGACACGCAACTATGTGCTGCTGCTGGGATCGACGCTGCTGGTGTGGAGCAGCTACTACTTTCTGATGGTGATCATGCCCCTGTTCGTCACCCGCGAGCTGGGGGGTAGTAAGGCGCAGGTAGGGCTGCTCTCTAGCGTGCTCGGCGTCGCGGCGGTCGCGGCGCGATTGACGGGCGGCTGGGCCTGCGACCGCTGGGGACGCCGGCCGGTGCAGCTCCTATTTCTGGCCTGGTTCGCACTGGTGGCTTTTGGCTACAACCTGGTGGCCACGCTGCCGATGCTGTTCCTGCTGCGCTTTGTACACGGCTTCCCCTTTGGCGGGGGCACCACCTCCAACATGACCGTGGCCTCGGACCTGGTGCCGCCCGAGAGGCGCGGCGAGGGCATCGGCTACTATGCCACGTCGCAGATGGCCGCCTATGCCGTGGGTCCCACGCTGGCTTTTTTTATCCTCGAGCGCAGCGGATTCGGCGGCATCTTTACCGCGGCCGGGCTGCTGGGAATGGGCGCGCTCGTGCTGGCCTGGTC
>DCVA01000035.1:17396-45501 GCA_002327925.1 Anaerolineales bacterium UBA2200
CAGGTGGGAGTGCGCAACGCCGGCTGGTTCTTTACTCTGTATGCGCTGGGCGTGCTGCTGGTGCGGCCGCTGACCGGGCGGATGTTCGACCGGCGCGGGCCGACCGTACCGGTGATGGCCGGGCTGCTGGGCATGGTGGGCGCGCTTGTCACGCTGGCCCTGTGGCGCAATCCGCTGGGCTTTCACCTGGCGGGGGTCCTGTACGGACTGACGTACGGGGCGTGTTTCCCCTCGATCCAGGCCATGGCCGTGGGAGTGGTTCCGCCGGCCCGGCGAGGGGCGGCCAGTGCGACGCTCTTTGCCGTTTTTGACGTGGGCATGACCATCGGGCCCTATGCTAACGGGCTGCTGGCCGAGACGAGCGGGGGGTATCCGCTGGTGTTTCTGGTGGGCGGCGCGGTGCTGCTGATTCCGGCGCTGCTGTTCTTTACGCGGGTGCTGCCAGAGTACGAGGCGAGGCGGGGTTAGGCTGTGCAGCGCCGCCGGGCGGCGTTGGTTTGCCGTCCGGGCACAGGAGGTCTCTTCTCAAACACGTGAGTGACACCACACTGGCCGTCCCATCCCTATCGCGTCTCTGGACGCGCGACTACCTGCTCCAGCTCGGCTCCGTCTTCCTCGTCTCGAGCAGCTTTTACGTTCTCCTGCCGCTTCTTCCCGTCTACGTAACCGACGTGTGGGCAGGCACTCTCTCCCAGGTTGGTCTTCTGGCAACCGTGATGAGCGCATCCGCCGTGCCGGCGCGGCTTTTCGGCGGGTGGGCCTGCGACCGCTGGGGACGCCGCCCGGTGCAGATCGGCTCTCTGGCCCTCTTTGCCCTGATCTCCCTGGGCTATCCGCTGGCGTCGAGTCTGACCGCACTGCTGGCGGTGCGCCTGCTGTACGGCCTGCCGTTTGGCGGGGTGACGGCGGCGAACGTGACCGTGACCTCGGACCTGGTGCCGGAGCAGCGACGGGGAGAGGGCCTGGGCTACTATACCCTGGCTCAGACCCTGGCCCTGGCCATCTTCCCCGTGCTGGCCTTCCGACTGCTGGGGCGCTTTGGCTACCTGTGGCTCTTCTGGCTTGCGGTATGGCTGCTCCTGGGGTCCGTGATCCTGGCCGCCCTCATCCGGCATCCTGACGTGCGCGACCCGGCGGTGCGCCTGAACCTGCGAGGGTTGCTGGAGCGGCGCATCGGCTGGCTGTCACTGCTCGAGTTCCTGGTGGCTCTGGGCTACGCCGGGGCGATCAGCTTTATCAGTCTGCACGCCACGCGAGTCGGAGTGAGCAATGGCGGGATCTTTTACTCCCTCTATGCCGCCGGGGCGGCGGTGGTGCGCCCGGTGGCCGGCAAGCTCTACGACCGCCGCGGGCCGAACCTGCCCGTGCTGGGCGGCCTGGGCGGTATGGCGCTCGCCTACGCTCTGCTGGCGGTCTGGGAAGCCCCGGCCGGCTTCTATCTGGGCTCGCTGGTCTACGGCATCGGCCTGGGCGCCCTGACGCCCTCGGTGACGGCCATGGCCGTGAGTCTGGTCCCGCCGGCCAGGAGGGGAGCGGCCACGGCCACCCTCTTTGCCGGCTTTGACGTGGGCATGGTTGTTGGCCCGCTCATGACCGGTCTGGCGGCCGAGGGGCCCGGCGGCTACAGGCTGATGTTCGCTCTGGCCGCGGTGCTCATCGTGCCGGCGGTGGTGCTGTACCTGCTCAAGGTGAGGCCGCAGTTCGAGGGGCGGCGAACGTAGGGGAAGGAGGTCCGCGTGACCGATCGAGTGCTGCGAATCGCGGGCGCACGGCTTGCGCTGGCGCTCCTGATGTGCTCCTCGGTTCTTGCACCCCGGACGTCTGGAGCCGCGTGGCCTGCGACCACCGTCCCTCCCGCCGTGTCGGAACCGCCTTCCACGATCCGTCTGCACGGGCGGGTGCAGGACCGGTCCGGCAGCCCCGTTCCGTCGGCGATGTGGGTACTCGATGAGCGGGGGCAGCCCGTGGGTGACCTTCCCACGGACGAGCAGGGCTCGTACGACCTGACCGTGGCGTGGAGTGACAGACTCTCCATTTCGGCCGGTCCATTCGCCGCCATACAGATGGACGGCTACCAGTACGCCAGATACTTTGAGTTGACCCGGGCCATCGTCCCCTCGAGCGAGATCGTCGAGCTCGACTTTGTCGTGCCGTCGACCGCAATCCTGTCACTGGATGCTTACGATCCCCGGGGCGACTGGCTCGGTTTCGACGCGTTCAATGAGGCGATCAATCCCTCCGGGTTCTACGGCTATCAGGGAGTCTACGGCGTCTTTCCTCTGGCCGACCTGCCGCTGCCGATTCCCACACAGGCGAGCGTGGGTCTGTTCAGGGCCGCCTCGCACCCCGAGACGGACCGCGCTCAGTGGCTACCCTACTTTTCCGTGCCGCCTGGCGAGGCGGTATTCTTGATGCTGCCCTGGGAAGTGCCAGGGGCCGGGACTTTTCCCCTTCGCGCCGACAATGGTGGAGAGGGGTTCTCTCTGTCCGAGGGCGAGGTAGTCACGATCAACCTGGTCTACGAGCTGGCCGAGACCGAGTATCGGCGGACCGTGGAGCTGCGGTCGAGCTACACTGCGCAGGGGGAGGAGTTCAGCGCTGCCGTGATCGACGGCCTGATGCTGGCCGCAGAGTCGCTGGCGGCGGCGCGAGGCGAGACGGACGAGGCACAGCGCGCCATCGACTCCTACGAGGTGCTGCGGCAGTCCATCCTGGCGCGGGAGTCGATGACGCTGGAGGCGGCCGGCCGGGGGATTGCGACGCGCAAGGACGAGCTCACCGTGGTCGTGCAGGACGCGGCCGGAGACCCTGTGCCCGGCGCAGGCGTTTCCCTCCGCCAGACCCATGCGGATTTCGTCCTGGGCCAGTTCGGCGAGCTGCCGCTGTACGCCTATCTGCCTGCCACCTACAAAGCCTGCAAGGAGATCGGCTTTGAGTACCTCTTCCGCATCGACTACTGGAGCAGGGTTTCGCCCGCACGAGGGGTTTATGATTTCTCAGAGGTGGACCGCGGGCTGGAGAGAGCCAGAGTGGAGGGCTGGGACGCCGTGGCCGGTCTGGCGTGGTTGGGGCCCGACAACGTTCCCACCTGGGCGGAGAATCTCGAGTTCTCCGAGTTCAAGCAAAGCCTGCGTGAGGTCGTCAAGGCCTATGTAGGGCATCTCGACGGCAAAGTCAAGTACCTGCATGTGGCGATGGAGCCGACGATTCAGACTATCGTTGGCAGCCGCTATGTGGATGTCGAGTTGGAATCGGGTTACAGCACGGGTGTACAGTATGCCGAGCTGGTCGAGTTGGTGCGCACGGTGTTCGAAGCGGCACGCGAGGTCGATTCAGACATCTTGCTGGGCTACACAGTGGACTCGGACTATGGCTACGCTCGGCTCAATCCGTCGAGTTTTGGCGCCTGGCCATGCCCTTACTCCTTTCTCAAGTCGGTGCTGGAGGCAGGGGTGTCACCGGACTATATCGGCCTTTCGCTCTACCCCGCCCTGGGCGCCCTGCCCCTGGACCTGTCCACGGTCGCCGCGGACATTCAGGCCTACCATGACCTCTCCGGCCTGCCGGTGATGATTGTCGAGATGACATCTTACCCGTCCCGCACGGAGGACTATGGGCTCACCGGCCCGGTTCCCAACTATTACTGGCATGAGCACATGACGCGGCAGGCTCAGACGGACTGGGACACCTCTGTCTTCAAGATTGCGATGGGCCTGCCGTATGTCTTTGGATTGATGATGACGCACGGAGGGCCCGACTACCCGGGATGGGAGCCTGGCCAGGGTGTTACCGACTGCGTCGGGATCCCCGGGTGCTACTCCATCGGCGCGGATTTCCTCAACCAGGACTATGAGCGCAAACCCGTGTACTACGCGCTGCGAGACCTGTTCGACTCCTGGAGGGGGCAGGGCAGCGCCGAGACGGATCCCGACGGCAAGGTGAGCTTTGCCGGGCTGGCTGGAGACTATACGATCGGGGTGACCACGACCGGGGGCCTCCTGCAGACCTTTGCGGCCCACCTTGGCCCCGGGTCAGGGCTGGTGACGGTGACCCTGGACGCGGACAAGGCCCTGGGGGACCTGCAGAGCCTGATGGCCGAGGCGCAACAGGCGGTGGATTGGAGCCGGGGACTGGGCCGGGAACTGGACTACAGCAGTCTGCGCTCACGCCTGGCGCAAGCCAGAAGCGCCCTGTCCGAGGGCGACTACGGAAGGGCGAGGGCCGCCGCGTTATGGATCCTGGATGCCGTGGCGCTGCGGATCGATGGCGACCCGGCTGACTGGCTGGGCATCCCACCCATGGCCACCCTTCCGCCGGGAGGGGTACAGGTCGACGCGCCGGGGCTCGACCTCAAGGCAGTTTATGGCATGACTGATGAGGAGTATCTTTACCTGATGCTGGAGGTCTACGACCCGCCGATTCGTATGCAGCCGGATGGCATCGACCCGGGGGACGTTCGCTATCCCATCTTTGGCTTTATCCTCAAGGTGGATGGAGCGGCGGACCCCACCCACAGCGCGGGGACATACCTTCCCTATGGGGGCCAGATAGAGCTGTACGAAGCGGCTGGCGGTGGCCGGATTCTGGCCTGCCTCTACAGCATGGCCTATGGTCAGGCGCTGGAGCTCAAGATCCCGATTGCGCTCCTGGGTAACGTGTCTCGGATCGGCGTCGTTCCCTATGTAGTGGCTGAAAAAGACGGGGTACAGGTCGGGGCGAAGGGATTCTACGACTATGCGGATGTGCTGCACCCGGTGTACACTGTCCACGTGCCGCTGGTCGGGGGAAGATGAACGGCCGTGCAGGAGGATGCCGGACCGGAAGTTGGCCCCCCGTTCCCGGCAAACTAGCTATTAGGCTCCGCTCGGGGTGGCACGGGAGGCAAACAAGGGTTTGCGTAGGACAATAGCCAGGTTGACCTGTGTGCCGGCCTGTGCTATCCTGACTCGAGGACCGTGCTCCGGATCGGGCACCCGCGTGCCGGCGTGCGCTTGGGGGTGTGAAGAGAGTGCCGAACGATGCAGCCTAGTGAGGCGAGAACCAGGCGAGACCTAATCGACCCCGCTCTGCGGCGGGCAGGGTGGGATACGGACGATGCGAGCCAGGTTGGCCAGGAGATCCCGGTCGACGGCTTTGACCCGGCGGCCTGGAAGGCCCTCGAGAAGACGCTCAAGGAATTGGGAACGGAGTACGCCGGGGAGCTCCCCAGTGGGGTCAGCGACTACACCCTCTTCCGCAGCAACGGCGAGATCATCGCCATCGTCGAGGCCAAGCGCATGAGCATCGATCCGCGCGTGGCTGAAGCGCAGGCCCAGTTCTATGCAACGGAGCTGGAGAAGCGCCAGAGCTTTCGTCCCTTTGCCTTTCTCTCCAATGGCCGGCGAACCTTCTTCTGGGATGTGGGGCGCGCGATCAAGCGTGAGGTCGCAGGCTTCTTCTCGCCAGAAGACCTGGAACGGTTGCTGTACCTGCGCCAGGCCGGTACCTCCATGTCCGCGGCGCCCATTAACGCCGTCATTACCGACCGGGCCTACCAGCACGAGGCCATTCGCCGGGTGTGTGAGGCTTTCGAGCGGGGCAGGCGACGCGCTCTGCTGGTGATGGCAACCGGCACGGGCAAGACGCGTGTTGCCATTTCCCTGGTGGACGTATTCCTGCGCAGTAGCCAGGCGCGGCGCATCCTGTTCGTGGCCGACCGCGACGCTCTCGTACGCCAGGCCAAGACCGACAACATGGAAAAGTTCTTGCCCGACGAGCCGTGTACGCGCATCCTCAGCCACCGGGTGGATGCGACGAAGCGCCTCTACGTCACTACCCTGCAGACCCTGAGCAACTGCTTTCGCCAGTTCACGCCGGGGTTCTTTGACCTCATCATCTTTGACGAAGTGCATCGCTCGATCTTTAACCAGTGGCACGAAGTACTCGAGTACTTTGACGGGCGGATGGTGGGCCTCACCGCCACGCCGGCCGCCTTTATCGACCGCAACACCTTCCTCGAGTTCGACTGTCCGGACAACGTACCCACCTTCGTCTACTCGTACCCGCAGGCGGTAGCGGATGGTTATCTGGTCGACTACTCGCTGTACGCGGCCAAGACCGCTTTCCAGCGCAAGGGCATCCGTGGGGTGGACCTCAGCGAGGAGGAGCGCAATGCCTTGCTGGAGCAAGGACTGGACCCGGACGAGCTCGATTTCGCGGGCAGCGACCTGGAAAGGCGCGTCAGCAACAGGGACACCCTGCGCAGGCAATGGGAGGAGATCTGGGACGTCTCTCTCAAGGACCAGTCGGGGCAGCTCCCGGGCAAGACCATCGTGTTTGCCATGACCCAGGAGCACGCCCTGCGCCTGGCCGACGTGTTTGAAGGGATGTACCCGCAGTTCCCCAACCTGCTCCGAGTGATTACGTGCAAGTCCGATTTCAAGGGTGCCTGGATCGACGCCTTCAAGAAGGACGACCAGCCGCGCATCGCGGTTACCGTGGACCTGCTCGAAACCGGCATTGACGTGCCCGAGGCGGTCAACCTTGTATTCATAAAGCCGGTCCACTCCGGCATCAAACTCTGGCAGATGGTCGGGCGTGGAACGCGTAGCCACGCCGCGTGCAAGCGTGTCGAATGGCTGCCCAACGGGCACAAGACCGAGTTCCTGATCCTGGACTTTTGGGAGAATGACTTTCAGAAGACGCCCGAGGAGCAGCCACCCCAAGACCTGCCCGTGCTGGTGTCCCTCTTCAACACCCGCCTGCGTCTGCTGCAGGCATGGCTGAGCCAGCACCAAAGCCCCGACGCTCAGCGGGTAGTGGCCGCGGTGCGTGCGCAAGTGCAGCAGATTCCACGTGACTCGTATTCGGTGCGCAAGGTACTGCCCGACATCGAGAGCGCCTGGGGCGACGCTTTCTGGCGCCTTCTGACGTTGGCCAAGCTGGACTTCTTGAAGTGGCGTGTGGGCCCGCTGCTGCGCTATGTCCCAGACGTGGACGTACAGGCCGCCACTTTCACGCACAAGGTGGAACGACTCAAGCTTCAGGCTGTGCTGGGGCAGGACATGGCGGCCACGGCGCAGTCCATTTCCGAGGATGTAGGCCGCCTGCCGGACTTTGTCTACGAGGACCCACGCTGCGAGCCGTTGGCGCGGCTGTGCCTGTCGCCACAGGAGCTGCCTGCCAGCACCCCGGCGCAACTGGATGAGGTCATTGCGGCCCTTGCGCCGCACATGAAGAACCGGCGCGCGCAACCCAACAGCTTCATCACGCTGGACTTGCCCGACTTTATCGAGACGCGCGGCTATATTCTGTTGCGCGGCGGCAGCCAGCCGATGTTCGTGGAGGAGTACCGCCGCCGCGTGGAGCAGCGCATCCTGGAGCTGGCTGCTGCAGACCCAGCCCTGCAGGCCCTGCAGCGCGGTGAGGAGGTAGACGACTGGCAATGGATCACCCTGGAGCGCACGCTGCGCCAGGAGCTGGCCAGCGGAGACCTGGAGGTCACCCCTGACAACCTGCGCAAGGCCTTTGCGCTAAAGGTCGGCAGCCTGATCGAGTTCCTGCCCCGTGTGCTGGGTCTGGAGGGTGTTCCCGACTATACCGAGATCGTCAAGCGGCGGTTCCAGTCCTTCATTGGCAGCCACCGTTTCAACGCCGACCAGATTCGCTTCTTGCGTGCGGTACAGAGCATCTTCCTGCAGCGGCGGAGGCGCCTGGTGCGCGCCGACCTTTACGATCCGCCGATGACCGCCTTCGGCGACAACGCAGTTGGCCGCTGGTTCACAGACCAGGAGGTGTCCGAGGTGCTGGCCCTCACCGGCCAACTGGCACCTTAGGAGAAGGTTCACAGTCCTCGCAGCTCCGCTTCCAGGGGTCTGCGAACTCTGTGTCATTCGTGGATAGGAGTCTGGAGCGCTCATGCTAACGGATGCCAAACTCAAAGCACAAGTCGATAGCCTGTGGGACAAGCTGTGGACGGGTGGTCTCTCCAACCCGATGGATGCCATCGAGCAGTTATCCTACCTGCTCTTCCTGCGTCGCCTGGAGGACGCGGACGACCGCGGTGCGCGAAACGCCAGTCTGCGCGGCGAGCCCTACGCGCCGCGCGTCCCTGCCGAGATGCGCTGGAGCCGCTGGACTCAGCTCCAGGCGGGCGAGGCGCTCGCCACGCTCAAGGACAAGGTCTTCCCCTGGCTCAAGAGTCTGGGGCAGGGCAGTTCCTTTGAGCGCTACATGACCAACGCCGAGTGCAAGATCAACAAGCCCGGCCTCCTGATCGAAGCCTGCAAACTGATCGACCAGATGCACATCTCCAGCCAGAACCAGGACGTGCAGGGCGACCTCTACGAGTACCTGCTGGAGCGGCTCAACATCGCCGGGCGCAACGGCCAGTTTCGCACCCCACGCCACATCATCCGCATGATGGTGGAAATGATCGCGCCCAGGCCAGGCGAGCGCATCGGCGACCTGGCCGCCGGCACCTGTGGCTTTCTGGTCAATGCCTACCAGCACGTCCTGGAAACGCATACCTCGCCCGGCATCCTGGAGTACGATGCGGCGGGTCTACCACACAACCTGGTGGGAGACCAGCTCGCGCCTGAGCAGCGCCAGTTCCTGCAAACCAAGGGCCTTCGCGGCTACGACAACGACTCGGGCATGACCATGCTCCGCATCGGCTCGATGAACCTGATGCTGCACGGCATCGATCAGCCGCAGTTCTACTACACGGACACGCTCTCCAAGGCCTTTGACCAGGAGCGCGAGTACGACGTGATCCTGATGAATCCGCCATTCAAGGGTGCAGTGGACAAGGACGACGTTCACCCCTCCCTGCCCGCCAACACCACCAAATCCGAGCTGCTGTTCGTGCACCTGATTCTGCGTGCACTGGACATGGGCGGGCGCTGCGCCGTAATCGTGCCGGACGGCGTGTTGTTCGGCTCCAGCCGTGCCCACGTGGAGACCCGCAAAAAGCTGCTCGAGCACAACCGGCTCGACGGGGTGATCTCCATGCCCGGCGGCGTGTTCAAACCCTACGCCGGCGTCTCAACCGCTGTGCTGCTGCTCACGCGCGGCGCGACCACCGAGCGCATCTGGTTCTACGACATGGCCCACGACGGCTTTTCGCTGGACGACAAACGCCTGCCTGTCGCGGAGAATGACATCCCCGACGTACTGGACTGCTGGCGGCATCGTCGGGACCCTGCTTTTCAGCGGCAGCGCGATCAGCGCCAGCGGGAGCTGCGCGACCAGCTCGCGCCACTCAAAGCCGAACGACTGCGCCTGCACGGAGAGATCAATCGCCTGACCTTTGAGAGCGTCCTTGAAAAGCCGGAGGATTCTGACCAATCTGCTGCACCTGGTGATGGCAAGCTCCAAACCACCACCCGGCAACTGGTAGCCCTCCAGGCCCACATCGCCCCGCTGCAGGCCGAGCTTGACCAGCTCTCGAGGCAGTTCTGGGTCACCCTGCAGCAGGTGCGCGCAAATCGCCACGACCTCTCCGCGAGCCGCTACCGTGAGCTTGAGACAGACGACGAGTACTACGAGTCGCCGGGTGTGACCCTCGAGCGTCTGCTGCAACTCGAGAAGGTCTCGGTGGATCAAATCGAAGAGCTGAGGGGTCTCGCGGAGTGATGTCTCAGACGGTTCGACTCGCCGACGTTTGTAGTTTCTTGGATAGCGAACGCGTTCCTGTTACCGAGAGTGACCGAAGGCCAGGTCTCTATCCGTACTACGGCGCGAATGGACAGCAGGGATCGATCGATGGTTACATCTTCGACGAACCGTTGGTCTTGTTGGCGGAAGATGGTGGCTACTTCGGGTCGAAGACTAGGCCCATAGCCTACAAGGTGTCCGGCAAGTGCTGGGTCAACAATCATGCTCACGTGCTGCGGCCAAGACAGAACTGTGACGTCGGCTACTTGCACCGCGTTCTCAGCTACTACGACGTTACCAAGTTTGTCAGTGGAACCACCCGGCCCAAGCTCACAAAGACCCAAGCCGAAACGATGCCCATTACCCTCCCAGCCCTTCCCGAGCAGAAGCGCATCGCCGCCATCCTGGAGCGAGCGGACCGGTTGCGCCGGCTGCGGCGCTACGCCCTGCGGCTGAGCGACGCGTACCTGCAGGACGAGTTCGTTGAGATGTTCGGAGATCTGGCGCAGAATCCGAGGAGATGGGAATCTCGCGCACTCGGCGAGTACGTCCGCTTCCTCACGAGTGGGTCGCGCGGGTGGGCGGCTTTCGTGGCAGACGACGGGCCTTTGTTTCTTCGGATACAGAACGTGGGAAACGGACGCCTGCTGCTCGACGACATAGCCCACGTTCGGCCGCCAGACACCGCCGAGGCTGGCCGTACGAAAGTATGTCCTCGAGACTTGGTGCTATCGATTACTGCCGATCTCGGCCGCACTGCTGTCATCCCCCGGGGCTTTCCCGAGGCATACGTGAACCAGCACCTTGCGCTCGCTCGACTCGCTGGCGTCAACCCTGTATTTGTGGCCGGATACTTCAGTAGCAAGCATGGCAGAGCACAGATCCAACGCCTTGACCGCGCTGGAGTGAAGTCAGGTCTCAACTTCGATGACATTCGTGGGCTGATGGTGCCAGCACCACCCATCTCATTGCAGGATGAGTATGAGCGAATAGTGCGGCGGTACGAACATCTGCGCGCCCAGCAGCGCGAAGCGGAGCGGCAGGCTGGGCACCTGTTTCAGACGCTGCTTCAGTGGGCGTTTCGGGGGGAGTTGTAGGGGCGACACCGAGTGGGGTGCGCATGGACCGATTACCGATCACGATCTGACGGGCTGAAGCACCCCGCCTGCTGCGGGCTACTGATTTGTGACAGTGCAGCAGCCCGGGATCGAGATCCTATTGGCGGCACCGTGGCGACTTGACAGGATCGCCCAGCAGTGCTACATGCTTGTGTCTGTCGCAGGTGAGACGCACAATGAAGAGCCGTCACTTCGCAGTCAAACGAAACGTACTACAGCACAGGAAAGGAAAGAGCGGGAATGAGGAATCGATACATTCGCTATGCTATCACAGTAATTGCACTCTTAGGTCTTGTCGTACATACCCTGCGGCCGGATTGGGCCGTGGATGCTACCAGCCTTGTGCTAATCTTGATGGCGGCTCTTCCATTGTTGTCGCCCGTCCTCAAGTCCATTGAGCTCCCTGGGGGATTGAAGATTGAGCTTCAGGACCTAGAGAAGGCGAGGACGGAGGCGAATCGGGCCGGCTTGCTCGCCCCTGCTGGCAGCGAGGCAAAGGCCCCGGCCTACTCATTTCAGCTTGTGGCAGAGCGTGATCCGAATCTCGCTCTGGCGGGCCTGCGAATCGAAATCGAGAAGCGGTTGGGGCAGCTCGCGCTATCTCGACAATTGGAGGTGGGTAAGGCCAGCGTCGGGCAGCTTCTTAGATTGCTTGATGGGCACGGTCTTCTCACTTCCCAGGAGCGGATGGTTCTGGCAGATCTCATCGGTCTTCTCAATGGTGCGGTTCACGGAGCCACAGTGGATGAACGAGCGGCTCAGTGGGCGATGGACGTGGGGCCACGGCTGCTTGGGGCTTTGGACGCGAAGATCCAGGCCAAAAAGTAGTGGGTTCTGTTCAGACGCCGCATGTGATTCGTGAGACAGGGGTTGGACAGTGAGTTACACGAATGGGTGCCCAGCTCAGGGGGAGGTTTCATGACACGTGTCATTCCGTTTGCGCAGCGCTTTGGCGCTGTGAACCCCAAGGCTCCGATCGACCGAGACGTTCCAGAAACGGCACGAGTAGGTCTCATCGGGATTCTAGAGGGACTGATTGGAAGCCAATACGTCGCTGGGTGGCAGCCCCTTGCGGCAGAAGCACTTCACACTTCTCGCAAGCTAAGGGATCAACTGGATGAGAATCTCAGTGACCGAGAGGTCTGTGTTGCCACTATTAGGGAGATGAGTTGGGATCGATTCTACACCTTCTGCGAGAGAGCCTATCGGCGGCTTCAGGCCATAAGTGTGTATGACCCGGACACTGAGTGCTCGTATGAGACCCAATCGCTCGAGGAGGCTCAGGCATTCTATGGGAACGAACTCAACGAGCTTCTGGCTGAAGAGAACTTGGCCTACGAGTTCCACGAAGGGTTCCTGCAACGACGCGGTCGGCCGCAGACGCAGAAAGCCCTGCGGCGTGCCGGAGCGATTCTTGCTGATGCCAGATACCGTGATGTGCGCATCCACTACAACAAAGCACTTGGCTTTTTCAACCGGCGGCCAAAGCCTGATGAGGAGAACTGCGTTAAGGAAGCGGTATGTGCCCTTGAGGCATCAGTGGAGACACTATTCGGAGGCAAAGCCTCGAAGGACTTTGATGGCGCGATTCGATCAAGGCAAGGTAACGATGAAGGACAGATTCCGCCAACGATTGCGGACGGCCTAGTTAAACTGCGAGCATTTCGTGGCGCCGCCCGGGGAGTTGCACACGCAGCCCTGGAGGGCGGACCTGTTGGTACCGCAGACACAGAGCTTGTATTGAGCCTGGTGGCCGCCTACGTGACGTACTTGAACGACAAGTTCCCGGTGCAGGAAGAGGAGCTGCCTTTCTGACGCTCCTTTCGAGTTATCGCGATTGTGCGGTGGGCAGATGCAGGCAAGGCTTGGAGACCTGCTGCACCCCAAGGTGGGCCCCTCCCTGGGTATGGGCACCGATCCGTGGTATCTCCAGATCTGGACATTCCTCGTCGAGTCGATCAACTACCCAGGTGGGGTACTCAGAGACAAAACGCCCTTCGTCAGCTATGAGGGCGTGGAGCGTATGGAAATGGTGCGCTGCGACGAGTCTGACCGGTCCAACGCTGGGCCGGCGGCCTGTGAACCGAAATCGTCCGCGCGGCACCCGGTTGACTAGCTTGAGCGGTGAACTGGAGCGGCTGGATACCTGAGGGTGAGCCGCGAGGCTCCGCAGGGCCCGCAAGGGCCAAGGGCGAAAGCCGCCTACCATTGGGGCTAGGAGCGAAGGTTCCGTCCCATACAATATTCACCCCATGGGTGAAGTGTTCATTTGACTTTTTTTGCACTTGGCGCTACGATCCTGGAGGTGATTCGTGCAATTCCGCTTCAAGACGCATCATCTAGAGCTGTTGTACACCAAGCGCAAGGGGGCACGCAAGTATCCTGCCGGAGTTGTGGCTGCATTCTTCGAGGTCATAGCAGTCATCGAATCCGCCCCCGATCAGCGAGAACTGCGCGCTTTCAAGAGCATGCACCTCGAGCAGCTCAAGGGCGGCCGTCGCGGCGTGTGCTCTCTGCGCCTCAACGACCAATATCGCTTGACGCTGGTGTTTGAGGAAGAGCCCGGAAGCGCGAGCGCCACTATCTTGGACATTGAGGACTATCACTGAGGAGACTGACCGTGGAAAACAAGCTTGTACCGGCCAGAGTGGTGACCCCGGGGGACATTATCCGCCGTGAGTTGGAAGCACGCGGCTGGACGCAGGAAGACCTGGCGGCGATCATGGGCCGCCCGGCGCAGGCCATCAGCGAGATGATGAACGCGCGCAAGCAGATTACCGTCGAGACGGCGCGGGAGCTGGCGCAGGCGTTTGGCACTTCCGCCCAGTTCTGGATCAACGTAGAGACGAACTACCGCCTGCATCTGGCCGAACGACCCCGGGCGGAAGAAGAGGTCGCGCTGCGCGGACAGATCTTCAGGGCGGCGCCGGTGGCAGAGTTGCAGAAACGCCTGTGGATTCCGCGCCTATCTAACGCTCTTGCGCTGCGGGAGGCAGTGTGCGCATACCTGGGGGTTCCATCTTTGGACAGCCCCGTGCCTGCGGTAGCCGCTTTGCGGCACTCGTCGCAGCGCGCACCAGAACAAAGGTCCGAGGTCGCTTGGGTGCGGCGCGTGGAGGCGCTGGCGCGGCAGCAGAGCTTGCCTACCAGTGGCGTGCCGCGCTGGGACGAGGTCGTGGCTTTGCTGCTGGCGCTGGCTGAGCGCGAACAGGACGTGGTGCGCGTGCCACAGATCCTACTGACCCAAGGGGTGCATTTTGTGCTTGCTCCTCACCTGCCCCGCACTTATCTGGACGGAGCGGTGCTTTGGGTGGACGAGCAGCCCGTCATAGCGCTTACGCTGCGTTACGACCGCGTCGATGCCTTCTGGTTCACGCTGCTGCACGAGCTGGCGCACCTGGCGCTGGGCCACCAGGGGGGGTACCTGGACCAACTCTACGATGCGGGGCGTGGCCTGGCCACCCAGGACGCCGAGGAGCAGGCGGCCAACGCGCAGGCGCGTGATTGGCTACTGGATGGCGCAGCTGTTGAGCGCTTCAGTGGGGCAGCAAGGTGCGCGTTCACACGCTCGCAGGTGCTACGATTCGCCAAGGAGCAGCGGCGGCACCCGGGCATCGTAGTGGGGCGATTGCATCACGAGGGCACGCTGGAGTACAGCCATCTGCGCGGGTTGCTGGTCAAGGTGAGCCCGTATCTGGGCGAGTGGGTAGACGCACCGGGGCCGCGGACCTAGGGTGTGGTCTGCTGGCAGTGGTGACTGGCTGACGCGCCAGGTCGAGGACGTGGCTCAGGTGCCGCAGCAAGAAGAGTTCGTGCGAGGAGTCTCGGTACGGCACCGGTTGCTGCAATCGACACGGATAGGAGTGGCGCGACAGGCGCGAAGGGAGGTGATACGCATGACAAGGGCAAAGGTTCAAAGAGTGACACCTCGACCTGACGGAAAGTGGCAACATAAGGCTGACGGCAGCGAGCGAGCAACTGCTGTGACCAACACACAGCAAGAGGCAATCGAGTCCGCGGTCGACGTGGCGCATAACCAGGGCGGCGAAGTCGTCGTCCATGGGCGCGACGGGAGAATCCGAAGCAAAGACAGTTACGGCAACGACCCGAACCCGCCGAAGGACATCGAACACTGAGATTCGCCTCGCGAGGATGGTTATGAGCGACGTCCAGAACCGGCGTAAGCATCTGCAGCGGCATGCGGCCCAGCTGGCCTGCAGAAGGCCCGTATTGGGAGGATGAGCTGATGCGAGGAAAGCCAACTGAGTCGACGTCCGAAACCAAGCCAGAAGACACGACGCCCATGGACCTTGGCACGTTCATCGAAGACAACTATAGGCTCTTCGCGGTGCTGGGCGTTCTCACAGCTTTGACGGTCTTCGCAGCGAGTATCCAACTGAGGACCGTGGGTGTCTGGCTATCATCTGCCTTTCTCGCAGCGGACATCCTCGTGTGGTTCGAGCTGTGGCGGCGCTTCCCTCCGAAGATGGGTACATGGCAGCTGTTCTGGTTCGAGAACGTAATGTCCTGGGCCACTCTTGGTCTGATAGCTTATTGGCTGTTGGAGTATCGCCTTTTGTGGCGAGCGCTCCTGCCCTTGCCGATTGCCGGCGTGATTCTGGCGGTGTTCTCTTGGGTGATGAAGCGATGGGATGTGTTCAACAGGTTGTTCCGGGCTGCGCCTGGGCAACGGAAGGCGCTCAGAAGCGCGCTGGCGACGTTGGTGATGTTCGTCGTCTTCATGCTCGCGGTGTTGCTAGCCGGGGTCATCAGCTGGCCCATCAACAACTGGCTGGATTCCGTGCGCACCGAGATGGAACAGTCAGCGCCGAATCTTCACTAGGCTTTCGGCCCCTGCCTTACCTGTATCCCGACAAGGCTCCTGGATCGAGGCCTGGACGGCCAGGCTCGCGTAATCTCGTAAGCTGGTGCGGATACCGTCCTTGCGTTGCTGCACTTCAATACTTATCACCTTGGCGATGGACGCAACAGCTACGGCTGTTGGGATGCGCGCAATGAGCTTGAAGCGACAGCAGGAACTATGCCTTGATGGGATCGAGACCTCACTTACGATGGCTCGAGTAGCCTACTCACGGCTCGAACTGGGTCTTGCCTGGCATTCTGAGAGAACCACTCAGAATCTGCACGAGCGAATCTTGGATTTGGAGGGGCTGATACTTCTTGACGCTTGGTCGTTGATTGACACCGCGAACCGGCTGCGCGTGCTGGTATGCAGGGCTCCTGGACTGGAGCAAAATGCCTTCGTTGCGGCGTTTCTGAGAGCGACAGAGGATGTAAGGAAGCTTCGCAACTTTGTGCAGCACCTGCACGGTGAGATGACGAGCCTTGAGGAGACAGGACGGACCATCTGGGGTTCACTTTCTTGGCTGTGGGTCTCACCGCAGATGCTAAAGCGAGGTACTGTCGCCACAATGTTGATGATCCCTGGACGGCTCGCCAAGTCCGGTGGTTATCCTGGGGTGAACCCCGTCGGCAAGCGGGTGATACCACCCCTCGGCCATATCTGTCTATTCGCTGCTGACACGGTGGTCAATCTCAGTGAGATTTCTCGCGCTTCAATGCTGTTCGGCGATCGCTTTGAGGCCGCTCTAGAGCGAGCCAGGAACACTTCGCTAGAGTACAGCGGTGCTGTTGAACAAGAGGCGTTCCTCCACATTGTGCTAGAAGCATGACGCGCGGACTTGCTGAGGGTCTGGTCATTGTTCGCCGAGCGCCGTGTGGATCCAACCAGCAGGCGCGTTGACGCTCGCAGACAGAGGGGGAGCGCCCCCCCCCCGCGGGCGGGTGTCTGCCGGGTTCGCAGTCAGTCCTCTCTAGATACGCGGCGCTGGCTCTCGCGCTAGAACGGCCGGCGCACCAGCCCGCGGCCCTGTATCCTGTCGACCGATGCCTCCCTCAGCCACTCCTCAAAGCGCTCCTGCGAGTACTGCGGCTTCAATCGCCGCGAGCCGGGAACTCCCAGCTCGTGCAGTGCCTTCTCCAGGGAGACGCCCTTGTTCTTCATCCCCACCAGCGCCAACGCCTTCACTGCCGCCCGGTCGGCCGAGCAGAGCCGGCAATCCGCAACCTTGCCTTTGAACAACAGGGTCAGCGCCTCGATTTCGCCAGCGTGCAAGTTCTCGACCATGACGGCATCGAACTGCCGCGCGAACTCGTCCATCTCCTCGCCGGTGGCCGACTCTTCCCGGATGGCTCCAGCCAGGGCCTGAGCTGTAAGATCGATGTGAACTCGCCCCCCGGTCGCACGGTCGGTGTAGAAGCAGACCTCGTGCAGGATAATCGATGGCACCACAACGGTCACGTGCCTGCAGAGGCTCTCCCAGAGCCCCAGCTCCTGCAGCACGATCACCACCATGGCGTCAGGAATAAGCGATTTCGGCTTCGGAGACACGGTCGCACTCCAGGTTGAGGCCATAGTTCGTAAGAAGCTGCGGCAATCCGGCTAGGTCGGTCTCCAGAAGCTCCGCGAGCTTGGCCCGCGACAGCTTGCCGTCTCCGTAAGCCACGAAGGCCAGCTCGACGAACCTGCTCGGCAGCTCCAGGGGCGTCCACCACTGGGCGGACATCGTGGAGCGGTCAGCGCAACGGAAGTCGGCGTCTCCCAGGAGGCGCTCGGCAATCTCTGCCGGGATTATCTTCAGATGCTTCATTCTCCACAGCAGCGCGGCCGTCGACACGCCGAACTTGCGCGCCAGCGCGATGAGCTGCGCGACCTCGAGGCGCTCGTTCGCGGCGGAATGCGCCACCTCCGCGAGCAGCGAGGCCCTGGGTAGTAACAGGCCTCCGGCAAATGCCTCGGCTTGCCTCTCTACCGTGTCAAAGACCTTGGGGTCCTTCTCCAGGCGCTCCCTTGGAGCGGCGTTCCAGGTGAGGAGATGGAAGAGCTCGTGTGCACAACTAAAGTTGCGCCGCCACGGCGGTTCGCAGCTGTTCAGCAGCATCGCCGGACCGAACGGCCCGCGCACGCTCACGGCCGAGCCGTCCTCCCTCAGGTCCTGATAAAACACCATGACGCCGAACGTGTTCTCCAGAACGTCAAAGAGGCGCGTTGCCGGCGTTGGGCCGAGGCTCAGAGCTTGGCCTGTGCTCTCGGAGAACGCTTCGACGGCGGAGTATGAGGCGCCCACTACGTCGAACCTGTCCTGGGTAGGCAGCTCCTGGCGCGGAGTCGAGCCGGTCAACTCCATTACGCGTCGATAGCGCTGGCTTCTCTGGAGCAGCCTGGCCTCGGTCTCCAGCCTGCTGGGTCCCGCCTCTTTGCGCCACAGGGGTGCCGCACCGGAAACCAGCCGCTGTGGACTGAGCAGATCCTGCAGCTCAACGTGCAGGGCGCTGGCGATCCGGCTCAGCTCCCAGGCCTTGACCTCTCGGCTGCCCTTTTCGATTTGTGAGACGATCTCGCTCGACTTGGCTTCGATGACCTTGGCCAGGTCGAGCTGGCGCAATCCCATTCTCTCCCTCGCCTCGCGGATGTTCCTTCCTATGTTGGACCTCAACTCTGACATCGTGGCCTCCTCCTCTTCGTCCAGCCGTACCACATAACAGCTACACTATACATCAAATCGCGCAGAAAATCAAGATAATCTTGAATTGAAGGAAGGGCGATTGTTCTGCACTGGGTCACTCAGAGCCGGGTGGGCCGACCCTCTATTGCCCCGCCGCAAGCGACAGCGTCAGAGAGCTCATCGTCCGCCGCTGCCCGTTGGCTCCCGCTCCTCCCCCAATACTCCCCCCGAATACGCCCTTGGGACACTGACACCATGCCCCGCCTCCCCTATACTGGCGTCAGAACAGGCAGGGGAGGTAGAGATGACATCAACTCAGGCAGATAGGAGCTTGGCGAGTCACGGCTTGATGCGCCGCAGGCAGACTCTGTGCGCGCGGGCGACGGACGGCCCGCCGGGGACAGCGAGCAGGGGGGCGGACCGATGAGCGTCAGACCATTAACCAGCCAGGTGTACGAGATCCAGTTCACGGGACACCTGGACCCCTCGCGCGCGCAGGCGTTCGAGGGCCTGGAGATGAGTCAGGAGCCGGACGGCGATACGGTGCTGAGAGGCCCGCTGACCGACCAGCCGGCGCTGCACGGAGTGCTGGACAGGATCCGCGACCTGGGCCTGCCGCTCGTGTCGGTGAAGCGTTCATGAAGGTGATCGGCTAGCACGCTGCGGGTCACGAGGCCTGCGCAAATGGCTGGACAAACGCGGCGTCAGGGGGTAGCATAGGTTGATCCCGTGTAACCCTGCTGTTGTCGGCCGGCTGCGCTGAGCTTGGAGGCAAACGTGACGGGCACTACAGCCAGACGAGGCGGTCCGTTTTTGGACGCGCCCTGTCTGGCTGTTTTTGATGCCTCGCCGGGGAGGAGGGCAAGATGGACTGGAAGGTGATCGCCAATGCACCCTGGTTGTGGATCTGCGGCTTTGTCCAGGCCGCCATCGGGCTGTTCCAGGCCGGTTACTTTTACCGGCTGGCCACGCGCCTGCTGGCCAGGCACGGGGGATACGGGCCGGGACAGGTCCGCGCCATCGTGCGCGGGGCGGTCATCACCGCCATTGGGCCGGTCATGGCCGAGATCTTTGTGATGATGGCGCTTGTGTTTGCCATCAGCCCTGCCTATACGTGGCAGCGCGAGGGCGTGGCTGTCGGCTCCGTGGTCACGGAAATGGTGCTGATATCCAATGCGGCCATCGGCGTGGGCCAGGAGTTCGGCCAGCCGAGCTTTGACATGGTGGGCTTTGCGGCGGCGGTCGTCGTGGTGAACCTGTCCTGCACCATCGCGTCGCTGGGGGCTGCTTTCTTCACTCCCTACCTGGGCCGGGCGCGCGGCAAGCTCTCCCGCGGCGACCCGCGCCTGCTGGCTGTGATCGGGGTGTGCAGCGCGCTGGGCATCTTTGCCTTCTTTGCCGCCAACGAAGTCAAGCGCCGCGGGGGACACGAGGTGGCGGTGATTGCCGGCGCCATCCTGTCCATGTTCCTGTTCAAACTGGCCGATTGGCTGCACAGGCCGCGGATGAAGGAGTGGGCGCTGGGCCTTGCCACTTTCGGCGGTATGCTGATTGCCCGCCTGCTGCAGGCGTGAGGAGGGAGGTTCAAGATGGCACCCGACGAAAGAGGTTTCGTGGATCTCGCCGTGGAGCCGTATGAAAGGGAGTACCTCGGCCCGGTCCATCGCGTGGGGTTCTGGACCTGTATCCTGATCAGCGCCGCCATGACTCTACCCGCGCTGCTGCTGTACCTGATCTATGGAGTGGCCGCTCCCCGGGCCGGAGCCCTGGCCGGCCTGGCCCTGGCCCTGACCTACCTTTTGCCGCTCACGATCATCGAGCCGCTCAGCTACTACTCCGTCTATGGCGATGCGGGCAACTATATGTCCATGACCACCGGCAACATCGCCAACCTGCGCCTGCCCTGCGCGGCCGTGGCGCAGTCCGTGGCCGAGGTGCCCGAGGGCACACGCACGGGCGCGGTGATCGCCTGCATCGGCATTGCCGTGTCTGTGGTGGTCGGCGTGGTGGGCGTGTTCTTCGGCTCACTGGCCGGCGGCTGGATCACGGCGCAGTTCCCCCCGTGGCTGACAGGCGCCTTCCAGGCCTACCTGCTGCCGGCGGTGCTGGGCGCCGTGTTCGGGCAGTTTGCCCTGCGGGGTCCGGTCTATGCCATCCCGGCGCTGACTATCGCCGGCGTCCCTTTGCTGCTGGGCTGGCATCCCTACTCTATCATCCCGGCGGCCGTGGTGGGCACCGTACTGCTGGGCTATGGCCTGTTCAGCTGGAAGGGGATCGCACCCGGGCGCGGGTGAGGTGCTGCAACTGGCCAAAGCGCCGGTCCTGCTGTGTGATGGGGAACTGCGGTGGTCTCCTGTGATGGCGTGATGGATGCCGGGGGCAGGCATGCTCTCGACTTTGCTCACGACCAAACTCTACAGGCCGCGTCCGACCGCCAGTCTGGTGGCCCGGCCGCGGCTGACCCGGCATCTCGACGAGGCGCTGCAAAAGGGCCACCCTCTGATCCTGGTCGTTGCGCCGGCCGGCTACGGCAAGACCACGCTGGTCTCCCACTGGCTGAGCGAGACTCCCGCTCTCCTCTCTACCTGGCTCCTGCTGGACGAAGGCGATAACGACCCGGTCCGCTTCTTCACCTACGTCGTCGCGGCTCTGCAGACGCTGGATTCCCGGCTGGGCCAGACCCTTCTGGACGCGTTGCCCGCCGCGCCTGCGGCTCCCGAGGAGCTGGTTGCGCCTCTGATCAACGACCTGGCCTCGGTGAACCATCCCCTGCTGCTGGTGCTGGACGACTATCATCTGATCACCCATACCCTCATCCACGAAGCGATGGCCTTTCTGCTGGATCATGCCCCGCCCAGCCTGCAGCTGGCGGTGCTGACCGGCGTCGACGCTCCCTTCCCTCTGCCGCGCCTGCGCGTGCGCGAGCGGATGACGGAGATACGGGGCGGCGACCTGCGCTTTACCTTCGAGGAGATGACCGATTTTCTGAACTCGGTTCACCGCCTGACCCTGTCCGGCGAGCAGATCGCGGCCCTCGAGTCGCGCACGGAGGGCTGGGCTGCCGGGGTGCAGCTCGCGGCGCTGTCGCTGGAGGGGTACAGCCAGGAGCAGTCGGCGCAGTTCATCCAGGCCTTTAGCGGCAGCCACCACTACGTGATCGACTACCTGGGCGATGAGGTGCTCCGGCATCAATCGGAGGAGACCCTATCGTTCCTGCTGCAGACCTCCATCCTGGACCGCTTCACCGGCGCCCTGTGCGATGCGCTGCTCGGCGGAGCGCACGGCAGCGACCGGATGCTGGCGGAGCTGGAACGGAAGAACCTGTTCCTGATCCCGCTGGACGACGAGCGGCAGTGGTATCGCTACCACGGGGAAATCCATATGCTGTGGAACTGGCTCAACACCCTGCCGAGAGAGCTGGTCCGGTCGGAGCCGGAATTGAGCCATAGCTACGCATCCTGCCTGACGATGGCCGGCTACTTTGAAGCGGCCGAGGAGTGGCTGCGAGTGGAGGAGGATGCCTGCAACGCCATGCCGGCATCCAGATGCCGTCCGGCTATCCGGGGCACGGTGATCGCGTTTTATCGCGCCGTGTTCGCCCGATACCGCGGGGATTTTGCCGCCGCGATTGCCACGTGCCAGGCCGAACTGGAGCAGATCCCCGCCACCGAGACCCGGTATGTGGCCGTCGGCAAGCTGTTCCTGGGACAAGCCCACTTTTACGCCGGAAACACGGAGGCCGCCGAACAGGTTCTGACCGAGGCCATGCAGGCCGGTCTGGCCTCAGGGCATTGGTCCGCCTAGGTCAACGCCTGCCACCACCTGGCCCAGCTTGAGGTGCTGCGGGGCCGCCTTCATAAAGCCGGGGAGCGCTATGAGCAGGCCGGTCGGGTCCTGCAAGCGCAGGAGGCAGCGGTCTTTTCCGGCGTCGAACACGCCGGCCTGGGCGACCTGCAAAGGGAGTGGAATCACCTGGAGGAGGCAACCGTCGAGGTCCAGAAGGGGCTTGAAGAGGTAGAGCCGGGCGATCACATCATGTTCTTGACCGATGTCTACCAGGCCCGGGTGCGCCTGGCGCTGGCACAGAAGGACTGGGACAGCGCCTGGCGCTACCTGGACAAGTACAGCCAGGTCGTCCACCGCAGCACCGCTTCCGTAGAGATCGAGCTCCTGAGCGCCTGGCGGGCCAGAGTGCATCTTGCTCAGGGGGACCTGGCTCAGGCCGGGCTGTGGGCGGAAACGAAGCAGGCAGCGGGGGTGGGGCCGTGGACTCCCAGGCAGGAGTGGGAGCTGCTGATGCTGGCACGCATCCGGCTGGCCCAGGGCAAGGTTGATTATGCGGCCTCTCTGCTGGAACGCATTCGGACTGCGGCGGAAGAATCGGGCCGGCGCGGCCGAGCTCTGGAAGCGCAGATGCTTCAGGCGCTGGCCGACCAGGCGGCGGGTAAAGATGCTCAGGCGCTGGAGCGACTGGCAGAAGTGCTGGCAGGGGCCGAGCCGGAAGGGTACATGCGCCTGTTCCTCGACGAGGGCCAGGCGATGGCCCGGTTGCTGCAGCTCGCCGTCGCCCGCGGCATCGTTCCATCGTACTCGAGCAAGCTGCTTGCGGCGCTGGAAACGGAATCCAGGAGCGAGCAGCCCGGACCGGCCGCCGCGGCAGGCACCCCTCTGGTCGAGCCGCTCAGCGAGCGCGAGCTGCAAGTGCTGCGGTTCGTGGCGGCAGGGCTTTCGAACCAGGAGATCGCCGACCGGCTGGTCGTCTCCATACGCACGGTCAANNGGCCGTGGCCAGCGCCCGCGAGCTGAACCTGCTGTAGCAGCAGCACCAAGCGCCGCCTCGCCGGGGCTTTAGTCCTGTCGTCCCCGCATACGCCTCTGCCGTGAGGGCCAGAGGTGAGACAGGGCGAGCGGCGTTTTCGCGAAGCAATCCCCCCCTGCAGTCGCCCGTCTTCAGAATACTCCCCCTGAATACGCCCCTGGGACACTGACACTACGCCCGCTCAGCCGCTACACTGGCGGCAGGAGTTCGGGAAACGGCAAGAGGTCAGGAGACAGAGCGGGGAGGTGTCAGGATGAGTCCACAAGAGGGTCGTACGGGCAGGATCGGCCTTGCGCTTTCGGGAGGCGGCTTTCGCGCCACAGTCTTTCACCTGGGTGTGCTGGCCCGTTTGGCCGAACAGCGCTGCCTCGAAAACGTCGAGATCGTGTCCACCGTGTCCGGGGGCAGTCTGGCCGCGGCGCTGGTGATGGCCTGCAATGGCATGCGCTGGCCGAGCAGTGCCGAGTACCTGGACCGCGTGCTTCCCGCCGCCCGCGAGAAGATGACCTCCCAGGACCTGCAGGGAGCCGTGATTGGCGACGTCCTGCGCTTTCCCCTGCGCCTGTTGCACACCCGGGCGGACGAGATGTCACGCGAGCTGCAAAAGCGCTGGGCGCTGACAGGACGGCTGTCCGACCTGCCGGAGCACCCTCGCTGGATCATCAACTCCACCTGCTATGAGACGGCCCGCAACTGGCGTTTCGAGCGCGGGCGCATGGCAGACAGCAGCTTTGGCCACACGGCGGACACGGACCTTCCCCTGGCCGACGCCGTCACGGCGTCCTGCGGCTTCCCGGGCCTGGTCGGACCCCTGGTGCTGGACACGCGCCAGCACTCCTGGACAAGGCCCGAGGGCAGAGTTCGCAGCCACTACGCCTTCCGCCGCCTGCATCTGTGGGATGGCGGGGTGTGCGACAACCTGGGCGTCGAGGGGATGCACAGCTTTCTCAATGGCTGGGAGCAGAACGTGGACCTGCTGCTGATCAGCGACGGCTGCGCCCGCTCCCGGCCCGAGCCCTACCGGACCTGGAACGCTCCCAGGCGCCTGATTTTCGGGCTGATGCTGGAGGAGATCCGTTCCTTGCGCTTTCGCGCCCTGGTGGAGCGGGCGCGAAACCACGACGACCAGGTCTGCTACTTCCTGATCGGCAGCTCCTGCCAGGACGTGCTGCGCTTTACCGGACGCGAAGCGGACATGGAGAGGATCGGCGGCTACGTGCAGAGCGACCCGGAGCGAGAGCGCGCTGCCTACTTTCAGACCACCATCCGCCGGCTGCGGCAGCCCGAGTTCGAGTGCCTGTTCCGCCACGGTTTCGAGGTGGCCGACTACACCCTGTACGGCTGCTACCCGGAACGGTTCCGCTACCTGGGGTACGGCAAGTCCCGGGCCCACGTGGTACAGCCGGAGCCGGTGAGGCCCCTCGCCTGGATGCAGCGGGTGTCGGCGGCTTTGCACGGCTGACTCAGGTGCCCCCTGTCAATGCCGGGCTAACTGCACCATTCGTTACACCGATGCTGCGACGGGGATCATCTGATATTCGATCTGCGTCGGCAGCCCCACCCTCCGTGAGGCATCCATGATCTCCAGCGACACAAGGTTGCCCGCCGCATCGTAATCCAGGACGATCCCCGGCTTGTCCTCGTCACTCTCCGCGACGGGCGTATCTGCAAAGACCACAGTGAGGGTATCTGTCTCGCTGTCGTACACTACTTTCATGACTCTGCTCTCCAATACTTCTCCACGCGGCTTGTCCGATAAGCCGTGACCACCTCCGCGGGCCGGCGGTTGGTATCCACAAACACACGCAGAAGGACCACCCGAACTGGCGCCTCAAGGCTGATCCGCGATTGGCAAACCACCCGCCCGGGGCGCACCTCCTCGACCTGCTCGGGGTCAGCCAGAACTCGTCGGATCTCATCCTCGCTGATCTGCCGGCGCGCCATTTCTAGGCGCGCGTGATCAGTGAAACGGTATTTGGTGATTGCTCGTTTGCTCATCGCTGCTGCTTCGGGCGAACCTGTCGTGGCCAGAGTATACGACCGTGCCTCACCGATGTCAAAGCGCCATACTCTATGGCGAGGTGTTGCTGACGACGATCATAGCCGGCCCAGCTCGCGCAGCGTGGCCACATCCTCGTCCAGATCAGCCTCGTCGTAGTGGGGTGGAATGCGCCGGTAGGCCAAAAGCTGGCGGAACTCCCACAACGCCATCCCGGCCAGCTCCCGCGCCTTGCCGACCGACAGGCGCCCCTGAGTATACGGATAAAGCGCCATCTCGCACGGAGGGCAAGCGGCGCGTTCTGTCAGGCGTAAGTCAAAGTCGTGTTGGCTCACAGGACGAAATCACTGCGGGACGACAAAAAGACCCTGAGGGTTCAGGAAAACCCTCAGGGTCTTGCTGGTGATAACGCCGGCACTCGGTGAGGCGCAGGAGCGCCGGCACGGCCAGGGCAAAAGAGAGACACGGAGCAGGCCGTTACCGCCGCTCCGTGTCTCCTTACTGCGTCTCTATCTGCGCGTTGCTGGCTCCGCGTCTCCCCCTCTCCGGGCCTCCCCTTCTCCCCATCTCCCCCTCTTCTCCTGCGCACAAACGGCGAGCAGAAGGCGTTGCTGCAGTGCGCGACCTTCAGGGTGTAGTCCGCACAATCCAAATAGCTGATGACCGGCATCCCGTCCAGCCCGATGGTGATCGAGGGATTCCGGAGACCTGCCCGTAGCCGCCGTCCACGGTGGTCAGGACGGCGCTGGAGCTGCGGCCCGTGTCCAGCACCACCAGGCCATCACGCATCTGCTCGATGGCCGCCTGGCGCGCGGCGGGCAGCGGGTCCAGGATGCGAAAGCCAAACAGGGCGAGCGCATAGATGCCGAAGGCGATCAAAAGCCCGGCGAGGAGGGGATCCCAGCCGAGGATGGCCCGGCTGGCGAAAAGATGCAGGGCGTTTACTGCCCGGCTGGTAATGTGGGCGGCCAGCATCAGGCCCGCCGGCCAGCGGTGCCGCGGCGAGCGGATGAAGAGCCAGACCAGGGCGATGGTGTTGATTAGGGTCAGGCCCAGGCTATAGGTGAACGTGACGTAGAACATCGCACCGCGCAGCGGCACGACGGTGCCCAGCGAGTCCGGGTTCATTGCCTGCTCCTGTAGGCGATTGCGGCACGCTCCGAAGCAGACTGCAAGCGGAACGCACCGTCAGGGCTTTTCCACTGGCATCGCGAGGCCGTCAGTCTCCGAATACGCCCTCCGGATACTCCTTAGGGACACTGACATACCTCCGGTCATCGGATATGCTGGCGGCGTAGGTTGCTTTCAGGGCCTGATCGAATCACTGGAAGGGAGAGGGAGGTGAACGATGAGCGCATCGACCGAAATGGTCATCCAGACACATCAATTGAGCAAGAGCTTTGGCCAGGTCCCGGCACTCAAGCTGCTGGATCTGCGCGTGCCCCGCCACTCGATCTTTGGCTTCCTGGGTCCCAACGGCGCAGGCAAGACCACGACGATGAAACTGCTTCTGGGCCTCATTCGCCCGACTGGCGGCAGCGGCACGGTCTTTGGCCAGGATATCGTCCGCGACAGCGTGGCCATCCGCAGCCGGGTCGGCTATCTGCCGCAACAGCCGCGCTTTGTGGACGACATGAGCGCCCGCGAGACGCTGCACTTTACGGCGCGCTTCTTTTTCCGTGGCCCGCCGGCAAAGATCGAGGCGAGGGTGGAGGAAGTGCTGGGCCTGGTGGGCCTGCTGGACAAGGCCGACCGCCCGGTGAAGGGCTTTTCCGGGGGCGAGCGCCAGCGACTGGGGCTGGCCCAGGCACAGGTCAACTACCCTGATCTGCTCATCCTGGACGAGCCGGTGGCTGCCCTGGACCCCATCGGGCGGCACGAAGTTCTGGAGGTCATGGAGCGGCTGCGGGCGCACACCACCATCTTTTACTCGACGCACATTCTCGGGGATGTGCAGCAGGTGAGCGACGCTGTGGCCATTCTCAACCACGGCGAGCTGGTGGCGCAGGGGCCCATCGAGGACCTGCTGGCAGGGGGCGGCAAGCCGGTCTATACCCTCAAGCTAAAGGGTGAAACGCACCGGGCCATGGCCCGCATCCGGGCCTTGCCGTGGGTATCGGGCGTGGACGAGGTGGCGAACAACGGCTGCGTGTCCTGGGAAATCCAGGTCAGCGACGATCAGGCCGCCGAGGCCCAACTGCTGAGCCAGGTGCAGGCCGGCGAGGCCCTCACAGTGGTCGCGTTCGGCCGCAAGAGAGTAGAGCTGGAAGAAATCTTTATGAGCATGATGGAGGGAGGAAACCATGGTCGCTAATACGGAACTGCAAAGAGTGGGATCGAGTGGTTGGCGCACGGGCCTGGCCAACCTGCTGAACAAGGAGAACCGCACCTGGTGGGCCGCCCGGCGCTGGCTGGTGCAGAGCGTGCTATGGGTGGTCATTCTCGACGGCCTTACCGCGTTGTGGATGTTTGTCATTCCGGCCGTGGCCGCGGCCAAGGGGCAGCCGGGTCTTGACGGCCTCACCACGGGCGTTCAGCTCCTGTTCGACCTGGGATCCTTTGTGCTAGCCATGGGCGCCGTCATTCTGGTTCAGGGCGAGATCCTCGGCGAGCGCCAGATGGGTGTGACCGAGTGGGTGCTGTCCAAGCCCGTGTCGCGCAAGGCCTACGTACTGTCCAAGCTGCTTGCTCACGGTCTCGGCGTGCTGGTCATCGTGGTGGCTTTTCCGGGCGCTGTCGGTTACGGCCTGGCGTCTCTGAAAATGGGCGGGCCTTTCCCACTGCTGCCGTATCTGGTGGGCATGGCCGGGCTGGCGGTGCATACCCTTCTCTACCTGACGTTGACGCTGATGATGGGAGTACTGACTGCCAACCGGAACATGCTGTTGGGCGTGTCGCTGGGCGCGCTGCTGGGAGGGTCGATGATCGTAGGAACGGGACTGCTGGGCGGGCTGACCTGGTTCACTCCCTGGGCGCTGGGCAAACTGCTGGCTTTCACCGCTGTGGG